>CAZIZI010000001.1:0-234649 GCA_964543765.1 uncultured Thermodesulfobacteriota bacterium
AGGAAGAGAGGAGAAAGAAGGTAGCATGAGCTCTACAATTTTTAGGCCAAAAAATATCTTGACAAACGGGGTGCAGTACACAATTATCAATTTGCTTGATATTCTGAGAGAAGTCTTTAGAATAAAACTGGAAGGAGGTTTAAAATGAGGGAAATTGATGCAAGAGGTTTTGCTTGTCCTCAACCGGTTTTAATGACTAAAAAGGTCATTGAAGAAGGCGAAAGAGAGTTTACTGTGTGGGTGGATAATGCGGGCTCTGCTGGGAATGTGGCCCGTTTTGGGAGAGAGCATGGATATGAGGTGATGGTAGAAGAGAAGGAAGAAGGTTTTAAAATAACGCTTAAGAAAACTGATAAGGGAGGTACTTCTGAAAGGAAGGAAGTGGTTTGTGACTCTATGGTTTTTACCAAAGAGAAAGTCCTTTTTATTTCCAGTGATTCCTTAGGGAGTGGGAGTGAGGAATTAGGAAGAACCTTAATGAAAGCTTTTGTTAACGCGCTTAGTGAAAACGAAGTGATCCCTAAGAAGATCGTCCTGGTAAACTCGGGTGTTAAATTGGCATGTACGGGTTCTGAGCTAATAGAGGCTTTACGTAAATTAGAAGAAAGAGGAGTGGAGATACTGGTGTGTGGAACTTGTTTGAATTATTTTAATCTGATAGAAGAAATTAAGGTAGGAAAAGTCTCTAATGCTTATGAGATACTCAATACTCTTCTTCAGAATGAAGTTGTGGAATGGTCTTGATTTAACGTCTCGAAGGGCGATCCTCTTTTAAAAGCCTTTCGTACTTTTCGATTTTGTCGCCTAAACGACCAACCTTATAACTCATCTCTCGTAAGAATTTGCTTCCCCCTAAGGAAAGGAAGAGCAAAGTAAGGATAATTCCAACTATAACTCCAAAAAGGAAGCGCATTTACTTACCTATATAAAGGTAAACCCATCTCTCCTTGGGGCCATTGAATTCGTAAAAATAAATACGTTGATTTGGACCAAGAACCATCTTCCCCTCTTCAATCACCCCCACTTCTGTAGGGGCTACAAAGGCCGCTTTAGTTTCCCCTCCTGCCTTTTCGGAAGCCCTTATTGTCTCGAGCATCTCTTTCCATTTTGGGACCTCTTCTTTATCCAAAGCCGAATGGATGCTCACCGCAGCTGTTTCGTGGGGGACGTAAATGATTATGAATCCCTCTCTTATGCCTGATTTTTCGATGGCAGTTTGGACTTGAGGGGTTATGTCTATTGCCTCTTCCTTTTGATTGGTGGAGACCAGGATTTTCACCAACATGTTTAATTCTTTATCATACTTTCATTTTCTTGGGCAAGCCTTGGATTACAAATTTATTCCCACCTTGAACCCCTCGTGTATGGCGTCAACGATTAAGCCCGGTGTTTTACAATCACCAATAGCGTGGATTTCAGGAGCACAACCATTAAATTCTTTGAGCATATTCTCATTAGGCATAAGGGGTAAAGCTGTTAATACGTTATCGACTTCCAGAAAGCGCTTTCCCTCCTTCTCCGTTTGAATGTTAAGGCCGTTTCCCGTAATTTCAAGGAGTTTAGCGCGTTTAATAATTTGAACCCCCTTTCCTTCAAGCCAATCTATAAGTCGGGGTTTTATTAAAATTTCGGGCAACCCTTTTCCGATCTCGTCGCCTTCATCCACTATAATTACCTTTCTACCCCGCTTTACCAAAAACTCAGCAAGTTGAGATCCCTGAATTTGCCCCCCTATGATGGCTACCCTTTTACCTATCGGCATACAAATTTTTGTTCCCCACAAAAGGATTTCTGGGGAAAGAAAGCGCAAAAACTTCCATAACCTCTCGTGGAGGTCTTTGCTAGTGAGGACATTCTTATTGTGAATGCCTGGTATAGACGATATGTGGTGAATGCCCCCTGAGGCAATTATCAATGCGTCAGGAGAATGAGCTTCCACAATGGCTCTTGTGGCCTTTTTACCGAGCATTAGCTTAATCCCCAGTTTTTAAGTTGCGTTTCATAATAAGAGATAAGCCCCAAGTGGTTTTCCCGCTTTAAGCCTTTTACTATGGAGGCAAGTAACATGGACCCCCCTAATCGAGGGGCCTTCTCATAAAGGATAACCTCATGTCCTTTCAGAGCGGCTACCCTTGCTGCTTCCATTCCCGCTGGTCCTCCTCCAATGATAAGGACCTTCTTTTTCTTCTTTGCCTTTGAGATTGGCAATAAGCTTTCTTTCCCTAAGGTTGGATTTACTTGGCAAAGGGGTGGGTTACCTCGTTCGTTATTGTTAAAGCAGGTCAGGCATCCCGTACAGGGACGAATGTCTTCCGGATGACCCTCCATCAATTTTCTTGGTAATTCTGGGTCGGCCATCAGGGCACGGTTAAAGTAGATGAAATCAGCAGCTCCTTTTCTTAAAACCTTCTCCCCAAACTCAGGATCAAGCCTACCCGCCACAATTACTGGTATTGAGACGCCCTGCTTTATATTAGCAGCAAGGGGAACCCACCCTCCTTTTCCCCAAAAACGGTCTTCCATGAGATCGCTCACCGGGAAAGGAGGTTCCGGATAGAGGGCTACATCGGGGAAATGGGTGCTATCCCGTTTATTAGGATCTCGAAATGGTGTGTAAAATTCCGCTCTCACATTTATAGCATCGGCCCCTGCTTTTTCCAAAACTTGAGCTATCTTTAAGCTCTCTTGAGGCCTTATTCCGTCCTTAAGGCCTATCTCTGCTCCGTTAATAAGAACCACAATCCCGAATTCTTTACCATTTAATTCCCTTATTCCTTGTATTATCTCCACTATGATCCTTGAGCGGTTCTCTATGGTATC
This sequence comes from uncultured Thermodesulfobacteriota bacterium, assembly GCA_964543765.1. GTDB lineage: Bacteria > Desulfobacterota > B13-G15 > B13-G15 > B13-G15 > B73-G16. The sequence continues at coordinate 2,821 of CAZIZI010000001.1, forward strand.
AGGACCATATTCGTCATTTCTCTTATTCCAAGCCCTAGAGAGAAAACTGTTTAAAAGATGGTTGCAGGCAGCATTGATCTCTACACCTTGAAAACCAGCTCTTTTCGCCCTATGAGCGAGTGTCACAAAATCTTCTATAATCCGTTTAATTTCGTCCCTATCAAGACCTTTGGGCGGGATAAAATTAGGCAGGGGTAGTTCTTCCTTACTCAAAGAAGAAGCAGCTACAGGATAAAGCCTTTCCGAACGTAAGAATGGCGGAAGCATCGGACCTATGTGAAATAGCTGTACAAAAGCAATACAATCGTGCTTCCTTATGGCTTCGGCAAGTCTGCTCATATCGGGTAAAAACTTATCATCGTTCATAAGATAACTCCTTCCCGGCGGAACCCCAAAAGGCGCAGCTCCAACCGTAACAAGAGCTGCCCCTCCCTTGGCAAGGTTCTCATAACTTAAAATAACCTCCTCTTGAATATGCCCCTCTTGCCAAGGAAAAAACCCAAGGTGGAGCCCATCTTAAGGATCCTGTTCTTCAAAACAAAAACCCCGATTCTACCAGGCTCGAGAAGCTTTTCAAACTTCATAAAGCCACCTCCCAACCTTTTATCCTTATCCCCATTTTAAAAGCAAAATACGTGCCTCAACTAAATCTATGGAAGGGAGAAAATCTATTGAAAAAATCTATTTGACAGATAGAGATTTTGAGGATAGAAGTTTTTAAAAAATTTTGAGGAGGGCAGGAGATGTCGCCATTTTGGGTAGGGTTAATTGTAGGGGTTGGGGCGGCGCTTCTTCAGGCCTTTTTAAAGGTTTTACCGCCTCCCGCTTATGGGGTTTGTATAGCTTGTCATATGCGGGATTTAGTCAATTGGGTTTTAATAAGGATTTGGCCCATTTATGGGGTTTCGGAGGGGGTACCGAAGTTTGTAGGGGCTGATGTTTCGAAAGATCTTCCCGTTTTGACGATAGTAGGGATTTTGGTGGGGGCCTTTCTTTCGGCTTTAGTGAATCGGGAATTTAAGTTGAGGAGTATGAAGTTTGGTCCTCAGAGACCCCTTTCAGAATTCTTCATAGGGATGGGGGTTATGGTTTCGGCCCTTTTGATGGGTGGATGTCCTTTGAGGACCGCTTTAAAGAGCGCTTATTTGGATTTAACAGCCATAATTGCTTTAGGGATGATTTTGGTTGGGGTTATTGTGGGGAGTGAGGTTTTGAAGAGAAGCGCTTAAGGAGGTGTAAGATGCATCTTTGGGCTACTTTTATTTTGGGTTTGATCTTCGGATGGCTTGGGCAGAGGGTTAGGTTTTGTACCATTGGGGGTATGAGGGATTATTACTTAATAAGGGATAGTAGGTTATTGAAGGGGCTTTTCGGGTTTTTAGTGGGGGCCTTTTTGGGCTTTTTGGTCTTGAGGCCTTTTAGTTTTGCGTTGAAAACCTTCCCTTGGTTTCTGAATGGAAAATCCGTTTTTCTATCCAAATGGTCAACAATGGGTCTTCAGGCTCAAGTTCATCCCCTTTTACCCGTTCCGGGTGATCCGATAAGCTTTTCGCCAAATGTGGTGGCTCATTTAGTGCTGGCCATAATAGGGGGGGTTGGGCTTGGGTTTTTGGGGGTTTTGGCTGGAGGTTGCCCCTTTAGGCAACATGTAATGGCTGCAGAGGGATCAATAAGCGCTATGGCTTACCTTTTGGGGTTTGCCGTGGGGGCTTTGTTGTTTCATAAATTTATAGGGCCTTTTATCAGTTCCATTTTTGCTTAGGAGGGTTTTAGGATGAAGACGTTGGATGTGAGGGGTGAGGTTTGCCCTATGCCGGTTTTGAAGACCAAAAAGGTCATTGAGAAAATGGCCGAAGGTGAAACTCTTGAGATCATTTTGGATTATCCGCCTTCTCGGGAGAACGTTAAAAGGTTTCTTTTATCGGAAGGTCATGAGATCATAGAAACGGTTGAGGAAGGGGGAGTTACGAAAATAAGGGCCAAAAAGAAAAGGAAGGAGGTTTAATGAAAAGGCTTACCGAATGTTCAAAAAGTGCAGGGTGAGCTGCCAAATTGGGCCCGGAGGATCTTGGGAAGATCCTAGAAGACCTTCCGTTACCCAAAAACGAGAGACTTCTTGTGGGAATCGAAAAATTGGATGATGCGGGCGTGTATCTTTTAAGTGAGGATTTGGCTCTGGTTCAGACGGTCGATTTTTTTACCCCTATCGTAGATGATCCTTTCTGGTTTGGGCAGATAGCTTGTGCCAATGCGCTTTCGGACGTCTATGCGATGGGAGGGGAGCCGATCACGGCCTTGAATATCGTTTGTTTCCCCCGTGATCTTGATCTTTCAATCCTCAAGGAGATCCTCAGAGGAGGGCTTAAAAAGCTCGAAGAGGCTGGAGTTGTTTTGGTGGGGGGACATTCGGTTGATGATCCGGAAGTGAAATATGGGCTTTCGGTTACAGGAATCGTTCATCCTCAAAAGATTGTGAGGAATCAAGGGGCAAGGCCAGGGGATCTTTTGGTATTGACCAAGCCAATTGGGACCGGGATCATCGCTACTGCCATAAAGGCTCAGATGGTTGAGGAAAGGACCATTTTAAAGGTTTCGGAGGTTATGGCCACATTGAACAAGGAGGCTTCGCGGGTAATGGTGGAGATAGGGGTTAATGCTTGTACGGATATAACGGGCTTTGGACTTTTAGGGCATATGTGTGAAATGGTGGAGGGGACACGGGTTGATTTTTATGTATATGCCCTTCAGGTTCCAATTTTTGAAGAGGCCTTTTATTTTGCGAAAATGGGTCTTGTTCCAGGTGGGGCTTATCGAAATAAGAACTTCAGGTCCCATATGGTGGATTTTTACGGGGTCGATGAGGTAACGATAGACATCCTTTTTGACCCCCAGACCTCCGGAGGGCTTTTGATGGCAGTGCCGAGAGAGAGGTTTCCCCTTTTGCTTGACGGACTAAGGAAACGGGGAGAGAGGGGATGGGTTATAGGAGAGGTTAAGGAGGGATCAGGGAGGATAAAGATCTTTGGGGATGGAGCTCGTTTACCTTGATAATTCTGCCACCTCTTGGCCAAAGCCGGAGGGTGTGATTGAGGCAATAAGAAAGGCCATTGAAAAATACGGGGCCAATCCGGGAAGGTCAGGTCATAAGCTTGCCATTGAAGCGGCAAGGATCATTTATGAAGCGAGAGAGGCTTTGGCCGAGCTTTTTGGTCTTGAGGATCCCGAGCGGATAATACTCACCAAAAATGTGACCGAAGCCTTGAACCTGGTGCTTTATGGGTTCCTTAAACCAGGCGATCACGTGATAACCAGCAGTATGGAACACAATTCGGTGATGAGACCTTTAAGAGACCTTGAGAGAAAGGGGATTGAGGTGACCCAGATCAGGGCCTCGGATAAAGGGGAGATAGATCCTCAGGAGGTCTTAAAGAACATAAGAAAAAATACCAAATTGGTAGTTCTTGTTCACATTTCAAATGTGACTGGGACCATTATGCCGGTTGAGGAGATTCTTAAGATCGCTAAAGATCACGGGATCCCCCTTTTGCTTGATGCTGCCCAATCTGCGGGAACGATCCCCATAAACCTTAAGGAATTACCGGTTGACCTTTTGGCCTTTACGGGTCATAAGGGACTTTTTGGTCCTCAAGGAACAGGTGGACTGGTGATAAATACCAAGGGCCTCGAAGAGAAGATAGAGCCCTTAATGAGGGGGGGGACGGGATCAAAGTCCGAAGAAGAAGAACAACCCGAGTTTCTCCCCGATAAATACGAGAGCGGAACGCCAAATACTCCGGGTATTGCAGGTTTAGGTGAAGGGGTTAGGTTCATATTGAAGGAGGGAATTAACCGGATAATGGAGAAAAAGGAAAAATTGACCTTAAAACTGCTTGAAGGCCTCAAGGAGATAAAAGGAGTAAAATTATATGGGCCCTTGGATCCCAAGAAGCAAATAGGAATTGTTTCCTTTAACCTGGAAGGAAAAAGCCCCTCAGAGCTTTCGCATCTTCTTGATGAAAAATATAACATCCTCTCACGGCCTGGTCTTCATTGCGCTCCTTCGGCCCATAAAACTATAGGAACCTTTCCATTTGGAACGGTGAGGCTTTCTATTGGTTACTTTAATACGGAAGAAGAAATCGAATACACTCTTAGGGCCATAAAGGATTTAGCAAGATAGAAAAACTATATTTTACTAATTTGACAACATATTGCTTCATAATTTTTCCCCTACGTGTGGAAGGCATTTTATCAGCGGAGAGGGCTTGAGGTATGAAAATTGCTAATAAAAGGGTAAAAATGAATATTTTAAAAAGGAGGTTAGAAGATGGGATTTAAGCGGTGGATAGTGGGAGGGGTGGTTTTTTCTTTAGTAATTGGGCTTTTTGTTTTTGGTGGTACTTTAAGTGCTCTGGAGAAGAAAGGGGATACCTATGTTTTAGTTTACAGTGATCATAATCCTTCGATCTCGCCTCCTGGTCGTTCGGCTGTTAGGTGGTTGACTGAGGTGGTTTCCAAAAGAACGGGTGGTAAAGTGGAGTTTAAGGTGATAACGGGTGGAGGATTGATGGGAGAAGCTGAGGCCTTTAGGGGTGTTCAAAGTGGAATAGCGGATATGGCCCTTTATGTGGTGAACGCACGAGATGGTTTTATTGCCAACATGGTTGTTACCCTTCCCTTCATGGGTTGGCCATCCAGAGAAAAGGCCAATGAGATTTATAGGAAACTTATGGATAAACATCCTGAAATCAAGAAGGAATGGGAAGGGGTTGTGCCCTTCGCTTATTCTATGATGCCAGAGACTCACATTCATACTACCAAGAGGGCAAAAGTTGTGAAGACTGTGGCCGATTTAAACAAGATGAAGATCCTTACTACCGGTGAACACACCACAATAGTTAAAGCAATAGGGGCAACGCCTGTGGAGGTTCCGATAGGCGACTGGTATACGGCCCTGGAGAGGGGGTAGCTGATGGTTGTTTGAACCATTTTGCGGTTCTTAAGGTCTTCGGAATGCTTGAGCTTGTGCCTCACCACACCATTTTCCCTGGTGGGATAAACATGTCGCCTGTTGGCGTTATCATGAATAGGAAAACATGGGACCAACTTCCTCCGGAGGTTCAGAAGGTATTTATAGAAACTCAACATGAGTTTACCGATTATCTTTATCATATAGAAAAAAACCGAGTGGCTTGACGCAGCGATTAATTTCTGTAAGGAGAAGAAACACACCTTTGTTGAGCTAAGTTTGGCGGACATAGCTAAATGGAGAGATGCGGTGAAAAGTGAGGTCATCGAGAGTTGGATTACACAGGCTGAATCCAAGGGAATTCCCGGAAAGAAGATTTATGAAGATATTCTGAAAATGATCGAAGCAGCGAGAAAGTAAAAAGGTAAGAAGTCTTCTGATCTCTTAACCGAAATGAGGGGTTTTTAAAAACCCCTCATTTCGGTTAATTTTTGATCCGTGAAAATAAAGGTAAAGCCACAGGATTTTTTCGTGAAGGAGATAATGCGTTTACCCTTAAGGGAAAAGGGAAAGCACGTAATTTATAGGGTTAGAAAGGAGAATGTCGATAGCATTTCCCTCATCCCAAGGGTTGCAAACCTTATCGGGGTTAAACCCTCCAATGTGGTAGTTCCAGCTTTAAAAGATAAGAGAGGTGTTGCCGTCCAACATTTAAGCGTTGGTCCCTTAAAGGAGGTACCCCCTTTGAGAATAAAGGGAAAGGGTTTCGAAGGTGAGTTGCTGGGTTTTTTGGAGAGGCACCTTTCTTCCCATGATATCGAGGGAAATGCGTTTCTCATCATTATAAGAGATCTTTCTAAAGGAGAAGCGGAAACGTTAAGAAAAGTTCTTCCCTTTCTGGAAGAGGGGTTCCCGAATTATTTTGACCTTCAAAGGTTTGGCTCCTGGAGTCGGAAGAAAGGGTTTCCGGGCAAGGCCCTTCTCAAAGGGGAATGGGAGGAGGTTTTAAGATTTTACTTGGTCGAAGTCCTCCTGGGGGATCCCGAAAGGGTAAGGGACCTTAAGGAAAGGGCTTCTTCCTTGTGGGGAGATTGGAAGGCTTTAAAGGAAATTTTGCCCCCTTCAAACCAAAGGAGTGTGGTGGATTTTTTGATTCACCACCCGGAGGATTTCAAAAAAGCGGTAAACTTGATAACTCCGAGGATACTCTCCTTGTGGCTTTCGGCCTATCAAAGTTTTTTATGGAACGAACTCTTAAGCCGATATCTGGAAAGACTGGGTCAAAAAGAGGGTGTCTCTCATTTTTATTTGGAGCTGCCCTTTCAAAGGCTTTTTGTGCCAATTGCGCCTTTCCCCAAAGGGCTTTGGGAAACCTTAAAATCCGAAAAGATCCCTCTTCCGAAGCGAAGCCTAAAGCTCAAGGAGGAATGGGAGGGGATTTTCTCCGAGCTTTTAAAGGAGGAAGGGTTAGAGCTTCGAGATCTGAAGGTTAAAGGGCTTAACAGGGTTTATCTCGGTTCATCGGAAAGGCCTGCTTGGGTGATTCCACAGAAAATCAAGGCATTTAAAGAAGAACTCGATGAGCTTCACCCTTCAAAATGGAAGATGCGTTTATCCTTTAAACTTCCTCAAGGTTCTTACGGCACGCTTTTTTTACAGATTCTCGCCAAAATAGCCGGTTTGGAGCTTCAACTTCCGATTAATGCCTAAAACACCTTTGTCCCGTGAAGGCCATTGCCACAGGTGGGTTAGCTTGATTGCAAGCTTCGATGACCTCATGATCCCTTTCGGAGCCCCCGGGTTGAAGGATCGCACTTACGCCTTCTCTTATTGCCAATTCGGGACCGTCTTTAAAGGGGAAAAAGCCATCTGAGATTAATACTGAGCCCTTTAGGCCTCCGTGTTCTTCTTTTACTTTCTGATCAATCAGTTCTTTATGTTCGAGGGGTCTTTTCCCTTCTTTCACCTCTTGGTCAAGTTCGTAATAGGGGATTCCATATTGTTTAAAGGAAAGTAAATCAGCAAATTTTTGATAGGCCTTAAAGATGGCGATCTGGACTGCTCCTACTCGGTCTTGTTCCCCTGTGGCTATGGTACAAGTAGCCTTATCCTTTACAAAGACCACCGAATTGGAAGTTACCCCTTGAATGACCGCCCATCCGAAAAGCATATCTTCTATCTCCTTAGGAGTGGGTTCCCTTATGATTCGGTATTCTCTTCCTTTATAAAGGGCAAGGGCTGGTTTTAAATCTTCGGGTTTTCTTATCTGATTTAAGAAGGACCTTTGAACGATGATTCCTCCATCCATAAGGGATTTAAATTCAATGAAAGGAAGATCCACGTATTCTTGCAAACGATCTATTTTTTTGATTTTTACGATCCTTAAGTTTTTCCACTTTTTTAAAAACTCAAGTGTTCCTTCTTCAAATTCAGGAGCCACCACCACTTCGAAGTAAAATTGGGAGATCCATTCGGCGCTTTCTTTATCAAGGGGCCTGTTTAAAACCACACAACCTCCAAAGGCGGCGATTCTATCGGCCCAAAATGCTCTTTCCAGTGCTTGACATAATGTTTCACCTTGGGCTACTCCACAGGGGTTATTGTGTTTTATTATGCAGGCAGCAGGTTTATTCATGAGGTATTTTATGATGTTTAAACCACTGTCGATGTCGGTGAGGTTGATTTTACTTGGGTGTTTCCCAAACTGAAGGAAGTCCTCTTCTTTTAAAGCACTTACAAGTCCCCTTTCGGGGTCTATGAAGCGGCAATCTCCAAGTATTAAGTTGCCTCCTACAAGTTCGTAAAGGGCAGCAGGTTGATCGGGATTTTCGCCATACCTTAAACCTCGTTCTTCCCATGTGTTTTTTTCTTCGTCAAAGACCCTCCATGTCCTTTTGCGATAAAAAAGTTTTTGGTCACCAAACTGAATAATCAGATGTTCCGGGAAGAAGTCAGAAAGGATTCGGTGGTAAATCTCTTTGAGTTGCATCCCTTAACCTCCTCTCGTATTACCCTAATCAAAGAGTTTTCATCAAGCCCTTGATACTTATAAAGCTCCTCTGGTACGCCCGAAAGCCCGTAACCATGGATCCCCAATCGACGGAAACGAACTGAATAGCTGTTTTCGGCCAAGAATTTGGCCACTTCGGCTCCAAGTCCTGTTTCAACGTGGTGATCCTCATAGGTTATTATGAGGCCCGTTGAGGCTGCAACGCTCAGAAGCTCCTTGTCCAAGTCAAACGGACAGGAGATGTTTATGACCATTAAATCAATCCCTTCCTTCCTAAGGGTATCGGCCACTTTCACCGCCCTGTTGAGCAGAGTGCCCATGCTGACTAAAGCCCCTTTGGTGCCTTTTCGGATTAAATCGCCTTTGCCGTAACAAAAAACGTAGTCCGGACCAAAAAACGGTCTCCCTTCCTCATCCTCTATTACCGGTTCGGGCTCCCGGCCCATAGTGATGAGAAAGTTCCCTTCCCTTTGGACTACCCATCTTATAATCCTGTCTGTGTGGTTTGGGTCAGCCGAGACTATAACCTTAAAACCAAACAGGTTCCTCATGAGTCCCAAATAATCTATGCAGTGATGAGTGTTTCCGTCCTGTCCTACATCAAGTCCGGTATGGGTGGCTATTACTTTGAGGTTAGTTCGGTTTATATCGTTTAAGCGCTGTTGATTATAGACCTCATCGATGTTGAAAACCCCAAAATCGGCGAAAAAGGTTATAATCCCTTCCCGTGAGAGAACCCCTGCAATGATGGCAGTACTATGCTCCTGAACCCCTCCTTCGATTAAATAAGAAGGGAAGCGTTTACCGAATTCCTCCACCATAACCGAACCTTTAAGGTCACAATCCAGGGCCACAATGGGTATCCCTTGAGGGATATTGAGCTCCGCAAGCTCAAGTAAAACCTTCCCCCAGGCCCTTCGGTTGCCGACTTTCTCCCCCGGGGAATAAGCCTTTGGGGTACCCGTATCAAGTTTGGGAAGGGGAACCGGAGGTCTTTCGAATTTGGTGTAAAGGGCTCTTTTCCTCAATTCCTTGAGGCGATTTAGATCGGCCTCCAACCCCAATTCCTTCATGGCCGTTTCATATTCTTGGGGGGTTAAAGCCCTTCCGTGATAAACGTTGTTGTTTTCCATGAAGCTTATCCCTTTACCCATAACGGTATGGGCGATAATGGCGGTTGGTTTTCCGTCGAGAATGGCTTTTCTCAACGCTTTATAAAGTTCTTGGAAGTCATGACCATCGACCTCGATTACCTCCCAAGCATCGGCCTCATAGTTTTCCCTGATCCTTTGGGGCATAACCTCATGGATGCTTCCACTTATTTGTAATTGGTTGTAATCGATAATCACCGTTAGGTCTTTAAGGCCATATTTCACCGCAAAGCGGCGGGCTTCGCTCACTGGTCCTTTAGTCTGTTCGCCATCACTCATGAGGACAAAAGTATGGTAGTTTTTTCCCTTGATCTTTCCCGCAAGGGCAAAACCACACCCAGCCGCAAGCCCTTGTCCCAGATTGCCGGTGCTCCACTCTATACCAGGAAGCTGGGAGTTCACATGTCCCTCGTAGGGACTCCCCGCGAGGCGAAAGGTCGAAAGTGCCTCCTCTATGGGGAAAAAGCCCAACCTTCCGAGGACCGAATATACGGCAGGGGAGATGTGCCCGTGGCTTATGACGATCCGGTCCCGGTCTTCATTCCAAGGATCTTGGGGGAAAACTTTGGCCTTCCCATAAACCAGAAGCACCATTTCTAATGAAGAAAGGGATCCCCCGGGATGTCCCGATCCTGCGAGGAATGTCATGGTGAGTATGTCGCCTCGACACAACTGAGCCAAAGCTTTGAACTCTTCAAGTTCCTCCTTGGAGAGCTCAGGCTCATCAAACCCTCTTTTCATTCCTTCCCCCAAAAACAAACTTAGCCCCTTCCGGGGGCCCAAAATTTTTATGGCACAACTCATATTAAAAGACAAGGTTCTTTTCTTTTTTAAAATATCTTGTTGACAAAATCTAATACATGGATAATATATATAAAAACATACTTATAAAAACATACTAATGAAAAAATGAAAAGACAAAAACTTTTAAGATACGAGGCATATAATTACATTAAGCAAAAATAATAAACCTCGAGTGGAAACCCGGTGAGAAAATCTCAGAGTTAGAAGTGGCAAAAGCGCTCAAAATGAGCAGGACTCCTGTAAGGGAGGCCCTTTTGATGCTTGAGCATGAAAAACTGCTCCTCTGTGACGATGGGTTGGGATTTAGGGTAAGGAGATTAAAAAGGGAGGAGGTGGAAGAATATTTTGCTATAAGAGAAGTGATTGAGGATCATGTGCTTTCTCTCTTGGTAAAGAACATTACAGAGGAAGATCTCGCAGAAGTCAGAAGAGAAATGTAACCTCGGGGGAGACCGTAATAAGAGGAGGAAACATAAAAGAAATCGTCAAGTGTGAAACCCAATTTCACGAAATAACTTATAAGGCGACGAAGTCAAACGTGCTGCTTGAGACCATCTCGCCTCTTGTTGATAAATTTCAATGGTTTAGGGGCCTTGCCTTAAGCGTACCTGGTGCGGCTTCAAGTTCACTTGCCCAGCATAAAAATGCTGGAGCTTATTGAAAAGAGAGACCTTAAAAGCCTTAAAAGGCTGATGAAAGCCCATCTGAGAGAAGCTAAAAGTAGGATATACTGTTATGAATGTAATTAAAACAGAAAAAATAAAAAGGAGGTGTTATCATGAAACTTAAAATTGCCAAAAGTTTTGGATCTTGCTCTTTGTAGGAATTTTGAGCTTAGTTTTTGCCTTTACAAGAACTTCCCATGCTACGGATAAGATTCAACTCAGGTTCGTAACTGTTTTTGCACAGACCCATTTACATACGGTTCTCAATCAGATGTTTGCTGATGAGATCAAAAAGAGGACTAACGGGAAAGTAGAAATCACAATTTACCCTGTGGGTACGCTCGCTGCACCTGCTAAGGTTTACGATGCGGTAGTTCAGGGCATAGCAGACATCGGCATGTCCTGTCCTCTCTGGGTAGCTGGGCGTTTCCCTTTAAGCGAAATCTTCGAGATGTCTTCCGAAATTCCGAGCGCATGGGTTACGACAAAGACTTATACGGATCTTTTTAATAAGTTTACTTTTAAGGAGTATGAAGAAGTTCACATTCTTTACCTTCACGGCCCCGGAAGGAATGTGATCGCTACAAAGAATAAGCCTGTATATAAGTTGGAAGACTTAAAAGGTTTGACATTAAGAACAAGCGGGTCAACAGTAGAACTAATAAAGGCTTAGGGCGCTGTTCCCAGAGCAATGCCAATGTCAGAGGTTTATGAAGCGTTGCAGAAAGGCGTTGTGGACGGGAACTTTGCAGTGCCTGAGGTCCTCAAAGGTTGGAACGTTGCGGAATTAGTGAAGTACGTTACAATTCCACCTATTTCTACCTCGAGTTGCCAGTTTGTGGCTATGAATAAGAAGAAGTGGGAGTCCTTACCTGCCGATGTGAAAAAGGTTTTTACTGAGCTTAGCAACGAATATGCTGAAAGACAGGCCTATGTGTGGATGTATTATGACAAGATAGGTTTGGACTACTTTAAAAGCCTACCGGGAAGACAGGTGATTGTGATACCAAAAGAGGAAAAGGAGAAATGGGAAAAACCTGCGAGGGTTGTTCTTGAGAAATATATCGCCGATGAAGAAGCAATGGGCTTACCAATGAAACACTATGTGAAATACTTCTTTGAAAGGGTTGCATACTATACAGAGAGACAGCCCTCTGAGGAAGAGGCGGTTAAATGGGTGGAGAGGTACCTTATTAAGAAGTAGGTACAAAATCGAAGCCAAGGAGGGGCACAACTTGAGGAAATTAGTGGAGAAAATGGGGAGTTTTTTTCAACAGGATAGCTATTCTATCCGTGCTTCTGATGTTCGTTGTTATAACAGCCGATATTCTTTCGTCAAAAATACTGAACAAGCTTATAACAGCGGCGTTTGATATAGTGTCCCTCCTTGGTATTTGTGTGGCTTCGTTTTCCCTTGCCGAGACGATAGTTGCAGGTCGTCATATAGAAGTAGAGTTCATAGTGGCAAAGATGCCTTTTACCGTTGCCAAGGTACTTAATGTGTTAAGTAGAGTTCTTTCCATGGTTTTCTTTATACTTATAGTCTGGAGATCCTTTATTTACGGCTACCATCTCCAATTAGTAAAGGAGGCTACCATGACCCAACGTATACGTGTTGCTCCTTTTGTTTATGCCATTGGTGTGGCCTGCATCCCAGCCATATTCATATATGCCATCCAGGCGTATCAAAATCTTAAGATAAGGAGATGATATGGAACCGGTAAATGTAGGAATAGCGGGCATAATCTTGCTCATTATACTTTTTGCCATAAGAGTACCCGTAGATTTTGCAATGGGGATAATGGGATTCCTTGGATTCAGTTATCTTGCGGGTTTAGATGCAGCTCTTAATATGGTCGCAGTTGAGCTTTTAAATGTTTTTTTCTTCCTATACCCTTACGTCAGTAGTAGCTATGTTTGTGCTTATGGGATGTATTGCTTTCAGAACAGGCATGACCGAACGCATCTTTGATGCGAGTTATGTAATTTTAGGCAACCTCAGAGGTGGACTTGCGATAGCGTCAATAATCGGCTGTGCTGCCTTTGCCGCTATATGTGGTTCAACCAATGCTACAGCTGCTGCTATGGGTCTGGTCTCACTACCTCAAATGAAGAAATATAATTATGATGATTCCCTTGCCACGGGATGTCTCGCTTCCGCAGGAACACTCGGAATTCTCATCCCGCCGAGCGCTCTCCTTGTTATATATGGCATAATAGCTGAGCAGTCTATCGGCAAGCTTTTTCTAGGGGGTATAATACCCGGGATTATACTCACTTTTGCTTTCATTATAGCGATCTCCATTGTATGTTGGAAGAATCCTTTGCTTGGACCTCCAGGTCCCTCCACTTCTTTTATTATGAAAATAAAAGCATTACCAGCAATGATAGAAGTTCTTATAGTTTTTGCTCTGGTTATGGGTGGGCTCATGACCGGATGGTTCACTCCAACGCAAGCAGGGGCGGCTGGTTCGTTTGCTGTAGTCCTGATAGCGCTTGTGAGGAGGAATATATCGTGGAAGGCAATGGTAGAGGCATCTAAGGATACACTTTTGATTACTTGTATGGTCATGTTCGTTCTCTATGGTGCTACTTTATTCAGCCGTTTTATGGCAGTTACTCAGATACCCTTCAATCTTTCGAGTTGGGTCAGTAGTTTACGCGCTCCAAGGGAATTGATTAGGGTCATCATTCTTCTTATGCATCTTGTTGGTGGTTGTTTTATGGATGGCCTTGCCATGATTATGCTTACGGTGCCTATCCTATTGCCTACGGTGGTATCTCTTGGTTACGACCCTATATGGTTTTGGTATATTAATTACCTTGATGGTAGAGATTGCAGCAATAACACCGCCCGTAGGAATAAACGTATATGTCATCAAGGGAATTGTCCCAGATGTACCTTTAGAGACCATATTTAGGGGCACATTCCCATTTCTTTGGGCACTTATTTTTGTAGCCCTTCTTATAATATTTTTTCCCCCAACTCGTCCTTTTTCTACCCCGTCAGGTAGCGTTTTGAGCTTTAAGATGATTGGTTGAGAAAAGGCCTTCTTTTTCCTTGAAATGGCGAAAGGGATGGTTACCTTGCTTGAAGAGGACAATTAACAGGAGGTGAGGCAGATGGCGAGGAAAGCCCTTGGGATTGATTTAGGAACTACCAACTCAGTGGTTGCTATAATGGAAGGCGATAGGCCTACGGTTATACCCAATGCCGAAGGATCAAGGCTTACGCCTTCAGTGGTGGCCTTTACCAAAGACGGTCAAAGGTTAGTGGGGCAACTGGCAAAAAGGCAGGCGATTTTGAACCCTGAAAACACCATTTTCTCCATAAAAAGGTTTATGGGAAGAAGATACGATGAGGTTCAAGAGGAGATAAAGAGGGTACCCTATAAGGTGGTGCCTGGGCCTAACAACGCAGTAAGGGTCGAGATCATGGGAAAACTTTATGCCCCCGAAGAGATCTCGGCCATGATCCTGAAGAAACTAGTGGACGATGCGGAGAGGTATTTGGGGGAGAGGGTTACGGATGTGGTGATAACGGTTCCCGCTTATTTTAACGATGCTCAGCGTCAGGCCACAAAAACCGCTGGGGAGATCGCAGGGCTTAACGTTTTGAGGATCATAAACGAGCCCACAGCAGCTTCTTTGGCTTATGGGCTCGATAAAAAGACTAACGCCACCATTTTGGTCTTTGATCTTGGTGGAGGAACCTTTGACGTTTCCATCTTGGAAGTAGGAGAGGGGGTTTTTGAGGTCAGGGCTACTTCAGGTGATACCCACTTGGGAGGTGACGATTTCGATAAAAGGCTTGTTGACTGGGTTGCTGATGAGTTCATGAAGGAACACGGCATAGACCTGAGAAAAGATCCCCAGGCCTTACAAAGGCTTTATGAAGCCTGTGAGAAGGCCAAATGTGAACTCTCGACGCTTCTTGAAACCCGCATAAGCTTGCCTTTTATTACGGCTGACGCTACTGGCCCTAAACACCTTGATATTACCATCACGAGGGCCCGTTTCGAGTCCTTATGTCAAGACCTCTTCGAGAGACTTAAGGGACCGCTTTTCCAAGCCTTAGAGGACGCAAAACTTAGGCCCAAGGATATAGATGAGGTGGTGCTGGTGGGTGGTGCGACCAGGATGCCCGCGGTTCAGAGGCTTGTACGGGAGGTCTTTGGGAAAGAACCGTGTCAAGGGGTAAACCCCGACGAGGTGGTGGCGGTTGGAGCGGCTATCCAGGCGGCGGTTCTTGTGGGTGGCTTCAAAGACATATTATTGCTTGACGTGGTGCCTATTTCGTTGGGCGTGGAGGTAAAGGGTGGTTTGTTCCACAAGATCATAGAGCGTAATACCACCATTCCCGTTCGTAGGACCGAGATCTTCACCACTGCTGAGGACTTCCAAACCTCGGTGGAGATCCATGTCCTTCAAGGCGAACGTCCGATGGCCCGTGATAATAGGTCGCTTGGGCGTTTCTACTTGGAAGGGATCCCTCCCGCTCCAAGGGGTGTGCCTCAAATAGAGGTAACCTTTGACATAGATGCAAATGGGATTTTGCATGTGACGGCTCGGGATAAGGCCACAGGGAAGGAGCAAAAGGTCACCATCACCGGTTCTACCAATTTACCCAAGGAAGAGATAGACCGGATGATGAGAGAAGCTGAGATGTACGCCCAGGAAGACCGGAAGAGGAAGGAGCTTGCTGAGCTTAAAAACCAGGCCGATAACTTGGCTTATCAAGTGGAAAAACAGATCAAAGACCTTGGCGAGAAGGTCCCGCCGGCCGAAAAAGCTCGAGCTGAATCCATCATCGAGGAGATCAAAAGACTCTGCAAAGAGGAATCGCCTGATGCAGGAAGGCTCCGTCAGTTGATGAATGACTTACAGCAAGTGGCCTATAACATATCCGAGATCGTTTACAAGCAGGCCACTGGGACTTATGGACAGGGCTCTCAAGGTGGCACTTCTCAAGGGAAGTCGGATGATGTGATAGATGCTGAGTATGAGGAAAAGAAGTAAGTAAAGGAGAGTAAGATGCCTATTGAAAAATACACCCAAAAAGTACAGGAGGCCCTTTTTGAATCTCAGACCATCGCTGCTCGTTATGGCCATCAGGAGCTTCAGCCTGAGCATCTCTTTTTAGCCTTTCTCGAAGATAGCGATGGACTTGCCTGGCGAATCATCTCTCAGGTTGGGATTGATCCCAACCAGTTAAGACTTAAACTTGAAACTTTCCTCAAGACCCTTCCGAGCTTAAAGGGCGTAACGGGTCAAATTTACCCTTCCCAGCGCTTTCATCGGATTCTGGCTCGAGCCGAGGATGAAGCAAAAAAGCTCAATGACGAATATATTAGCGTAGAACATGTGCTTTTGGCCCTTTCGGAAGACGAAGGAGTAGCGGGTAAGATCTTACGCGAAGTAGGGCTTGAAAGGGGAAGGTTATTTGAAGCTATAAAAAAGGTAAGGGGTTCTGCAAGGGTTACAACTCCTAACCCCGAGGACACTTATCAAGCCCTCGAAAGGTTCGGTCGGGATCTTACGGAACTTGCAAGACAAGGTAAGCTTGATCCCGTCATAGGTCGAGACGAGGAGATAAGGCGGGTTATACAGATCCTTTCCCGAAGGACCAAAAACAACCCTGTACTTATAGGCGATCCAGGGGTTGGTAAGACCGCAATTGTGGAAGGTTTGGCCCAGAGGATTGTGAGGAATGACGTGCCCGAGGGGCTTAAGAATAAGCGGATTATAGCCCTGGATATGGGGAGTCTGATAGCCGGGACAAAATACCGAGGTGAGTTTGAAGAAAGGCTTAAAGCGGTTTTGAGGGAGATACAGGAGTCAGAAGGTCAGATCATCCTTTTCATAGATGAGCTTCATACGGTTGTAGGAGCAGGAGCAGCCGAAGGGGCTATTGACGCCAGTAACCTCTTAAAACCCATGCTTGCTCGAGGAGAACTTCACTGTATAGGGGCTACGACCGTTGACGAGTACCGCAAGTACATAGAGAAGGACCGAGCCTTAGAAAGGCGCTTTCAACCCGTTTACGTGGATGAGCCTACAGTAGAAGAAACTATTTCGATCCTACGGGGACTTAAGGAAAGGCATGAGGTTCATCATGGTGTGAGGATAAAGGACTCGGCCCTGGTGAGTGCAGCCGTTTTAAGCCACAGGTATATAACTGATCGTTATCTTCCGGATAAGGCCATTGACCTGGTGGATGAAGCGGCAGCGAGGCTTAGGGCAGAGATCGATTCCATGCCAGCAGAACTCGATGAGTTGACCAGAAAAATTATGCAACTGGAAATAGAGCGTCAGGGCTTGAGGCGAGAAAGTGATCCAGCTAGTCAAAAGCGTTTGGAAAGGATAGAGAAGGAGTTGGAAGAGCTCCGACTTCAAGCCGAAAAACTCAAGGCTCAATGGGAAGAGGAGAAAAAGGCCATTGAGAAAATAAGGGCTTTGAGGCGACAGATAGAGGAGACCAAACGCCAGATAGAGATAGCCGAAAGGCAATATGACCTCAATCGGGTGGCGGAGCTTAAATATGGCAAATTGGTTTTCTTGGAAAAAGAACTAAAGGATCTTGAGTCCCAGCTGGATCAAAAGGGAAAAAGGCTTTTGAAGGAAGAGGTGGATGAAGAGGATATCGCCAAGGTGGTTAGTCAATGGACAGGTATCCCGGTTTCAAGGCTTTTGGAAGGCGAAAGGGAAAAGCTCTTAAAGCTTGAGGAAAGGATTCACCGAAGAGTTGTGGGGCAGGACGAGGCAGTTCGGGCGGTCTGTGACGCAGTTATTAGGGCAAGAGCGGGTATTAAAGACCCTAATCGGCCCATCGGGAGTTTTATCTTCCTTGGTCCCACC
Organism: uncultured Thermodesulfobacteriota bacterium; assembly: GCA_964543765.1. Taxonomy (GTDB): domain Bacteria; phylum Desulfobacterota; class B13-G15; order B13-G15; family B13-G15; genus B73-G16. Next base: position 20,278 of record CAZIZI010000001.1, read on the forward strand.
GGAGTGGGAAAAACCGAACTTGCCAAGGCTTTAGCTGAAGCCCTTTTTGACGATGAGAAGAACATGATCCGAATAGATATGTCTGAATATATGGAAAAGCACTCGGTGAGCCGTTTAATAGGAGCTCCTCCGGGATATGTGGGCTATGAGGAAGGAGGGCAGTTGACAGAAGCGGTGAGGCGAAGACCCTATTCGGTCGTTTTGTTCGACGAAATAGAAAAGGCCCATCCCGAGGTCTTTAACATCCTGCTTCAGATCCTTGATGACGGAAGGCTTACCGATAACAAAGGTCGAACCGTTAATTTCACTAACACCGTTATAATCATGACTTCCAATATCGGAAGCCAATATATCCTTGAACTTGGGGGAAGCGACGAAACAAGTTATCGTCAGATGAAAGACATGGTGCTTCAGGCTTTGAGGATGCACTTCAGGCCCGAATTTCTTAACCGTATAGATGAAATCATCGTCTTTAGGCCTTTAAATCGCGAACAATTGAGAAAGATTGTGGACTTACAAATTGAACGTTTAGCCACAAGGCTTGAGGATAAGAGGATAACGCTTGAGCTTAGTGAAAGGGCCAAGGATTACTTGGTGGATATAGGGTATGATCCCACTTATGGAGCAAGGCCCTTAAGAAGGGCCATTCAAAGGGAACTGGAGACGCCTTTGGCTTATAGAATTGTGGCCGGTGAAATAAAAGAGGGGGAACACGTCCTCATTGACTTTAAGGACGGAAAACTCACTTTTGAACCCCGTTTGGAGAAATTGAGCCAGGCTGCAAGTTGAAGAGTTTACCCCCTTTAAGGAAAACCTGGTGGGCTTTTATATTCCTCGTACTTTTCGGGTTAGTCCTTTATCTGCCGTTTCTCGGGTTTAAGGAATTCAAAGGGGAAGAGGGGAGAAGGGCGGTTGTGGCCCTGGAGATGCTCGAAAAGGGCGATTTTTTGGTTCCCTCGATTTTAGGGAAACCTTACTTTATGAAACCCCCTCTCTTCAATTGGGTCTTGGTTCTAGCTTTTAAACTGAGTGGGAATTTTTCGGAGTTTACGGCGCGATTGGTCTCTTCGCTTTCTGTTATCATAACGGCTCTTTTTTTAGGTTTAATTTGGATGAAAGTGTTAAAGGAAGAAAATCCCCCTCCTTTTCCCGGCGAAAAGCCCCCTGTTTGGGTTTCCCTTCTTCCAGGCCTCATTTATCTCACCATCCCTCAAGTTATGGATAAGGCCTTGCTTGCGGAGATAGAAGCTTTCTATGCCCTTTTGGTTACTCTTTCGTTTTACTTTTGGTTTTATCTTTTTGAACTAAAAGGGAAAAAGGATTTGGCCTTTTTTGTAGCTGGTTGTTTTTCAGGCCTTGCGGTTATTACTAAAACCTTTCACTCCCTCCTGTTTTTCTACCTTCCTCTGATCCTCTACTTCAGGCAAAGGCAATCCTTAAAGTTGCTTTATAGCAGAGGGCATTTTCTCTTTGTGATCGGGCTCTTATTGGTTTTTGGAGCGTGGTTTATCCCGGTCTCGTTAAAAGTGGGCTTTGAGCCTTTTCTTAAAGCTTGGATTGCGGAGTATACGAGTGCCATAGGGATTAAAGGAAAATTGCTCTCCCATCTTGAAGTCTATACCGTGGATGCCGTGCTTTATTTTTCTCCCTGGTTTCTTTTACTTTTACTATTGATCAAAAGGCGAAACTTAGAACACTTAAGGTCTTATCCTCTCCTTTCCCGAGTAGGTGCACTCTCGGCTTTCCTTTTTATAAGTGCCTATTTTTCCCATCTTCTCATCCCTGGGGCTAGGCTAAGATACATCTTCCCTGCCACATCAGGACTCGCCTTCCTTTCTAGTTTGGTGTTTCTTTTGTGCCCTAAAATCCTGGGTTTTTCTCCCAAAAAGGTCTTTATCTTTTTGATAAGTTTTCTCTTTCTTTCAAAACACGCTTATACCTTCTACTCCAATACTAAAAGTCCAAAATACTTCCACAACGTATCCTCTCAATTGGCAAATTACCTTTCAGGGGAAAAGGTGCTTTACTTGTGTGAGACTCTGCCTCCTTCTCTGGTCTATTATTTGAAGTACAAGTATCAGGTGGTTGAAGAGATAAAATATCTTGAAAGCTGTAAAGAGATCCCTCCCGGTATTTTCATACTAGCTCCCCGAAAAGAAAAACTTTTGCACGCAGCCTCTCTCACTTCAAAGGCGATTCCCCTTAAAATCGGGTCCAATGAATACCTGTTAATTAAAGGGGAATGACCTCAATATCCTTTAAGTCGAGCGCGATCTTTTTCTCCTTGTGGAGATCAAACCTATCCAGGTTCATCACCTTAACCCAAGCTTTTACGAAGTTCCTCATGAAGACCTCCTCCCCATCGTCACTGCCGAAGGCCTCACACAATGCCCTCAGCCTAGCGTCATGGCCAAAGATAAGGTCCACCCTTGTGGCGGTCCATTTGGGTTCACCGGTTTTGCGATCCCTTCCTTCATAAAGATTCGGACCTATCTCTTTCCAAACAAGGTTCATGTCCAAAAGGTTGACGAAAAAGTCATTACTGAGCATCTCGGGCCTTTTGGTGAATACTCCATGAGGAAAGCGTCCGAAATTGCAATTCAAAACCCTCATTCCCCCCACCAGGGCGGTCATCTCCGGGGGGGTCAACGCCAAAAGGTTTGCCCTATCAACCAATAATTCTTCTGGTGTCCTTAGGAATCGGATGCCGCTTTTTAAATAATTGCGAAAGCCATCGTATAATGGTTCCAAGAAATTGGCCGTAAAAAGGTCCACCATTTCTTGGGTGACATCCACGCGTCCAGGGAAGAAGGGGACCTTAAGTTCATACCCGGCTCTTTTCGCAGCAAGTTCTATAGCCGCGCATCCACCAAGGACTATAAGGTCCGCTAAGGATATCCTTTTGCCATCGGTTTCCGAATGGGCCTTATCGAAGTCGGCCTTTATTTTCTCGAGAACTTCTAAAACCTTAGAAAGTTGTTGAGGCATATTCACTTTCCAATTCTTCTGAGGCTCAAGCCTTATGCGAGCGCCATTGGCGCCTCCTCTTTTGTCGCTTATGCGGAAAGTGGAAGCGGAAGACCAGGCCGTGTAAACGAGTTCCGAAACGCTTAAACCCGATTCCAAGATCTTCTTTTTGAGTTCCTCTATGTCTTTTTCCTCAACCAGCGGATGATCCACCTCGGGTAAGGGATCTTCCCAGGGGAAGACCTCTTCAGGTATCTCAGGTCCCAAATACAACGCACGAGGGCCTAAGTCCCTATGAGTCAGTTTAAACCACGCCCGGGCAAAGGCTTTTTCAAATTCTTCGGGGTTCTCCAAAAACCTCCTTGATATCTTTTCGTATATGGGATCAAACCTGAGGGCAAGGTCTGTAGTGAGCATTCGAGGAGGATGTTTTTTATTGGGATCGTAAGGGTCGGGAATGATGGCAGGTGCATTTTTGGCCACCCATTGGTAAGCACCGCCTGGTCCCTTCTCAAGTTCCCATTCATAGGTGAAAAGGATGTGTAAAAATGATCGAGGATTCCACCTGGTAGGGGTGGGTGTCCAAATGACCTCTATGCCACTGGTTATAGTATCTGGTCCTTTGCCGGTACCATAACTGTTCTTCCAACCAAGACCCTGTTCTTCAATCGGAGCAGCCGGGGGTTCAGGACCAAGATAATTCTGAGGAGCAACGCCGTGGGTTTTACCAAAGGCATGTCCTCCTGCGATAAGTGCCACCGTCTCTTCATCGTTCATGGCCATTCGAGCAAAGACCATTCGTATTTCTTTAGCCGCTTCCAGGGGATCGGGATTACCCCTTGGACCTTCAGGGTTCACATATATCAGACCCATATGTTCAGCTGCCACCTCATGGGCCAAAGCTCCACTTTCATCATGGCGTTCTGAACCGAGCCACTCCTCCTCCGGCCCCCAATACACGCTCTCATCGGGTTCCCACCAGTCGGCTCTTCCCCCAGCAAATCCCAGGGTCTTAAACCCCATGGATTCAAGGGCCACATTGCCTGCCAGGATGATCAAATCGCCCCAAGAAATTTTCCTTCCGTATTTTTTCTTAATGGGCCAAAGTAACCGAATGGCTTTGTCCAAATTGATGTTATCCGGCCACCCGATCAAAGGCGGAAAACGAATGAGCCCACCTTTCGATCCGCCCCGTCCATCCGTTGCCCTATAGGTGCCAGCACTGTGCCAAGCAAGTCTAATGATCAGACCTCCATAATGCCCAAAATCGGCAGGCCACCAATCCTGAGATTCGGTCATCAACTTCTTGAGATCCTCCTTAACCTGCTTCAAATCCAAACTCCCAAACTCCTTCGCATAATCGAAATCCCATCCATAGGGATTCAATTCCGGCGGGTTCTGATAAAGGACCTTCAAATACAACAAATTGGGCCACCAATCCCTTACCGTAATTTTGCCCTGCGCTTTGATTTTCGTTTCTTCCATTCTATTCTCCTTTTTAAAAGGTTTATTTTTTAAAAATAATTATAAATTGTGTTTGATAATTTGTCAATACTCAAATTTCCGATGAGGTAGCAGATTTGATTTATTAAGTGGTAATTAATTCCAAGGGTTTTTCTAAGCGATAGAAATTGATTAGGTTGATAAAATCCTTCAAGTTCAAGGGGTTTTTTTCATAGTAAAACAAGTGGCTTTCGCAATTGCAATCTGAGGAACCGAAGTGGGGGATGAGGAATTGGGTCAGGGGTTTGAGGTTTTGGGCGAGTTCGCACTCTATTTTTTCAGGGGTAAGGATAGGTATTACTCTCAAATGATCGGCGTATTTTCTCAAGTAATCGATGTGCCAGCGGAACCTTTTTTCTCGTCTTTTGTGTCGATCAAGCCTCTTGTAAAGGTTTCTTATAGCTGAACCTATATAAACGTAAAAGCCCTTTTTGAAGAGAATCTCACCGAGTCTCCCCACGGAGATCCTTTTATCGGTTTTAAGCTCAAGTAAAAGCAGATAAACCCCACTTGGTTTGAAGGCTTTATGGAGGACTTCTAAAGGTATTTTCAATTCTTTGACCGAGATAACCTTTTCCAAGGCCTCGTCAAAGCCCAAGGATATGGCTTTGAAGATCACCCTATCTTTTACCTGGAGGAAGGTCGAAGTGAAGGCCGGGTCCACATGGTAAGCGGGAAGGAAATATTCCGATTCGAAATTCATCACTACAAAAAGGCACATGCCTCCAAGTTCCGAGAGTTCAAGCAGGTGTCGTCTTCCTCTTTCACTAGGTGCATCCGGAAACATGGAGAGTCGAGAACCGAAAAGCGTACAGGTTTTTATCTCCAACAAAAGGTCTTTCCTGCCATCAGAAAGGAGGAAGTCGAACCTGCTTTTTAAAAGCTTGATCTCTTTCCCTCTTACAGTATAGTCCTTGAGAAAGGGAATCCTTTTTTCAAGGAGAAGTTCCTCTATTATAAGGTTTGTAATCTGGGTATCTAGAAGAACCCATGAAGCGTTTTTTCTTGCGGCAAATAGCGTATAAGGGTATTTGCCCTTAAACCTGGAGGGAGTAAGAAGAACAGGGGTTCCGGGGAGAAGTAACTCCCATAACCTCCCTGGATTGGGGAGATAAGCCAAGTTATTTTCCCCTTCGATTTCAACCCGGCAAAGGAAGCGATTTATACGCTCACGGAAAAGACCCTCTATCTTGACAAGATCCTTCAAAACCTTCATTTATATATTATAGGTGGCGGTGTAGCTCAGTTGGTAGAGCATGCGGCTCATATCCGCAGAGTCCGGGGTTCGAGTCCCTGCACCGCCACCAGTTTTATTTTTCCTGTTCTTCGATTTTTGATAAGGTATAAATGTGGGTGAGGATTTTTGGAGTTTTATAATTGAGGATTTAAAGAAAGTCGAATTAGAAGCTAAGGAAAACCTCAAATCCTCAATATCGCTTGTCACCAAAATTGGGGAACATATCCTTTTGGGAGGAGGGAAAAGGATAAGGCCTGCCCTTTTGATCCTTTCCTCCAGGCTCTGTGGTTATGAAGGGGAGGCTCATATACCGCTTGCAGTAGCCATTGAGTTCATTCACACGGCCACTTTGCTTCACGATGATGTGGTGGATAATGCCCAGTTGAGACGCGGTATGCCCGCAGCCCATCTTCTGTGGGGTAATGCTGCCAGTGTGTTGGTGGGAGATTTCCTTTTGAGCCGCGCTTTTTCACTGATGGTGAGATTCGGAAATAAAAGGGTTTTGGAGGTTATAGCTAAGGCTACGACCGATCTTGCCGAAGGGGAGACCTTTGAGATCATGAAGACAGGGGATATAACCTTTAGCGAAGAGGAGAGCATTTTTCTTATAACGAAAAAAACGGCAAGCCTTATAGCAGCTTCAACCTGCATTGGAGCTATTTTAGCCAAAGCTCCTGTCCGGGAGGAGAAAGCGCTTTATAATTACGGACTTAACTTAGGAATAGCCTTTCAATTAGTCGATGACTGCTTGGACTACGTTGGTAAAGAAGAAGTTTTGGGAAAAAAGGTCGGGAGTGACCTTAGGGAGGGGAAGCTTACCCTTCCTTTGATTTTTGCCCTGAGGCAATCAAACGAAGAAGAAAGGCGATGCATAGAGGAAGTCCTTTTAGGGAAAAGGGAAGAAGAGAATTTAATAGAGACGGTGATAGGGATAGTAAATAAGTATGGAGGGATTCAGTACACGCGGCAACTTGCCGAAAAATATATAAATCAAGCCAAACAAAGCCTCATATGCTTTCCATTATCTCGAGAAAAAGAGGCGCTTTTTAAGCTTGCCGATTACGTTCTTGAACGGAATTTTTGATACCGTTCTTCAAAGCTTTTTAAAAGTTCCTCCTCTTCTTCGATGCCCAAAAGCTTGGCATAAGCGCGAAGAAACCCTTTCAGATAAACCCAAGGGGGAAGGTTATAAAAGTCCTCATTTTCTAAGGCCATTAAAGTCTTTTTCGTTATTTTGAGAAAAGAGCTTACCTCTTCGAGGCTTAGATCCAAATGCTCCCTTATTTCCCTTAAGGCTTCTCCTCCGAGTCCCTTTTTGGCTTTAATAAGTTCCCACGTTTCTTTCGATAAGGTTCTTTTCTTGGAGAAGGGACAACTCTCCACATGAGAGGAGGGTTTTCTTTGTATTAAGCTCAAAAAGGCCCTTTGGGCCTTTTCCCTTAATTGGTTAAGCTCCTCAGGGGTCCAAAGGGCCCAAATGCCAGGATTGGAAGGATCAAGGGCCTTCATCAGACGTTGAAAGGCCTCTTCTATTTCCAGCTCACTGGCATTTTTGCTTATTCCCAAGATCTCGTAAGGGTCTTCTATGTCAATGCCATCTCCTTTCCACTGATTATCATTGAGGCTATTTCCCTCATGCATTGTGCTACCTCTGTATAAGGATATTCCATCAAGAAAGGGCGCCCTTTATTGATGGAAAAGGACACTTTCATATCAAAGGGAATGTAACCCAGATACTTTGGCATTATGCCGAAGTACTTATAACATACCATTTTGAAAGAAAGGCCTAATTCCCTTTCCTCGGGTCTTTTCACTTGATTAAGGACTACGTTTAAATCAAATCCCTTTAAAGAGGTGATGAACCTCTGGGCAAAGGCTTCGTCGAAGAGCCTCAAACGGCTTAGAAGTTCCTGTGGTTTTTTCAAAGAGAAATTGTGATCTAAAAAAAACTCATCTATAAGTCTACGAACCCTTTCGTTGGCTGCTTTTCTTATGGATCTAAAGTAGGCTCCCCGTAAAAATCTGTATACGTTCTCAAGGGTAGTCGCCTCAGGGGTTATGACCACTATCTTTTTTTGGGCCCAAAGGAAAAGGTCAAGGGTAAAAGTGGAGATTCCTGCTCCCAGATCAACGATGAGGTAATCGGTCCTCAAGAGGTTTAATGACCTTTGTAGCCGCGTTTTCTCAAAGTATTTAAGTTTATCCGAAAGGTTAGATAGGGCCCCTGCAATCAATCTTAACCCCTTTACGGGGGTCGGTAGCAAAAGGGATTCAAGAGGGCTTTTCGAAAGGAGAAAATCCTCTAAGGTTTTCTCCGGATAAGGGATTCCCAAAAACGTGTGAAGGTTTGCTCCTCCGGCAAGATCCAAGTCACAAAGGATCACATTTTTTCCGCTTTCGCTTAAGGCAATCCCCAGGTTTAAAGCAAAAAAGCTTTTCCCTGTTCCTCCCTTACCTCCGCCCACGCTCAATGAGAGAGGCATGTTAAAGGCCAACCCCGTCTATCTCCGCCCCACAATGAGGACATTTGCTCTCTTTAATATGATTCTCTAATACTTTGAACCCCCATCGTCTTATGAGGATTTTATGGCAGTTCCAACAATAGGTATTCTCCCCTTCATCACCCGGGATATTGCCTGAATAAACATATCTAAGCCCTTCGGAAAGGCCTATCTCCCTGGCCTTTTTTAAAACCGACCTTGGAGTAGGAGGAATATGAAGGAGCTTATAATCAGGATGGAAGGCCGTTACATGCCAAGGAATACTAGGTTCTATGTCTCGTAATAAACGCGCTATGGTCCTTAATTCTTCCTCCGAGTCATTAAGGGTAGGGATCAAGAGGGTGGTGACTTCCACCCATATTCCTAGTTTCTTCATGGTTTGAACGTTTTCAAGGACTGGGCTAAGGCTTGCGCCACAAATTTCTTTATAAAAGGCTTCGTTAGCCGATTTAAGATCCACATTGGCGCCATCAAGATAAGGAGCTATAAGTTGGAGGGCCTCTTTACTCATATAACCGTTTGTCACAAAAAGGTTTTTTAACCCCTTTTCTTTCGCAAGCTTAGAAGTCTCATAAGCATATTCAAAGAAGACCGTTGGTTCCGTGTAAGTGTAGGATATGCTTTCGCAACCGGTCCTTAAAGCCTCCATTACAATCCTTTCAGGAGGAACCCTTTCACCTTGGATTTCCCCTTTATCCCTGGGCATTTGCGAGATACTCCAATTCTGACAATGCTTACAGCGGAAGTTACATCCTACAGTTGCAATGGAGAAAGACAGACTACCCGGAAGGAAATGGAAAAAGGGTTTCTTTTCGATGGGGTCCACGTTAGCGGCAATAAGCTTTTCGTAGACCAAACTGTAGAGGATTCCTCCTCGATTTTCTCTTACCTGGCAGATACCCCTTTTACCATCGGGTATGATGCAGTAATGATTGCATAGGTGGCATTTTACTTTCTTGTCCTCTAATTTTTCGTAAAGAAGGGCCTCTTTCATTATAAAACTAAGTTATCACATTAAGGGTTTTCTTTTCCACTTCTTCTTTACCCCGAATCCTCAATAAAGATAAAATTTGATTGATGGCCGGGGAGAAGCGCTTAAGGAAGATGCGGAATATCGGTTTTTTCGCGCATATAGACGCCGGAAAAACCACTGTAACTGAACGGGTACTTTATTATACTGGGAAAATCCACCGAATGGGCGAGGTCGATGAGGGAACGGCCACGATGGATTGGATGCCCCAGGAACAAGAGAGGGGTATAACGATCACTTCGGCGGTTACCACGTGTTTTTGGCGCGATCACGTGATTCAGATCATAGACACACCAGGGCATGTGGATTTCACTATCGAGGTGGAAAGGGCTTTGAGGGTCTTGGATGGGGCCATAGTGATCTTCAGCGCGGTAGAAGGGGTTGAGCCTCAATCCGAGACCATATGGTTTCAGAGCTTAAGGTATAAGGTCCCAAAGATATGTTTCGTCAACAAAATGGATCGAATAGGCGCGGACTTTTTTGGGGTCATTGAACAGATGAAGGAGAAACTCGGGGCAACCCCTCTTCCGATTCAAATCCCTTTGGGAAAGGAAGGAGAGTTCAGGGGAGTGGTGGATCTCATAAGGATGAAGGCTCTGTTTTGGGAGGATGAGACAGGGGAAAAGTTCCTGGAAGTGGATGTCCCAGAAGAACTTTTGGAGGAAGCCGAAGTAGTAAGGGAGAAGATGCTCGAAAAGGTGGTAGAGACGGATGAGGAACTTCTGGAGAAATACCTGGATGGGCAGATCTTAAACGAAAAGGAGATCAAGGAGGCCATAAGAAGGGCTACGATTGAACAGAGGCTTCAGCCAGTTTTATGTGGAGCTGCTTTAAGGAATAAGGGGATACAACCCCTGATTGACGCAATTGTAGATTATCTGCCTTCACCCTTGGATATGCCTCCTGTTAAGGGGACAAATCCTTTAACAGGGATGGAGGAGACAAGGCCTAGCGATGAAAGTGCGCCGTTTTGTGCTTTAGCCTTTAAGGTGATGATGGAACAAGGGAGGAAGTTAACTTATGTGAGGATATATTCGGGTCTGCTCCGCGAAGGGCAAGAGGTTTACAACGCATCTTTAAGCCGTAAGGAGACAGTTTCAAGGATATTCGAGATGCATGCCAACTACAAAAAAAGGCTCGAAATGGCTCGAGCCGGAGACATCGTGGCCCTTATGGGTCTTAAGGAGACATTGACCGGTCACACTCTTTGCGATCAGGCCTATCCGATTTTGCTTGAACCCATTCAAAGTTACGAACCGGTCATATCGATCGCCGTTGAGCCAAAATCAAGCCAACATCAGGAAAAACTCCTTCAAGCGTTGGAGAATATCGCCCAGGAAGATCCTACCTTTAAGGTCAAACAGGACGAAGAGACGGGCCAGACCATAATTTCGGGCATGGGGGAGTTACATTTGGACGTGATTTTGAGACGAATAAAGGATGAGTATGGACTCGAACTTAATGTGGGAAGGCCTCAAGTGGTTTATCGGGAGACCATAAAGGAAAGAGCTGAGGTGAAAGCGGAGTTTTCGCGCGTCATCGAGGGCGTGAAGAGATCCGTTAAGATCACTTTAGAACTAATCCCTAATGAAAGGGGAAAAGGTATAGAATTCATACCTCTTCTTGGTGAGGGTTTTCCTCAAGAGGTCCTTAACGTCATAAGGGAAGGAGTAATGGAAGCTACCACCATCGGCGTTTTGGGATATCCTCTTATGGACCTTAAGGTTTTGGTGAAAGAGGTGGAGTTTAGTCAAGAGGATTTCCTGCCCCTTATTCTCAAGGCGGCGGTATCCCAGGCCATTCAAGAAGCCTCAAACAAGGCTTCGCCCCTTCTTCTTGAGCCCATAATGGAGCTGACGGTGGTCATCCCCACCGAATTTATGGGAGAGGTGATAGGGGATGTTCAGGCGAGGAAAGGACACGTAGAGGAGATAAGGACCAAAGGCCAGATGAGCATCCTTCGGGCTGAAGTGCCTTTGACCAGGTTATTCGGTTACTCCACCGATTTGCGCTCCCTTACCCAAGGCCGAGGGAGTTTTTCCATGAGATTCTTGAGATATGATGCAGTCCAAGAATAACCGAATAGAGGAGCTTTTGACTCTCCTTAAGAGGGAAAGGAAGTATGTTTCGGGAGCACGTTTAGGGGAGATTTTTGGGATAAGTCGAGCTGGGGTTTGGAAGTTGATAAAAGAACTTAAGACGAAAGGATATAGGATCGAATCAAAGCCCAAAAAGGGCTATTTATTCCTGGATTTTCCAGAATCCCTTGACCTTTACGGGATAAAAGAGGGGCTTAAGACAAGGCTTTTGGGGAAGAAACTCCACCTCATGGAAGAGGTTGACTCTACCAATACCTGGGCCATCAAGGAAGCCCTCAAAGGGGCAGAGGAAGGTGAGGTCTTTTTGGCGGAAACTCAGACTCAAGGAAGGGGGAGGATGGGCCGAAAGTGGTTTTCTCCAAAAGGCAAAAATATATACCTTTCCATCATCCTTAAACCGGAGATGCCTCCTCAGAAGGTGCCTTTACTTAACCTGGGTGCCTCTTTGGCTTTAGCCTATTTTTTGGAGAAAGTAGGGCTTGAACCCGAGCTTAAATGGCCTAATGATGTCCTTTTAAAAGGGAAGAAGGTCTCGGGCATCCTTTCCGAGGCTTATGCGGAGGCTGACAGGGTCAATTTCGTGGTTTTGGGAATAGGGCTTAATGTGAATACGAGAAAGGAAGACTTCCCGGAAGACATCAGGAATTTGGCTACTTCCCTTTTAATAGAGACGGGTAAGGAGTTTTCAAGAAATGAGTTGGTGAAAAGAATCCTCGAAGAGTTTGAAGGCATTTACTTTCTGTTAAAAGAAAGTCCTCAGCAACTTCTTTCCAAATGGTGTAGCTATGCTAAAGTAGAAGGGAAAATGGTGGAGGTGGAGTCCTTTGGGGAATTAATAGAGGGAGTAGTTCAGGGGATCGACGAAGATGGGGCACTTTTGGTGAAGACCCAAAAAGGGATAAAAAAAATCCTTGCCGGGGATGTGAAGGTTAAGGGATGGGGGGACTCCTATTTGTAGTAGACATAGGCAACACCAATACAGTGCTTGGGGTTTTTGAGGGCGAAAGGCTTCTCTGTCACTGGAGGATCAATACGCTGGTTGAAAGGACCGTAGACGAAGCCTCGGTACTCTTAAAGGAACTCTTACTGCTTGAAGGGATAAATCCCAATCGGATAGAAGGGGTTTCTCTTTCAAGCGTGGTCCCTCCCCTTACCCCGATTTTTGAGGAAGCCTCTAAGAAGCTTTTTGGCCTTCAACCCTTGGTTATCGGTCCTGGCATCAAAACGGGGATGCCAATTCTTTATGAGAATCCCGTAGAGGTGGGTTCTGATAGGATTGTAAATGCGGTAGCGGCTTATGAGCAGTACAAGAGAGAACTTATAGTGGTTGATTTTGGGACTGCCACAACTTTTGACTACGTCACCCAAAAAGGCGAATACTTAGGTGGAGCTATAGCTCCTGGTATTCACATATCGCTTGAAGCGCTTTTCCAAAGGACTTCCAAATTGCCGAGAGTTCAGTTTGTCAAGCCAAAGGGCGTAATAGGTCGAAACACCGTGTGGAGCATTCAGGCAGGCATTTTTTACGGCTATGTGGGATTGGTGGAAGAGATCGTGAGGCGCATGGCCTCAGAAAGAAAAAGCAAACCCTTTGTGGTAGCCACTGGAGGATTAGCCCCCCTTATAGCTTCGGAGACAAAAGTGATAAACGAAGTTGACGAATTTCTCACCCTTAAAGGGTTGAGGATCCTTTACGAACGAAACCTCAAACGTTGAGCACCTTTTCCCAAGCTTCTATAAACCTCTTTAAGGATCTATCGTATGTCCTTTCCGCTTCCGGAGGAAATAAACACCCGGGTAGTTCCCTCCGTGACCAATGGTAAGATAAGCACTCGCAACATTTTCCCTTTTTAGAACAGGGCTCATAAGTACAAGTGCATCTGTTCAAATTTTTTTGTATTTCACACTCCATCTTCCGCCTCGAAAGTTTTTATCCACCTTAAGGGAATTATAACATAAACCTCCTTTTCTTCTCTAAGGTCCATTTGTTTGAGAGTGGAATCTTCAAGTTCCACCGTTATGAAATCTTCGCCTATTTGGACTTTTGCCTTGATCAAGGCCCCAACTTTTTCCACCTCTTTTATCTTCCCTTTGAACCGGTTGACGTTTGGGCCTGGTGGAGGGTCTTGGGATAAATATACGTTCCAAGGGAAAAATGCCACTTTGAGGATCCTCTTCCCCGACCAGGGTACGATAAGCGAAAAAGAGCCCAAATCCGCTTGAGCGAGGCCAAACGGGAGGCCTTTTTGGCCCGAACAGCAGAATATATTGGGATTACCGAAATAAGAGGAAACCGAATGATTAGCAGGAGAGAAGAGGAGCTCCTCGGGGGTTCCTATTTGTTGGATCCGACCTTCTTCCATTAGGGCTATCCTATCCCCCATTTCAAAGGCCTCTTGGAGATTGTGGGTTACAAAAAGGGTAGTGATGCCCATTTGTCTTTGGATCCTTTTCAAATGGAGGCGCAACCTTTTGGCCGTTCCGAGGTCCACCTTGCTAAAAGGTTCGTCAAGAAGGAGCAATTTTGGCATCGTGGCGATGGTCCTCGCTAAGGCCACCCTTTGAGCCTCCCCACCGCTTAAAGTGGAGGGATAACGATCCGAAAGCTCACTTATGCCCATTAATTCGAGGGCCTCTTTAACCCTTCTTTTTAAAACTTCCCCTTTAAGCCCTTTGGCCTTCAAAGGGAAAGCCACATTCTCCCATACACTCATATGGGGGAAAAGAAGTTGGTTTTGGAACATATAACCTACTTGACGCTTCTCCGGGGGAAGATGATCGATCGGTTTTCCGTTGAAAAGTATCCGCCCCTTATAAGGGGTAAGCCCAGCTATTATGTTTAAAAGCGTGGTCTTCCCCACTCCGGTTCGACCGGCAATAACCAACATCTCTCCGCTTTTGACCCTAAGGTTTATGCCCTTACAAATGGGGTTCTCTACATTTTCTAATTGGATTTCCATTTTAAACACCTCTTTTCAAGCCATATAAAAAACCTTTCCGTAAAAAAACAAGCTATCCCTAATATGGCTAAGGATACAATAATTACATCGACTCTCATCAGGCTTTCGGCTTTCCACATCATTGCTCCGATACCACTGGGAATGGCGATCATCTCACTGGCAAGAACGGTCCTCCAGGCCATCCCTGCCTCAAGCCGAAGTCCCGTTAAAATGTTCGGCAAAGCCAGTGGAAGGATCACTTCTCGCAACGTCCTAAGGTTTGACGCCCCAAGGACCTTTGAAGCCCATATCAACTCCTGCGGCACCTCTTTAATTCCCCGCAAAGTGTTGTAAAGGACCGGGAAGAAGGAGCAGATGAAGATCAGGGCAATAGGGAGCTTTTCGCCTATTCCAAGCCACAATATCAAAAGAGGAAGCCAGCCCAAAGCTGGTATGGGATAAAGAATCGAAAGTAAGGGGGAAAACCACGTCTCCAAGCTCCTTTTCGTCCCCATTAAAAGCCCTAAGAAAAAACCAAAACAGGCTCCCAGAAAAAGCCCAAGGAAGACCCTAATGGAACTTCTTAAAAGAGCTACTCCTAACTCACCGGACTTAAGTAGCTCAATAAACGTCAAAAAAACATCCCATGGTCCTGGCAGTAAGGCTTGGGGGAAGGCCTTAAGCCTTATTAACAATTCCCAAACTAGAAGAGCGACCCCAATGGGTATAAGGCCCCACAAGTTCTTTTTCATGAACCTTTGAAGAGAAGTTCCTCAGGACTCGGAAGTTTTTGTAAATACCCCAATTCGTTCATCAAACGAATAACTTCCCCTACTTTTTTTTTAAAATCTAACTCTTCTTGGTATTCACACCGCGAAATAGCCCTCCTTATTACCTCGGGGGAAAGAAGAAAAAGACTTGGATCAAAAACCTCAACGGGCATTGTCCCTGTTAATGCTTCAAACATTATGTTTTCACTATCTAAAGGGTTGGTTTTTATAAAGGCAATAGCCTCGCGATTGATACTTTTAAGCTTTTCATAAAAGGAGGGTTCCTTTTTAAGGAGTTCCTCTTTTACTGCGATCACACTTCCAGGCATATGAGGCCAAATGTCACGGGCACTTAAAATGACCTTAAAACCCCATCTTTCTGCTAAGCTCCCCCAATGTTCGCTCAGAAAGGCCACATCTACCTCTCCCTTCTTTAAGGCGATAAGAGCCAAAGGAGGATTCATACGCCTTATGTTCTTTAAAACCTGAGGGTGAAAAAGTGCCTTTCTGAAAGCGTAATGAAGAAGAAGGTCACTCGCAGTCCCCTCCCTTAAAGCGGCGATTTTAAGATCTTCCCTTTTTAAATCTTCGACCTTCTTAACCCTTTCAGGGTTTACCACAACCGAAAAACCATAAAGATGCGTCTGAGCGATTATCTTAATTCTTAAACCAGCGTTTGAAAAAACCACAACAGCTGGTGGAAGGCACAAATAAGCCACATCCACATCGCCTCTTGTCATTGCCGAAGCAAGGGCTATTCCGGTAATATAAGACTCGATTTTTTCCACCTTAAGGCCGTTTTTCTCGTAGAGTCCCCTTTTAAAAGCCACAAAAGCGGGAAGGGAGTGAACGTTGTATTCTACGCTTATTTTTAAAGGTTGGGCCCATAAGTATAAGGGGAAAATTATGAAAAGAAGGAACGCTTTTTCCATCCTCACTTCTTGGAAAACTCATTTTAATCCCTTTTCCCCTCCTGTGGAAGAAGGTAAAATTGAAAAATAAACTCTTAGGAGGGGCCAAATGGAAGTGAAATGGTTAGGACATGCGGCCTTTCTTATAAAGGGAGAAGGCTTAAGGATATTGACCGACCCTTACAGGTCAGGGGCCTATGGAGGGATTTCCTATGGGCCGATAAGGGAAGAGGTGGATGTAGTCACCATTAGTCATGATCATGAGGACCATAATTGGACAGGGGATCTAAAGGGTAACCCAATAATAGTTAAAGGCCCTGGCCTTCATGAGGCCAAAGGAAAGACCTTTAAAGGGATAACCACTTTTCACGACCCAAATCGGGGGACCCAGAGAGGGCCAAATACGGTGTTTTGTTTCGAGCTTGAGGGAATAAAGGTTTGCCATTTGGGAGATCTGGGGCATGTTTTGGAGGAAAGGCAAATTAAAGAGATAGGGGAGGTTGACCTTCTGCTTCTTCCGGTTGGAGGTTTTTATACCATTGACCCCAAAGAGGCCACTCAGGTGATGGAGCAACTCAAGCCTAAGAAGGTGATCCCTATGCATTTTAAGACACCAAAATGCGGTTTCCCCATTGCCGAAGTTGAGGCCTTTTTGAAGGATAAAAACAACGTGAGGCAAGTGGGGGCAAGTAGTGTTAACTTCGCTAAGGAAGATTTTAAAGAAGGGGAAACGGAGATAGTGGTCCTTCAACCCGCTTTATGAGATGGAAGAGAGACTAAGGCTTCTTTTTTCGAAGGCCCAGATTGAGGAAGTAGTAACCCGGCTTGCTTCAGAGATTTCGAGAGATTATGAGGGGAGGAGGCCCCTTTTAATAGGGGTTTTGAAAGGAGCTTTTGTTTTCCTTGCTGATCTTATAAGGAAGCTTAAGATACCAGTGGAGGTGGATTTTGTGAGGCTTTCAAGTTATGGCTTAGGGAGTGAGAGTTCCGGTCAAGTTAAATTCACTAAAGAATTTGAGATGGAGATAGAAGGCAGGGATGTGATATTGGTGGAGGATATAGTTGATACGGGGTTAAGCCTCAAGGTTTTACTTGAGGCTTTGAGGGAACGTAAACCGAAAAGCCTCAAAGTGTGCTGTCTCCTCGATAAAAAGTTCCGCAGGAAAACCCCTGTGCAGGTGGATTATGTGGGGTTCGAGATAGAAGAGGGGTTTGTGGTTGGGTACGGGATAGATTATGCGGAAAAGTACCGGGAACTTCCCGAGATATATGTGGTTGAAGGTAAGTCTTAAAATCCTCATTCTTTCCTGGGGGGTTCTTTTCGCTTGCCTTCCCTCAAAAAAAGTGGTACTTCCCCCACCTCCTACTCCTTTAAAAGCCCCTGCTCCTTCAAGAGAAGTAAAGGAAGAAGGTCAAATGGTGTTTCAGAAAGCGAGAAAGGCCTATGAGGAGGGGAGGGTTGAGGAAGCTCTTCTTTATTACAAATCCTTGGAGAAGGACCCCGGGGCAAAGAAAGAAGCCCTTTCCTTGATAGCTTCTTTGAAGGTTGAGGAGCTAAAGAAGGTGAGCGAACGTTTTAAGGGGCATCCTTTTGGGGTTTATGCCACATTGATGCTCTCCAAAAAACTTATGGCCCAACAAAGATGGGAGGAAGTAAAGACCCTTCTTAAAGTGGTTAGGGCTGAGGCTCAAAAAAAAGGGTTTGATGAGGTTTGGGAGAGTTTATGGGAAGAGTTTTTAAAAGAATCCGGCCGAAGGCTTAGAGTTAGCCTTATTCTTCCCTTCTCCGAAAAGGAGATTGAAAAAAGGGAGGCTTTTTTAAGGGGGTGTTTTTTGGGTGCGGGGATATTCGGTCCCGAAAGGGCTTCTTACCGGGTAACTTTCCTTGTGGGGGATAAAGCAGCGGAGTACGTGATCGATCCGATAGCTTGCAAGAGGTCTTTTGAACAGAAGCAGATAAAAGGACTAATAGAGACTGCCATAAAAGAAGGCATTAAGGAGGTCGGTATCCTTTATCCGAGTTCTTCAAGCGGAGAGAGGGATATGGTCTTTTTGAAGAAGGTTCTTTTCGAATCGGGTTTAAATGTGAGTTTTACGAGAAGTTACCCACCCGAAACCGCCGATTTTTCCGCGGTTTTAAGGGAAATAAAGCAATTCCCCCAAGCCTTATGGGTGATGGAGGGTGATAAGGTTTGCCTTATAGCCTCACATCTTGCCTTTTTAGGGAAAGCAGGGATAAGGATTTTGGCTATCGAGGTGGATGATCCCAAGGGGATACTTTCTTCTTGTGGGCGGTACCTTGAGGGTGCTCTTTTAGGTTGTTCCTTCTATAAAGAAAGCAGTCGTCAAGAAGTGAGGGCGTTTAGGGAGGATTATAAAAAGACCTATGCTCAGGATCCCGACCTTTGGGCGTTTTTGGGGTATAGAAACGTATATGCCATTTTGGAGGACGATGAGAAGCTCGATTCTCCCTTTATCCTCAAAATTCAAGGTGGAAGGCTCAGGGAAATCCTTTAAGATCCGAGAACTCGAAAAACTCCAGAGGGAACTTTCTCGTGAGGTCTTGATTGAACCCCTGAAGAAAGAGCCCCAAGTCGTAGGAGGAGTTGATGTTTCTTACCGAGGTAAATGGGGGGTGGGGGTTCTAATTTTAATGAGGTGGCCAGAACTGGAGGTGATCCAGGAAAGGTTTAAAATCGGAGAGGTAGATTTCCCTTACATTCCTGGTTTTCTCTCTTTTAGGGAGGTCCCACTGCTTGAGTCCCTGTTTGAGGGTTTGGATTTTTTACCCGAGGTCCTTTTCGTGGATGGACAGGGGATAGCGCATCCGAGGAGATTTGGCCTGGCGAGTCATTTGGGGGTACTTTTGGGTATAAGAACCATAGGATGTGCCAAAAGGCCTCTTGTAGGAGAAGCGGAAGAGCCAAAAGATAGGAAAGGGGCCTTTTCCCTTTTAAGACACGAAGGCGAGGTGGTGGGGGCCCTCTTGAGAACGAAGAAGGGCGTTAAACCCCTTTGTGTCTCTCCGGGGCATAGAATGGACATGGAGGGGAGTATCCATTTGGTCCTTAAGGCCACAAGAGGCTTTAGGGTTCCTGAACCGCTTCGGAGGGCTCATCTTTTGAGTCGGAGACTTTCTTTGGGTCTTGTGGCAGAATGAGAAGGGCCAAGACGATCCCTCCTAATATAAAAAGGGAAGCGAAAAAGAAGGTCTTTCTGAAACCGAAGTTATCGGAGAACATCCCTCCCACTATTGGGCCTATAATCCATCCCAGGTTCCAAGCGGTGTTATAGATACCCAACGCGGTTCCTCTTCTTTCCGAAGGGACAAGATCAGCTATTAAGGAAGTTGCACTTATACCGATAGCTCCCCACGCGGAGCCTTCGATTATCATTATGATTAGTAAATCTTTGATATTTCGAGCAAGGGCAAACCCTCCGAAGACAAAAACGAAAAGCCCCATCGCCCCTATGAGGAGAGGCCTTTTCCCTATTTTGTCCCCGAGCCTTCCCAAAAGTGGTGAGCTTATGGCTCCAGCAAGGGCACTGGAGGTGTAAAGGAACCCTATTTGGGTTTTCGTGGTTCCGAAATCCGCTATGAACAAGGATAAAATGGTATAAACGATCCCGGAACATATGAGCAACGGAAATATCGCCAAGCACAGAAGCACTACCTTTCTCATCTCTTCCTCCTCCTTTTTGACAATTTCCCTTCCTTCGCTATAGTTGTTTCAACAAACTAAAAAGGAGGTCTCCCATGTCAGAAGGAAGGGTAGCTCGTGTGACCCACATTATCGCCGGATCACCCAAAAGTTTTGAGGATGCGATTCAGATAGGCTTCAAGAGAGCTATAAAGACCTTAAGGGGCATAACCGGTTTAAGGATCCAGGAGCTCCGGGTGGCCGTCAAAGACGACAAAATAGCCGAATATCGGGTGAAAATGGAAGTCATCTTCGTCCTCGAAGATTAATAATTCTTCGGTGGGGAAGGATCCTCCTTCCCTACCACCATCATGGTTCCTTTGCCCTCGGCAGCTACAGAGCCATCTTCAAAAAGGGCTACTGTATTTATAAATAAAAGACCCTTCCTCTCGCCCTTTAATTCTCCTCGAAAAAGCAACTTAGTTCCTATGGGTACCACTTTTCGATAACGGATCTCAAGCCGGGCCGTTAAGGCCTTATAGCCCAGAAACCTGGAGGTCCAACCCAGTAGTTCGTCAAACAAAAGGCTTATCACCCCTCCATGAAGGTATTTATTCCAACCACAGAAACTCTTTTCCGCTACAAATTCAAAAAAGCTTCCCTTCTCCCATTTTTGGGGGCGTATGTGCAATCCCTTGGGATTTTGGGGACCACAAACAAAACAAGTGCCATCTTTTTTTAAATCCTCCATCCCATCTCCTCCAAAAGCCTTCGGAAAGAATCTCTTGCTCTAAGGGCCTTTTCTTCTTGAAACACCTCTAATGTAAAAATAATGCCTTTTTTCCCCCTTATCTTCCTCAAAACTTCCTTAAAATCGATAAGGCCCTCATCAGGCGGTAAATGGTCGTCCTGTTGTCCGAAGTTGTTGTGAACGTGGATTTCAATTATCCTTGAACCGAGTCTTTCCGTCCATTCTTCAAGATCCCCAGCTCCCCAAAGGAAAAGATGAGCCGGGTCAAGACAAAAATAACCCCCTTCGTCTATTTCCAGGAGTTCCTCAGGTATTTTTTCAAATACGTTTTCTAAGGAAAGGGTAAGGTTCGTCTTTTCGGCTTCTTCGAGAAATGACCTCCAAAGCTCTTTGGCCTTTTCAAGCCAAACTCCTCGGTATTCACTGTGAACCGGGGGCAAAAACCCGGTATGGAAAACCACATTTAACGGGCGCAACCTCTCGGCTACTTTTAGAGTTTGGAGAAATCTTTTGCGGACCACCCTCCTTACGTCGGGATCTTGGGCTCCAAAGGATAAGTCCATATAAGGGGCATGGAGGGAAAGGGTCAAGGCTTCTCTTTCTAAGGAGCTTCTTATCTCGGTAAGTTTTTGAAAATTGACCTCTTCTAAGACTTGGGCCTCGAGATAAACCTCTGGTGAGATCCGGTGTTGAAGGACTTCTTTAAGCCTCTTTTCCAGCAAAGGGTAAGGTATTGCCAGGTGTAGTTTCATCCTTTTTTCTTTTTGCTTTTTATTTCCTCAAACAAGATGAGGTCTTTGGTTTTTATCAAACTCCTCAGCCGTTCTAAGGCTTCGGCTTCGATTTGTCTTATCCTTTCTCGAGTCACCCCATAAAGTTTTCCTATAGCTTCCAATGTCCACACTTCACCATCGTAAAACCCAAACCGGAGTTCGATTACTCTCCTCTGTTGAGGTGACAATACCTTAAGCCAGGAATGGAGAAGTTTCACCATCTCCAAGTATTCGGTAAGGGACGGGGGTCCTTCTTTTTCCGAGCGCAGTGTATCTTTTAAAGTGAACCCTTCTCCTTCTTCATCGTTTACTGGGCTTTCCAAGGAACTCACCTTCAAGGCGGCTTGCATGAGCCTTTCGACCTCCTTAGGAGAGAGGTCACTTTCTTCGGCGATCTCCTCGATCGTGGGTTCCTTCTTTAGTTTTTGGCTCAAGTTCCTTATGGTCCTTATGATCTTCCTCAACTCCGTTGAGATGTGACCGGGTATCCTCACGGATTTGCTCTGATTCACAATAGCCCTTTCCATGGCTTGACGGATCCATAAGGTAGCATAGGTGGAGAAACGGCACCCCTTGCCGGGGTCAAATTTTTCCACTGCTTTAATTAGTCCTATATTTCCTTCTTCAATTAAGTCCATAAGGGAAAGGCCTTGACCAGCGTATTTTTTGGCCAAGCTCACCACAAGCCTCAAATTAGATTCGATCATCTTACGTCGGGCTTCTTCGTCGCCTTGAGCGATTCGTTCGGCCAAAATCTTTTCTTCCTCGGGCGAAAGGAGGGGGTGCTTTTTTACCTGCTCCAAGTAAAGCTTCAATATGAATTCATCTTCGGCAGTAACGTCATGGGATCCAAGGGCTTCGGCCCTTTCCGGATCTCGAAATGTAGATGTGCCCCCTCCGCCTTCCCCGAGCTCCCTACCTGCGCTACTATCTGCCCTTCTTCGACCCACTCTCCCTCCTTCACCAAGTTTAAAGAGTTATGAGCGTATACCGTATAAAAACCCCCTTCATGTTCGAGGATGACCACGTTCCCGTACCCTCTAAGCCAACCGCTGAACCCTACTTTGCCAGAAGCCGCAGCTTTAATGGGTGTCCCAAAAGGTGCCTTTATGTCAACGCCATCGTGACGTCTTGAGGGATCAGCACAAAACCCCCTCAGGATCTTTCCGCTGATCGGCCATATGAACTTAGGAACGGAAGAATCCACTGGCGGTGTCACAGGAGATATCTCCAGAACTTTGGTCGCTCCCGGTATGAAGATCCTTTGCCCCACTTTGATGTTACTTGGGTCCTCTATTCGATTAAGACTCATCACCTTATTCATATCAACCCCGTAGGCCTTACAGATCCTCCATAAGGTCTCGCCCGGCTTGACCGTATGGTAAACGCCCTTTCTTTCGGATCTCACTCCTTGGGGTTCTACCCTTATGGGTTTAGGGGTACAGGCTAAAAGCACGGAAAAGATAAGTACAAAAAAGCCGAGGAAAGGGATCACTTTCATCCCTTAAGCTTTTCCTCCTCCCATCCTTCCTCCCCTACCAGCGGAACGAACCTGGAAGGTCCGAGATCCTCCTTCAGTAAGCCTTCCCTTAAACGTTTTACCCTTATGAGCCTTTCCTCTCCATCTGTCAAAAGGGGTAGAACCATTATGCCTTCGAGTGCTAATTGTTCACAAAGTCTTAACGGTAGCTTAGGAGAGGAAGCACTGATGATGATCCGATCAAAAGGAGCCTCCTCGGGCCAACCCTTCGACCCGTCCCCTACCCTTATTAAAACCGTGCCATACCCCAAACGATCCAGCGTCAGACGGGCCCTTTTGGCAAGTTCGGGGATCCTTTCGACGGAGAATACCCTTGTCCCAATTTCGGCCAGAAGAGCAGCTTGATAGCCGGATCCAGTCCCTACCTCAAGTACCTTCTCCCCTCCTTGGAGCTTAAGGGCCTCTAACATAAAGGCTACTGTGGAGGGACCCGATATGGTCTGTCCGAAACCGATCGGGAGAGGGAAATCGGAATAAGCCTGATGGCTCAAGGCCTCAGGCACAAAAAGGTGCCGGGGAACTCGAGCCATGGCCTCTAGTACTCGAGAGTCCCTTATCCCTTTTTGGCGAAGCCTTTCCACCATCCTCAAACGTGATCTTTTGAAGCGGTCATCCCTTTCCATCGATAAATGAGCTCAAGGGCTTTCAAAGGGGTCAACTGGTCCGGATCTATCTGTTCAATTTCCTTAAGGATCGGCGAAAAATTAGGTGAAGGAAACAAAAAGAGCTGAAGCGCTTCCTTAGAAAACCCGTCTCTTGATTTTGAGTCCCTTTCAAGCCTTTGAAGGATCTCCTTTGCCCTTTCGATTACTTCAACTGGTAAACCCGCAAGACGTGCCACCTGAATCCCATAACTTTTGCTCATACCCCCTGGTCGAACCTCCCTCAAAAAGACGATATCCCCATGGTATTCTTTCACTGCCACATGGTAATTACGAGCACACGGGAGCTTATTCCCAAGCTCTATCAATTCGTGGTAATGAGTGGCAAACAAAACCCGCGACCGGTTTACATTATGTAAATGTTCGGCTACCGCCCAGGCTATGGCCAAGCCATCATAGGTGCTCGTTCCCCTTCCTATCTCGTCCAAAATCACAAGGCTTTTGGGGGTGGCTTCCTTGAGGATTGAGGCTGTTTCCCTCATCTCCACCATGAAGGTGCTCTGTCCTCGGGATATGTCATCCATGGCCCCGATGCGGGAAAAGATCCTGTCCACAAGCCCAATTTTGGCCTCCTTGGCGGGCACAAAGGCCCCCATCAGGGCCAAGATCACCATAAGGGCCACTTGTCGAATGTAGGTAGATTTTCCCGCCATGTTTGGGCCAGTTATGATGAGAAGCCTTTCTTGAGGGGTTATACGAGTATCATTGGGCACAAAAGGTTCAAGGGAGGTTTTTTCAATTACTGGATGGCGCCCTTCTCGGATGATGATCTCATCTGAGTCATCCACTTTTGGCCTTACGTAATGGTTAAGGGAGGCCACTTCCGAAAGGGAGAGGAGACAGTCAAGGGTTGCGATAAAATCACCTATCCTTTGGATCTCCCTTATCTTTTCGCTTACAATCGATCGGATCTCACAAAAAAGCTCATATTCCAACCCCTTTATCCTTTCCTCAGCCCCTAAAACCTTAGCTTCATACTCCTTAAGCTCAGGGGTAATAAACCTTTCTGCACCTACCAGGGTTTGCTTTCTTACGTAATCCTTCGGGACAAGATGAAGATAAGACCGGGTTACCTCGATGTAATAACCGAAGACCTGATTGTAGCCTATCCTTAAGTTGGGTATCCCCGTTCTTTCCCTCTCTTTCGACTCAAGGCGAGCTATCCATTCTTTCCCTTCTCGGCTTATACCACGAAGTTCGTCAAGTTCCTCATGATAACCTTCCCTGATGATTCCCCCTTCGGTTGAAGTCTGCGGAGGATCATCTACCAAAGCCCTTTCCAAAAGGTCCAAAACTTCGGGGGAAAAGCAAACTTCCTCCCTTATTTCCCGAAGAAGGGGGGAAGTGAAAGAAGAGAGGCTTTCCCTAAGTTTAGGCAGCCTCTTTAAGGCATCCCTTAGGGTCCCGAGATCCCTTGGGGTTGCTCGATTTAAGGCCAAACGGGAGGAGAGCCTTTCGAGATCCATAAGTCCCTTTAAAGCCTCTTGAAGTTTAAGCCTTTCCAGAGGCTTTAGGTTGAGTTCCTCTATGGCTTCTTGTCTTTCAGTGATGGAAAAAATATCCTTTAGAGGATAGCTTAGCCATTTTCGAAGCTTTCTCTTTCCCATGGAGGTTAAGGTGTGGTCGATAATCGCAAAAAGCGGAGTACCCCCTGCCGGGGATTGGAAGAGCTCGAGGTTTTTTTGGGTGGTTTCATCAAGGATCAAAAAGGCATCGGCTTGATAGATTTCAAAGGGCTTTATATGAGGTGGTACTTGCCCTTGGGTGGAGGATACATACCTTAAAACGGCACTGGCCGAAGCCAGAAGTTCTTCCTGGAGGCCTTCAGGTATAAGAGGATTATATAAAGGCAAAAACTCCTTCTCCGGAAGCATGGTTATAAGGACATTATCCAGTTCCCTTTTGATGAGCCCTTTTAGTTCCTCTTCACCCTCGGGCAAAAGTATTTCCCGAGGAGCATTTCTCCGCAATTCGGACCAAAGAAGCCCTTTTTCTTCGAGAGAGGTCCCTCGGAATTCACCGGTAGAAAGGTCGAAAAAGCTCAACCCGAGTTTTCTTCCCGGATAAAGGGATAAAAGATAATTGGGCCTTCCTTGGGGAAGCCCCTCTTCATCTAAGACCATCCCGGGGGTGATGACTTGAACCACCTCTCTCCTTATGAGCCCCTTGGCTTCTTTCGCATCTTCAACTTGTTCGCAGATGGCGACCTTGTAGCCTTTTTCCAATAGCTTCGCTATATAAGGGGATGCAGCCTTCCACGGAACCCCGCACATGGGGATGGGGTTTTCCTTTCCCTTTTCTCGGGTGGTGAGGGCTATTTCCAAAAGTTGAGAGGCTAAAATTGCATCTTCGAAGAACATCTCATAAAAATCGCCCATTCGGAAAAAGAGAATGCAATCTGGATAAAGGGCTTTAAGCTGAAGATATTGCTTCATTGCAGGGGTCAAATCGCTCGAAGGTTCGCCCTTAAAGAACCGCTCCCTCATGGGAGGATTTTAACAATGTATCATAATAAAAAGAAGCTTGGCAAATCCCGATCCTTTAAAGTAAAAAGGTCCTAATGAAAAGGGAAAGACTTTTTTGGATCATATGGGGGTTCACCTTCTTGTGGCTTATTTTTTACCTCCATGTTACTCCTTATGACCTTTCGCCAGATGAGGCCTATTATTGGACCTGGTCGAAGAGGCTTTCCTTAGGATATTACAGTAAGCCCCCCATGGTGGCCTTTTTGATCAAATTGGGTACTTCCCTTGGAGGAGACAAGGCCTTTTTCGTCAGGCTTTTTGCTCCCGTATTGTGGGCCTTAAGTGGTCTTTGCTTCTTTTATTTAGCCCGTGGCCTTTTTGGGGTTGAAGTGGCCTTCAGGGCCTTTTTGCTTTCCCTTTTCACGCTTTTAACCCCCTTAATGGGATTCGTAATGACCATAGATCCGCCCCTGGTGTTCTTTTGGACCTTAACCCTATTCCTTTTCTGGTTGGCCCTTAAAAAGGGGAGGGCCGTTCATTTTTACCTTTCTGGAGTAAGTTTCGGGCTTGGGCTTTTGAGTAAATACACCATGGCCATTTTGGGGGTTTCGCTTTTTTCATATCTTCTCTTCACCCCCTCTTTAAGGCCTTATTTGAAGAGGAAAGAGCCTTATCTGTGTCTTTTAATCGCTTTCGGTTTGTTTCTTCCACATCTTATTTGGGAAGCTAAGTACGGTTTTATTGCTTTCCGCCATACGGCTTCTCTTCTGGAAAAGGGCTCTTCCTTTGACCCCCTTAGTTTCGTTGCCTTTTTGGGCTCACAGTTTCTGCTTTTGACGCCTTTTACTTTTCTGCTTTTTTTAAAAGGCCTATGGCGAGGCTTCAAAGAAAGCCTTAAGGGAGACCCTTCCTACGGTTTACCTTTTTGGTCCTGCGGGTTGCTTTTTCTCGTGTGTCTTCTTAAGAGCCTCTTTGGCCCTTGTTACGCCAATTGGGGGGCGCCGGCTTACGTAGGAGGATTAATTTTGGCAGGGAAGGTGGGAAAAGGAAAAAAAACCTTGGTTTCCCTTTTAATAGGGGCTTTTTTTATAGGGGTGGCCTATAACGCGGAGAGCCTAAGAAGGTTTTCTCCCGTGCCTCAGGAGGATTTCCCAACCTCAAGGCTTTTGGGGTGGAAGGAACTGGGAGAAGAGGTTAAAGCCTTGAGGAAGGCTTTGGGAGAGCCTTTTATACTTGGTACAAACAGAAACATACTTTCGGAAGTGGCCTTTTATGGTGAGGCCTTCCCAAGGGTTTACCAATATGGGGGAAAAGAGAGTCAGTTGGTGGTATGGGGAGGCTTAAAAGCGGAAAAGGGAAAAGATGCCCTTATTGTCCTTGGAAGCAATAAAAAATTACCCTTCGAAATCAAAAGGAACTTTTCCAAATGCACCTTCCTTAAGGAATTCCAGGTGGTCAAAAAAGGTTTGAGAATAAAGGGCTTTTCCTTTTACTTTTGTGAAGACCTAAAGGACTTATGAGCGATAAAGCCCTTTTTCCAGGATATACTTTCGAACTGGTTCAGGTACCAGGTACCTGATGGAGAATCCGCTTTTTGTAAGGCTTCTTATCAGGGTTGAGGAGATTTCGAGCTCGGTCACCTTAACCAGATAGAGGAAAGCTCCTTTCTTGTTCTTAAATTCGGAGGGGGTGATTTTTTCATATCCAAGTCCCTGAAGGAATCCGGTAAGATCTCGCGAAGTTCTTTTCATTACCGCAAAGTTACAGATTTCGAGAAGTCTTTCCCACTCCTTCCAAGTTCTGATCTCCAGGAAGGCATCTTCTCCGATTATGAAAAAAAGTTGGGCCTCAAGGTTTTTTTGAAGTTCCCTTATGGTGTCAATGGAATAGGAAGGGCCTTCCCTTTTCAACTCGATGTCACAAGTTTTAAAGTGGGGATTATTTTCGAGGGCCATTTTGAGCATCTCCCATCGGTCTTCAACTGGTGCATGGGCGAATCCGCCTTTATGAGGGGGACGGGCCGAAAGAACAAACCAAACCTCTTCAAGCCCTAAGGATTCCCTCACCTCTTCGGCTACCCTAAGGTGACCTAGATGGACCGGATCGAAGGTGCCCCCGAAGATCCCTATCTTAGGTTCGGATCTGTCCATCGCCATAAACGATGTATTTGGTCGTGGTCAGATCCACAGCCCCCATCGGACCAAAGGCATGAAGCTTAGTGGTACTTATCCCTATTTCGGCTCCAAGGCCAAATTGGTAACCGTCACTGAAACGGGTTGAGGCGTTTACCAAGACTGTTGAAGAATCCACCTCCCGCAAGAAACGCTGGGCATTTCGGTAATCGGAGGTGATTATTGCATCGGTGTGCTTGGAACCGTATTTCAGGATGTGTTCAATAGCCTCATCGATATTGTCAACTATTTTCACGGCCAAAATGAGGTCCAAATACTCCGCATACCAATCCTCTTCAGTAGCCTCCTTTGCCCAAGGAATTATCTCCTTGGTCCTCGGACATCCCCTCAGCTCGACCCCTGCTTCTTTGTACCTCTCTGCCATCAAGGGCAGGAAGTGAGGCGCTATGTCCTTATGTACTAGAAGGGTCTCCATAGCGTTACAAACACCAGGTCTTTGAACCTTGGCATTGAAGCACACTTCAATGGCCATCTGGATATCGGCTGAGGCATCCACAAATATGTGGCATACCCCTTTGTAATGTTTTATTACGGGAATTCTGGAGTTTTCCACCACAAACCTTATTAACTCTTCCCCACCCCGGGGTATTATGAGGTCTATGTATTCGTCCAGTTTAAGCATATGAAGAACCGCTTCCCGGGAGGTGGTGGGGATCATCTGGACGGCTTCTTGAGGGATACGAGTCTTATTCAGGGCTTCTTGGATGATCTTCACAATGGCCAGATTGGAGTTTATGGCTTCTGACCCCCCTCTTAGGATTACAGCGTTTCCTGCCTTAAGACACAACCCAGCAGCATCCGAGGTCACATTAGGCCTTGATTCGTAAATGACACCTATGACCCCCAAGGGGATTCGCATCTTTCCAACCAGAAGCCCGTTTGGCCTTCTCCACATTTTCACGATCTCCCCCACTGGATCGGGTTGAGAAGCGATCTCCCTGAGGCTTTGAGCCATATCCCTTATGACCTTTTCGTTTAAGGTCAACCTGTCTATCATCGCCCGGGAGAGTCCCTTTTGTTGGGCATATTGAAGGTCCTTCTGATTTTCTGAGATCAAATAATCCATTTTCCTAATCAAACCATCCGCCATCTCTAGCAGGGCCTGCTCCTTTTGAGCGGAGCTTAGATTCGCCAAACGGGGAGCCACCGCTTTTGCGGCCTTTGCTATCTTTAAGACCTCCTCATAAAGTTCCAATTTTAGACCTCCTTTTGTGGGCTTTTTTTCAAAGAGATAGCACTCCTTTTCGGCTTTGACAACAGTTGAAACTGGGAAACGAATTGAGTTTAAATAATCCCATAAAGGAGGAAGAAGATGAAGGACTTGTTCTTAGGGGTTGATGTGGGTTCCATAAGCGCTAATACAGTCTTGATGAACCAAGAAGGAAACGTTATCGAGGAACATTATGACCGGGTAAAGGGGCAACCCCTAAGGGTAGTTAAGGAGAGAATAGAGGACCTATTGAGGAGAGTAGGCACTGAGAACATTAAAGGCATTGCCTTTACCGGAAAAGGGGCGAAACTCTTAAGCGAGCTCTTTGAAGCCCCCTTTTACAATGAGGTTATAGCCCAAAGTGAAGCCATTACGAAGCTTTATCCTCAAGTTCGGACCATCATCGACATAGGGGGTCAGGACTCAAAGTTTATACTGCTTGAGGAAGAAGGGGGTAAGGTGAAGATACGGGATTTTGGGATGAACACCCTATGTGCAGCAGGCACGGGGAGTTTTCTCGATCAACAAGCGAGTCGTTTGAAACTCACCATAGAGGAGTTTTCCCGCTTGGCTTTAAGATCGGAAAACCCGCCGAGGATTGCCGGTCGGTGCAGTGTTTTCGCTAAGAGCGACATGATTCATTTACAGCAGATAGCCACTCCTGATTACGACATTGTAGCAGGTCTTTGCTATGCGTTGGCCCGGAACTTCAAAGGCAATATAGCCAAAGGGGCCCATCTTAAGCCCGTGGTGGCCTTTATCGGAGGGGTTGCGGCCAATTTGGGGATGAGGAAGGCACTGAAAGAGGTGTTAGAACTTAAGGATGAGGAATTCTTAGTGCCCGAGCATTTTGCCTCAATGGGGGCCATCGGGGCGGTTCTTTTGGGTTTGAAGGAAAACGAGTTTAAGGGCTTTAAGGGCCTTTCGGGCCTTGAAGAATATTTGAAGACGCTGGAATACGAACCGGCTTCGTGGGAACCTTTGACTTTAAGACCTGAACACCTTGAAAACAAGTCCAAAGTTTATATTCCGAAAGTTCCTCCTCTTAAAAAGATCCCAGCCTATCTGGGGATTGATGTGGGTTCAATTTCCACCAATTTGGTGGTGATAGACTCCGAAGGGAGGGTTCTTGCCAAAAGGTATCTCATGACCGCAGGAAGGCCTATTGAAGCCATAAGGCAGGGTTTAAAGGAGATAGGTGACGAGATGGGGCATTTGGTGGATATACAAGGGGTTGGGACCACGGGTTCAGGGCGGTATTTGACCGGGGATTTTGTGGGTGCCGATGTCGTCCGAAACGAGATAACCGCTCAGGCAACAGCCGCCATCCACATAGATCCTCAAGTAGACACCATCTTTGAGATTGGAGGCCAGGACTCCAAGTACATAAGGGTGGATAGAGGGGTCATTGTAGATTTCGAGATGAACAAGGTCTGTGCTGCTGGGACGGGGAGCTTTTTAGAGGAGCAAGCGGAAAGGTTAGGACTTGATATAAAATCGGACTTTCAGGAGTTGGCCCTAAAGGCCAAAAACCCTGTAAAAATGGGCGAACGTTGTACGGTTTTTATAGAATCCGATCTTGTTCATCATCAACAACAAGGGGCCAGGATTGAAGACCTAGTGGCCGGTTTGTGCTACTCCATCGCTTTAAACTACCTTAACCGCGTTGTGGGCGATAGGAAGATAGGGGAGAGGATTTTCTTCCAAGGAGGAACGGCTTTCAACAAGGGGGTAGTGGCCGCCTTTGAGAAGCTATTGGGACGTCCTATTACCGTGCCCGAGAACCATGAAGTCACTGGAGCCATAGGAGCCGCCCTTCTGGCCATGAGGGAGAGAACATGGAAGAAGTCGAACTTCAAAGGGTTTGACCTTTCCCAAAGGCGTTACGAGATAAAGACCTTCGAATGTAAATCCTGTCCAAACCACTGCTTAATTCGAAGGGTTACCATCGAGGGCGAGAAGGAACCGCTCTTTTACGGTTCAAGATGTGAGAAGTACGATGTCCTAAGACGGAGAAGGAAGTCGGAGATCCCAAACCTTTTTAAGGAGAGGGAGAGGCTTCTTTTCCTACCTTATCCAAGCGAAGAAAAGCTTCCCAAGGATGCGCCTGAGATCGGTATCCCCATATGTCTCTACCTTCACGAGTTTCTGCCGTTTTGGAGGGCGTTCTTTACGGAGCTCGGCTTTCGGGTCGTATTCTCCGATCGCACCAATAAGGAGTTGATCCGAGAAGGCGTTGAGGCAGTTGTGGCTGAGACCTGTTTCCCCATAAAGGTGGCTCATGGGCATGTGCTTAACTTAATTCAAAAAGGCTTAAAGATGATCTTTCTTCCCTCCGTGGTGGGGGTGCCCAAGTTGAAGGAGGATTTTGAGCATTCCCAATCCTGTCCCTATGCTCAGGCCCTTCCTTATGTGATAAGATCGGCCATAAGGTTCGAAGACTACGGAGCTCAACTCCTTTCGCCTGTGGTTCCTTTCGGCTGGGGAGAGGAGGAAGTTGAGGAGTATTTGATCGAATTTGGAAAACAGCTCGGGAAAAGCCCATCTCAAGTGAGGTGGGCTTTAAAGTGCGCCTGGGATTTTCAGAGAAGGTTCGAACAGGGCCTTAAGGTGATGGGGCGTTGGGCTCTTGAGGAACTATTCCGCGGGGAGAAGGCCCTAGTGATAGTGGGGAGGCCTTATAATACGTGTGATCCTGAGGTAAACCTGGATCTACCGGAGAAATTAAGGGACCTTGGCGTTTTGGCGATCCCCATGGACTTTTTGCCTCTGGAAAAAGCCCTTGATCGGGAAGGCATAAGGGAGATGTACTGGCGATATGGTCAGAAGATATTGTTGGCGGCCCATTTGATAAGAGAAGACGAAAGACTTTATCCAGTATACATCTCCAACTTCGGATGTGGTCCTGATTCCTTTATTATTCACTTCTTCAAAGAGATAATGGGTGATAAACCCGCCCTTATTCTGGAGATAGACGAACATAGTGCCGATGCAGGAATCGTGACTAGACTCGAAGCCTATCTTGACAGCCTGAAAAACGCCCCAAAGGCTCTTCCTCCCGTAGTGAAACGAGGTCGTATAGGTGGAGATGTAGGAAGGGTCATATGGATCCCTTATATGTGCGATCATGCTTATGCCTTTAAGGCCGCCTTTGAGGCCTGTGGGGTTCGGGCGGAGGTATTTCCAGAATCCGACGAGGAGACCCTTTATTGGGGGAGGAAATACACGTCTGGGAAGGAGTGTTATCCTTGTGTTTTGACCACGGGCGATATGATAAAGATCACCAAAAGGCCCAATTTTGATCCCAAGAGAACGGCCTTCTTTATGCCTTCGGGGAATGGTCCTTGCCGTTTCGGTCAATATCATCGATTCCACCGAAGGGTTTTGGACGAGCTGGGGCTCCATGATGTGCCCATCTACTCCCCCAATCAAGACGAGACCCTCTATAGGGATTTGGGGATTTTAGGTTCTAAGTTCACCAGGCTTGGATGGTGGGCCATAGTGGGGGTTGATCTTCTTTATAAAAAGCTCCTTGAGACAAGGCCTTATGAGGTCAATCCCGGGGAGACCGATCGGGTTTATTGGGAATGCCTCTGGGGTTTTTGTGACTTGATAAGAAAGGATCCGAAGATAGAGGAGGTGGTTCATTTTCTACTTCAAGCCAGAAAACGCCTAGACTCCATTCCCACCAGGGACAAGGGTTCAAAACCGAAGGTAGGAGTTGTAGGAGAGATTTACGTGAGGCTTAACCGTTTTGCTAATGAGGATGTGATAAGGAAAATAGAAACGCTAGGAGGCGAGGCTCGGTTGGCTCCGCTTGTGGAATGGGTCCATTACATAAACAAGATGGCCAAAAGAAGGGCCAAAAGAAGGGGACATTGGCGGAACCTTTTAGGAGTCCTTTTGAAAGAATATTTTCAAAGGAAGGACGAAAGGCAATTGGCTCAGGCCTTTTATGGTTCCATCGAAGAACCTGAAGAGCCTCCAACCGAACACTTGCTGAAACTCGCTGAGCCCTACGTGCACGATTCCTTTGAAGGGGAAGCCATTCTCACTATCGGTAAGACCATAGATTATGCCTTGAAGGGGGCTTGTGGGGTGGTAAATGTTATGCCTTTTACCTGTATGCCAGGTACAATTACTACCGCAATCCTAAAACGTTACCGTGAGGAAAACGGACACTTTCCAGTTCTAAACATCGCCTATGATGGACAAGAAGGGGGAGATGTGCTTGTGCGCCTTGAGGCCTTCATGCATCAGGTCAGGCAGTACATGGAGAAGTTCGAGAAGGATTCCTACAACTCTGGCAAGGCAACTTTGTAAAAGGTCTAAAGTATCCAGCGTTTCTTTATATTATAGAGACTCAGTACGAAAAGGGAGGTACAGAAAAACAAAAGCATTGAAAAGTCAAAGGAATAAGGGAATATATGGGACCCGTTTATGGCACCGTGTAGAAGGTCAACCCCATAAGTGAGGGGCATTATATAGGAGAGGGGTCTCAAAAATAAAGGCAGCTTGGATATGGGAAAGAATAACCCGCAGAGGAATATCATTGGAAATCTAAAAAGTTGGAAAATGTCTGTGCCTCAAAGACCTCACTTACGGAAGTTGCGATGAACAGCCCCATAAACCTGGAAGCGATGGAGATGAGGATTATGGCAGTCATCACAATGGATAGATGGAGCTGAAAGAGATCCACAAAAAACTGCCACAAAAAGGGGTATAAAGGCGTTTGCAATGCCAAAAAGAATGGCACCTAAGGCCTTTGCCAACATAATAAGCTCGAGCGGTATAGGTGATAAAAGGATTCTATCGAGGGTTTTGCTTTTCTTCTCAAAGGTGATGGTCACCGAAAGCATGGAGGTTGTTCCAAAAAGTATGGATAAGCTCATAACCCCTGGCAGGATGGACAAAAGATCCGTCACGGTGGTACCTGTCCTTATGAAAAACATGCCTGTCCATGCAAAGGGGAAGATTATACCCCAGCTTAATTGGGAGGTTTTAAGTAGTAAGTCTTAATGTCCTTCGAGAATATGGCGAAAAATGCGATTAGGTCTTTCATCCTTCTTTCGTTTGCTTCTCTTCTTTCCTTTTCATCTCCTGAGCCTCAATACCCGTTACCTTTACAAATACATCTTCTAAGCTTGCGTGCATCCTCTTTACCTCTATGACCTCAATCCCTTCCTCCTCCAAAATGTGGATGATATGGCCTGTCCTGAAAGGATTGGCTGATTCCATGCGAATCTCATTATCGGATATCCTTTTGAAATTAAGATCGGGAAGGATACGAGATAGCTTTCCTTCTATCCCATCGTATACCCCGGATAGGGTGAGGATGAGGATATTTCTATCCTTTATCGGATAGATCAGCTCTTCCACATAAGCGATCTTTATGATTTTCCCTTTTACGATAAAGGCCACCCGGTCACATAACCTCTCCGCTTCTTCTATGTAGTGGGTAGTGAGAAATATGGCCGTTCCCTTTTTGTTTAGTTCTTTAAGTACACTTCGTATATGCCTCGCCGATGCTACATCTATCCCGGTTGTAGGTTCGTCGAGGAACAAAATGGGTGGATCATGGATTATACTGGCTGCAATTGCAAGCCTTCTTTTCATGCCCTTTGAGTATTCGGCAAATTTCTTGTTCTTTACATCTTTGAGGCCAAATTGTTGTAAAAGAAATTCTGTTTTTGCCCGTCTCTCTGCCTTTCTCAATCCGTATAACGCTCCACAGAAACAGAGGTTCTCAAAACCCGTGAGCTCTGGATATAAATTACTCTCATCGGGTACAATACCCATGAGATATTGGGCCTTCTTTATATTGTGGGTATAGTCCCTCCCAAAGTATAGGATCCTTCCCCTGGTGGGGCGGGCAAGACCTATGAGCATATTAATGGTAGTGGCCTTTCCCGCCCCGTTCGGTCCCAAAAGGCCGAAGACCTCGCCTTCTCTTACCGCAAAAGAGATCCCCTTGACAGCCTTTAAGGTGCCATAAAACTTTGTCAGATCATAGGCCTCAAGGATGTTCATTTTGCTGAGTTTAAAGGCTTTTCACTCAAAAGGGTTAACTCCTTCGCCACCTTTTTAAGGATCTCCCTTTTACCGTATAGTGAGCCCAATACCTTTTTCGCCCCTCGCAATTCCCGCCTTTCTTAAAACTTGTGCTGGGATACGGCAGCATTTGAGACTCCTATCCTTCTAGCAATAACCCCACACAGAGATCATAATCGAGCAAAAGCCTAAATATCCTCCACCTCGTCTCATCCGAAAGAGCCTTAAATACAAGAATAAGTCCATCAATTTAATATTATTCCCTTTCTTTCTTCGGGTTAAGGGAGGTTTTGTTTTGATAAATGGCAAACGTTATGCTTAAATTGTGAATAAGGTAACAAATTCAAAAGGAAGAAGGAGATGGATAAGGGGCGGAGGGATATGTTGAAGATGGTTGGGTCAGTGACAGGGGGGTTGTTTTTTGCCTAGATGGTAGGCAAGGCTCTTTCTGCTCAGAATGCCTCATCCAAAACTCAGGAGGTGGAAAAGGTTCCGGAACTCCCTTGGCCTTACAAGAAGTTGGATCCCGTGGCGGTTGCGGAAAGGGCTTATGCGGCCTTTTGGAAAGGGGCCTGTTGTTATGGTGCCTTTGAGGGCATTATAGGGGAGTTGAGGGGAAAAGTTGGTTATCCTTATACGGTATTTCCCTCGGAGCTTTTCGTTTTCGGCGAAGGGGGAGTGGCTGGGACCTCAAATCTTTGTGGTGCCTTAAACGGAGCAGTGGCAGTCATATTTATTGTAACCGGAGGTCTTGAAACAGAAATAAGAGAAAAGGCTTTCAAAATAATTCAGGAGCTTTTCCAATTCTATGAACAAGAACCGCTTCCTAAATACAGACCAGAAAATCCGAAGTATGAGATCAAACCCTCTATTGCAAGATCGTCCCTATGTCATATTTCCGTATCAAGATGGTGTAAGGAAAGTGGGTTTAAGGCATTTTCGCCTCAGAGAAAGGAAAGGTGTGGATGGCTTACCGCTTGTGTGGCTAAATACGCGGCGGAGCTTCTTAATCAGAACCTTGAAGGGACGTTTAATGTACCTCATCCGCTTCCTGCCGATGTTCAGTCCTGTAGACAGTGTCATGACAAGGGTGGTATGCTTGAAAATAGCCGTGGTTTAATGGATTGTAACATCTGTCATTTTACCGGGAAAGTAAAAACATCCTTAAAAGGAGGGCCTAATTGTGAGTTTTCTCTCTTGACAAACATGTGAAATAAGAAGGAAAATACTTTACATCATTGTTTAAAGATATATTAAAAAATCAAGGAGGAGGAGGATGGGGGGGATAACGCGAAGGGATTTTTTAAAGCTTTCCCTGGGTACGTTGGTCCTCACGGGAATAGGGGTCGATCTTAAACCCGTCAAGGCCTATGCAGAAGAAGAGCTAAAGATAAAGGGTGCGAAGGAGACTACTACGGTTTGTCCCTATTGTTCGGTGGGGTGTGGGATCATCGTTTATACCAAAAACGGCAAAGTGGTCAACACCGAAGGAGATCCCGATCATCCTATAAATGAAGGAAGCCTCTGTCCGAAAGGGGCATCTCTTTATCAATTGGTTAACAACCCCTATCGTGAACTTTATCCTCTTTATCGAGCGCCCTATTCCACCAGTTGGAAAAAGGTCACTTGGGATTGGGCGCTTGACCGGATAGCCAAGTTGGTTAAGGAAACGCGTGATCAGTATTTTGTGGCCAAGAACGAAAAAGGAGAAGTGGTAAACAGGGTTGAAGCTATAGGTCATGTTGGTTCTGCTGCTCTTGACAATGAGGAGTGTTACATACTTCAAAAGTTCATGAGGGCTTTGGGTCTTGTTTACATAGAACATCAAGCCCGCCTCTGACACTCCCCGACCGTGGCGGCTCTGGCAGAGTCGTTCGGCCGCGGTGCGATGACCAATCAATATAACGATCTTAAAAATGCTGACGTGATTCTGGTTATGGGAGGTAACCCTGCAGAGAACCATCCGGTATCTATGAAATGGATCTTAAGGGCAAAGAAAGACAGGAGAGCGAAGCTTATAGTGGTAGATCCTAAGTTCACCAGGACTGCAGCGAAAGCCGACCTTTATGTCCCGATTCGTCCTGGTACGGATATAGCTTTTTTGGGAGGTCTTATAAAGTACATTATTGATAACGAACTTTATTTCAGGGATTACGTGGTCAATTACACGGATGCCCCATTCTTGGTGGATCCCAATTTCAAGTTGCCTGAGGATCTGGAAGGGGTCTTTTCGGGTTATGATCCAAATACAAGAAAGTACGACAAAGCCATCTGGAAGTATCAGCTTGACGAGAATGGGATTCCCAAGAGAGATCCTTCTTTGAAGGACCTGAATTGCGTATTTCAATTGCTGAAGAAGCATTATTCAAGGTATACAGTAGAGACTGTTTCGGAGATTACTGGGGCTCCGAAGGATAAGATCCTTAAGGCCTACGAGATAATAGGGTCTACCGGAAAGCCTAATAAGGTTACTACTGTATGTTATGCCATGGGTTGGACCCAGCACACCGTTGGCGTTCAGAACATAAGGGCTATGAGCATCGTTCAGCTTCTTTTGGGCAATATAGGAATGGCGGGTGGTGGTATCAATGCTTTAAGGGGCGAATCCAATGTTCAAGGTTCGACCGATCAAGGGCTTCTGTATCACATTTTGCCGGGCTACCTGCCAGTGCCCAAAGCTTCTGAGAAGGACCTTAAAACTTACATCGAGAAAAATACTCCGGTCACTAAGGAACCAAAGAGCCTTAACTGGTGGAAGAACCGTCCGAAATATATCGTAAGTTTACTGAAGGCTTTCTTTGGCGATAATGCCACGAAAGAAAACGACTTCTGCTATGACCTTTTACCCAAAGTAGATGATGGGAAGACTTATAGTTGGTATGACCTTTTTGATGCGATGATCAAAGGTAAGATTAAGGGATTTTTCGCATGGGGTCAGAATCCGGCCTGTTCCTCCGCCAATGCCGGTAAGGTTAGGGAAGCGTTGGCGAAATTAGATTGGTTAGTTCATGTGAACCTTTGGGACACTGAGACCTCTTCCTTCTGGAGAGGTCCGGGGATGGATCCTAAGAAAATAAAGACGGAAGTTTTTCTCCTTCCCTGTGCTTCTTCGGTGGAGAAGGAGGGTTCTATCACTAACTCCGGCAGAATAGCTCAATGGAGATATAAGGCCGTTGAGCCTCCTGGAGAGGCGAAGCCTGATGCGGAGATCATTGACGAGCTCTTTAAGCGCATAAGAGCGCTTTATCAAAAGGAAGGTGGTGTTTTTCCTGATCCGATTCTCAAGCTCAATTGGAACTATGGGAAGGACCACGTGGATACGAAGCTTATAGCCAAAGAGATTAACGGGTACTTCACCGCGGATATTCCGGAACATCCCGTTAACAAAAAAGCCTACCGAAAGGGTGAACAGGTTTTTAATTTCACTTTGCTTCTTGATGATGGGAGGACCGCATGCGGAAACTGGATCTATTCAGGTTCATTCCCCGAAGAAGGCAATATGATGGCCAGAAGAGGCAAGGAGGATCCCACTGGTTTAGGGCTTTTCCCCAACTGGGCTTGGTGTTGGCCTCTTAACCGGAGGATCCTTTACAACCGAGCGAGCGTTGACCCTTACGGGAGGCCTTGGGATCCAGAGAGAGCAGTTATCAAATGGGATGATCAGGCCAAAAAATGGATTGGAGATGTGCCCGATGGTCCACAACCGCCTTTGGCTATGGAAGGAGGAGTTTTACCATTTATAATGAAAACAAGCGGAATGGGCACCATTTTCGGAGCGGGCCTTTCCGATGGGCCCTTCCCTACGCATTATGAGCCAATTGAGTCACCGTTCCCCAACGTGCTTTACAAGAAGGTAAGGTTCAATCCAGTGGCCAGAATCTCCGATACGCCTCTTGATAAGCTCATCCTCGGGGCCGATCCCAAATACCCATATGTAGCTACTACCTATCGGGTGACCGAGCATTGGCAGACAGGTGTAATGACCAGACATACCGATTGGTTGCTTGAGCTTGAACCTCAGATGTTTGTGGAAATAAGCAAGGAACTCGCTCGAAAACTCGGAATCAAAAGCGGCGATAAGGTTTGGGTGATAAGCCCAAGAGGAAAGGTTTGGGCTATAGCCATAGTGACCTCCAGGATTAAGCCTTTGAAGGTTATGGGGCACACCTGTCATATAGTTGGCTTGCCATGGCATTATGGATGGAGATGGCCTGAGGATGGCAGTGGTGGCGATAGTGCTAACCTTCTTACACCTCCGACCTATGATCCTAATACAATGATACAAGAGACTAAGTGTTTTGCGGTAAACATCGTTAAAGCAAAATAGGGAGGCTAACGATGAGGTATGGGCTTCTTATTGTGCCAGATCTTTGTATAGGGTGTAGGGCTTGTCAGGTGGCTTGTAAATCTTGGAATGGCCTTCCTGCGGAAAAGACCAAAAACCGAGGGACTCATGAAAATCCGTTGGATCTCACGGGCTATACCTATAACCGGATAAGGTATATAGAAAAAATAACGCCAAAAGGTGAAGTCCAATGGCTTTTTGTATCCCAGAGGTGTAGACATTGTGGAGAAGCAGCCTGTGTAGAGGTTTGTCCAGTAGGAGCTATGCAAAAGGATGAGACAACGGGGATCGTCTTTTACGACAAGAATACTTGTATAGGGTGTCAGGCCTGTAAACAAGCTTGTCCGTTCAAGATACCCCGGTATGACAAGGAAGGAAAGGTAAGCAAATGCCATATGTGCATCGATAGGGTTAAGGCAGGGCTTGTGCCGGCTTGTGCTAAGGTTTGTCCTACAGGTGCTATAAGGTTTGGAAAAAGGGAAGAACTATCGGATTGGGCGAAGAAAGAGGGGTATAAGGTCATCCATGGAGAAAAAGAACTGGGTGGCCTTGGGGTCATGTTTGCTTTGAGTCAGGAGCCTAAGTATTATGAGCTTGTGGAGAAACCGGTGATAAGAGAAGATCTTATTGCCCTCGGACAGATCCTAAGGGTACTGGCAGCAAAAAAAATCCCCCTTACGAAGTCCTTCATAAGGAAGCTTTTCGCCTAAAGGGGTTTATCTAAAAGGGAGGGGGTATCCCCTCCCTTCCAATTTTTACTTAAGCGGATGGATATCTTTGAGACCATACGTCGATTAAAGGAAGAAAGACCCCATTTAAAAGATCCCCTTGAGCTTTACGAAAAGGTCCTTCGATTTGAGGAAAAGGCTGATGCAGTTTTAAACGAAAGGAAAGGAGGGGAGGCCTTTGGAATAATTGAGGTCTTCACAGAGGTGTTCTCCTTGCCTTGGGAGTGGGGAGAGCTTTTAA
The DNA here is from genome assembly GCA_964543765.1 of uncultured Thermodesulfobacteriota bacterium. GTDB lineage: Bacteria > Desulfobacterota > B13-G15 > B13-G15 > B13-G15 > B73-G16. Next base: position 60,834 of record CAZIZI010000001.1, read on the forward strand.
AGGAGAAATTTTCTTTAAGGGATAAAGATCCCTTAGAAGATCCGTGGGGTATATTAAGAGTTGAGCTTCCATCACAAGAGGGGCATGAGGAGGACATGAAGAGGATGCTTTTCATATTAAGCAGGCCCTTTTTTAAAAACCTGAGACTCAAAAGCATTAGGGTTGCCTTTTCGGAGAGCAACCGATGTCCCATATGTGGGGAGTACATTTCTTTGAGCCGAATCGATTTTGAGAACAAAAGATATATGGTTTGTCCTTTGTGCGGATATGAGGGAAGAACTTTTAGAATAGGGTGCATGTATTGTCTTAAAAGAAGCTCTGAAATTATCGATCTTTTAGTCGATGAGGATGAGATAAGGGTTGAACTTTGTAGGGAGTGTAATTCTTACAGCAAGAGTTTTCGGGAGGAAACTTATCAGAAGTATAAGGATCCCAATTTAATTGACATAATAAGTCTACCTCTTGAGGCGGTAGCCCAAAAAAGGGGATTTATAAGACGATCTCCTAACGCAATAGGCGTAAAAATGGTTTAGACCAACTCCTTTCCTGCATCAGGTCCTGGTGTTCTTATGAAAATGGACTCAATCTTTATTACTAATGCACCTTTAGTGTCAAGTTGAGGCAATACCTTTTTTACTAACTTCATGGCCTCTTCAAAAGCTGGACCAGAGGTTTCGAGTCGGGCTTTTCCCTTAAATTCATATCCTTTTAAACTTTCCAGATCCCAAAAGGTCACTGCTACAGTGGGATTTTCCTTTAGGTTCTCCAAGCTCTTTTTCATAAAAACATCCACCAACAATAGCTCTTCATCGGATAAGAGCTTTCCCAAAGCAATAGGAACCACATGAGGATCTCCATCTTTCGTACATGTTGCCAAAGCGAAGCCCTTCGCTTTTTTCATAACTTCCTTTATTTCTTCGGTGACTTTGGCCATTTTAAACCTCCTTGCTGTTTTTAAATTTTAATGCTTATAGAGATTTGTTGTTAAGGTTTAAAAAAGGAGGGGATATGGAAAAGGAATTGGAACTTTATGAGATATCCAGAAGGGAATTTTTGAAAGGTTGTGCCTTTTTTTTGCGGCTTTAATAGAGGTTTCGCAAGTAGAGTTTACCAAAAGTTTAGCTCATGCTTTGGAGAAGGCCAAAAAGAAACCACCTTTAATATGACTTGAGGGACAGGATTGTGCGGGATGTACCGTTTCTTTTGCGGGGCTTCTTTCGTCTTCGGTGGCTTCAATAATTCTTGATAAGATTTCCTTAAGGTATCACGAAACGCTTATGGCTTCAGCAGGGGATTTGGCGGAGAAGGTATATCATGAGACAGTAAAGGAAGGTGGGTACATATTGGTTGTTGAGAGATCTATACCGAAGGCAGACGACAAGTTCTGTCTCGTGGGAGGGAGGCCTTTTAAGGAGATAGTCCTTGAGGCCTCGAAGAAGGCTAAATGTATAATAGCAGTTGAAGCTTGTGCCTCTTTTGGTGGGATTCCCAAGGCTACTCCTTCTCAGGGTATAGGCGTTGGGGAGGTGGGTAAGGGGAAACCCATCATAAACCTTCCCCTTTGTCCCGTTCATCCAGAGCACCTTATAGGTACCATCCTTTATATCCTTACAAAAGGTAAGCTTCCTGAGCTTGATGATCATAAGAGGCCAATTATGTTCTTCGGAGAGCTCGTTCACGACAAATGTTCGAGAAGGGAGCATTTTGATCAATGGAATTTCCTTAAGGATTGGAATGATCCCGGTCAGAGGGAATGGTGTCTTTTTGAGAAAGGATGTAAGGGTCCAATGGCCTATTCGGATTGTCCGGTGAGGAAGTGGAACCATGGGACCAACTGGTGCATTGGGTGTGGCGCTCCTCTTACGGGTTGCAGTGAGCCAGGTTTTTATGGTGAGATGTCGCCCATTTATAGTGCCTCTTTGCCTTCAGAAGTTTTTAAGGGTTAAAAACTTAGTGGAGGGAAAAGATGGGGAAGAGAATAGTCGTCGATCCCGTAACTCGTATAGAAGGGCATTTGAAGATCGAGGTTGAGATTGAGGGAGGGAAGGTAAAGGAGGCTTGGAGCTCCGGTACCATGGCCCCGGGTTTTGAGGTCCTTTTGATAAGTCGAGATCCGAGGGATGCTTCTTATGTGATAAGTCGTTTTTGTGGGGTATGTTATAGTGTGCATCAGCGGTGCTCCGCGAGGGCTTTGGATATGGCCTTTGGCGCTCAGGTTCCTTGGGGTGGGAACCTTATAAGGAATTTGGTGATGGGAGCGCAGTACATTTACGATCATCTCCTTCACTTTTATCAGCTTTCAGTCCTGGATTATATCGGCATAAGGGCCGTTTTGGATTACCGAGGAAAGGATAAGGAACTTTTGGCTTTAAGGGATAAGATAAAGGCAGTAGTTGAAGCGAGTGATTCTCATTCCCTTCTTCCTGCTTACAAGCCGGATGAGTATGGCGTTAGGGATCCCGAAGTGGTTTTGACGGCGGTTAAGCATTATCTTGAGGCCTTAAAGGCCAACGCAAAAGCAAGGAACATGGGGGCCATGTGGGGAGGTAGAGCTCCTCATTATCAAAACATAGTGGTGGGAGGTGTTACTTCTTATCCCACGGTCGAAGAGTGCAAAAAATTTAAAGAGATGCTTGATGAACAAAAACGGTTTGTGGAGGAGGCTTACCTTAAGGATGTCATTTATTTTGGAACAGGTCCTTTATGGAAGCTTGCTCAGGATGGCTTTGGCGGAGGGCATAGAAACTATCTAGCCTGTGGGGATTTTCCTCTTGACCCGGAGTGGAAAAATCTGGTCTTTCCAAGTGGGGTGGTATTTGATTTTGATCATAAAGATCCTAAGGTTAAGGCCTTTGATCATAAGAAGATCACCGAGTCGGTGAAATACGCTTGGTACAGGGAGAAGCCGCCGGTTCATCCCTTTGAGGAGGGAACAGGTCTTTGATCTTAACAAAAAGAACGCATATTCCTTTGTTAAGGCTCCACGGTATGAAGGCACACTAATGGAAGTAGGCCCCTTGGCCAGGATGATCATTAAAAAGGAACCTACTCTTTATGAGTTCATTAAGAAAGGAGGAAAAGTAGGGGTTGTGGCGAGGCATCTAGCCAGGGCTCTTGAGGCCAAGTTGATGGTTGAGGCTTGTTACAATTGGCTTGATCAATTGTTTACCGAGATGACGAAGCCCGGTTTTAAGATTCATGACACTGAACATTGGGAAGTGCCAGAGGAAGGGATAGGGTATGGTTTCCATGAGGCTCCAAGGGGGTTCTTGGACATTGGATAAAGATAAAGGAACAAGAAGATAGCAAATTATCAGGCTATAGTTCCTTCCACTTGGAATGCCTCACCAAGGGATGAAAAGGGACAGAGAGGGCCTTATGAAGAGGCTTTGATCGGGGTTACTTGTCCTGATCCTCGCAATCCGATAAACCTCGTGAGGGTCATAAGGTCCTTTGACCCGTGTTTGGCCTGTGCCATACATCTGATAGATCCGGTGACAAATGAGGTTAGGGGGTTTGTAGTAGGGTAAAGGGATCTTTAAGTTGAGTTCGAACTTTTCGGATGCGCTTTAACTGGGTTGCGTAAGGTTCCTATTCCTTCTATTTTTACTTCCACTATATCTCCTTCTTTGAGAGGACCAATGCCACTGGGGGTCCCAGTGGCTATTACGTCTCCCGGTAAAAGTGTCATAATGTGGGAGATGAAAGAAACAAGCTCAAACGGATTGAAAATGAGGTTTTTAGTGTTACTCAATTGACGCCTTTCTCCATTTACCAAGGTCTCCAAGTTTAAATTCAGCGGGTCAATCTCGTTTTCTATCCAAGGTCCAAGGGGGGCGAAGGTATCGTACCCCTTTGCTCTTGTCCATTGCTTTTCCCGTAGTTGAATATCCCTGGCGGTTATGTCATTGAAACAAGTATAACCCAATATGTACTTATGGGCTTCTTCAAGGCTTAGGTCTTTTGCCCTTTTGGAAATCACAATGGCCAATTCGCCCTCATAATCTACCCTTTTGGAAGAAGGAGGAATAACAATGGGTTCCTCGGGTCCTATTACGGAAGTGGAAGGTTTTAAGAATATCAACGGCTCAGAAGGGGCCTTCAAGCCCACTTCTTCGGCATGATCTCGATAATTTAACCCCAAACCTATTATCTTCGTGGGCTCAACGGGTGGAAGAAGCTTTACTTCCTCCAAGGACACAAGGGGGCCAAATCCGCTAAAACCCGAAAAGGGATCCCCTTCGGCAAGAAGCACCTTTTCCCCTTCAAGAATTCCAAAGGATATCCTTTCCTTGCATTTAACCCTGAGGATCTTCACGTCTTTCCTCTGTTTTAAAATTCCTTTGGCATCCTAAGGGGCTTCTAACGGTTTGTCAAGTTTAAAATGGTCTCGTTGACACCTTTTTGGGCTCGGGGTAACTTAACTTTTATGAAAGCCCTCGTCCTTTCAGCAGGTCATGGAAAAAGGATGCGTTCTTCCCTTCCTAAGGTCTTACATCCCATCCTTGGTAGACCCCTTTTGGGATGGGTTCTAAAGGCCCTTGAGCTCCTTGATTGTGAAGAGATCATCGTGGTGTGTGGTCCTGAGAGGTTGGTTCTGGATTTTTTGAGGGATAAAGGTGTTAAGGTTTTGATTCAAGAAGAAAGGCTTGGGACAGGGCATGCGGTTATTGTGGCTGAAAAAGAGCTTTCGGATTTCTCAGGAACTTTACTTATCCTTTACGGTGATACTCCTCTTTTGAGAAGCGAGACTTTAAAAAGGCTTTTGGATCATCATAAGGAAAAAAGGGCCACCCTTACCATTCTTTCGGCGGTCTTAGAGAGCCCCAAAGGGTATGGGCGCATAATTCGGGACGAAAAGGGGAGGCCCAAGAAGATCGTTGAGGAGAGCGATCTTAAGGGTGAACAAAGCAACGAGATAAATGGAGGCGTTTATGCGGTTGAGACTCCCTTCCTTTTTAAGGCCTTAAGGGAGATCAGTCCCAATAACCGACAGGGCGAATATTATCTGACCGATATAGTGGAGATCGCTTACCGCTGGAACGAAAGGGTTGAGACCTTTTTTACCGATTGGCCCTTGGAAGTTTTGGGGGTTAATACAAGGCTTGATCTTTCAAAGGCTCAAGAGGTTTTGAGAAAAAAGATAGCGGAAAAGTGGGCCTTGGAAGGGGTAACGATTGAAGACCCTAAGAGCACGTGGATTGAACCTGAGGTCACCATAGGGAAAGATACGGTGATAAGGCCTTTTTGTTTTTTAAGGGGGAAAACCTCTATAGGTCCCAATTCCACTATAGGTCCCTTTGTTGAAATAATCGATTCCGAGATTGGTGAAGGCGTGAGGGTCGATTTTTGTTCCCATATTGAGGGGAGTTTCATAGGAAATTATTCCAAAGTGGGCCCCTTCAGTAGGCTTAGACCTGGAACAAGGCTTGGAGAGGGGGTTAAAGTAGGTAATTTTGTGGAGATTAAAAACTCTCGTTTGGGAAGAGGCAGTAAGGCCAATCATCTTGCCTATTTGGGGGATGCGGAAATAGGCGAAGAGGTGAACGTGGGAGCCGGCGCCATCACCTGTAACTTTGACGGAAAAACAAAACACAGAACCATCATCGGTAACAGGGTCTTTGTCGGAAGTAACGTCTCTTTGGTTGCTCCGATAGTTGTGGGGGATGATGCCACCATTGGAGCCGGTTCGGTCATAACCAAGGAGGTCCCCGAGGGAAGCCTTGCTGTTGAAAGAGGCAAACAAAGGATCATACCCAATTGGTCTCGACGGAGAAAGTAAAATATGTGTGGCATTATAGGGTATCTAGGACCTCGACCTCCTGTTGAGGTTTTATTGGAAGGCTTAAAAAGGCTTGAATATCGGGGGTATGATTCAGCAGGAGTAGGGGTTTTCCATGGCAAGGAAGTGGTCATAAGGAGGTGTGAAGGAAAGATAAGGAGGCTCGAAAAGCTCCTTGAGGGGATGAGGGTCTCTGGAAAGGTAGGGATAGGTCATACCCGGTGGGCCACTCACGGGGAACCAAACGAAAAAAATGCCCATCCCCACAAGTCAGGAAGGGTCAGTGTAGTCCATAATGGGATCATTGAAAATTACCTTTCTCTAAAGGAAGAGCTCAAAGGGAGGGGGAGGGTCTTTCATTCGGATACCGATAGCGAGGTGATTGCTCATTTGATAGATGAAGGGCTTAAGGAAGGGCTTGAGGTGGAAGAGGCGGTTAGACGGGCTTTACAGAGGCTTGAAGGCTCCTATGCCATTTTGGTCCTAATTGATGGTTTTTCGGAACTTTTGATAGGCGCCAGAAAAGAAAGCCCGCTTCTTTTGGGCATTGGGGAAGGAGAGTTTTTCCTCTCTTCAGATGCTCCGGCCATCATTCATTGGACAAGGGACTTCGTATTTCTTGAGGATGAGGAGATAGCCGTAATTAGGCCAGAAGGTTTTAGGATCTTCGATCTTAAAGGACGAATAAGGGAAAAAAGCGCCATAAGGGTCGATTGGTCACCTACAATGGCGGAAAAGGGCGGTTATAAGCATTTCATGCTAAAGGAGATCCACGAACAGCCACATGTGCTTATAAATACCCTTCGGGGGAGGATAAATGAGGAGGAGGGAAAGGTTCAATTTGAAGGCTTTCCCTTTACGGATGAAGAAATTAAGCGCTTTCAAAGGGTGGTCCTTGTGGCCTGTGGGACCTCTTGGCATGCCGGTTTAATTGGGGAGAGATGGCTCGAGAGCCTTGCTGGGATTGAGGCAAGGGCGGAGATTGGTTCAGAGTTCCGTTTCCGGGACCTTTTGGGCGATGAGAGAACACTTCTTGTTGCTGTGTCCCAATCTGGAGAGACCGCTGATACCCTTCAAGCCGTAAGGGAAGGTAGGAAAAAGGGGTTTAGGACCCTGGGGATATGTAACGTATTGGGTTCAAGTTTGACTCGGGAAGTGGAGGGAACCCTTTTTACACGGGCTGGTCCTGAGATAAGCGTGGCTTCAACAAAGGCCTTTTTGGCTCAATTAGGGGTCCTCTTTCTTTTGGCCCTTTATTTGGGTCAGAAAAGAGGAAAATTGAGCGAGGAAAAGGTGAGGTCCTTTATTTTCGAGTTGAGGAGATTGCCTCACTTGATGGAAGAGGTCTTAAAAAGGAACGAGTTCTTTCAAGAACTTGCGAAGGACTATTACAATTACACCAATTTCCTCTACCTGGGGCGGGGCCTATCTTATCCTGTAGCCCTCGAAGGGGCTTTAAAGCTAAAGGAGATATCCTATGTTCATGCTGAGGGTTATCCTGGAGGCGAGATGAAGCATGGTCCCATTGCCCTAATAGATGAAAGGATGCCTAGTGTGGTCATCGCTCCGAGGGATCATACCTATGAGAAGATGTTGGGCAATATAAAGGAAATAAAAAGCCGAGAAGGGAAGGTAATAGCCCTTTTAAATCAAGATGATCCCCAAGTAGAGGCTCAGGTGGATGTGACCATAAGAGTTCCTTTTACCCCTTCGCTTTTGAGTCCCTTTGTGACCGTTTTACCGCTTCAGCTTTTCGCTTATTATGTGGCCGATTTTAAAGGAACTGACGTGGATCAACCGCGGAATCTGGCAAAGAGCGTGACGGTAGAATGAGGGACCCGGAACTTCTGCTATCTAACCTTAATCCTCAACAAAAAGAGGCAGTTTTAGCACCGGAAAGGGCCCTTTTGGTATTCGCCGGAGCTGGAAGCGGAAAGACAAGGGTTTTGACCTATAGGATCGCCTATTTGATAAGCACAAGAAGGGCGAAACCCCATGAAATAATGGCCCTTACCTTCACCAATAAAGCGGCCAATGAGATGAAGGAGAGATTACAAGGCCTTTTGGGGGAGCTACTGGAAGGGCTCTGGGTTGGGACCTTTCACGGGATAGCGGCAAGGATTTTGAGGGTCTTTGGTTCGCATCTTAACTTGAGAAGCGATTTTGTCATTTATGATGAGGATGACCAGGTGAAGCTTCTTGAGAAGATCCTCAAAAGCATAGATATTGATCCGAAGGTTTTTTCTCCTTCTAAGATTCTGAAGGAGATAGAAAGAGCAAAAAACCGAGGAATTGGACCAGAAGCCTATGAGCCCAATCCCTTCGATTTATTCCAAAAAAGGACCGCTCAAGTTTATATGGCTTATCAGGAGGCCTTAAGGGAGGCCAATGCCCTTGATTATGGGGACCTTCTGCTTGGGTGGTATAAGTTGCTTCAAATTCCAGAGGTAAAGGCTTATTTTCATCGGCGTTTTAGGCACATCTTGGTGGATGAGTACCAGGATACCAATTACATTCAATACTTCATCTTAAAAGAACTATATGGTCCTCAAACGAGCATAATGGTCGTAGGCGATGACGATCAATCCATTTACGCTTGGAGAGGGGCGGAGCCGGGGAATATCTTACATTTTCAAAAGGATTTCCCGGGCGTGAGGGTAATAAAACTTGAACAGAATTACCGTTCGACCAAGACAATCCTGGAGGGAGCAAATGCCGTTATCTCTCGGAATCAAATAAGAACACCGAAACGCTTGTGGACCCAGAATCCCGAGGGTAAACCAATAGTCCTTTATGGAGCTCAGGACGAAAGGGAGGAGGCCCTTTGGGTCGCTCAAAAGATCGTGGACTCCAAAAGGCCTTTTTCCCATTTTGCCGTCTTTTATCGGATCACCGCCCAATCCAGGGCCCTTGAAGAGGCTATGATCAAATTGGGAATCCCTTACGTGATAGTAGGAGGGCTTGGGTTTTATGAGCGAAAGGAGATAAAGGATCTTTTGGCCTATTTGAGGCTGGTACTCAACCCTCAGGATGAGATAAGCCTCCGAAGGATAATAAACGTACCACCCCGAGGGATAGGGCCTAAAACGCTCGGGAAAATCGAATTAATAGCGCAAAGGGAAGGCCTTCCGCTTTGGGACGCCCTCAAAAGGGCAGTTTCGGAAAAAGGGGAACTTAATGCCCATCAGGCCTTAAAGGGGTTTGTGTCCTTAATAGAGGATCTGAGAAGCAAAAAAGAAGTCCTTTCTCCCGAAGGACTTCTTCAAGAGCTCACCAATAGGATCCGTTATTTTGAATACCTTCAAAGTCTTGAGGGTTCTATTCAAAGGATAGAAAACGTCCAGGAGTTTTTTGAGGCCTTAAGCGAACAAGAGGGAAGTCTTGAGGAGATCATTCAGCATGTGAGCCTTTTAAGCGACGTTGACCAGTTGAAGGACCGTTCAAGCGTGGTCCTTATGACCCTTCATAGCGCTAAGGGGCTTGAGTTTCCGGTGGTATTTATCGTTGGGCTTGAGGAGGGGCTTCTTCCTTATTACTTGAGGGTTCAAAACCCCATGGAGCTTGAGGAGGAGAGAAGACTTTTTTACGTCGGTATGACGCGGGCTCAGGAAGAGCTCTATTTGAGTTACGCCGTAAGAAGAGGGCTTTTTGGAAAAAACCTGGATAGGGTTCCTTCTCGGTTTTTGGAGGAGTTGCCTTCCGAGATTTTAAAAAGAGAAGGCCGATACCATTTTTACCGGCCAAAGGAATGGGCGTGGAAGAGCGTCTTTTGGCCATTTTGATCTTCTTTTCCACCTATTTGGGGATAGCCATAGGAAGTATTCCGGGTCTCGCCATCGATAGGACAGGAATAGCCATACTTGGGGCTACCGCTATGATTACCTTTGGTCTGGTTAAAATTGAGGAAGCCTTAAGCTTCATACATGTTCCTACGCTTTTATTGCTTTATGGCCTAATGGTCCTTTCGGCCCAGTTGAAAGTAGGCGGGTTTTATACCCAAATGGCCCTCAAAATCGTTCAAGCCTTTAAAGGGCCCAAAAGGTTTTTGCTTTTGATGATGGTGGTATCGTCTTTATTGTCAGCCGTTTTGGCCAACGATATAGTTTGTTTGGCCTTCACTCCGGTCATTTGCCTTTCTATGCTTAAGCTGAAAGTTAACCCCATTCCCTTCCTTTTGGGACTTGTTATGGCCTCAAACATAGGTTCGGCCTCCACTATCATAGGGAATCCTCAAAACATGTTAATAGGACAAGTGGGGAAGCTCCCCTCTGGGGAGTTCATCCTGTGGTGTGGTCCGCCTTCGGTAATATCTCTATTTTTAAGCTATTTGTTTTTGATACTTTTTTACCGAGGAAAATGGTACCTCAAGGATGATCAGACGGGCTTCGAATTGGAAGAAGAGCCTTTGCAATACGATCCCCATCATACCAAGAAAGGCCTAATCCTCACCGCTCTTTTGCTTTTCGGCTTCTTTACCCCAATCCCCAGGGAGGTTTTGGCCATTACGGTTGCCGGGGTTTTACTTTGTAGTCGTTACATTACCACCCGGGAGATCTTGTCTTTTGTGGATTGGCATCTTTTGGCTTTATTTGTGGGATTATTCGTCATAATAGGAGGAGTCTCGAAATTTAACATTCCCCAAAAAATCCTTGGAGAGTTAAGGGCTTTTGGGTTTGATCTTCAAAATCCGAAAGTCCTTACCGTGATAACCCTTGTTTTGAGTAACATCCTGAGCAACGTTCCGGCGGTGACGTTAATCATTCATAATTTTGACCTTTCCTTAAAAGAACACCTTTACCTTCTGGCCTTAGTAAGTACTTATGCGGGTAACCTCATAACTATTGGCAGTATCGCAAACCTTATAACCATCGAACAGGCCTCTCGTTTCAATGTGAAGATCACCTTTAAAGGATATGCAAAATGCGGCATCCCTATCACCTTTTGCACGGTATTGATAGGGTTTTTGTGGTGGTCGATTTTTGGAAGCTTCATAAGAGATTAAGAGTCATACCATCGGTTGCCGCTATAACTGGAAGGCCAAGTTCTTGTGACAACTCTTGAGCAAGCTTGGAAGGGCCCATCTTTAAAATGGTCATTCCAAAGTGGGTGAGGATTGCCTTTTGGGGCTTTGTTTCACGTAAGATCTCCTTTACATCGGGTATGGTCAGATGTTTGATCCTTTCATCCCTTTCTTGAGCCCTTACCACGTTTATGACCAATATCTCAAGGTCCTTATAAGTTTCAAGAAGAGCCGGGAAGAAGAAAGTGTCACTGATAAGACCTATTCTTTCGTCAATTATAAGGCCATAGGTCTCCACATCATGAAGGTGCCTTAAGGGCGTTCGGAAAGTTAAACCGTCCAGTTTATAAGTTCCACCTTCCTTTAGAATATGAATATCCTTTAGGTAATTCCTGAGATACTTCAGCACCACCGGGTCGTCCTCCAAGGCGTCCTGGGGAGCGAAAAGAATCCCCCTTTTATGCCAACCGCCTTCGGTCATGGCTTCTATCATGACATTTACATCAGCTGAATGGTCAAGATGCCTGTGGGTAAGGATGATGCCGTCAAGTTTTGTTGGATCAAGACGAGGGTGCGAGGAAAGGACCCGGAGAAGGGCACCAGGCCCAGGATCTATCAATATCCTTTTTCCCTTAAGTTCAAGCCACAATCCTCCTGAGGCTCTTAATTGCTTAAATACCACAACTCTGGCCCCTCCTGTCCCCAAGAATTTCAAGAAGTCCTTACCCCTTTCCATAAAAGACCTTCCCCCTCTTTGCCGAGTAGTTTTAGGGCATTTTTGAACAAAAGGGCCTCTTTTTCCTCTTCCGAAATGGGGACTTCTTCCAGGGCTTTAAAGTAGCGCTTTGGCCCGAGAAGCGGGTAATCGGTGCCAAAAAGCATTTTGGAAGGGACTATTTCTAAAGCCACCTTTAAGACCTTCGGGTCATAAAGGAAGGGAAGGGCTGCTGTATCGTAATAGACGTTCTGGGCCATATCCCTTATTTCGGGCATAAGCTCGTAAAATAAAAAACCACCTCCCAAATGGGCCAAAACCAGTTTCACCCCTTCTGAGGCCTTCACCAAAAGCTCTATGTCCTTCAAGGAAATCTCCCCTTTACCCGGATAGGAATGCCCCACAGGTTCGTTTACATGTACCAAGGCTATGAGATCCAAATTCCGGATAACGTGAAAAAGTTCCTTAAGAAGCCCCTTGTCAAGGGGACCTTTCCCGTAAGTTCCCGGAGCGAGTTCCCCTGCGCCCTTTGCTCCGAAGCGGCGTGCTCTCTCTAACTCCTTAAAGCCCCCGTCATCGAGCGTAAAGGTAACAAAGGGAAAAAGTCGGGGATACTTCTCATAGGCCTCAAGAAGATAATCGTTCTCCCTTTTGCACCAATCGAGCTCCTTCCAAGGAAATCCGCATATTACCGCCCCTAAAAGGCCTTCTTCCTCTATCATATTCAAAACTTCCTCAATCCCCACCATCTTGGGTTTGGGATCACCATAAAGAAGGCCAAACAGAGGGTCCCTTCGGCAGAGCTCTTCCCGCTTTTCCCTGGCTTGGGGAGAAAACACATGCACATGAAAATCAAAGGCCTTCACAGGAAAAGATTAACAAAAGCTTTAAGCCCAGTAAATGAAGTGCATCTTTCAAAATATATTTTAATTATAAAGGATATGAAGCAGTTCAGGGTAGAAGATTTAAACGCTCTTCTTTTGCTATCTTTGGAAATTATTCCAGCTTTAGTTTTTATTCATAAAGGTGGCAATTTGCTTTATGTAAACCGTGCCTGCGATGAAGCATTGGGGTACAGCCGTGGAGAAATCCTTAATATGCCTTTTTGGGAGATAGTCCATCCCGAACATAGGGAGATGGTGAAAGAGCGGGCTTTGAAACGCTTAAAAGGTGAAATGGTGCCCGAACGGTATGAGATGAAGGTGCTATGCAAAGGTGGTGTTGAGAAGTGGTTTGATATGTGGGTTAAGCTTGTGGAACTTAAAGATGGGCCGGTTATTCTCGCTAGTGCTTTAGACATTACCAAATTGAAAGAAAAGGAAGAAGCATTGAAACAATTGAACTATGAGCTCGATGAGATAGTACAAGAGAGAACTTATAAGCTTTTAAGTGTTACAAAAAATATGGAGACACTTCTTTATGCCATATCTCACAATTTAAAATCCCCCTGAGGGCCATTGAGGGGTTTGCGGAATTGTTGGAATTAAGCTTGAAGGAAGTTTTGTCCGAGAGAGCTCTTCATTACCTTAATAATATACTTCGTGCCTCGCGGCGTATGAGAAAAATGTTGGAGGACCTTTCGAGGTATTCAAAGATAGGTTTAAAAGGCGTGGTTATGGAAGCGATATCTGTTGAGGATGTGTCAGAGAACGTGCTTTTGAACCTTAAAGAAAAGATAACCAGCAAAAATGGAGAAATTTCCATAAAAAACCGATTCCTCACGTAAAAGCTGACAGGACTCTGTTGGAGCTAATTCTTTCGAATCTAATCGATAATGCATTGACTTATGTATCAAAGGATACTTCACCCAAGATCGAGATAAGTTCTCTTCAAGAAGGCCAATACGTGGTTATTTCGATAAAGGACAATGGAATTGGCATACCCCACAAGTTTCACGAAAAGATATTTGACCTTTTTCAGCGACTTCATTCTGAAGAGGAATATCCGAGTACGGGGATGGGATTGGCTATCGCCAAGAGAGCCGTTGAGCTTTTGGGAGAGGAGATCCGAGTGGAGTCAGAAGTTGGAGTTGGGAGCACCTTTTTGTAAAGCTTAAAGGAGTTTGAAATAATGGTACTTTTAGTGGAAGATGATGCTATGGATGTGGAGCTTTTCGAAAAAGCTTGGGAGTATATTGGTTCGAAGGGGGAAATCTGTATTGCTAATTGGGGCGAAAAGGCAATAGAGATGGCGAAAATCCTGCCAAATTTGGTGATACTTGACCTAAACTTGCCCGGACTTGATGGGTTTGAGGTTCTTAAGGAGCTTAAAAATGACCCCTTTACAAAATGGATTTCGGTCGTTATCCTCACTTCTTCGCCCAAAGAAGAGGATTGTAAGAGATGTTATGAACTAGGAGCAAATGCTTACGTGGTTAAGCCTTCTTCGTTTAAAGAACTTGTAGAACTCGCTAAGACGATAAGGGATTTCTGGCTTTTCTTTAACAAAATCCCCAAAGGGGTGCAGTTTGAGTATTAAAGTACTTTATTTGGAAGATAATGTTTGGGATATAGAGCTGGTTAGGGAAGCACTCTCAAGGGGTGGTCAATTTGAAGTTAAGGATGTTAGGTCCATTGAAGAACTTAAAGAAGCTTTAAAGAGTTCTCAATTTGATGTGGTTATAACAGACCTTCACGTTTTAGGGGTGGAGGGAACGGAGATAATTGAAGTAATAAGATCAATTGCTCCCTTTATTCCTATTATAATCCTAACTGGGACAAGTTCAGAGGAGCTTGCCCTTCAATACATAAAAAGTGGCGCGTGGGATTATGTGATAAAAAGCTCAAAGCACATAAGGAAGCTTCCCCACACGATTTCTTTGGTTCTCGATAGAAAGAAACTTTTAGAAGAATATGAAACAACCGAGAAGGCTTTAAGGGCATTTAAGGATAGCGTTTCTTCACTTATAGACGCTCTTCCGGTTGGTGTTCTCGTTTATAAAGGAGAACACCACATTTTTGTGAACAAAGCCCTTGAAGAACTTACCGGCTTTGATCGAACGGAATTGTTGAGGATGCCTGGAGCGGGTATTGTTCATCCTGAAGATCAAAAAATGGTGAAGGAGAGGATAAAACTCAGAGAGAAGGGCTTCAAAGTACTGGAAAGTTACGAGTTTCGAATCCTTCGAAAAGATGGAGAAGTAAGATCGATAGAATTTTATACGCATAAGATCCATTGGGGTGAGGCCGAGGCCTATTTAGGGGTTTTCTTTGACATAACCCAAAGGAAAAAGGCGGAAAGGGAAAAGGACGAAGTGTTTTCTCGATTGAAATCATTGCTTAATGAGGTAGTTGAGGCCTTTTCTTTAGCTGTTGAATTTCGAGATCCCTATACGATGGGGCATAAGAAGAGAGCTACGGAGTTAAGTGTGGTCATAAGTAATGAACTCGGGCTTGATCCGGAGAAGATAGAAGGCGTGAGGGTAGCTGCATTGCTTCATGATCTTGGAAAGGCCGTAGGGGTACCACTGGAGATATTAAATAAGCCGTCGAAACTCAATGATCTCGAGTTTTCCTTCGTCAAAGCCCATCCCGAAATAGGGTGGAGGATTTTGAAAGAGGTTGATTTCCCTTGGCCTGTGGCCGAAGCCGTTCACCAACATCATGAGAGGCTTAACGGTTCGGGGTATCCTCGAGGTTTAAAAGGGGACCAAATCATAATAGAGGCTCGGATAATAGGAGTGGCCGATGTGGTAGAGGCTATGACCTACCATAGGCCTTATAGGCCACCTTTGCCTTTAGAAGAGGCTCTTAAAGAAATAAAGGAGAATAAAGGTATACTTTATGATCCCCAAGTGGCGGATGCGTGTTTGAGAGTTTTTGAGAAGGGTTTCTCATTTGTGAAAATTTAGCCCCAAACCACCTGGTCTTTTCCTCTCCTTTTTGCCTCATACATGAGATCGTCGGCCCTTTTTAAAATGGACTGAGGTGTGTCCCCATCCCTATATTCGGTTACCCCGAAACTGGCCGTTACCAAACGAGGAAAAAGTGTTTCACTCCCCTCAAGGTTTTTTCGCAACTGTTCACAAACTTTAGTCGCGTCTTTCAAGGAAGTATTGGGAAAAAGGATCGTAAACTCCTCTCCCCCAAAACGGGCTAAAAGGTCGATCTTCCTTAATCTCCTCCTTGTTACATCCACCACAAACTGAAGGAGTCTGTCTCCTGCCTGGTGGCCATAGGTATCGTTAAAGTCTTTGAAATTATCCAAATCGAATAAGGCCAAAGAGAAAGTATTACCCCCTCTTCTTGCCCTCTCGATCTCCTCTTCAAGCCTTTGAAGGAAATACCTTCGATTATAAGCCCCCGTCAATGGATCGGTTATGGAGAGTTGGTAAAGTTCTTCTTCCAACTTTTTGTAATAGGTGACATCCATTGCGTAATGGAGGTACAAATCCCTGTCAAGAGGAACCCACCAGGTCTCCCAAAACGTACCCTCTAACTTTATGATGTCCCTTTTTGGTTTATCCTCCTTTAATGCCTCATCAGCACGGCAAAAATAACACTTTGTCCCCGGAAGAGGGCTTCCAGTTTTGAGGTAAAATTCCCTTTCTTTTTCGGAGATGAAATTGAGCTTATGAATTCCTTCCCAACAGTATTGTCCCACCTTTGAACCGAAAAGCCTTTCACCAGTCTGATTCTGTTGAATGATTTTACGTTCCCAAGTTATAAGAAAAGCCCCCGCGGGAATTCCTTCAAGCATCAAGGAAAGGTGCCTCTTTTCCCGCATTAATTCCTCTTCCAAACGCTTTTGAGGGGTGATGTTCATGAAATAACCCAATACGCCCTTTTGACCTCGGAAATTAATCGGAGCTACATATCCTATACACCACAGGATATCTCCTCTTTTAGTTATTACCCGGAAAATATAGGGCTCAGAGCGTTCGCCCCTCAACATGGCCAAAGCAGCTTCCCTTACTCCTTCCCGGTCCTCAGGATAAACGGGATCAAGGGGGTGCATATTTAAGAGTTCCTTTTCGGTAAAACCCAAAGCGTTGATCATATTGAGGTTTACCATCTTGAATCTTCCATCTTGGGAAATCCACATGGGAATAGGGGCGCTTAGGAAAATGGAACCCAAAAGCCCTCTACAATCATCGGAACAAAGGTTTGATATAAACTTTTCGAAGAGTTTTCCCATTTTTAACTACTCATAATCCATGCCAAAGGATCATCTCTTCATCTGTCGCTACAACACCTGTTACCCCTTTTGCATCTTGCATGGCCAAAAATATGGCACACTTCACCATACTATCCGGTGATACCCATCCCTTTCTTTCCTCCTCTTTGGTCCAAAACCGCATTCCTTCGGTATCAACGGGTTTTTTGGTTTAAGCCCATTGACCGCTATATTACTATATTATATTTTCCCAATTCAGAAGCAAGCCCCCAGGTCAATCTATCAAGACCTGCTTTGGCTACTGCGTAAGCCACACCAGTAATATACGGTTCCTAGGTCTTTTTCATCGGCTGCAAGTGAGGAGATATTTATGATGCTTCCCCTTCCCCTTTTTATCATATGTGGAGCAACAGCTTTACTACATAGAAAAGCACCCGTAAGGTTTACCTTTAAGGCAAGTTCCCATTGTTTTAGAGTTGTCTCAAGTATGGGGACCGGGAAAGCAACTCCAGCATTATTAACAAGTATGTCTATCGCACCAAAGGTTTCGACCGTGACTTCCACCATCTTTTGGACACTCTGTTCATCGGTTACATCGCACTTTACTGCTATGGCCTTACCCCCGAGGGATTCTATTTCTTTTACCGTATCATAAATGGTGCCTTTGGGCTTTCCCTCTTTAGGGGCGTCAGTCCTTGCCGCTACTACGACTTTAGCCCCTTCTCTAGCAAAACCTATGGCTATGGCTCTTCCAATACCCCTACTCGAACCGGTAACAATAGCCACTTTTCCTTCGAGTTTCATTTTCTCCTCCTCTTGAGAAAAACTTTCTTAAAATATGAAAATTATAGCAAAATCTCCTAAGTGACAAGGACAACCCGATGATCGAGGTTGAAGTAAAAGTTAGGGCCGATCTTGAGAAGATAGAAAGAAAGCTCTTGGATACAGGTGCTCGGTTCGAAGGCGAATTTTATGAGGAGGACCTATATTTTGACTCACCCCTCAGGGATTTTTCTTTAAGTGATGAGGCTTTGAGGATAAGGTTTCAAGAAAAAAAGGGGATTTTTACTTACAAGGGGCCAAAGCTTGATCCGATAAGTAAAAGCCGTGAGGAGATAGAGGTTGAAGTTTGCGATCCTTCCAAGTTGAGGGGGATCCTTCTTAAGCTTGGCTTTAAAGAGGCGGGATGGGTCAAAAAGAGGAGGAAAAAGTTCGAGCTTGACTCATTTAAAGTCTTTCTTGACGAAGTGGAGGGACTCGGAGGGTTTGTGGAGATAGAAACTAAGGCAGAGGGCTCTTACAAGGAGCTCCTTCAGAAAGCCTTGAAGTTATTGGAGAAATTGGACCTTAAAGGAGAACTTATAAGGGAATCCTATCTGGAATTGCTCCTCAAAAAGGGCCGACCCTAAGACTTTTGACAAACCCCTTGGTGAAAGCTAAGATTCCTTTAAGGGATGAAGAGACTTCTTTGTGTCTTAAGCCTTGTGTTTCTGCCAAGTCTTCTCCTTTCGCAAGAGAAAATGTTTCTTCTTGAAGCTGAGGGCATTATCAATCCTCCAATGGCCAATTATATCGTGAGGGGGATAGAAAGGGCTGAGAGGGAAGGGTGTCCCCTCATAATTCAGCTCGATACCCCTGGAGGGTTGATGGATTCCATGAGGCAGATCGTTAAGAAAATGCTCACCTCCCAGGTCCCCATAATCGTCTATGTGGCTCCAAGTGGATCAAGGGCAGCTTCGGCTGGTGTTTTTATAACGCTCGCTTCCCATATCGCCGTCATGGCCCCGGGTACTCACATAGGGGCAGCTCATCCGGTTGAACTCGGTGAGAAGAAGATGGATGAGACCATGATGAAAAAGGTCCTAAATGACGCGGTGGCCTTCATAAAGACGATAGCCAAGGAAAGGAAGCGAAATGAGATATGGGCTGAAAAGGCCGTAAGGGAATCGAGTTCCATCACTGCTGAAGAGGCTTTAAGGCTTGGAGTGATAGATATGGTGACTTCTACTTTAGAGGAGCTTTTGGAAAAGCTTCATGAACGAAAAGTCCTCGTGGAAGGTCAAAAGGTCTTTCTTTTGAAGACGAAGGGCGCTGAAGTCGTTAAACTCAAAATGACCTTTCGAGACAGATTGCTTCACACCCTCTCCAACCCGATGATCGCTTATATCCTTTTGATGCTGGGTATTTACGGGCTTTTCTTCGAGCTCTCCAATCCAGGGGCTGTCTTCCCAGGGGTAGTGGGTGGGATATGCATCATTTTGGCCTTTTTCGCCTTTCAAATGTTGCCCGTGAACTACGCGGGGATAGCTTTAATAATTCTGGGTATAATTCTTTTGATATTGGAGGTTAAGATCCATAGCTATGGGCTTTTATCGATGGGAGGTATTATATCCCTTATGTTGGGCTCTCTGATGCTTATAGAGAGTCCTGCTCAGTATTTGAGGATATCGCTACTTGTGATTTTGCCATTTGTAGTGGTTTCAGCGGGATTTTTCTTGTTCGCCTTAACGATGGTCATAAAAGCCCAACGCCGAAAGCCCATAACCGGCAAGGAAGGATTGATAGGACAAAGGGGAAAGGCCTTAACGGACCTTGTGCCTACAGGGAAAGTAGAGGTTTTGGGGGAGATCTGGGAGGCCTATTCGGACGAGGCGATCCGGGCAGGTGAGCTCGTTGAAGTCATTGGGGTTGAAGGATTAAAAGTAAAAGTGAAAAGAAAGGAGGGAGAGTAGATGGGTCCTATATTTTGGTTCCTTTTGGTGATTCTCATTTTGATCCTCGTGAGCTCCTCTATTAAAGTTTGCCGCGAGTACGAACGAGGGGTGGTCTTCCGGTTAGGGAGGTTTGTGGGGGTTAGAGGCCCTGGGCTTTTCTTCTTGATCCCAGGGGTGGAAAGGATGGTGAAGGTGAGTTTGAGAACCGTAGTTATGGATGTTCCCCCTCAGGATGTTATAACCAGGGATAACGTCTCCATTTCGGTTAACGCGGTGGTTTACTTCAGGGTTTTTTCCCCCGAAAAGGCGGTCATTCAAGTGGAAGACTTCTATTATGCCACTTCCCAACTTGCTCAAACCACATTAAGGAGTGTGGTTGGACAAGTGGAACTTGATGAGATACTGGCCGAGCGGGAGAAGATAAACCAAAGGCTTCAGGAAATCCTGGATAAGCATACCGATCCTTGGGGCATTAAAGTGACGCTTGTGGAGATAAAACACATAGATCTACCGCAGGATATGCAGAGGGCCATGGCCAAACAAGCCGAAGCGGAAAGGGAAAGGCGGGCTAAGGTTATAAATGCCGAAGGCGAATTCCAGGCGGCTCAGAGGCTTGTGGAAGCAGCAAAGCTCATGGAAGCCCACCCCTATGCCTTACAGCTCAGGTATCTGCAGACCCTGAGAGAGGTCGCAGCTGAGAGAAATTCCACAACCCTGTTTCCTGTTCCAATTGACCTATTTGAGCCATTTATAAGGAAATTTAAGGAAAAACCGGCTGACTCTTGATCTGGTTTTCGCTTGCTCTTATTTCGGCCATCTCTTGGGCGACTGCCGATTACCTCACTAAAAAATGGTATTTCTTCCTAACGCCCTTAGAGATGGCCTTTTGGAGGTATTTTTGGTGTTTGCCCTTCCTGTGGCCCTTTTTCTTTTTGGCCCCTTCGCATTGCTCGAGTTTGGAGTTTTGGAAGGGCATTCTTAAGCTTTTACCAGTCGAACTTTTGGCCACTTTTTTTTACGCAGCCTCGATAAGGACCTCCCCCCTATCTTTAACTCTTCCCTTTTTGTCCTTCACTCCTCTTTTTATGACCTTAACCGGAAGCCTTTTACTTGGAGAAAGACCTTCCGAATGGGGCTTAGGGGGAATAGGGCTTGTGGCCTTTGGAGGATATCTGCTTGGATGGGAAGGTTCCCTTTTTTCTTCCTTTGAGGTGATCCGGAGAGAAAGGGGGGTACATCTTATGATGGTTGTAGCAGGTCTTTACGCTTGGACCTCCGTTATGGGGAAAAAGGTCCTTCTGATTTCACATCCCTTTTTCTTCGGTCCCATTTATGTGAGTTTACTGGTTTTCTTTCTGGGAGTTCCCCTCTTTTTCCGACCTTTAAGGCTTCCTCCGATTAAAAAGGGACTCTTAATAGGTATGTTTATGACCCTCATGTTTTTATGCCATTGGATCTCCATATTGAAGGTTCAGGCTTCCTATATGATAGCGGTGAAGAGGACATCACCCCTTTTTGGCGTCCTTTATGGCCGTCTTTTTCTGAAGGAAGAGGGATTTAAAAGGAGGCTTTTTGCCACTTCTCTTATGGTTTTAGGCGTTGTTATGATAACGCTACTTGGTTAAAATCCATCTCATGACAAGGGTTCTTCTTACCGGAGGAGCGGGTTATATCGGATCCCATGTTTTAAAACTTCTGGGAGAAAAAAGGTTTGAAATTCTCACTTACGATGATTTAAGCACAGGCTACCGATGGGGCGTTCTTTGCGGTCAGTTAGTAGAGGCCGATCTTTTAGACGAAAAGAAACTCCAAGAGGTTTTTGAAACCTTCAGACCCGAGGCAGTAATTCACTTTGCGGCAAAAGTGGTGGTCCCCGAATCAGTAAGCGATCCTTTGAAGTATTACCTCAATAATGTCCAAGGAAGCATGAATCTGCTTAAATTGTGCGTGAAGTTTAAAGTAAAGGGCTTTATATTCTCTTCCTCTGCTGCAGTGTATGGGATTCCGGAAAAGCTTCCTGTCACCGAAGACTCCATTCTTAAGCCCATAAACCCCTATGGATGGTCAAAGCTTATGGTGGAACAGATGCTTGAAGATTTTTCCAAGGCCTATGGATTAAGATATGTCTCTTTGAGGTATTTCAATGCTGCGGGAGCCGATCCTAAAGGTCGGATAGGTCAGGTTTCAAAGAACCCCACCCATTTGATAACCAGAGCCCTTAAGACCGCCTTAGGGCAACTACCTTACCTGGAAATCTATGGTACTGATTATCCCACCCCAGACGGGACCTGCATAAGAGATTTCATCCATGTAGAAGACCTTGCGGTGGCTCATTTCCTTGCCCTTATATATTTACTTGAAGGGGGAAAAAGCGAGGTTTATAACTGTGGATACGGCCGAGGATACTCGGTAAGGGAGGTCATAGAGACGGTAAAAAAAGTTACTGAGAGGGATTTTCCAGTAAAAGAAGGACCAAGAAGACCGGGGGATCCGCCAATTTTGGTGGCTTCTTGTGAAAAGATAAAGAAGGTACTGGGATGGGTTCCCCAATACGATGACCTTGACCTTATAGTCAAAACCGCTTGGGATTGGGAATTGAAATATGCCTTACGAAAGACCTGATTTAGCACCTTATGCGGCAAAAAGCCATCTCTCAAGGGGAAGGCGTTACTATGAAGAATTTAAAGACGAAAGACCCGCTTTCGAAAGGGATAAGGACCGCATAATCCACTCGGCCTCCTTTAGACGTTTGATGTATAAAACCCAGGTTTTCATCATCCATGAGGGGGATTACTATCGAACCCGTCTCACCCATTCCTTGGAAGTGGCCCAAATAGCCAGAGGACTTGCCCGGATGTTGAGTTTAAACGAGGAATTGACCGAAGCCATAGCCTTAGCTCATGACTTAG
Organism: uncultured Thermodesulfobacteriota bacterium; assembly: GCA_964543765.1. Classification (GTDB taxonomy): domain Bacteria; phylum Desulfobacterota; class B13-G15; order B13-G15; family B13-G15; genus B73-G16. The sequence goes on from CAZIZI010000001.1 coordinate 83,089, forward strand.
GGCATACGCCCTTTGGTCACGCCGGAGAGGAAATCCTGAATAAACTCATGGAACCCTGGGGAGGATTTGAACATAACCTTCAAAGCCTAAGGGTAGTGGAGGTCTTAGAAGAACGTTATCCCAATTTCCCCGGATTGAACCTGACTTACGAGACACGAGAAGGACTGGCCAAACATTCAAAACGGTTCCACCCCGAGCTCGAAGAATATAATCCTGAAGAAGCCCCCACCCTTGAGGCCCAATTGATTGGAGTTGCCGATGAGATTGCTTACAACAACCACGATATAGACGATGGGCTTAAATCCAACCTTTTAAAACTTGAAGAGCTTGAAGAAATCCCTTTATGGAGGGAAATTTGGGATAAGGTAAAGCAGAAGTACCCTAATGCAAAGACTAAACAACTAATATATTCCGCTATAAGCCATTTGATAGGTTTTTTGATGCACGATGTGGCAGAAGAAACAAAAAGAAGAATAAAAGAACGCCATATAGAAACTCCTAACGACGTAAGGCTTTATGGCCATAATGTGGTTGATTATAGCCCTGAGGTAAAAAATGCAAAAAATGAACTCATGAATTTTCTTTTTCATAAGCTTTACTGCCACTATAAAGTAGAAAGGATGAAGGCAAAAGCCGAAAAGATGTTACAGGAGCTTTTTAACGCATATCTTCAAAATCCCAAATTACTTCCCGAAAAATATCAATTGCGTATGGAAAAGGAATTGCCCCAAAGAATAATATGCGATTACATTGCGGGTATGACCGACAGATTTGCCTTCGAGGAGTACAAGAGATTGTTTGACCCTGATTGGAGGGTTTAGTTTGTATCCACCGCTTGTTCAAGCCATGCTTGATCCTTCTTTTTATCCTCATGAAGTTGAGAAGGTGGAGCTTGTTGAGACGCACATTTCTTGGGTATTTTTGACAGGTCTTTATGCTTATAAGGTCAAAAAGGCTGTTGATTTTGGGTTTCTTGACTTTAGTACTTTGGCCAAAAGGAGGTTTTTCGTTAAGGAAGAGCTCAGGCTTAACCGAAGATTAAGCCCCGAAGTGTACTTAGGAATAGTGGAGATAAAAGAAAATGAAAGCAGGTTTTCCCTTGAAGGAGAAGGGGAGACTGTAGAGGTAGCCCTTAAGATGAGGGAATTGAAAAGGGATTGGAGGCTGGATCTTTTGTTAAAGGAAAGACTTATTCCTTCTCAGGTGATGGAGCTTTTGGGGCAAAGGATAGCCTTATTTCATCAGGAAGCAGAGACTAATACCTACATTTCCTCCTTTGGTGAGCCTGAAAAGGTGAGGGTAAATATCAAGGAAAACTTTGATCAGACCGAGCAATTTATCGACCTAACCATTCCCCGCATTTGGTATGACCTTCTTAAGGATTATTCTTTCGGTTTTTTAAGGGATCAACGGGACCTGTTTTTCAAAAGGGTTCGAGAAGGGTTTATACGAGAAGGTCATGGTGACCTTCATACGGAGAACATTTATTGGGATGGGGAAAAACTTTATATCCTTGATTGCATCGAGTTTAACGAGAGATTCAGGCATCAAGATAATGCCTCAGATGTAGCCTTTCTCACCATGGACCTTGAAGCCAAGGGGTTTGAAAAGGATAGTTGGCGTTTTTTGAATGCCTATCTTGAGATAAGTGGAGATTTTGACCTTTTGAAGCTATTGAAGTTCTATAAGATATATCGAGCCTATGTAAGAGGAAAGATTGAGAGTTTTAAACTTACCATGGACCAGGAGGCAGAAAGTAAGGCGCGTAATTATTTTGAATTGGCCTTTAATTACCTTAAAATCAAAAGGAAGCCCTTTTTATTGGCCACTTGTGGTCTCATAGGAAGCGGCAAAACCACCTTGGCTAAGGAATTGGCCTGTGGACTTGGGGCCGTTTTGGTAAGGTCCGATTCAATTAGAAAACTTTCTTTGGGGCTTAAGCCTTCGGAGCATCGTTTTGAGCCCTTTGGGGAGGGGATTTATAGTTCTGGAGTTACCGAAAGGACCTATAAACTTATGGTCGAGATTGCCCGAGAGGTCATAAAGGATGGGTATCCAGTTATACTTGATGGATCTTTCTCGAAGAAATGGCAAAGGGATTTAGTGAGGGAACTTTCTTCACAGTTTCAAATACCTTATCTTCTCCTTCATACGAAATGCCCTTACGAATTGCTTTTGGAAAGGTTAAAAGAAAGACAGGATATCTCCGATGGGAGGCCCGAGATTCTGGATGAACAAATTAAGACCTTTGAGATTCCCGATGAGCTTCCCCAGGAATTCCTACTTGAGGTTGATACCCAAAAGCCTTTTGACTATGAGGTTTTAGTGGGGAAAATAAAGGAGAGGTTTCTTTAATGGAGAAGCAAAGATGGCTTTACATTACGCTTCTTAAGGAGTTTTTGCTCTGTTGGGTTCAGTTTAAAAGGCTTTATGGGAAGTATCGAAGGGGGGAGCTTTGCTTTTCGGATGTAGCGTCTTTTGTGGACGATAAGGATCCTTATTCCCCCATGTATTACCTAAAAGAGCTTTCTCATAGGCTTTTTCGGGATCGAAATGATAAAGTTCCTTCGGAAGGGATGTTGCTCGATTTAGCCATAGGGTCCATTTTTCATGAGGCCATGAAGCTCAGGGAAAACCTATATCAAATGGAGGTTTATAGGCCGAGTTTCGAGAGCTTTCGAGAGGATGTTTCCTCTTCGGGAAAGAGGTTGAAAGAGGAGTTTTTAAGGATTGGGAAACGAGCTGAGAAGGGGGTAAAGGAGGGTATACAAGAGATAAAGAGGCTTTTTAGCAATACCTTGGAACAGATACGCCTTTTTATGATAAGGGTGGGAAAGGGCAATCCGCTTTTTATCCGCTTCATAGTGAAGGAAGAGGGGCTTTTACGCCAAGCTTATGGGAAGCGTGCTTTTGAAGGATTAATGGCTGAGCTATTCCCTCAGGGAGAGATGAGTCAGCTGAAGGAAAGCGCTTTTGTCTTTATGGAAAGCATGTACTTTTCCGAAGCTTCCAAATTGTGGGAGCGGTATCTTCGCGTTAATCCCGAGGATCAAGAGGCGCGTTTTTTCAACCTTTATTGTCAGGGATATAATGCATATCTTGAGAATAGGTTTCCTCAGGCTCTTAAGATGTGGGAAAGGGCTTTAGATATAATAAGTGGAGTTAAACATTTAGGGGGGTATTTGGAAAGGATAATGGAGATATCACACAAGATAACGCGAGAGGCTTTTGAGCATGGTAAAAGTAAAGAAGCACAAAAGGCGCGCCTTTTTTTGGAAAAAGTGAGTCTTAAGCTTCGAGGAGGTCAAGATGCCCATTTATGAGTTCGAGTGCAAGAGTTGTGGTAAGGTCTTCGAGACATTGGTCTTGTCTAAGTCCGAAGAGGTTACCTGTCCCCAGTGTGGGGGGAAAAACCTGGATAAGTTGATCTCACTTTGTGCCATATCAACAGGCGAAAGATTCCGTTCGACTTCGTTATCCTCTTCCTGTTCCACCTGTAGTGCCACAAGTTGCGCAGGATGCAAGACCTAAAGAAAGGCCTCTTTCATTTTAAATATAGCCTGCCTTACGCCTCCAGGGTATTCACGCTCAAGTTGCCTTTTAAGCCTTTCCACCTCTTGGTAAATGGAAAGGTCATTCATATCGTCTAAGGTGTTATAAAAACCTGCCCTTCTTCCGAGGCAGAAGTTCAGTTTTTCTTCTTCGGAGAGGGCTAAGAAACGGTCGATGATCTTTAAAAGTTTTTCCTTTTCCTCAGGCATTTTCCCTTCAAGTTCTCCTAAAAGGTTTAGGATATGATCGCTAACCAAGTAACTGGAGGCTTCAAGGGTTTCGATGAAAAGCCTTATTTCTATGACGATTTCTTCTTCAGTTTGCAATTCAAAATCGCCCATTTGTATCTTTTCCCAAAGGGGCATTTGTGGGAGGACCATTAAGGTCCGTAGACGGATGAAATGGGGGTTTATGCGGTTTAAAACCTCCGCGGTTTTAATGGCGTGTTCCTTCCACCATTTTTTTCCCCCGAGACCCGGCATCACGTACTCCGAAAGCTCCATGCCCGCTTCGATTATCTTGAGTCCCGCCTCTATATGCTGTTTGGAAGTGACCCCTTTTCTCATATATTCAAGTAAAAAATCCGACCCCGTCTCAAGCCCGAGGTGAAGTCTAGTTAAACCAGCCTTTTTTAAAAGCTTTAAATCCTCAACCGTTTTTGTTCGAGCTATGGTCCTCGAACGAGCGTAACTCGTTATGCGTTCGATCTGAGGGAACTTCTCTCGAAGCTGAAATAAAATGTCCGCCAGCTTTTGAGCGGGAAGGATAAGAGAATTGCCGTCTTGAAGAAAAACGGTCTTACCACCGCCATAAAGCCATAGAGCGACCATTCGGTAACATTCATTAAAGGGATGATTGAAGACGTAGAATAAAACGTTTCGAGTGATCTCTCCGCCTTCTCCAAGACGCCAAGATAATTCCTTCAATTCATTTGATATGGCCCAAATGTTATCAATGTCACTTTTTACTTCCTCGATCTTTCGCCTTTGGAACGTTTTACCCTTATAAATGTGGCAAAAAAGGCATTTGTTCCAGGGGCAGTTTCTGGTGATTCGCAGAAGTAAACTATGGGCCTCACTCGGAGGCCTTATCGGACCTATCTCGAACTGAAGTTCCGGCTTCATCAGGGAATAGAATAGGATTTTCTTCCTGGTTCTTCAACCTTAAAGTCTGAAAAAGGAAAACCGCCTGATTGTGTTCCCATAAGGTCCGGGAGAAATAATGGCTTCCATCGTTTCGAGAGACGAAATAAAGGTAAGGTACCGGAGCAGGATAAAGGGCTGCTTCAATGGACTGTAAGCCGGGATTACAAATTGGCGTTGGGGGAAGCCCCTTTTTGAGATAGGTATTGTAAGGAGTTGGCCTTCTCAGATGGGCTCGTGTTAGGTTCCCTTTGAAAGATTCACCTAAGCCATAGATCACCGTTGGATCAGCACAGAGAGGCATTCCTTTTTTCAAACGATTATGGAAAACGGCCGACACAAGGGGCTTTTCCCTTTCCAAAGCGGTTTCTTTCTCTATGATAGATGCGAGAATGAGTATTTCGTATTCATCAAAGCCCAATTCCTTGGCCCTTTCGGAGAAAGATTTGGGCCAACGGCTTTTAAAATTGTTCACCATGACCTTTATGACCTCCTTTGGATCCTGTTGAGGGGAAAAGTTGTAAGTATCAGGAAAGAGAAAACCCTCAACGCTTGGAGCCTTTATGTCCAGTGAGGTGAGAAAGTCTTCGTCTTGGGCAAGTTTGAGAAACTCCTCCTTGGAAGCGATGACCCCTCTTTTTTCTAAGAGTTCGGCTATTTGTTTGATCGTAAAACCCTCGGGTATGACCACCCTTAAGGTCTCTTGGCTTCCTTCTTTTAAGGAACGCAGTAACTGGAGAGGGGTTATAGGGTGATTGATCGAGTAAATTCCTGCTTTGATCTCCCTATCAAGTTTGGTAATCCTTCCGTAGAGCGAAAAGAAGAAGGGCGTCCGTATAAGGCCTTCTTCTTTGAGCATAAGGGCTATTTCTCTTAAGGTTTTTCCTGTTGGAATACGAAGCTCCTTTTCTCGCTCAACGGAAGAAGGTGTGTAAAGCTCAAGGAAGCCCAAAAGGCCGAAGATCAAAAGCCCCGACATTGCACTCAGGAATACCTTTTTCAAAACTTTCATCTTTTCTCCTCATTTCAAGATACCCTTGAAGGATAATAGCTGCAGATACTTTGTCCCGTACTTTTTTACGTTTGGAACGGCTTTGATAGGCTTCAATGAGTATTTTCTCAGCCTCTTGAGTGCTATATCTCTCGTCCCAGAACTTAATAGGCAACCCCAAACGGGTCTCAAGTTCTTTGGCAAAGGCTAAGACCTTTTCGGCTTGGGGCCCCACGGAACCATCCTCCTTCAAGGGCAAACCCACCACTATTTCCTCGACGCCAAAATTCGTGATTATTTCCTTAAGCCTCGAAAACACTTTGTCTCTTTTTCTCTCAACTACTTCAAATGCCCGAGCCACAAGGCCCAACGGATCACTTAAAGCCACACCTATCCGTTTATCACCTATATCAAGTCCCATAATCCTCATTGCTTCAACATTATACAAGAAAAGGATACAATTGTCCTTTCTGGAAGTTAATGATACCTTTAAGGGAAGAGGAGGAATTTCATGCTTATTAAATGGCTGGTGGTAGGCTCCCTTGAGACCAATTGTTATATAGTAGGGTGTGAGAGAACTGGGCTTTGTGCGGTTATAGATCCAGGAGGTGATGGGGAGAGGATTTTGAGGACCATAAGATCTGAAGGATGGGAGCTTCTTTACATAATAAACACCCATGGGCACTTCGATCACACCGCAGAAAATGCCTACCTTAAAGCCCGTACTTCTTGTGAACTTCTGATACACCGAGCTGATGCACCTTTGTTGTTACAAGGAGCCCAAAGTGCGGCCTTTTGGGGGTTTTCCATTCCACAATCTCCCCCTCCCGACAGATTACTAGAAGAGGGCGATGTGATAGTTATAGGGGACCTGAGCTTCAGAGTTATTCATACGCCAGGTCATACTCCGGGTAGTATCTCCCTTTTTAGTGATGGCGTGGTCTTTGTAGGGGATACTCTTTTTGCGGGCTCTATAGGAAGGACTGATTTCCCTGGGGGCGATTATTATCAACTTATCCGTTCGGTGAAGGAGAAGTTGTTCGTATTGGGTGATGATGTAGTAGTTTACTCCGGTCATGGCCCCAAAACCACCATCGGCCGGGAAAGGCGGACTAACCCCTTTTTCATTGAAGGGGGATGGAGTTTCATTTAGCCCCTTCCAGTTTTATCCCGTATTCCTGAAGGAGTTTGGGGTTAAATTTTACCTTCTCTTCCTCCATTTTTTTGTTTAAGAAGCTTTGGAACAGTTGGACTTTAAAGAAGTTCTCCAAAGCCTCCTTAGCTTCTTTGAGGTCCAGTTGCCCCGCTTCCTCTACTTTAGAAAGCCTAACCGCAAGATAACCTCCTCTCAATTCCAGGGCTTCAGAGGGTACTGGATTAGAAGGCAGAAGCAAACCTATCTCCTTGGACAAGGACAAGGCCGCTTCAACCCGAGATATGGGCTTTAAGGTTTCTATTTTTAACCCATATTTATTAAGAAGCTGAGAAGCGTCTTTTCCTTCTTTCCACAAGTTGAGGATCTCCTTGGATACTTGTTTTGCTTTTTCCATCGCCTTGAGTTGAAGCACCCTTTCCTTAAGTGATTCCTTTACCTCATCAAAAGAGGCGATTTTGGAAGGGATTTTTTCGATGAGTTGAACCACAAAGACCCTTTCCCCTTCCTCTATGGGGGAGGAGATTTCTCCCGGAGAAAGCACAAAGGCAGCTTCAAGCACCCGAGGGGTCTTTCCTATCCCTTGAAGGAGATCAGTTCGACTGAGAGGCCCCTGAAGGTAAACCTTTAAGCCTTCCTTCTGGGCGTATTTTTGCAAATTGCCTTCCTTTTTGGCCTGATAAGCTACATCGGCCATCTTCATGGCGCAAAGTTCATGGGCCTTTTCAACTTGCACTTTTTGAGTAAGGGCCTCCTTTACTTCCTCAAAGGGGAGAATGCTTTTTGGTCTTTTTTCGAAGACCTTGAATATGTGAACCCCTTTTTGACCTTCGTATAGCTTGATCTCACCCGGTGACATACCGGAAATCTCTTGGGCTAATTCTTGGGTTAACTCATTGGGAGCCACCCATCCTATTAAACCCCCCTCGCCTTTTGTCAAAGGATCTTCCGAGAACTGTTTGGCTAAGGAAGCGAAGGCTTCTCCCTTTTTAAGGCGTTCGAATACCTCTTCCGCTTTTTTCTTATCGCTCAAAAAGATGTGAGCGAGCTTAACCCTTTCGGGTAGGGTGAATTCCTCTTGATGTTCGCGGTAATATTTCTCAACTTCTTTGGGATCAACGCTCACTTGCGAAAGTACCTCTTCCGGAGAGCACTTTACAAAGGCTATTTTTACCTTCTCCGGAAGTTTAAACTCCTCCTTATGTTCGTTGTAATAACTCAAAAGGTCCTCTTCTTTGAGAGTGATTTTCCCTTTTAGGTTTTCAGCATTCACAAAAACCCCTTCCAAAATGAGCCTTGTGGAGAGTTTGGAAAATATCCCTTGCATCTCGGACGAGCTAAAGTAGGGGATCTCCACAATAGCCCTTTGGACCCTACTTATGAGTAATTCTTTTGAGAGGCGTTCTTCAAACTGCTGGGGGGTCATACCTTCTTTTCTCAAGAAACTGAGATAAAGTTCGCGATCAAAGCCGCCTTTTCTTTGGAAAATGGGGGAGTTATAAATTACGTACCCAAGTTCCTCGCTGGAAACCCTAAGTCCCCATTTGGAGGCCTCAATGAAAAGAAGGTCGGAGTTTATGAGGCTTTTTAGCACTTCATTGGCTATCCCTAAGTTTTTAACCTCTTCAAACTTAACGGGTCTTCCCGTAAGCCGAGTTAGTCCTTCTAAGGCGTTTCTTAAAGTACGGTCAAACTCGTAAATGGAAATGCCATATTTTCCTATTTGGACCACATAGATGTCCTTTTTTGAAGTAATTCGTCCCGTGCCCCAAAAGGCAAAGGCCAAAATGATTAATCCGAAAATGATCTTCACAGTCCAAGAGGTAGCCTTTTTGCGGAAAAAATCTAACATTTTTTATCCCTCCACTTGATGATACCTAAAATGGTAGGATAAATTCGGTACGGAGGTAAAGGGATGATAGAAAGGTATACGAGACCTAAAATGGCCCAATTATGGAGTGAGGAGAATAAGCTAAAGAAATGGCTCCAGGTTGAACTTGCCGTGTGTGAAGCCTGGACGAAGTTAGGGGTGATCCCCGAGGGGGACTTTAAAGAGATAGTGGAGAAAGCCCGTTTAGACCCTCAAAGGGTTAAGGAACTCGAAAAGGAGACGAGACACGATGTGGCAGCTTTTGTAATGCAACTGGAGGAATCCATAGGGCCTGCAGGGAGATGGATCCATTTTGGTTTGACCTCTTACGATGTGGTAGATACAGGATTATGCCTCCTCCTTAGGGAAGCCCTTTCCATAATCCTTGAAGACCTTGAGGAGGTGATGGAGGTTTTAAAGGACAAGGCTTTCCAGTATAAAGATACGCCCATGATCGGAAGGACCCATGGGGTTCATGCCGAGCCCATAACCTTCGGATTTAAGCTTGCCCTTTGGTACGATGAGATGAAACGCAACCGGAAAAGGCTTCTTCGAGCTTTGGAGACTATAAGCGTGGGAAAGATCTCAGGTGCGGTGGGGACGTACGCGAACGTCCCACCTCAGGTTGAACAATACGTTTCTCAAAAATTAGGCCTTATCCCAACGCCTTCTTTCCAGGTGATATCGAGGGATAGACATGCGGAAGTTATGGCGATTCTTTCCATTTTGGCCTCTTCGATTGAGAAAATAGCCTTGGAGATAAGACACCTCCAAAGGACTGAGGTTCTGGAAGTCGAGGAGCCCTTCTCCGAAGGCCAGAAGGGATCCTCTGCCATGCCCCATAAGCGGAACCCCGTGGTAGCCGAAAACCTCTGTGGTCTTGCGAGACTCGTAAGGGGTTATCTAATCTCAGCCTTGGAGAACATAGCCCTTTGGCATGAAAGGGATATAAGCCATTCCTCGGTGGAAAGGATTATCCTTCCCGATGCTACGATCCTGCTTGACTTCATGCTTTCAAGGCTGAAGGAACTCCTTAAAGGAATGAGGGTTTATCCCTCTCGGATGTATCAAAACCTCTTGATAACCAAAGGGTTGATATTTTCCGAGGCTTTGATGCTTAAGTTAATAAAGAAGGGACTTTTGAGAAGTGAAGCTTACACTATCGTTCAACGTAACGCCCTTGAAGCCTGGCAGAAGGGTGAGGACTTTAAGGAGTTAATAAAAAGGGATCAACAAGTTCGAGCTTTATTAAGCGAAGAAGAAATAAAGGAGTGTTTTTCCTTGACAAAACACCTTGAGCACATTAACTTTGTGTTTGACAAGGTCTTTAAAGACTCGGAGGTATGAAATGTCAGCTTTGGCGTTGATAATTTCCATCATTGCCCTCATTTTGGCTATCTCTGCCTATCAGCGGACCGGTGGTGAGGGTGAGCTAAAGAAACGTTTGGATGAGCTGAGGGAAAAGACGGCCGACCTTTTGGATAAAGTAGAACAAGCCTTAAGGAAGAAGGAACAATCACTTTAAGACATGGATGAAGGTCAATCGCGTTCTTTTCACGTCGTAAAGGTTGCCCTTTTGACAAATGTAATTATAGTGCTAATGAAAACGGGGGCAGCTATTTTTACCGGTAGCAGTGTCCTTTTGGCTGAGGCGTTTCATTCAGCAGCCGACACCTCAAATGAAGTACTTTTACTTTTGGGGATAAAGTTAAGTCGGCGCCCCCCGGATCGAGAGCACCCTTTTGGCTACGGGAAAGAAGGTTATTTCTGGGGGTTTGTAGTCTCGATCTTGATCTTTGGGATTGGGGCTGGTTTGTCGGTATTTGAGGGCATCCATAAGATCCTCAGGCCGCATCCTCTTCATAATATAAAGGTAGGATATGTGATTTTGGGAATTTCGGCTCTTTGTGATTTTCTCTCGTGGAGAGTGGCTTTTAAGGAATTTATGCCTCTTATAAAAAGGCTTGGGTTTTTTGGCGCCATAAAAAAATCCAAAACCCCCGCCATTTTCATCGTTTTACTTGAAGATACGGCTGGGCTTTTAGGTGTGATTTTGGCCTTTTTGACCCTTTCTTTGAGCCAAATTTTAGGAAATGTGGTTTTTGACGGCCTTGGTTCCATCGGCATTGGGGTTTTACTCGGTTTTGTGGCCTTTCTCGTATCAAGGGAAACCAAAAGCCTACTTATCGGGGAAGCGGTTTCTGAGGATGATCTTCAAAAGATCAGGGAGGCTGTAAAGAGGGTTTCTGAAGTGCAGGAAGTATTGGAACTTTTGACCATGCACCTTGGTCCGGATGAGGTTTTGGTGAACGTGAATGTGAACTTTGTCGACGGTTTAAATACCGATCAGGTAGAAGAGGCGATAGATAAGGTGGAGAAGGCCATACGAAGTGTCCTTCCTACGGTTAAGCAGGTGTTTGTAGAAGCGGAGTCCCTTCGAAGGGAGAAGGTTTGATTTAAAGCTCCCTACGTCCCTCTAAGGCGCTTATTAAGGTTTGAGGGTCAGCGTATTCCACTTCACTTCCTGCAGGCAGTCCCTGGGCTAAACGCGTTATTCTTATTCCCAGAGGTTTGAGGGTTCTAAGAAGGTAAAGGGCCGTAGCTTCTCCTTCCACGTCGGGATCGGTGGCCAAAATAATCTCCCGAGGTTTTACCCTTTTAATCCTTTCCAAAAGCTCTTTGATTTTTAACTCTTTAGGGCCTATACCTTCCAAGGGGGAGATAGCCCCGTGAAGCACATGATAAAGGCCTTTGAAGCTCAAGGTGTTTTCTATGGCCAGAAGCGCTTCCACATCCTCAACGACACATATAAGCCCTTTGTCTCTTTTGGGATCCGAACAGATGGAACAGAGGGTGCTTTCGCCTATGTTAAAACATTGAGAACAAAGGCGCACTTTCTCCACCATTTCTCGTAATAACTGGGAGAGGAGTTTGGTATCTTCTTGGTTTTTAAGTAGATAAAAAACATAGCGAGAGGCCGTTTTTCGTCCCACGCCGGGTAGTCTCATCAGGGTCTCTATAAGGTTCTCGATCGTTTGGGGATATCGAGGCATCTTTCAAAAGAGACCCGGTATGGGGAGCCCTCCGGTTAATTTTTTCAATTCCTCGATCCAAAGCTCCTGTGATCTCTTCAAGGCCTCGTTAACCGCTGCTATGATGAGGTCTTCCAGGAGCTCCTTGTCGCCCGTTTGAAAGATCTCCGGTTCTATTGAGAGCGAGACAAGTTGCTGTCGGCCGTTCATGACCACCTTAACCATCCCACCGCCCGAACTTGCCTCCACCGTTCGAGAGGAAAGCTCCTGTTGAAGCTCTTCCATCTTCTCCTTGATCTTTTGGGTTTGCCTTATGAGATCAGAAAGCCCTTTCACTTCTTTCCTCCTTATTTAAAAGAATCATAACACCCGAATCTCAACACCTCAAGCTCCTTGACCCTTTGGGAAAAAGGAAATTACAATTTTTCCTGAAGGAGGGTCAAAATGCTGGATTTTATCGCGAGCCTTTTTTCAACCGACGTGGCCCTTGATCTTGGGACCGCTAATACTTTGGTCTACGTGAAGGGTAAAGGTATTGTGGCCAATGAGCCTTCGGTAGTGGCTTTGAAAAAGGAAGGCAGGAATGGGAAAAAGGTCTTAGCCGTTGGGCTTGAAGCCAAGGAGATGTTGGGTCGGACCCCCGGTAACATAATAGCCATAAGGCCTTTAAGGGAGGGAGTGATAGCGGATTTTGAAGCAGCTGAGGAGATGATAAGGTATTTTCTCATAAAGGCTCACAGACGGAACACCTTTGTTAGGCCAAGGGTGGTCATCTCGATCCCTTCTGGAATCACCCAGGTGGAAAAAAGAGCAGTTAAGGAATCGGCTGAGGCAGCTGGGGCACGGGAGGTTTACTTAGTCGAACAACCCCTTGCAGCGGCCATAGGGGCTGGGCTTCCCATAACGGAACCGGTTGGCAATATGGTGGTGGAGATAGGGGGAGGTACGACGGAGGTGGCGGTCATTTCCTTAAGTGGCATTGTGGTGAAAAATTCAGTCCGAGTCGGTGGTGACAAAATGGACGAAGCCATAGTTCAATATATGAGGAAGAAATATAACCTCTTTATCGGCGAAAGAACCGCCGAGGAGATCAAGATAAAATTGGGTAATGCCTGTCCCGAATACGATCCGGAGGAGACCATTGAGGTTAAAGGTCGAGACCTAATCAGCGGAATACCTCGGGTTTGTGAGATAAATTCTTATGAGGTTAGAGAGGCTATAAATGAACCCTTAAATCAAATTGTACAGGCTATAAGGGAAACGTTAGAGAAAACCCCGCCCCAATTGGCTTCCGATTTGGTAGACAGGGGCATTATCATAAGCGGAGGGGGATCGCTTCTCAGGAATATGGATCTTTTGATTCGTAAAAGTGTCGCCCTTCCCGTAACCCGAGTCGATGAGCCCCTTTTCACCGTGGTAAGGGGGGTTGGGCGGCTTTTGGATGATGTGCGGTTATTGAGAGAAGTAGCGAGCGATTAAATAAATGCCCAAAAGAAGGTACTTTTTGCCTTTATTGATAGGTCTAATTTTATTCTCGCTGTCCCGAACGGGGGTTTTAAGAGAAGAGAGGATAAAGAGCTTTTCCCTTTCTTTGTTGTTTCCTTTTCAAAAGGCCTTCTCCTATGTTTACGGGAAAATTTACTCCTTTTTTGAGGATTATCTTCTTCTCCTTGACGTGAAGAAGGAAAACGAAAGGTTAAAAAGAGAACTGGAACGTCTAAAAATCGAGAATGCCCTCCTAAGAGAAGAAAAGCGAGAGGCGGAGAGGTTAAGAAGGCTTTTAGAGTTTAAAGAGGCCGTGAAGTTTAAGGTGGTTGCAGCGCGTCTAATAGGTGAAAGTCCTGATCCTCAATCCAAAACATTTTACATAGATAAGGGGTCACTCGACGGGATAAAGAAGGGAATGGCTGTTATAACACCTGATGGGATAGTCGGAAAAGTCCTTCTCACCGGTCCAAAAAGTTCGCTTGTACTTCCAATAATAGAAAGGGGGGCTTCCTTGAGCATAATGCTCGAGGATTCAGGGGCAAAGGGGATTCTTGAGGGGCAAGGAGGAAGATGTCTCCTTCGTTACCTTCCTCAAGAAGAACCGATCAGGGAAGGGGAGAGGATTTTGACCACCGGCCTTGATGGTGTATATCCAAAAGGCTTCCTGGTGGGTAGTGTGAGGAGAATCATCAAAAGACAGGGTGCGCTTTTCATAGAAGCCGAGGTTGAGCCTTCAGTGCGATTCGACAGGCTCGAAGAAGTCATGGTGATTAAGGAAAGATGAGAAGAAATGTCCTTTTTCTCTTAATAGGGTGGTTTTACCTTGTGATATTTAGCGTTTTAAGGGGCATTTTGGGGTCGAGATTTTTGTTTGATCCTCTCATGGTAATGGTGATTTATGGCATTTGGAGGAGGTATTCTCCTGAAGCGATACTTTTACTTGTATTAATAGGTGATCTTCTCGGAGGAGAGGTTTTGGGACTTCAAACCATGAGCAAAATGTCAATGGGTTTGATCCTTCAGGGTTTACTTTCCCTTACGAGGCCTTCTTTTTTATGGCTTTTTCCAATGGTTTTGGTCTTTTCTTATTTGGGCTTCATTTTTCAAGAGCTTTTAGGGCATTTGACATCCCTTTGGGTTTTCAGCCTTCCCTCCTTTAAGTTAGCCTTATTCACAGCCCTTTCGGCGCTTTTTATCTTTCCCCTTAACGACTACATTTTTAAGAACGTAAGGCTCCTTTATGTCGAAAGGCTTCCCTAAGGGAAAATGGCTTTTTTGGGTGATCTTGATCGTCTTTTTGATACTATTGGGAAGGATGTGGCAACTTCAGATAATCGAAGGGGAAAAATACCGACAATTGGCCGAAAAAAACCGCTTGCGTTTGGAAAAGGTTAACCCACCCCGGGGGAGGATCTTCGATCGGAAGGGAAGGTTAATTGTGGGCAATAAGCCCTCTTTTGATCTTTTTGTGGTTCCGGCAGACTTGAAGGAGAAAGAGAGTTTTGCCCGTGAACTCTCTTCCTTTTTGGATTTATCGGAGGAAGAGATCCTTAGGAGGATCAATGGCGCGAGAAGTCCCTTTGAGATGGTGAGGCTTAAAAAGGATTTGAGCTTTGAAGAGTTAAGCAGGATAAGCGCAAACCTTTGGGATTTCCCCGCTTTGAGGATTTTGATAAGTCCAACAAGGGTTTATCCACAAGGCCCGGTGGCTCCCCATGTGATAGGCACCGTAGGAGAAATAACCCAAGAGGAGATAAGGCGCTTAAGGGATAAAGGGTATGGGGTCGGTGATTACATTGGAAAAAGCGGACTCGAATTACAATACGAGGAGCTTTTGAGGGGAAAGAAAGGAGGCAGACAGGTAGAGGTGGATGCCTTGGGAAGACGTATACGGGTCCTTCAGGAAATAGATCCACAATCCGGTTGGGACCTTTACTTGAACATTGACCTTGACCTTCAGCTTAAGGCTCAAAGCCTTCTTGAGGGGAAAAGGGGAGCCATTGTGGTGATGGACCCAAGAAGCGGAGAGATCCTCGCCATGGCGAGCTCTCCCTCCTTCGATCCAAGGGAATTTGGGCGATTTATAGATCCGGAGAAATGGCGTGCTCTGGCAGAGGACCCTTCTCATCCCTTTACCAACAGGGCTATTCAGGGCATTTATGCTCCAGGATCAGTCTTCAAAATCATAGTGGCTTTGGCGGCTTTGGCGATGGGCCAAGTAGAGCCTCAGGAAAGGTTTTATTGTTCCGGTTATTTTACCTTAGGGAATAGGAGTTTCCGATGTTGGAAAGAGGAGGGACACGGTTCGGTTGACCTTTATAAGGGGATCGTTCAGTCATGTGATGTCTATTTTTATCAACTGAGTTTAAGGATTGGCCCCAAGGCGATGATCGAGTTTGCGAAATGGTTCGGCCTCGGAGATTTTACCGGGATAGATCTTCCGGGTGAAAAAAAAGGCTTTTTGCCTTATCCCCAAAGGGGAAAGTGGTTCGGCGGGGATACGGTAGTCATGGCCATAGGACAGGGGCGTTTAACGGTTACTCCCTTACAATTGGCTACCTTTATAAGTGCGATCGCCAATGATGGGAAGCTTTACCGACCCCTTTTGGTGAGAGAAGCGAGAGACCCAAGTGGAAAGATAATTCATTTTAACCCCCAACTCAAGAGAGAGATCCCTTTATCCCAAGAGATTTTTCAAGTGGTTAAAACCGCGCTAGAAGGGGTCGTTGAGGATCCTCAGGGGACAGGAAGGGCATCGAGATTAGAAGGGATAAAAGTGGCGGGCAAAACCGGTACGGCCCAAGTAAGGGGTATGCCCCAAAGGGTGAAGGATCCTTTATTACTTCCTTACGAACATAGGGATCATGCGTGGTTTGTGGCTTATGCCGATGCGAATTATCCGAGCATCGCGGTTTCGGTTTTGGTGGAACATGGGGGTACCGGAGGAGGGGCAGCAGCCCCTTTGGCGAGAGAACTGATAAAATATTGGCTGGGTGCTCAATAACCGTGAAAGGTTGGTTAAAGGACTTTTCGGGATTGCTTTACGTTTTGGGCCTTTTGATCATAGGCCTCATTAACCTTTGGAGCGCTTCCAATACGGGGGGCATCACCCTTTTTACTAAACAAATCCTATGGGTACTCATAGGTTCCGCTTTGGGATTATGGTGTTGCCTTACCGATTATAAACAATTCGAAACCTTCGCTTATTACCTCTATTTTGGAGGAGTAGTTTTACTCGGCTTACTTTACCCCTTTGGAGTAAAGATAGAGGGGGCAAAAAGGTGGCTGGGTTTTGCGGGGTTTTATATCCAGCCATCCGAGTTCGCCAAGCTCGGCTTAATAGTGGCATTAGCCCGTTACTTTTCAAAAAGACCTGTACAAGGGGATTTAAGCCTTTCCGAATTAGGCCTTCCCATATTGATGGTCCTTTTGCCTTTTTGTTTGGTGGTCTTTCAACCGGATCTTGGAACAGGGCTGGTCTTAGTAGGCATATTGGGAATCGTGACCTTATGGATAGGGTTGGAGAAAAGGGACCTTCTCTTTCTCGGGGTTTTAACTACGATTGGGTGTTTAGGGGGATGGTTTTTATTAAAAGACTACCAGAAACAGAGAATACTCTCTTTTCTGGACCCCTGGAGAGATCCTCTTGGGACGGGGTATCACTTGATACAGTCTAAGATCGCCATAGGTTCGGGCGGTATCTGGGGCAAGGGGATTTGCCTTGGTACTCAGGCAAGGCTTGGTTTTTTACCCGAGTATCATACCGATTTCGTCTTTGCTCTGCTCGGGGAAGAATGGGGGTTTGCGGGAGCAGTAGTTGTGATTTTGTTGTTTTTGGGGTTCCTTCTCTGGGCCTTTGAGACTGCCCAAAAGGCAAAGGATCCTTTTGGTAGGTTTTTGGCTATGGGCATTATGAGTTTGTTTTTGTTACACGTCACCATTAATATAGGAATGGCGCTAGGGTTGTTACCAGTTGTGGGATTGCCTCTTCCTTTCTTTAGTTACGGTGGCTCATGTATGGTAGTAAGTTTGCTGGCTGTAGGGCTCTTATTATCCATAAGGAAAAGACGCCGCTTTTTTGGAACTTGAACCTAAACGATCGGATAAGGTAATATTCAGATAATGATGAAGGGGGTAAATAAGGTAATCCTTGTGGGGAATTTAGGGGCGGACCCGGAGATTCGGTATTCATCTAATGGGACCCCCGTTACGATCTTCAGAATAGCGACCAACGAAAGTTGGCTCAATCGTGACACCGGCGAAAGAGAACAGAAAACCGAATGGCACAGGGTGGTGGCGTTTGGAAGGTTGGGGGAGATCTGTGCGGAATATTTAAGGAAGGGGAGACAGGTTTATGTGGAAGGGCGGTTAAGGACCCGTTCTTGGGAAGACCGCGATGGTAATAAGCGATACCTTACGGAAGTGGTGGCCACCAATGTGATTATGCTGGGTCCGCCTGTGGATAGTGGAACCGAAGTGGAGATGGTGGAGGAAGATTCCTATCTTCAAGACCTTCCTCCAGAAGATGACGTTCCCTTTTAAAGGATATTTACAACGTTAGGTAATTTTTGGTAAAAAAGAGTCTCATTAAAAAGCAGGAAGAGGAAGCGATGGTAGAGATTCGTTTTCATGGAAGAGGAGGGCAGGGAGCAGTAACCTCGGCTGAACTTTTAGTGGTGGCGGCCATAAACGAGGGTAAATATGGTTTGGCTTTACCGAGCTTTGGTCCTGAGAGAAGGGGTGCTCCGGTTATGGCCTTTGCTCGGATAAGTGAGAGTCCTATTAGGGTGAGAAGTGGGGTATGGAGACCCGATATAATTGTGGTTTTGGATCCGGGGCTTCTTAAAAACGGAAATGTATTGGACGGGCTTAAAGAAGATGGAGTTGTGGTGGTGAATGCTTCGGAAAGGCCCTCTTTGCCCGAAGGTATAAAAGTGGCCTGGGTCAACGCCACTCAGATAGCTCGGGAGGAATTAGGGCTCCCTATAACAAATACCACAATGCTTGGGGGCCTTATAAAAGCGGTGCCATTGGTAAAGGTGGAGTCTTTTTTTGAGCCTTTTATTAAAAGGTTTGGCAAAATGGGAGAGAAAAACTTTGAAGCCCTAAAAAGGGCTTACGAAGAGACGAGGGTTGAGAGATGAAGCTCAGCTGGAGAGAAATTAAGCCAGGGGCCGTGATCACTGAGCCCGGAAGTTCAAGAAATTTAAGGACTGGCGATTGGAGGAATGAAAGACCTGTAGTGGAGAAGGAAAAGTGTAACAAGTGTGGCATATGTTACCTCTTTTGTCCCGAGGGGGCTATTTATGAAACCGAGGATGGATATTTTGAAAGCCACCTGTATTACTGTAAAGGTTGTGGACTTTGCGCCCATGAATGTCCCCAAGGGGCGATAAAGATGGTTTTGGAGGTATGAGGTGAAAAGGGTCGCGTTGGAAGGATCCGTTGCAGTTGCTGAAGCGGTTAGACAATCCAATGTGGACGTTATTGCCGCTTATCCTATAACGCCTCAAACCCATATTGTGGAAAAGCTTTCAGAAATGGTGGTCTCAGGGGAACTCGATGCGGAGTTTGTGCCAGTTGAATCGGAACATTCTGCCTTGAGTGTCTGCATAGGGGCTTCGGCTTGTGGCGCCAGAGCCTTTACAGCCACAAGCGGTCCCGGTTTGGCCTTAAT
Organism: uncultured Thermodesulfobacteriota bacterium; assembly: GCA_964543765.1. Taxonomy (GTDB): domain Bacteria; phylum Desulfobacterota; class B13-G15; order B13-G15; family B13-G15; genus B73-G16. The sequence continues at coordinate 101,994 of CAZIZI010000001.1, forward strand.
GGCGGAGATAGTCTTTATCGCTTCCTCTATGAGGCTTCCCATGGTGATGGTGCTTTGTAATAGAACCCTTTCAGCCCCTTTGAGCATATGGAACGACCATTCGGATGCCATGCTAGTAAGGGATTCGGGATGGATACAGGTCTTTGTGAATAACGCTCAGGAAGCTTACGATCACGTTTTCTTAGGTTATAGGATTAGTGAAGATCACAGGGTGTTAATACCTTATATGATTCATATGGATGGGTTTTTCCTGACCCATGCCATTGAACCGGTTGAACCTCTAGATCAAGAAGTGGTGGACAAGTTTCTTCCTCCTTATCAACCCCTTTATCGCCTCGATCCTTCCAACCCTATAACGATGGGTGCTTTTGTCATGCCCGATCAATATGCCGAGGTCAAGAAGGCACAAGACGAGGCCTTAAAGGCTTCTTATCAGGTAATAGTTGAGGTATGGGAAAAATGGGGGGAATTAACCGGGAGGTTTTATAAACCCGTTGAGAGTTTTTATCTTGAGGACGCGGAGTATGCCTTTTTAAGCGTTGGAAGTTATGGAGAAGTCGCTCAGGAGGCAGTAGAGTTTTTGAGGAAAAAAGGAAAAAAGGTGGGGCTTTTGAAACTTAGGTTATGGAGGCCTTTCCCCTTTGAGGAACTCCGAAAGGTCTTAATGGGGGTGAAGGCCCTTTTGGTGATAGATAGGGCTATATGTCCTGGAGGACCCGGGGGACAGGTGGCTTTGGAGGTTAGGTCAGCTTTTTATAAAATGGATGGGCCAAGGGTGGTGGATTTCATCGTGGGTATATCTGGAAGGGATGCCACACCTGAGGATTACGTGAAGATGTTTGAGATGGCTCCCGAGCTTCTGGAAAAGGGGCCGGAAGATTACATAATTTATGGAGTTAAAGAATGAGGGAGTTAGAAAAGATAAGGTTTACAAGGAAAAACTTACCTCGCGAGGAATACTTTCTTTCGGGGCATCGAGGGTGTCAGGGGTGCGGAGAAGCCGTGGCGTTAAGGCTTGCCATGAAGGCTTTGGGGAAAGATACAATTGTGGCCTGTGCTACAGGGTGTATTGAGATCATATCCTCTCCTTTTCCGGAAACCGCTTGGGGGGTTCCTTGGATACATGTGGCTTTTGAAAATACCGCCGCGGTAATAAGTGGAGTCGAGGCGGCTTTAAAGGTCCTTATGAGGAAGGGCAGAGTGCCCGAGAAGAAGATCTTTTGCGTGGGAATAGCTGGAGACGGAGGCACCGCCGACATAGGTCTTCAAGCCCTTTCAGGGGCTTTAGAGAGGGGACACGATATACTTTATTTGTGTTTTGACAATGAAGCTTACATGAACACCGGCATCCAACGTTCATCTGCCACTCCTTTTGGCGCCTGGACTACTACTTCTCCCCCGGGTAAAAAGGCAAAGGGCCAGATGACCTGGAAAAAGAACCTACCCGAGATAGCCATAGCTCATAATATACCCTATGTGGCCACCGCCTCTCCTGCTTATCCCTATGACCTAATGACCAAAGTCAGAAGAGGGGCCGAAGTGAAAGGGCCAGCCTATGTGCATATCTTTTCGCCTTGTCCAACGGGATGGAGGTGTCCTTCGAATCTCTCCATAGAAGTAGCGCGGCTTGCTGTGGAAACCGGTGTTTTTCCTCTTTTTGAGGTCATTGACGGCAAGTGGCGCATAAACCAACCTAAGAAAGAGCTTAAACCTGTAGAGGAATACCTTAAACTTCAAGGGCGTTTTCGACATTTGGACGAGGAGACCATCAAACTTATTCAAAAACGAGTTAATGAGGAGTGGGAAAAGCTTAAGAAGAAGGCCTCCCTTTTTCCCTATGAGGAGTAACGCCTTATGACCTCTATGGCCAGGCCATAGAGGGCATCAAGCCTTAGGTGTTCTTGAGAAGTGGGGTCAAAAAGCACATTTAAACGGGGCGGAAACTCCTCATCGCCCTTCCACAAAACAAGAAGCATGGGTATCCGCGGAAGGGGGCGTAGAATTATTCCGGCATCTCCAACCCTTTTGATCTCTCCTCCGAGTTCTATACCCTTTTTTAGGAAGCCTTGGGGATCCCTTCCGTACTTTTGAAGAAGCCCATCTAAAGGCAGGGGATGGCTTTGAGCAAAGCCCCTTCCACCTTTTAGGTCTTTAAGGGAGACCCATCGTCCTTGAGGTTCTATCTGTTTTGCTCCAATGAGGTACTCCAAGATTGAGACTTCAAGTTCAGGACTCGTTTCCCTTCCGGAAATGACTGTTAATTCTCCCTTAGGGTCTAAAGCGTAAAGGTCATTTAAAAAAGGGATGACAAACCTTTGACCATCATATCTGATCGAGCTTCTTCTTGAGACATCCCAGGGGTCCAATTCGTTTAGCCTATCGTAAAGGCTTTTATGAACGAAATGGATGGGTTCAGTCATTTTGAGCCTCCTTCTTCAAAATCAGAACCTTAAAGACCTTGCCCATCATTTGAGGCAGAAGCAGAATTTTGGCCTGAAGCCTTTCTTTTAACTTATCCTCTCCCTCTAACTCCTCCAAAATACCACATTCGATTAAGAACTTATCAAGCTCACAAAAACGTAAAACTTTTACCCCCCTTTCTTCCGCTTTTTTGATAAAGGCGCTAAAATTCAAAGAAGAGGTCAAATCGCTATTCCCTGGATCATCCAAGAACTCCTTAAAAACCTTATGGTTTTTATACGCCCTTAAAGTGCCTTGGGGGAAAAGGCCCAGAAGAAGTTCCTTAGTTGTATACCCGTAATCTATTAGGAGAACGAATCCCTCTTTTAATCTTTTTAAAAGATCCTCAAAAAACTGAAGTCCCAAAATATGGGCCTCCGCAAAGGTGCCCTCAGGTGGCATTTCCCCTACGTAATAATCAAAATATTCTTTTACGGCCTCTGAAGCCGGAAAAAGGATCTGGCGAAATTCACCATCGAAAAAGTCAATTCTTACCTCCCAGAGTTTTCCATTCTCGACTTTTACCCTTTCAACGGGAAAGGCATCGAAGAACTCATTACCTATGACGATCCCCCTGATCTCCTTTATCGCTTCCCAAGAAGGCCATTTTACCTTTCCTTCAAATTCCTTAAGAAGTTCTTTTTGGCGTTTGATCGAATGAGGGCTTTTCTCCATGGAAAGATACTCTACCTTTTCAAAAAGAAGAGAATCCCTTTCCCTTAAGGCACTTAAAAGATCCTTTCCTAAATGCCCTTCGCCACTCCCAAGTTCAAGAAGCGAAAAGTTTCCTCCAATTTCCTCCGAAACCTTTAAAATCCATTTGGAGAGCACCTTTCCAAAAAGATGACTTACAGTTGGAGCGGTAAAATAATCGCCAGCTTTCCCTTGGCGCACTTTAGCTTGCATGTAATAGCCCCCTTGGGGATGATAAAGGGAAAGATCCATGAAGCTGGAAAAGGATATGGGGCCTTTCTCCTTTATCTCTCGGATTAATATTTCTCTAATCACCAAGGCCTTCTATCCTTATTTTTCCTCCCTCTTTAACTGCCTTTAGAGCCTTTTCTCCTTCTTTTATACGTCCCACTAAATTGACCTCACTTGCAGGTACTGGGTCTTCCGAAGTGCTAAGGGGTGTAGGTCCGAAAAAGATGGCAAGGGCCCTACCAGGTGGCCAGTATCCTATATGGCCACTTTTCACCTTTGTTGTGGCCGTCTCATCTAAGGGGTAAGAAAGGGGAATCTCGAAATATATCTCATCGCCCCACCTTCTTACCTGCCCTTCAATCGGCAAGAGTTTCATTATCGCTTTGCCACAAGGGGTTTCGAAAAGCTCTCCTTCAAGAGAGATATTCCCTAAGGAGATCTTTATCCGCATCTTCTTCCTCCAGAGTTCTTAAAATCGCCAAATTAATCTCATCAAAGTCCTTACCGTCTGGGGTCTTCCCCTTGGGGGTTTCGATGATAAAGGGCAAGTCTCGAAAGGATTCTTCTTGGATAAAGAGTTTAAAGGGCAAAAGCCCCATACGGCCACACCCAATATGCTCATGCCTATCCCTCCCGGAGCCACATTCGTCCTTTGCGTCGTTCAAATGAACGAGTTTGACCTTTTTTAATCCGACCAAATGTTCGAGTTCTCTGAGGAGGGACTCAAAGCCGTTCGGGATCGTTAAGTCATACCCTGCGGCCCAAAGGTGACAGCTGTCAAGACATATTCCTACCTTCTCTTCCTTTTCCAAGAGTTCAAAAAGGCGAGCAAAATCCTGGATCTTTGATCCTACGGCCCGAGGACTCGGAGATGTCTCAAGGAGAATCATTATGTCTTCAAGATCCCACAGCACTAAATTAAGGGTTCTTGCGATCCTGAAAAGGTCTTCCTCTTTTCCATTACCCCCCGATTTTAGGTGAAGTACGTAATAAGGAATACGAAGCTTTCGGGCTATGGAGAGTTCTTCCATTAAAGTAAGGATGCTTTTTTCGTAAAGTTTTTCATCCTTTGAAGCGAGGTTTATCAAATAGCTTGAGTGGGCGATATTTATCTGTATGTCTGAGTTCTTTAGAGAATCGAAAAAGGCCGTTACTTCTTCCTCCTTAAGGTTTTTTTTCTCCCAAGAACGGGCATTTTTGAGAAAGAACTGAAGACTTTTACACCCTAAGGCCTTGGCCTCTTCAACTGCCCTCCAATATCCTCCGGCAATTGACATGTGAGCTCCAAGTTTTCTCATTCAAGTTCCCTTTTGGTTTCTTCAAGTAATTTTTCCACCAAGGCCTTTATCTCTTTGAGTCTTTCTTTCGTTTGGGCTTCAAACCTTAAGACCAAAGCAGGTTGGGTGTTAGATGCCCTTATGAGCCCCCATCCGTCACGGAATTTTAACCTTACACCATCAATGTCCACAAACTCGTACTTTCCTCTTATCTTTTCCTTGAAGGCTTCGACGACCTTAAATTTTACTTCGTCGGGAGAAGGAACCCTTATCTCCGGAGTCACATAGGTCTCAGGGACTCCTTCAAGGAGCTGTGAGGGGGTTTTCCCTGTTTCAGCTATTATCTCCAAAAGCCTCAAAGAGGCATATATGGCATCATCAAAGCCGAAATACCTGTCAGCGAAAAACATGTGCCCTGACATCTCTCCTGCTAAAACGGCTCCTTCCTGTTTCATTTTCTCCTTTATCAACGAATGTCCAGTTTTGTACATTATGGGTATTCCTCCGAGTTTTTCTATTTCTTCGAAAAGTACCTGTGAGCACTTAACCTCCGCGATGATCTTTGCTCCTTTCAGTTGGTGAAGGATGGATCGAGCGAAGATGATAAGCAACTTATCCCCCCAGATAATCCGGCCCTTCTCATCCACAACCCCTAATCGATCCCCATCACCGTCATAACCAAAGCCCACGTGAGCACCCTTTTCTCTTATGGTATTTATTAGATCCCTCAAATTCTCTTCCACAATGGGATCAGGATGATGGTTGGGGAAACGTCCATCAGGTTCCAGATTCAAGGAGTAGGCCTCACATCCAAGTTCTTCAAGCAAAGGCATTATAACTGGACCTACAGTGCCATTGCCCGGGTCAATGGCCACTTTAAGCTTCCTTTTAAGCTTTATGTCCTTCAAGATGAAAGCCTTATAATCGGGAAAGATATCATAAAAAGAAAGTTTTCCCTTTCCTCTGACAAATTCACCTCTTTCGGCTATCTCCCTTATTTTTTGGATCTCCGGTCCCCAAATGGCGTCTTTTCCCACGCATATCTTAAAGCCGTTAAACTCGGGGGGATTGTGACTTGCAGTTATCATCACCCCTCCTTCCTTTTTGAGCCAAACGATGGAGAAATAAAGCAATGGCGTGGGCGTCATTCCTAAATCGGTGACCTCAAGGCCCGTTTGAAGGAGCCCTTCTAAGAGGGCCTCTCTAAAAGAAGGCGAGCTTAACCTGCAGTCCCTCGAAAGCGTTATATCCTTTATTCCCCTTTCCCTATAATAGGTGCCTATCGCCTGACCTAGAAGCCTTACTGTTTCAAATGTAAGATCCTCTCCTTCCCGACCCCTTATGTCATATTCACGGAAGATAAGGGGATTAAGCTTCATCTTGTGCCTCCCTGAGCTTATTGATCCTAATCTCCTTTAAGGTCTTTTCGAATTCTCTAAGCAAAAAGCGCTTTTTAAAATCCGGGTGTTGAAGATAAGGAAGTGCGTTCTCTTCAAAAAAACGAAGGTTTTTTTCTATCTCCTTAGGCAGATCTTTTTCCCTTATGCCCACCTTAACGATCTCGCTTTTGTAAAAGACCTCCTTTCCCATGGCATTTATGGCCTCTTCGGCCAAAGGATCTTCCTTCGGAAAAACCGATGGATCCACTTGGATTTTACCCTTTATCTCCAGTTTGAGGTTCCAGAAATCGGCCCAATAGTTTTCACTCAGGTCCCATACCTCCAATTTTAGGTTATTTTTCAAACAATAGCGTTTAATCAGCTTCATTCCGAAAGTGAGAGCATCATAGCGATTTCGTCACAGTTCGGGAACTTAACGCATTTCAAACAATCTCCCCAGATCTTTTGGGGAAGGATCTCTTTTGGAACTATCCCAAAACCAAACCTTTTGAAATATGCGGGTATGTAAGTGAGAAGGAAGACCCTCTTTATCCCCAATTCGCTGGCCTCCTTTAGGGCAGCTTTTATCAAAGCTTCCCCGACTCCCTTTCCCCTTGATTCCTTTTGAACCGCTAAAGACCTCAATTCGGCCAGGTCCTCCCAACATACGTGAAGGGCGCACACCCCTTGAATCCGTCCATCTTCTTCGTAAACAAAAAAATCCCTGATATTATCGTATATCTCCCCAAGAGCCCTCGGAAGCAGCAATCCCTCTTTAGCATAAGTGTTTATAAGGTCCTGAATCCTGAGGGCATCACTTGCCTTTGCCTTCCTTATCCCTGTAAAATGAGCTCTTCCGCTTGTTTCAAGGTTACCGGGGTTATGTAATTTCCCGCTAACATCCTGGCTATTTCCCACTTTCGTTCCTCCCCTTCGATCTCCTCCACTATTACTTTAGTCCTTCCTCCCACTACCTCCTTTTTGACCCTTAGATGATGATCGGCCTTTGCCGCAATTTGAGGTAGATGGGTTACGCATAAAAGTTGGTATCTTTTCGCGAGTTCCTTCAACTTGGATCCCACAACCTGCGCAGTTATTCCACCAATTCCAGTGTCGATCTCATCAAATACCAAAACTTTGGTTTCCCCTTTTAAGGAGAGGTTTTTCAAAGCGAGCATAGTCCTTGAGAGCTCTCCTCCCGAAGCTACTGCCCATAAGGGGCGGGCTTCTTCTCCTGGGTTTGCTGAAAACATAAACTCTCCCTCTTCTTTTCCGAAAGCCCCAATTCTTATCCCCTCTATCTCAAGCCCTTCCTTGGGTTCCCGAAAGGTAAAGGAAAAGTAGGCATTGGGCATTCCCAATTCCTTCAGGGCTTCCTTCATCCTTGAGGAAAGCCTCTGGGCGAACTCGGCCCTTTTCTCCGAAAGCTCCTGGGCCAATCTTATAAGTTCCTTTCCCAACTGTTCCTTTTCTCTTTTCGTTTCTTTGAGTTGATCCTCCAGATTTTCCAAGCTCTGAAGTTCATCGGTTAAGGTCTTCTTTATCTCTAAAAGTTCTTTTAGGTCCTTTGCCCCGTATTTTTCTTTTAACCTCTGTAATTGGAAGAGACGGTTCTCTATGCGATCAAGTTCCTGGGGATCGAGTTCCAATTGACTTAGGAATTTCTCGGCCTCGAATTCCAATTCCTCCAGCGAAGCCTTGATCTCTTCGCATACTTGGGTCCATTTTTCGAGTTTAAGATCAAGGGATTTAATTCTTCCCAAAATCCTTAGCGCTTCCTTTACTCCCTTAAGGGTGGTGTTCATTTCTTCCTTTAACAGCGAAAGCGTTTCCACCAATTTTTGCTTCTCCAGCAGAAGTTTTCGGCGTTCATTTAACTTTTCGTCTTCTTCGGGATTTATCTTGGCGCTCTCAAGCTCGTTAAGTTGATACAGAATAAACTCCCTTTTTCTCTGGGATTCTAAACTTGTGAGCTTTAAGGATTGATATTTGCGTTCGAGTTCCAAATAAATTTCGTAAAGCCTCCGATAAGTTTGCCTTTCCTCCATTAAGTTTGCCAGTTGATCAAACACCTCGAGATGTGTCTCAGGATCACGAAGGAGGTAATGTTGTTCTTGCCCATATATATCGAGTAATTTTCGACAGAGACCGCTTAACTCCCCTTGAGAAACGGGCTTTCCGTTAAGGTAAGACCGACTTTTCCCCTTACGGCTTATGATCCTTTTGAAGCTTATCTTCTGGCCTTCTACGAAAAAAATGGCCTCCACGCTCCCTTCCTCTTCGCCGGTACGAATTAAAAAAGGTGACCCCTTTCCCCCTACAAGAAGATCCAAAGCCACAACCACCATGGATTTTCCCACCCCGGTTTCTCCCGTTAAAACATTAAACCCGGGCTTGAAATTTATGGTTATTTCATCAATTACGGCGAGGTTTTGGATCTTTAAACTTAAAAGCAATCTTTCCCTCCGCTTGAAACCCCGAAAATGTCCCCTCCCCATTTGAGCTTTGTGCGTAAAAGGTCATAATAAGTTCGGAAAGGACATTTGACCAAGGTCACATCGCTTCCTTTGGCTCTGGAGACATTTACCAACGTTCCAGCAGGCAATTTGAAACCGATCTGTCCATCGAGGGTTAGATAGACTTCTTCCTCTCGAGAAGAATGAAACAGGGTTACCACGGAACTGTCGGGAATGAGGAGGGGCCTGTTGGTAAGGGTGTGGGGGCATATGGGAACGATCACTATAGCTTGAATCCTTGGATCTACAATAGGTCCTCCTGCCGAGAGACAATAAGCCGTTGAACCCGTGGGCGTGGACACAATAAGACCATCCCCTCTGAAGACCGTTAAAAAGGTCCCGTCCACCTTAGCGATTATGGGGATTATACGAGCTAATGCCCCTTTATTTATCACCACATCGTTAAGCACCAAAAACTCCTTATCCGGATAGCATTCTACTTCCACTTTGAGAAGGCTTCGTCGCTCGACCTCAAAATCTCCTCCCAAAACCTTTTTTAAAATCGAAAAAAGTTCCTCTTGAGAGAAAGCCGTTAGAAATCCAAGCCCTCCTAAATTGACCCCGAGTATGGGAACCCCTGAACCAGCGAAGATCCTAACCGCAGCAAGCATCGTTCCATCGCCTCCTAATACCACCGCCAGGTCCACTTTCTGTTTAAGTTCTTCAGGAGGAAGCCCCTTTATTGGCAAAAGCCTTCCGATTTCCTCTTCCACAAACACTTCGACCCCCTGCGTACTAAGCCACACCACCAATTCCGGAAGGATCCTTAAGGCTTCCGGTTTCTTTTTGACGATGATGCCGATTCGTTTCATATTCAAAAGGATATCACCGAGTCTTTTCATGGAGCAAGCTAAGTGTTAAAAAGGAACTTTATGAGGCCCAAAGTCCTCTTGGTAGTGGGGCCTACTGCCACTGGTAAAAGTGAGCTTGGGATTGAGTTGGCCAAACGTTTCGGAGGAGAGATCGTAAGCGCTGATTCTATGCAAGTTTACCGTTTGATGGACATAGGCACCGCTAAGCCTTCCCCTCAGGTCCTTAAAGAGGTACCTCATCATATGATTGACCTTCTTTGGCCCGATGAGACTTTTAGCGCCGGTCTTTTTAGAAAGATGGGCCGAGAGGCAATCGAGGAGATCATTAAAAGGGGCAAACTCCCAATTGTGGTTGGTGGAACGGGGCTTTATATTAAAGCCTTAACCGAGGGACTTATCGAAGGCCTTGAGGGCCAAAGGGAACTGCGGGAGAGGCTTTTGCAAAAGGCTTCTTCTCTAGGTAAACATGCGTTATGGGAAGAACTAAAGAAAGTAGATCCCGAATCCGCCTCTCGAGTGCATCCCCATGATCTTTACCGGGTAATAAGGGCTCTGGAGATATATCACCTTACGGGTCTTCCGCCTTCAAAACTGAGGGAAAGCCATAGTTTCAGAGACCGACCCTATGACCTTCTGAAGATCGGCCTTAAAAAATCCAAGGAGGAACTTTTGAAAAGAATCGAGGAGAGAGTAAAGGAGATGATAAAAAGGGGGCTTGTAGAGGAGGTAAGGGAACTTCTACATAGAGGTTATGGGCCTGAATTGTCCTCTATGAAGGCTATAGGTTACAAGGAAATGATCTTATACTTAAAAGGGGAGATAGGGCTTGAGGAGGCCATAAGGCTTATTGTGAAAAACACCTGGCAATTGGCAAGACGGCAGATGATATGGTTTAAAAGGGATAAAGAGATCAAGTGGTTTGAATATCCCGAAGAAAAAAGGAAGATTTTCAGCTTGATCGAGGAATTTTTAAAGAGGGAGAGGTCCAATGGAGGAGAAGCAGAAGAAGCCCGTTAAACTTCAAGAGGCCTTTTTGAATCGGATGAGAAAAGAGAAGATATGGATATGTGTGAGCCTTACATCAGGAGAGAAGCTCTTCGGCTACATAGTTGGTTTCGATAATTATTGTCTCCATTTAAAAGGCTACGGAGAGGAGGAACATTTGGTTTACAAACACGCCATATCCGCCATTTCTCCGCAAAAAGGTCCATAATGGCCGAGTTGAAGAGGATAATAGAAGCTTTGTTATTTACTACCTCCGAGCCTCTTTCCCTCAAGGCCATTTCACAGCTTCTGCCAGAATGGTCGATAGAGGAACTGAAGAAAGCGCTTTTTGAATTGGTTGAGGAATGGAGAAGGTTGAACTTATCCTTTGGTCTCCAAGAAGTAGGGGGAGGCTACCAATTCCGGACCTTTCCGGAATATTCCACCTGGATAAGGAGGTTAAAAAAGGTTGTGCCCATCAAATTATCTCAAGCAGCCCTTGAGACGCTTGCCATTGTAGCCTGGAAGCAACCGATTTCCCGGGGTGAGATCGAGGAGATCCGAGGTGTAGATTCGGGGCATGTGCTCGGGGTTTTGCTTGAAAAGGGGTTGATAAAACCGGTGGGAAGAAAAGAGGCTCCTGGTCGACCACTACTTTACGGAACGACCGAGAAGTTTTTGGAAGTTTTTGGGTTAAGCTCTCTTAAAGATCTTCCTTCCTTAAAAGAGTTGGAAAACCTATAAGAAAAATGGCCGAAGAACGTCTGCAAAAGATTCTCAGAAATCATGGGATATGCTCCAGGAGGAAGGCCGAAGAGTTGATAAAGGCAGGAAGGGTTAAAGTGAACGGTGAACCCGCTTATTTGGGCCAGAAGGTGGATCCCCAAAGGGATGAGATCTTGGTGGACGGCAAACCTCTTCCCCCACCTCCCCAAAAGGTCTATTACCTTTTCCATAAACCCCGTTATGTGATAAGCTCACTCAAGGATCCACAAGGGAGGCCTACCATATTAGAATTTTTAAAAGGCATAAAGGAGAGGGTTTTTCCAGTTGGAAGGCTCGATTGGGACTCAGAAGGACTTATGCTTTTGACAAATGATGGAGAACTGGCCAATAAACTCCTTCATCCTCGTTATGGGTTAAAAAGGGTATACTTGGTCAAGGTAAAGGGAATTCCCAAAGAAGAAGACCTGGCAAAATTGAGAGAAGGCGGGATTCCCCTTGAAGATGGGCCAAGCCCCAAAATGGAAATTAAGCTATTAAAACGAGGAAGAAGTTCTTGTTGGCTTAAAATAGGTCTTTTTGAAGGCAGAAAGAGGATAATAAGGAGAAGCCTTTTGGCTTTGGGATATGCGGTGAAAAGGCTTAAAAGAATAGCTTTTGGCCCTTTAAGGCTTAAGGGGCTCGAGCCCGGGAAATGGCGTCCCTTAAGCGCCGAGGAGATTAAGGAGCTTAAAAAGTGGACTACAAGGTAAATTTGGAGTGGCGACGAGATCTCTTCCATATGGCAAGCGTCGCCATTCCGTTAGGTTATTTGTTGTTTCCCAAAGAAGTGGTGCTTTGGGGTATAGTTCTCGCTTCAGTCGTTTATGTGGGTAGCGATCTTTTGAGGCTTCTTCACAAGGGTTTTGCCCGTTTCTTTTATAAAATCGTGGGAGATTTAGTCAAAAGGCGGGAGCGGAAAAACCTAATAGGTTCAAGTTACTTTTTAATAGGGGCCTTTTTCTGTGTGCTCCTCTTCCCAAAGGAAGCGGCACTTCCTGCCCTTTTTGTGGCTTCACTTTCCGATGTGGCGGCTTCATTTATAGGTTCCAGATGGGGGAAACACCCCTTAAGGGGTTCAAGGACCATAGAGGGGAGTTTGTGTTTCTTTCTTTCGGCTTCTTTTTTGATCCTGATTTTTTATCCTGGGCCTAAGGTTTGGGGGGTATTGGTCGCATTCTTCTCGACCCTGATAGAAGCCTTTTCCCTTTGGGTAGATGATAATCTGTCCCTCCCCCTTGGAACCGCCTTTTTGTTGTGGCTTTTTCTTTAGAAAGCGGCTGCCATTTTGAAAATCGGCAAATACATGGACACCACCAATCCCCCAATTACAACGCCCAGAAACACTATAAGAAGTGGCTCTATCATGGAACTTAAGTTCGCCACCGCTTGATCCACATCGGCCTCATAAAAATCGGCCACCTTCTCGAGCATCATATCCAAATTACCCGTGGCCTCACCCACCCCTATCATGTGGGTGACCATAAGCGGAAATACCCTACTTCGTTCAAGCGGAGGAGCCAGACTTTCACCCTCCCTTAAGTTTTCTCTAGCTTCCCTTACCGCCTTTTCAATGCGCTTGTTCCCCGCCGTAGCCCCCACTATTTCAAGACTTTCAAGAATGGGAACACCACTTTTTACCAATGTCGAAAGTGTTCTTGCAAATCGAGCAAGAGCTATCTTTTTTATAAGAATTCCAAAAATTGGTAATTTCAAAAGAAAGGAGTCGATTTGGAATCGTCCTTTTTCCGTTCGGTAATAATATCGTAGAACGAGAGTTAAAAGGAAAAGTGCAGCGATTACGTAGGGGATATTGGCTTTGGTGAACTTGCTTACCTTTATGACTATTTGAGTTGGAAGAGGAAGGGACATATTTACCTCGCTGAAGAGCTTTTCAAAGGTGGGAATTACAAACACCAAAAGGACGATCGTCACCAGGATCGCCACAATGAAAATTATGGCCGGATAGATTAGGGCGGATCGGACTTTTCTTTTTAAGTTCTCCATCTTTTCCATATGAGTGGCGATCCTCTTGAGCATTAGGTCCAAATTACCTGATTCTTCTCCCGCTACTACCATGTCCACATAAAGCCTATCGAAGACCTTGGTATGGGCTCGAAGGGCTTGAGCCAGCGTACTTCCCCCTTCGACCTTTTCCTTTACATTCCTTATCACCTGCCGGAAAGCTCGGTTTTCGGTCTGTTCTATGAGGATCTCCAGAGCCTGTACAAGCGGAATCCCAGCATCGAGCATAGCGGCAAGTTGTTGGGTGAAGACCAAAAGGTCCCTCTTCCTGATCCTTTTGGAAAGGAAGGGTATGACTAGTTCTCGGGGTTTTTTCTTAACCCGCGTAACTATAATGCCTCTTTTTCTTAAGGTCAAGCGTACATTTAACTCATCGGGAGCTTCTATCTCCCCCCTTTGGGGGATACCTGCAAGAGTTCTTCCTTCCCATAAAAACAGTGGCATCAGAACTTCTCCTTAAAAGATCTGGGCTCTGTGGTGGTTAACATACGCCGAAACTCCTCAACATCCGGGCTTGTTTCCATGGCGTCCTTAAGGGTTATTAATCCCTGTTTATAAAGGGATAGAAGGGACTGATTTAAGGTCTGCATGAAGGTTTCCTGTTGCCCGATCTGCATCTGGGAATAAATCTGGTGGATTTTATTTTCTCTGATCAAGTTCCTTATGGCAGGGTTTGGTATCAATATTTCTAGGGCCAAGACAAGCCCTTTTCCATCAGCTCGAGGCAGAAGCCTCTGGCATAATATCCCTTCAAGTACAAATGAGAGCATGGTCCTTATTTGTTGCTGTTGATGGGGAGGGAATACGTCCACTATTCGGTTTATGGTCTCAACGGCGGTGTTGGTGTGTAAAGTGGCCAACGTCAAGTGCCCCGTTTCGGCGATCGTCAAGGCCGCCTGGATGGTCTCAAGATCTCTCATCTCACCGATTAGGACCACATCGGGATCTTGACGCAATATGTGTTTTAAGGCTTCATGAAACCCAAAGGTATCGGAACCCACTTCTCGTTGGTTGACTATACAGTTTTTGTGACGATGCAAATACTCTATGGGGTCCTCTATGGTGACTATATGTCCGAACCTTTCCTCATTTATCCTGTCGATCATGGCGGCCAGGGTTGTGGATTTACCAGAACCCGTGGGCCCAGTTACCAAAATCAGGCCCTTGGGCTTTCGGATGAGATCTTCCACAACAGGCGGAAGCCCGAGTTCCTTCATACTGGGGATCCTATGAGGAATGACCCTGAAGGCTCCAGCCACTGTTCCCCTTTGAACAAACAGATTCCCTCTAAACCTGCTTAAACCGGCGATTCCGAAGGAAAAATCGAGCTCGTGTTCCTCCTCAAAACGCTTCTTCTGTGCTTCCGTAAGGACGCTATAGCAAAGCCTTTGGGTGTCGGCTGATGTTAAAGGCGGATAGTCCAGGTTTATCAGCCTTTTCCCAACCCTTATTCGGGGAGGACTTCCGACAGTAATGTGAAGATCGGTGCCCTTTTCCTCAACCAATGTCCTCAAAAGTTCTTCCATTTCCAATTTTCTTTCGGGCATAAAACTCTCCTTTTAGTTCTATAACGAGGTTACCCTCAAGACCTCTTCCACGGTGGTTATCCCCTTTTTCACCTTTAAGATTCCGCTTTCCCTAAGTGTTTTCATTCCCGCTTGTAAGGCCGCTTCCCTTATCTTATCGGCCGGTGCTCTCCTTAAGGTAAGCTCCCTTATGGTTTCATCGACCTCCATGATCTCGAAAATCGCCGTCCTTCCCTTATAACCCCTTCCATCGCACCTTGAACAGCCCCTGCCCCGAAAGGCCCTAAAACCGTTCCTAATCTCCTCTTCGCTTACCCCTAATTCAAGCAGAGATTCTTCGGGCAGTTCGATGGGCTCCTTGCAATAGGGACATATGGTCCTCACAAGCCTCTGGGCTATTACCATTATCAAGGAGGAGGAAATTAGGAATGGTTCAATTCCCATATCAAGGAGCCGGTTTATGGAACTCGGAGCATCATTGGTGTGCAGTGTGGATAACACCAAATGCCCCGTCAAGGCGGCCCTTATGGCTATTTCTGCTGTTTCCAGATCCCGGATCTCACCCACCATAATGATATCCGGGTCCTGTCTCAAAAAGGCCCTCAGACAAGTGGAGAACTTAAGGCCTATCTCCTCGTTCACCTGGACCTGATTTACGCCCGGAAGGCTTATCTCAATGGGGTCTTCCGCGGTGAGGATATTCACCTCGGGCCGGTTCAATTCGGATAAAATGCTATAAAGGGTTGTAGATTTACCAGAACCCGTAGGTCCAGTCACAAGGATCATACCGTAAGGCTTCCTTATAGCCTTCTGGAGGTTTTGGATTTGATCATCTTCAAGACCTAAGGACTCGAGTTCGTATCTAATCCTGGCCTTATCAAGGAGTCTCAGTACCACCTTTTCCCCATACTGAACGGGGATAACCGAAACTCGAAAGTCTATCTCCCTTCCTCCCAAACGAACCATAAACCTTCCATCTTGAGGTAGTCTTCTTTCAGCAATATCCAGCTGGGACATGATCTTTATCCTCGAGACTATTGCGTTCTTTATCCTCAAGGGGATCCGCGTAACCTCATAGAGGATCCCATCTATTCTGTACCTGACACGGACCATTTTTTCATAAGGTTCTATATGGATATCACTTGCTTCCTTCATTATGGCATCCGATACGAGCCGGTTCACCAGTTTGACCACCGGAGCTTCTTCCTGTGCCTTTTCCGCTTCGGTAAGGTCGAAGATCTCATAGCGGGTCACGATCTCGGGCATTTCTTCAACGCCTTTAATCGTTTCTTCCAAGACTTCAGAGGGATTCAAAAAACTCTCTATGGCTTTCCGAATTTCGGATTCTCGCGCAAGAAGCGCTTCTATATGGAGCCCTGTTCGGAACTTAAGTTCATCTATCAAGGAAACCTCAAAGGGGTCAGCCATGGCTACATACAAGGTGGAGCCCACTTTCCTCACGGGTACAACCAGATGCTTTCGCATGGTTTCGGATCCTATGAGTTCCACAAGCTTGGGGTCTATCTCGATCGTTTCTAAATCTATGGAAGGAACACCGTACCTGGTGTGAAGAAACTCGAAGATTTCCTCTTCCTTTATGAAACCGAGCTCTACTAAAACGGAGACCAAACTTTTACTGCTTCGCCTCTGTTCCTCTAAAGCTTGCTGAAGTTGTTCTTCAGTGATAAACCCTGCTTTATGAAGGAGATGACCTGTCCCTATTACAAAGCGAGAACGAACTTCCATTTTCTTCAAACACCATTATTATTTTTCCCCTTCTTTAAGTCAAGCTCAAGTTTTTAAGGCTTCAACCCAATGGAGCACCTCCATGGATAATCCATTTTTTATTACCAGGTCCTTGAGTTGAAGCATACAACCGGGACAATCCGTTAATATAAGTTCTGCCTGAGTTTCTTTTAGTTGTTCGATTCTCTTTTGCCCTATGGCTTGGGAGAGTGAGGGAAAATTGAGGGAGAAAGTTCCTCCCATACCGCAACAATAAGAGGGGACTTCTACAAAATTTATGTCCTTAAGGGAACGCAGGATCCTTTTTGGATCATCTTTGAGGTTTTGAAAATTAAGCGTGTGACAAGGATCATGGTAAGTGACTTTAGTCCCGACTTTTAAACTCGATTGGAACTCCTCCTTTCCAAGACTTACCAGCAATTGGCTTAAGTTTAAGGTTTTTCTCGAAAGTTCTTCCACTTTTGGTAGTTCTGGAAAGAAGCACTTATAAAGTTCTTTCAATGAAGAAAGACAGCTTGAACAAAGTCCTATAACGTAATCCGCTTTTTCCCTGGTAAGGACCTCAAGGTTATGTTCCGCCAAACTTTTTCCCCCTTCTAAGTCCCCTATTCCCAAAAGGGGCATACCACAACAGCCTTGCTCCTTGGGGAATATGGCCTCAATGCCATTTTGATTCAATAACCTCACAGCTTTAAGGGCCACGTGAGGGAATAAATACTCCATACCGCATCCGGAAAAAAGGAGGACTCTCATTTTTCTCTCACTTAAAGGGGGGTTAACTTTTGGAAGAAGTTTACTTAAAGGTTTTGGGGAAAGTTTGGGTAGTCGGGGTCCATTTAAAAAGAATTGGAGATAATGGGGGAGGTGTCGCAGAGGGGGCTTTGAAGGAGGAAGTAAGCGGTAAAAAAGGTTGATGCAGTTTAAGGCTAAGCCCAAAGCCCATCTTTTTTTAAGAAAGAGACGATAAAGGGATTTTACTAATCTTGAGGGACCCACTTTAGCCCTCAAACCCAGAGTAAGGTATGCCCCTCTTACCCCGGTTGGGCAATCCCTGCCACAACGATTGCACAAAAGGCAAGCTTTAAGGCGTTCCCTTAATCTCTTCCGGTCTAATGGTGAACCTTTTTCAAGTTCAAGCCATAACATACTTTTTCCCCTCGGCAATAAAGGTTCGATACGTTCGATCTCCCAAAGGGGGCAAACCGACGCACACAATCCGCATCTGACGCAGAGGTTCAGGTCTTTTAAGGGTAGCATTAAAAGCTCCTGGCTAAGGTTATGGCCATTACGGTTTTGGCTCCGGCTTGTTTTAAAACATAAAAGGCCTCTCTTAAGGTGGATCCGGTAATAAACACATCCTCGACCAATAAACCCCTCTTACCAAAGACCCAAGAGGGTTCTTTCAAGAAAAAGGCCTCCTTTAAATTGGACGGCCTCTCCTTTGCCCCAAGCAAGGCCTGGGGAACGGTTTCTTTGACCTTTATAAGGATATTCCCTTTTACCTCAAGGCTGATCCTTTTGCCCAACTCTTTTGCCAAAAGTAGACTTTGATTGACCCCCTTTCAAGAAGCCTCTTTCTGGTAAGAGGTATGGGAATGATTAAATTGACAGGTTCTTTCAGTTCCTTAAAGGTCTCATAAAGTAAAAGACTCAAGGGCTTTTTCAAACTTCTCTGCCCCTCGAACTTGAACTTGTGGATCATCTCTTTCAAAGTTCCCTCATAAGGCCCGAAAGAGCGATACCTAAAAGGTAAGGGATCCTCTTTGCAACTTGGGCATAAATAGGGTGAGGTTTGAGGTAAACCGCATTGGGGACAAAAGGGAGGGGAAAATCGCGATAAGTTTCTCTCACAGGCTTTACACAAAGGGCTTTCGCTTGGGGATCCGCATAGTTGGCATACCCATCCGGAGACAAGGTCGATAAGTTTCTCCAAAAGGATCAGAACCTTATTGTAAAAGTTCCCCATTTTAAACAAGAGGGACAACGGTCAAGCCATTTTGGCTCTTCATGCTTACAGGCTTCACACCTATAAGGCCAGTTGATCTTTTCTTCAAGGTCAATGGCCTTAAGGATCGATCGCGTAGCTTCTTCATGGGCTTCTTTGGCAATGAGGGCTTTGGCCTTCAAATAGTGATAATGGGGGTAATTTCCCAAGGCCAGTTCGAGTTCTTTTAACTTTTTAAGGGCTTCTTCAGCCATTCCGAGTCTCAAACATAACTTCGAATAAAGGTAAAGCAAGATCGGCGACTCTGGATTCTCTCCCAAAAGTTCCAAGTACATCCTTATGGCCCCTCTTGGATCACCTTCTTTTAAATAAAGTTCTTCCATCCGTTGAAGAAAGATTGGGTTTTGAGTGAAGCGGTACCCCTTCTTCCAAACTTCAAAACTCGCCTTTGGCTTATTCTTTTTGAGCAGTAGATCCCCCCAAGTGACCCACGCGGGGGTAAATAAGGGGTTGTCTTTGCTTAAGCGCTTTAATTCTTTTAAAGCTCCGCTTAGGTCCTTTTCTGCCATATCCTTTGCCCTTTCATACCGCAAGGCCAAAAGCAAATTTCCATCTTCTCCGGGATCGATTTTGAGGAGTTTTTCATGTAGTCTTAAAACCTCTTCCCATACTCCTTCTTTTATCTTCATATCCCTCAAGGCCTTTAAAGCCTCGCGGTTATGGGAGTCTAATTCCAATATCTCCTTAAAGGTCCTTTCGGCCTCTTGGGTTTTACCCGCTTCCAAAAGCACCTCCACTTGGAGGAAAAGGCCTTCTAACTTGGGGTCCTTCAAGGATTTTAAAATCCTCAGAGCCTCATCCCATTTCCTTTGAACCCTATAAACTCGAGCCAACTGAAGTAAAAGAATCGAGTTATCGGGTTCGTAAGAGAGGGCTTCCTTTAAAAGCCTTTCGGCTCCTTCCAGGTCTCCCCTTCGGATCCTTTCGTTGGCTTCTTTTAAGTTTTCCCAAAGCGCCTTTTGGACCTTTTTGATCCCTCTGAGTTCGAAACCTCTTTTAATGTCCTTGATCAAATCGGTGAGTCCCACGAAAAGGGCTCCTCCCAGAAAGCTAAGCAACATTAATATGCTTAATGAGGTTTTGTAAGAGGTATGGGGCGAGAGTCGGAATTCCAATTCCATGGGGTTTAGAATGTACACATAAAGGAAGAACCCCAAAAGAATCGCCGTAAAAAAGACAACCCCTCTAAGCGAGATCTTCATTCCTTTTTTCCTCCTCCTCTTCTTCGAAGGGTAAGGGGATCCTTGGAGCTTCTATCCATAATCCCTCAAGGTCATAATATTCCCTCACTGGATCTTGAAAGACGTGAACTAATACCTCATCAAAATCAAGTAGCACCCATCTTCCCTCGCTGAACCCTTCTACTCCAAGGGGTTTTTCGCCCAATTCTTCCATCTTCTCCTCGATTTCTCGAGCTATGGTTTGAACATGGCGGTCGGAGTTACCGCTACATATGAGAAAGTAATCAGTGATATTGCTCAAACCCTTTAACTCCAAAAGGAGAAGCCTCTGAGCCTTTTTCTCCTTGGCTATTTTGGCACAAAACAAAGCCTTTTCCTTTCCGTCCTTTAAAATCTTGCCCACTTTCCATTTTCAATCATACCATCATTAAGGAAATA
This sequence comes from uncultured Thermodesulfobacteriota bacterium, assembly GCA_964543765.1. GTDB lineage: Bacteria > Desulfobacterota > B13-G15 > B13-G15 > B13-G15 > B73-G16. The sequence continues at coordinate 122,029 of CAZIZI010000001.1, forward strand.
CTAAAATAACGAAAAAGGAGAGACGAAATGAAAGGAAAGGTGGTGAAGTGCCCAAATTGTGGTAGCGAAGTTTATTTATACCGGAATCCCTTTCCCACGGTGGACCTAATCATTGAGTACCAAGGGGGTATAGTTTTGATCCTAAGGCGTAATGAGCCGAAGCTTTGGGCCCTTCCCGGTGGTTTTTGTGAATATGGTGAGAGCCTTGAAAAGGCAGCTCAAAGAGAAGCCGAAGAAGAAACCGGCTTGAAGGTCGAACTTTTAGAACAGTTTTACACCTATTCCGATCCAAACCGGGATCCAAGGCAACATAATATAACAACCGTCTTTATCGCTAAAGCCGAAGGTGAACTTAAGGCTGGTGACGATGCGATGAGAATCGGAGTCTTTGATCCTTCAAACCTCCCCCTTCCTTTGGCCTTTGATCACGAAAGGATCCTAAGGGATTACTTTCATTACAAAAAGACCGGGCAGAAGCCTAAAGTCCCTTCAAAGCCTCACGAATCCTCTTAACGGCTTCTTCCAATTCCTCCTTTTTCACGGTGAAGGAAAGCCTCAGGAAGCCCGGCATCCCGAACTCCGAGCCCGGTATTGTGGCCACAAGCGCCTTTTCAAGAAGGTGAAGGCAAAGTTCCCCATCATCTCTAAAACGATTTTCGCAATAGAATCTGAAATTGGGGAACAGATAAAATGCGCCTTGCGCTTTAAAGCAGCTTACCTTAGGTATGGAAGTTACAAGCTCATAAAAATGGTTCCTTCTCTTTTCGAATTCCTTTTTCATATAGTGGATAAAACCCTTAGAGCCCTTAAGGGCTTCCAGGGCGCCTCTTTGAGCGAAGGAAGTGGGGTTGGAGGTGGATTGGCTTTGGATTATGTCCATGGCTCTTATAAGTTCCTTAGGGCCAGCAGCAAAGCCTATTCTCCAGCCGGTCATGGAATAAGTTTTGGAAAGGGCGTTTACCACAAGGGTTCTTTCTTTTATCTCAGGGGAGAGAGAAGCAATGGAGACGTGCTTTAAATTATCGAAGATTAAATGTTCATAAACCTCATCCGAAATGATCCACAGGTCGTATTCGAGCGCGAACTCGGCGATCTCAGATAACTCCTTTTCCGTATAAACCGTTCCAGCTGGATTGGAGGGGGAATTGATTAAAATGGCCTTTGTCTTTTGGGTTACCACTTCCTGTAAAGCTTCTTTTTTTACCTTAAACCCTTCGGTTTCTTCAGTTTTAACGATCACTGGCTTTGCCCCCGCCAGAAGCGCCATTGCTGGATAGGATACCCAATAGGGAGCGGGGATTATCACCTCGTCGCCTTCTTCAAACAGGGCCATAAAGGCATTGTAAAGGGCCTGTTTACCTCCACAGGTCACGATCACTTCTTGAGGCGTATAGGAAAGTTCGTTTTCCTCATAAAGCTTTTCACAAATGGCTTCTTTCAATTCCAGGATCCCCGAAGAGGGGGTATATTTGGTAAACCCTTCTTTTAAAGCCTTAATTGCTCCCTCTTTTATATGCTCCGGGGTGTCAAAATCCGGTTCCCCTCCAGCCAGGTTTATCACCGGCAACCCCTTATCCCTCATAGCCTTTGCTTTCGCATTAATGGCCAGCGTAGGGGAGGGCTTAATTTTTTTGATCCTGGAAGCCAGTTCCTTCATGTTTAATCCTCCATTCTATTTGCCTAAGTATGCCTCTTAAAAGCCTAACTTCCCTGGGATCCAGGTGAGCCCTGAAGATGACTTCCTTAAGGTCATAAAGAGCTCTTTTTGGATTCGGGAAATTTATGACCTTAAGCGTCTGCTCCAAATGTTCAAAAAGCCTCATGAGTTCTTCCCAAGAGGCCAATGTTCTTTGAGGGAACTCCGCCTTTTTCCCGTAAGTGCCCAACTCATAAAGGATTACCGCCACTGCCTGGGAGAGGTTCATAGAAGGATGGGACTCCTGGGTAGGGATGAAAACGTTTAGGTGACATAAAGAAAGCTCCTCATTGGTTAAACCACTATCCTCTCGTCCAAAAAGGAGAGATACCTTTTGGCTCTCGGCCACTTGGAGGATATCTTCCACTGCCCTTTTTATGGAGACAAGCTCGATGCCTCTTCTCTTTTTACCGGTAGTTCCCACCACAAGGCCACTATCCCTCAAGGCCTCCTTAAGGCTTTCGAAGATTTGGGCTTCCAAGAGTACCTCTTTTGCTCCTTTAGCCATCACTAAGCTCCAGGGATGAAGGGGAGGGCACTTGGGGTTGACCAATATCAACTTTTTGAAACCGAAGTTCTTCATAGTCCTTGCGATCATCCCCACATTAATGGGTCCCTGTGGTTCCACCAGGACCACGTTTATGCCTTCCAAGGTTTTCACGGAGGGTTATTATATAGAATATGCGGCTTTATGCTGAAGTACTAATTCCATTGAGAATTGACCCCCTTTGGTATGAGATTCCAGCGAGGCTCATCGGAAAAGTAAGCCTTGGCAAAGCGGTTCTTGTGCCTCTTAAGGGCAAAAAACAGATGGGGGTTGTATTAAGGATGAGCGATAAGCTTCCTGAAGGCCTTGAGCTTTCCGAATTAAAAGAGATTTATGCTGTTGAAGAGGGGCCTTCTCTCTTGCCTCCCAAACTCATCGAGCTTTTGGAGTTCGCTTCAGGCCATTACGCTTGTCCATTGGGGATGATCCTAAAAAACGTCTTACCCCAAAAGGGACGCCGTTTTCTTTTTCAATTAAGCGAAAAGGGGAGGAAACTTCTGGAAAATGGCGAAGCTTCGGAGCTTCTTAGAAAGCTAAAAGGGCGTCCTTTGAGTTTAAGTGTGCTCGAGAGATCTTTTGGTTCCGAGGAGGTTGAGAAGGCTATAAGGGAAGACTTGATCGTTCCCGTTAGGCGTTCAAAAGGTGAGTTTTCTTTAGACGTGGTAGAGGTGGGGGAGGAGGAGAATATTAGAGACCTTAACTTTTGGCAAAAAAGGGCCATTAAAAGGATTTCGGAAGGTGGTTCCTTTCTGCTTTTCGGTGTCACTGGGAGTGGTAAGACGGCGGTTTATATTGAGTTGATCAAGATAAACCTTGAGGCTGGCAAAAATGTTCTCATCCTGGTTCCGGAGATAGGGTTAACCCCTCAACTTTATACTCGGTTGAAGAGGGCTTTGGATGAACCTATAGCGCTTTTTCATAGCGGTTTGAGCTCTTCGGAGAGGTGGGAGGAGTTGAAGCTCATTTCTTTAGGTAAGGCCAGGGTTGTCCTTGGGGTTCGTTCGGCGGTATTTTCTCCCCTGAAGGACCTTGGGCTCATCATCGTAGATGAGGAGCATGATTCTTCTTATAAAGCTCAGGAAGGACCTTTTAGGTACAACGCTCGGGATATGGCCCTTATGAGGGGAAAATTGGAGGGGGCAACGGTGGTTTTGGGATCGGCCACCCCTTCAGTTGAGTCCTTTTATAATGCCCAGAGGGGAAAACTGACCTTGGTTGAGCTCCCCGTAAGAGTGAGGGGTTCTTTTCCTGGGGTAGAGATTGTGGACCTGAGGCATGAGAAGGGCTTCATTTCCTTTCACTTGCGTGAGGCTTTAAAAGAATGCCTTTCTTCCGGTGGGCAGGCCCTTTTGTTTTTGAACCGCCGAGGCTATGCGCCGGTCATTTTATGTCGGGAGTGTGGGGAGGTACTTAAGTGCCGATATTGTAGCGTTTCTTTAACTTATCATGCTTCAAAGGGGATATTGCTTTGTCATTACTGTGGTTTTTCCTTGAAAGCACCACAGGTATGTTTCAACTGTGGAAGTAAAAGGGTATTTCCTATCGGGTTTGGTACCGAAAGGGTTGTGGAGGAGCTGAAGGTGCTTTTCCCCGATAAAAAGATCGTCCGAATGGACAGTGATTCCATAAGGGGGAGAAGACAATACGAACTTACCTTAAGGGCCCTCCAAAAGGGCGAGATAGACATCCTGGTTGGAACCCAGATGGTTGTCAAGGGGCACCATTTTCCTAGGATAAAACTTGTGGGGGTTCTTTTGGCTGATTTGCCTTTGAACCTTCCCGATTTTCGTTCCGCTGAGAGGACTTTTCAACTTTTAACCCAGGCAGCAGGAAGGGCGGGAAGGGGTGAAGGAAAGGGAAGGGTAATCGTTCAGACCTTTCTCCCCAATCATTATGCTGTAAGGACCGCTTCCTCTCAGGATTACCGGGGGTTCTTTAAAGAAGAGATTAATCGGAGAAAATCCTTGAAATATCCTCCCTTTGTGCGATTGGCCTTAATAAGGGTTTGGGCTAAAGCGGAGGAAGAAGCCAAAAAGGCTGCTCAAGAACTTCAGAAATACCTTGAAACTTTCCCCGTCGAAGTTCTTGGTCCAGCCCCTTCGCCTATTGAAAAGCTTTATGGGAGGTGGAGATGGCAAATTTTACTGAAGGCTCCGACTTCGAGCATTTTAAGGGAGGCCCTAAAGGATCTCCCCCATCCAAAAAGGGTGATCCTAGAAGTAGACGTGGACCCCATAAGTTTGCTCTGATCCTTTTCTTTTTCCTTCTTTTTCCATCCTTTGTTTCACCAAGTAGTTATCCTTGGAGACCAGGTAGATGTCCTTTACCTTCTACCCAAACCGTCATAGGAGTTTGGCGGGAATATGAGGTTAAAAAGGAGGACACCTTGTTAGACATAGCACGGCGGTTCGATCTGGGGTTTAATGAGCTACAACTCCTTTACCCGGAAATTGACCCCTGGCTTCCTCCCGAAAGGATGGTTTTAAAGATTCCAACTATCTGGGTCTTACCCGAGTTTGAAGGTGAGGGGATCGTGATAAATGTACCGGAATTTCGCCTTTATCTTTTTCTTCCTAAACTTGGACTTGTTAAAACTCATCCTGTGGGAATCGGCATTCGAGAAAACCCCACTCCACTTGGCCTTTTCAAGATTCGGGAGAAAAAGGTGGCCCCCATCTGGTACGTTCCCCCTTCACTGAGAGACGAATACAAAGGCATAAAATATATACCCTCTGGGCCAGATAACCCCCTTGGTAAGTATTGGATAGGACTTTCCCTTCCTTCTTACGGCATCCATGGAACCAATAAGCCCTGGGGAGTCGGAAGGCTTGTTAGTAGAGGGTGTATAAGGCTTTACCCCGAAGATATAGAAACCCTTTTTCCATTAGTGAAAATCGGAATGAGGGTTAAGCTCGCATATGAAGTCGTCAAGTTCGGCTGTAAAAACGGACGTATATTTGTGGAGGTCCACCCCGATATATACAATCGTATTACTGATTTAAAAAAACATGCCCTTTCTCTCGCTGAGAAAAAAGGGCTTTTAAATAAAATATCCCTTCCCCTCCTCTTTAAAGCCATAGAGGAGAGGAAGGGAGTTCCTATCGATATCACGAGAGATTGAGCTTATTTTCCCTTTTGCAAAGTCTTCTCAAAGGTTCGAGTACACTTTTCAGCTGCAGCCTCGGCCTTCTTAGCTGCATCTTCGGCCCTTTGAGCCGCGCTTTCGGCCCTTTGAGCAGAATCATCCGCCTTTTTGGCCGATTCTTCCGCCTTCACCGCCGCGCCTTCGGCTTTCTGAGCCGAAGCTTCAGCCTTTTTTGCTGCTTCCTCAGCCTTTAAAGCCGCACTTTCCGCTTTTTTAGTAGCCTCTTGAACCGCTTTGAGGGTGGATTCATCAATTGTGGGACACGTACGGGGGCAACAACCGATCGCCAAGGCAAAAAGCCCCGCTATGCTCACTCCTATTCCCTTCTTCAATAAACCTTTCATTTCTTACTCCTCCTTTTGGTCTTGGGGTTCCTTTAATCCGTTTCAATTATAGCATCGTTTGGGCAAACTTCAACGCAAGTTCCGCACTCGGTGCATTCTTCTTGATTTATTACGTATTTGTCCTCCCCTTCTTCTATTGCTCCAACCGGGCACTCCTCTGCACAAGTCCCACAAGCAACGCAGTCATCAGTAATCACGTATGGCATCTTGCACCTCCTAAAGAGTTATTTTATGGGCTAAAAGCCCTTTAAAACTCCATTATCTCCTTTTCCTTTTCCTGAACGTATTTATCCACCTTTTCCACGTATTGATCCGTTATCTTCTGGACCTCATTTTGATAGTGTTTAAGATCATCCTGGGATATTTGCTTTTCCTTCTCCAATTTTCGAAGTTCCTCAATTATGTCCCTTCTTATGTTCCTAAGGGCTACCTTCGTCTCTTCTCCCATTTTTTTAACCACCTTTACCAATTCCTTGCGCCTTTCTTCACTTAAGGGAGGAAGAACAAGCCTTATCACCTTTCCGTCATTTTGGGGGGTTACGCCCACATTGCTCTTTAAGATCGCCTTTTCTATTTCCCCTAAAAGGGACTTATCCCAAGGTTGAATTACTATGACTCGGCTTTCGGGTATGGAGATTGTGGCCACTTGATTCAAAGGGGTTGGTACTCCATAGTAATCGACCCTTATACCCTCCAAAAGCGCTGGGGAAGCCCTTCCTGCACGAAGTCTACCTAACTCCTTTTCAAAAAGGGAGAGCGTCTTTTTCATCCGTTCTTCACAATCTTTAAGGAGTCCTTCCACCATCTTCTTCCTCCAAGGTCAAGATATGACAGTTCCTATACCTTGGGTCAAGGCCTTTTTTAATCCTCCAGGTTCCGAAAGGTTGAATACTATAATGGGAAGATGGAATTCCTTACATAGAAAAACCGCCGTTTCATCCATCACCTTATAATGACCCTTTAAAAACTCCTCGTAACTTAACCTCTCGAACCTTTTTGCTTGAGGAAACGCCTTTGGATCGGCCTCATAGACCCCATCTACCTTAGTTCCTTTAAGGAGGACCTCACATTGGAGCTCCAGTCCTCTTATTGCTGCAGCGGTGTCGGTGCTGAAATAGGGATTGCCCGTCCCACCAGCAAGAAGAACCACCTTCCCTTCTTCTAGATCCGAAAGGGCTTCTTGTGGGCTGTAAGGCTTGATGATGCCCCCTATGGGAATCGGAGAATACATGGAGCTTTTAAGTCCCACTTCCCTCAAGAAGCACTCCAGGAGAATCACGTTAATGCTTGTGGCTATCATGCCGATTTGATCGGCCGTTTCCCTTGGTAAGAGTTGAGCGTTAACGCCTCTTATGATGTTTCCCCCTCCGGTCACAATGGCGCATCTTATTCCTTTTTCAATAAGCTCCTTTATCTCCTCGGCTATTCTTTTAGGTTCTTGCCACACCAGTTCACCCGATGCCTTCAACAGTACCCTTTTGTATCTCATTCCAAAGGCTCATTCAGTTGGAATCTCACAAATCGCCTGACCCTTATGTTTTCCCCAAGCTTGGCAATGGCTTGGGCTATTAGCTCCTTGACCGTTAAATTGGGATCACGGATATAAGGTTGCTCCAAAAGACAATTTTCCTCAAAGAACTTCTTCAATTTCCCCTCCACTATCTTTTCCACCACAGGACCACTTTTCCCCGTTTTGATCACTTGCTCCCGAAGGATCTCCTTTTCCCGTTCGAGGACTTCGGTAGGTACATCTTCGGGTGAGATGTATTTCGGGTTCATGGCGGCTATCTGCATGGCGATTTCTTTAACCAAGGTTTGAAAATCGTCGGTTCTGGCCACAAAGTCGGTCTCGCAGTTGACTTCCACTAATACCCCGATCTTTCCACCAGCATGTACATAAGAACCGATCAACCCGTCGGCTGTCTGTCGTCCCACCTTTTTTTCGGCTTTAGCTAAACCTTTTTTTCGAAGTATCAAGATGGCTTCTTCCATATTGCCATTTGCTTCTTCCAAGGCTTTCTTACAATCTAGGAAACCTGCCCCTGTTCTTTCCCTTAATTCTTTCACCATTTGAGCTGTTACTTCCGCCATCCTTCCTCTTCCTCCTCCTCTTCTTCATATTGATATGCTTCATAATCCACTTCTTCGTCAAAGGAGATTACCTCTATTTCTGGTTCCTTCGCTTTTGGACCCGTTTCTTGGACCTCCACTACCTCGGCACCCTCATACTGAGCGAGCATCCTCTCTCGATAAAGTTCCTTACCTTCCAGAACCGCATCCGCTATCTTTGAGGAGAGCAGTTTTATAGCCCTTATGGCGTCGTCATTCCCCGGAATCACGTAATCGATGGGGTCAGGATCACAGTTAGTATCAACTATTGCCACAACCGGAATGCCGAGTTTATTGGCCTCTTTAACCGCGATCTCCTCCCTCTTGGGGTCCACCACAAAAAGGGCTCCTGGAAGTTGATCCATCTCTTTTATACCTTCGTAATTCTTCCTCATCTTTTCCCTTTTCTTTATGAGCCTCATGAATTCCTTTTTCGGTAACTTCTGGAAGGCTTCGCTTTCTTCCAATCTTTCCAATTGTTTGAATTTTTCAATACTCCTTCGGATAGTTTGAAAATTAGTGAGGGTTCCACCCAGCCACCGGTTGACCACGTAAAACATCCCGCACCTAATGGCTTCTTCCCTTACGGCTTCTTGGGCCTGTTTTTTCGTTCCTACAAAAAGCACCCTTTTTCCTTCCGCCACTGTAGAGCGAATGAATTTATAAGCCTCTTCTATTAACTGTACTGTTTTTTGTAAGTCTATGATGTGGATACCGTTACGAGCCCCAAAAATGTAGGGCTTCATCTTAGGGTTCCACCGGTGAACCTGATGTCCAAAATGAACCCCTGCTTCAAGAAGTTCCTTCATAGTGATAACGGCCATCGTAAATCCTCCTTTTGGTTTTCTTCTTCCACTCCCCTCATCTCGTCTGGGAACCCAAAAGGGCACCCCCCATCCGATCAGGGAGTGTGTTTTTTTACTTAGTGGATCATCCTTTAACACAAGGTCATTTTTAATGCAAGTCCATTGAAAAAATAGGGGGCTTCAGAATTAATTCCCTCGCCTTTTGGGCCAAAACGGAAACCTCAAGTGGTAAGTCCTCTATCTCCCTCAGAAGTTCGGAGGTCTGAAGGATTAATCTTTGAAGGTCCCCTTCTTCGATATGGGCTTTTTTCACGAGCTCATGCCAACTCACCCCTTCGGCCCAGGCTTTAACTACAGCCGCCCTTCTTTCCCCTTCTGAGCCTTCAGCTTGGGGTTTGTAAAACTCTCTAAGTTCAAGAGAAGTGATCCCCCATTTCCGTTCGAGCGCCTCGATTTCTAAGATCAATTTCCTCAAGGTTCGGAGGTTTACTTCCGTTATAAGCTTTTGAGGAGCCCTTTCGCTTGCAAGCGAACCAATCCAACCAGCAAAGGAGCTCGGTTCAAGGCCTTTCCAGAGGTTTCTTCTTATGATCTCGGAGATAACGAGCGAGGATTCGTGCCTTAAAAGAAGGCACCACTTTCCTTCTTTGGTGAGGTTTAAGTCTTCGTCCAAGTACCCGAGTTCTTTTAACAAGCCAATGCGGCGGTCAAGATGTTTTAAAAGCAAAGAGGTGACCTTCCTTCTCTTGTTGCCCGATTGGATTTGGTATAAGAGAAAGCTTTTCTTAACGAATTCCTGAACCTCTTCGAGTTCAAACCGATCGAGTAAGTTAAGTATCTGATAGTAATGGAACCTAAAGGAAGACCTTAAGGGCTCTGGGCTTTTCTTAGCGAATTCAAAGCCTTTGCGGAGATCCCTCCGGTTTCGGCTGACTAACACCACAAACCCTACCTTATCCTTTCCCCTTCTTCCGGCTCGGCCTGTCATTTGGTGAAACTCAAGGACCGAAAGTTCACCGTTTCCCCGGTTAAGGGATCCCAAAATTACCGTTCTTGCCGGTACATCAAGCCCTGCGGCAAGGGTTGTGGTGGCGAATACCGCTCTCAAAACCCCTAAAGATAACATCTTTTCAACGATGACCTTCCACCCCGTTAAGTGACCTGCATGATGGGAGGCAACCCCGCTTTCGATCAAGGCTCCGAGCAAAGAATGATTCCATAAATAGGGGTCATCCCCAGCGAGGCTTTTAAATATCTCAAGCCTTTTTTCCGCTCCGGGATAAGGTATTCGGGAAAAGCCCTTCGCAAATTGGTCACATTGTTTTCTCGTGGGCAAAAACCATATGGCTGGTAAAAGCCCCTTTTCTCCTAAAAGATCCAAAACCTCTTCGGGCCTTTTTCTGGGTGAAAACCTGCTATAAGGCAGAAACTTCTCCTCAAGGGGTAAAAGCCTTCCTTCGGGCCCCATAAGGGCATACCTTAAGGGAACAGGCCTTCCTTCGGCCTTTACCACTTTGGGTCTCTTACCCCTCAAAGACCCCATCCAAGAGGCGAGTTCTTCCACATTGGAGATGGTGGCCGAAAGGAGAAGAAGTTGTGTCTCCGATGAACTTAAGATGATCACCTCTTCCCACGCGGTTCCCCTTTCCTCATCCCCCAAATAATGGGCCTCATCGAGAACTACAGAATGAGGTTCTTTTTCCACTCTATAAAGGAGATTCCGCAAAACCTCTGTTGTAGCCACAATAATGGGAGCCGAAGGGTTTTCTCTCCTTTCCCCGGTTAAAAGCCCCACGTTTTCTTCGCCAAAGATCTCGCGAAATTGATCGTATTTTTGGTTGGAAAGGGCCTTGAGAGGAGTGGTGTACCAGGTGCTTTTCCCCTCTTCCAAATAACTCTCAATTGCCCTAAGGGCGATCCACGTCTTACCGCTTCCAGTGGGAGCAACCACTATGACATCCTCACCCCGGAAAAGGTGCTCCAAGGCTTCAAGTTGGAAAGGCGAGGGCACAAAACCCTCCTCTTCCGGTTCGCCTATGCCCTGAAGGAGCTCCCTTTCAATTTCTGAAAGCTTTAATCTGAGTTTTTCCCTAACTCTTTTCCTCCTCATCTTTCACCTTATAAAAAACCCCTCCTTTTCAAGGAGGGGATCAATTTGATTGAAAGATAACCTTTTAAAGCCGATACTTCAAGTATTTTTAAAAGGGGCATTAAATGTGGATAAAAACAATGATTGAACTACCGTTTTTGAACTTTTGAGCACTTCAGCAAAAGTGTTTAAAATCTTAGTGTTCGTAAAGCATTAAGAGGCTTTTTGTAGAATGGCAATTTGTGTGCTTAAGAAGGGAGCGGAGCTTCAGCTGAAAGAGGGGTATCCGTGGGTTTATGCTTGGGATTTGAAGGAAGAAAGTGCCGAAGCGGGGGAAGTGGTAGACCTTTTGGATCACAGACTCAGTTTTATCGCCCGAGGACATTACAGTCCCCATTCTTTGATAAGGGTTAGGGTTTTGACTTGGGAAAAGGAACTCATTAATGAGGCCTTTTTCGAGAAAAGGCTAAAAAAAGCTTTCTCCTTGAGGGAGGGTTTGTTGGGCTTCACGGATGGTTTAAGGCTCGTTAACTCTGAGGGCGATCTTCTTCCGGGGTTAGTAGTGGATAAATATGAGGATATTCTGGTCCTTCAGTTACATACTCCCGGGATGGAACGATTGAGAGGGCTTTTGCTCGGCATTTTGGAGAAGATGTTTAATCCTCGAGGGATTTTCGAAAAAAGCGATCCTTTTATAAGACAAAAGGAAGGGCTTCCTCCTTCTCAAGGGGTTTTGAGAGGGGAAGTGCCCGAGATGGTTCAAATCCGAGAAGGGGAGCTTCTCTTTAAAGTCGCCCTTTTGGAGGGACAAAAGACGGGTTTTTATCTCGATCAAAGGGATCATCGGCAATTGGTACTGAGGATTTCACGGAATAAGAAGGTGCTCGATTGTTTTTGTTACAGTGGCGGTTTTGGCATAGCTGCCCTCAAAGGGGGTGCCCATTTCGTTAAGGCAGTGGATACTTCTGAAAAGGCCCTTCTTTTGGCACAGGAAAACCTCCTTTTAAACGGTCTTCCCCAAGATAAGTTTTATACGCTTAAGGCCGATGTTTTTGAGTTTTTAAGGATGGAAAACGAAAGGTATGACCTAATCATCCTTGATCCTCCGCCTTTTGCCCGTTCACGGGAAGAGGTTCCGAATGCCCTTAAAGGTTATGAGGAGTTGAATTTTTTGGCCTTAAAAAGGCTTTCAAAAGGGGGATTTCTTTTTAGCTTCTGCTGTACCCAAAGGGTTACAAGAAAGAATTTCTTAAACTCCATCCTCAGGGCAGCAAAAAGGAGCGGGCGTCTTTTACAGGTGCTTTACGAGGGAAGAGCTCCGATGGATCATCCACTCCTTCTTAATCATCCCGAAGGCCATTACTTGAAGGGGTTTTTGCTAAGGGTTTTAAATTAAGGTTAGTTCCCCACTTTCTACGTAAAGAAGGGCTCCGCGGATGTGTTTATCAGGAAATATATCTCGGAGCAAACGTATATATTCCTTAACTTGCTCAAGATGCTCAGGCCTTTTTTCTCCAACTTTAAACTCTATTACCCATACTTCCTGTTGATCCACAAACAAACGATCCACTCGATGAAGCCTTCCCTCTTGGTTAACGAGCTCAAGCTCCGGAAGAGCTTCCTTTTCAAACCATCTCTTTATCTCTTCCCGTTCAAGAACCTTTCTTACGGGTTCGAGTAACTCCTCTTCTCTCCATTCCTGTGGTTTTTCTCCGAGGGTCAGAAGGGCTTTCTTGAATATAAGCTCCAAGTTTTCCTTAGGGGTGTAAAGAGCAAGGAGCTTATGAATAATGTTCCCCTTCCTTTTGGCCCTTAACTTTTCGGGCTTTTCGGCTTGGTGAGTTACGATTTTAAGCTTTTTGAAATCCATATTTTGGGTCAATCCTCTTAAGGATCTCCTGAAGGATATGTGAGAAGTTCTTTTGCCCCCCTTTTTGTTTCACATTCGCATACACATACACGAAAAATTCCTCCATGGCCCGAGTTGCCCCTACGTAAAATAAGTTTAAGCTTTCGATCACTTTTGATAGGAAGTCCTGGTTTTGTAATTCCAAAAGATCCGCCGGCGCTGAGTCGGCCTTTACATAGAAAAGTTCCCCTTTTTCGTCTTTTAGAATGTTTTCTTTTTTTAAGGGCCAATCCGTTAGGGGTACAAAAACCACCGGAAACTCCAATCCTTTGGCCTTATGAATCGTCAAAATCCTCACTGCTTCCACCCCTTCTGGAGTTCCGAGTCTTTCCTCACTTCCTTCTTTATCCCAAAATTCGAGAAATTCTGAAAGACTTTTTATCCCAAGCCTTTCTGCTTTATGAACGAGTTCAAGAAATCTCCTTAAAATGTCCTTACCTTGAGGAAAACGCTCAAACAACCGAAGAGTCCTTATTATCTCTTGACAGAACTCATAAAGAGACAAAAAGCCCACTTTTTCCGAAAGGCTTTCAAGATAATTCTTAAAACCTTCCGAAAACTGGATTTGAAGAAGTCTCCTTAACCCCTCCTTTCCCTTCTGCATCTCAAGTAGCTCTTCCAGCCTTTGGGCCGGGAAACCGGGCAGATCATGAAAGAGTTCGCTTTTCAAGGCACTCCAAAGGGCAAGTTCATCCCCTGGCCAATCCAAAAACCTCAAGAGACAAACAAGCCCTTTTAATAGAGGTGCCCTCTTTAATCGAAGGGAATTTTCCGTAATTACGGGTATTTCTTCTTCAGAAAGCCATTGGGAAATCTCTTCTCCCTCGGCGTTCTTCCTGACCAATATGGCTATTCCCTTGGGATATTCTTCAAACTTTTCCCTTACTTTTTTCACTAATCGTTCTTTCACTTTCAAAAGGAACTCTTCTTTTTTTTCCGCTGGAATTATTTCCACCCTTATTTGGCCTTCTTTTTCCCTTGAAGATTCTTGGTTTTGATGAGCGAAAATTTCTTGGAGGTTTTTTATAAACTCATCCTTTTTAAGGGGTTTTTGCTTAGGAAAAAGCAATCCTATTATAAGTTCGCCAAACTTAGGATCCGCAAGGACTTTGCACAAAGTGTTATTAAATTGCACAATTTTTCTACCTGACCTGTAGTTCACATTAAGGCTTTCCTTTATTCGCCTCTCGGGGGGTACTGAAGGGAAATCCTCCCTAAAGGCCTTTTCCATAAGCCTCCAGTTACCGCCTCTCCAACCATAAATAGCCTGTTTGGGATCGCCTACAAATAAAAGCGTTCCGCCTCGAGCCAGAGCATCTTCTACAATTTCCTTCAACACTTCCCACTGTTCCTGGTTAGTGTCCTGGAACTCATCAAGCATTATATGTTTTACTGAAAAACCAACCCTGAACAGAGCATAGGACAAATCACTTTCATTAAAGAGTTTCTTTAAAATTTTGGTCCATTGTCCCCCAAGAATTATTCCTTCCCTATTTATGAGCTCTTTTACTTCGTCTACAAGAAGAGAAAGAATTGCCCGATAAGGTCTGAGTTTTTCCCAAGCCCTCCATTTTAAGGGATCTTCGAAGATCTCAAAGGGAGGATCTTCTTGAAAATAAATGTTGTTTCCGGAAGATCCTTCGTTTGAAAAAAGACGCACGAGCCTTTCTCTTAAATGCTTTTCGATCTTAAAACCTCTTCGTTCTTCTATGTGAAGGAAACAGTAAATAACCTCTTGGAGAAGCTTTTTTAATGCGTTCTTTGTGTTCATCTTAGAAAGAAGCCTATCAAAGGAACGGTTTATGATCTCTTTCTCATTAAAATTAACCTCAAGTTCTGGTTTCGCCCCCATTTCCGAAAGTAATCCCCTTAGTAAGGAAAAAAGTAAGCTATCTATGGTCTTTATCTGAAAATCGGAATAATGAAATAGGATGAACTCAATCCAACTTCTTGCCAATTCCGAATTTACTTCCTCCTTAATCCCGAGGGCGTTTTCTTTGAGGTAGCGGATGATCCTCTCCTTCATCTCTTGGGCTGCTTTGTTAGTGAAGGTTATGGCTAAGATGCTTCTTAAGTGGTCTTTTCTTAAGCCTTCTGGGACTTCTTGGCAAAGTAGATCCAGGTAACGTTTAGCCAAATTGTGGGTCTTTCCGGCTCCAGCTGAACCGAGAAGGTAAAGAATGGAAGGGCCTTCTTGCATCAAGAAAAAGGTAGCAAAAGCGTTAAAATTTACAACCCTTTTTCGGTATGTTAATCCTTAATAAGGATGGACCTGGAAGAAAAGAAGAAAAAAGTTAAGGAAAAGCCCTTACCACGGCATGTAGCTCTAATAATGGATGGTAATGCCCGATGGGCCGAACGCAATAAGGTATCTAAAGCCGAGGCTTATTTTCAGGGTATAAAGAGGGCATGGGAGGCGGTTTTGTTATGTGAGGAGCTTGGGATCGAGTTTCTAACCCTTTATGCCTTTTCCAAGGAAAACTGGAGAAGACCTCCGGAAGAGGTTGAAACTCTGATGAGATTATTTGAGGATTTTTTGAGGAAGTGGAGGGACGAGATACTCGAACATCCCTTAAGGATTAAGCTCCTGGGGGATGTGGAAGACCTCCCTCCTACGGTGAGGACTTTATTGCTTGAGACAATAGAATTGACCGATTCAAAGAAAGGGACTACTGTTAATTTGGCTTTGAGCTATAGTGGGCGATGGGAGATACTTCAGGCGGTAAGGAAAATAGCCCACCGGGTAAAAGAAGGAGCGCTTTTGCCCGAGGAGATTAATGAAGGGTTCTTTTCCAAGTTTCTTTTAACGGGGGATACACCCGATCCGGATCTACTGATTCGGACAAGTGGGGAAAAGAGGGTGAGTAATTTCCTTCTGTGGCAACTGGCTTATACGGAACTTTATTTTACCGAGATCCTTTGGCCTGACTTTACCCAAGATGAGTTTCTTAATGCGATTTTGGATTACCAGAATCGGGAAAGGCGCTTTGGGATGACCCGAGATCAGATAAGAAAGGAGAGACTTTGAAAAAAAGGATTATTTCGGCTCTTGTTTTAGCCCCAAGCCTTATTCTTTTGGTTTTCCTCTTTAAGAAGATAGGGCTCTGGGCTATACTTTTGGCCACTGCGCTTTTGGCCCATAGGGAGCTCATCAAGTTACTTATAGGCACTTCTCCTTCTTTTCTCATATCCCTTTCTCCCTTACCCCTTATAGGGGCTTTATGGGGGGTGTGGGGCTTTTTATTCGGTTCCTGGATAGCTCTTTTTTTCGCCTCCCTTTATGCCTTTAGAGTTCCCTCTTTTGAAGAAGCCTTAAAAAGGTTTTCTATCTTCGGTTTTGGCCTCGTTTATTTGAACCTTCCTCTTTTTTATTTCTTGGAGATAAGCGAACTTCCGGATGGGTTCCTATGGCTTTTGGGGCTTACACTGAGCATATGGTGCGGTGACAGCTTTGCCCTATTTGTGGGGAAGGCTTGGGGACGAAGGTCTTTAGCTCCGAAAATAAGCCCCAAAAAAACCGTTGAAGGAGGATTGGCTACCTTTTTAGGGGTAGGTTTAGGGTTTGTGGGCCTTAAACTTCTGGTTTTACCTAACATAAGTTGGAGAGCTTTGGCCTTCATTGTCCTGGGTGTCGGTTTTTTGAGCCAGGTGGGCGACCTTTCGGAATCCCTTATAAAGAGGGCTTCGGGGGTGAAGGATTCGGGGGGCCTTATTCCGGGTCATGGGGGAATACTGGATCGGATGGACAGTTTTATTTTTGCTGCTCCCTTTTTGTATTATTTCTTGAGGTTTTCTTGAGGTCTCCATGAAGAGGATAGCCATTCTGGGGTCAACGGGTTTCATCGGGCGTCAAACACTGGAGGTGGTTTCCCTTTTTCCCGATCTCTTTCAAGTGGTAGCAATAGCCGGGGGAAGGAGGTTGGACCTCTTGATGGAACAAGCTCGAGAATTCTCTCCCAAAAAGGTGGCAGTAATGGGAGAAGAGGAGGCAAAATGGCTTAAGGAGCATGTAAAGGGCCCTGAGATCCTCTGGGGGGAAGAAGGGTTAGACGAAATCTTAGACGAGGTGGATTTACTGGTTTTGGCTTTAAGTGGATCGGTGGGTTTCCTTCCTGCTTTAAAGGCCATAGAGAAGGGGATAGACATAGCCCTTGCTACAAAAGAAGTCCTGGTGATGGGAGGTGAGATAATCACTCACAGGGCGAAAAAGAGGGGTGTTAAATTAATACCTATTGATAGCGAACACAGTGCCATTTTCCAGCTTTTGGAGGGAAAGGAAAAGGAAGAGGTCGAAAGCCTCATACTCACTGCTTCTGGGGGGCCTTTTTACGGTATGAAGGATGAGGCTGTGGAAAAGGTGACTCCCGATGAGGCCTTGAGGCATCCGGTTTGGAAAATGGGGCCCAAAGTTTCCGTTGATTCGGCCACTATGATGAACAAAGCTTTGGAGATAATAGAAGCTCATTGGCTTTTTGACCTCCCCAAAGAAAAAATAAAGGTATTCATTCATCCTCAAGGAATAGTCCACGGTATGATCCTGTTAAGGGATGGAAGTCTCCTTGCTCACTTAGCTCAGCCCGATATGAGGATCCCTATTGGATATGCCCTTTCTTATCCGAAAAGGCTTCATTTGCCCTTCAAGCGCCTTAAAGCCCAGGATCTTTTGGGGCTCACCTTTGAGGAAGCGGATCCGGAAAAAATACCCGCGTTAAAGCTCGGGTTTTGGGCCCTTGGGGTGGGAGGAACCATGCCTACAGTATTAAATGCCGCAAACGAGGTGGCTGTTAAGGCTTTTTTAGAAGGTAAGATAAAATTCACCGAGATTGTTCCTTTGGTGAAGGAGGTTATGCAGGAACATAAACCTTTCCTCATAAAGGATGTGGAAGATGTTTTTTCGGCTCATAATTGGGCCCAACAATTAACCTTGAGGAAGATCGAGAAGTGTTGACCTTTTTAGCGTTTTTATTCGTGCTTGGGGCTTTGGTTTTGGTTCATGAACTCGGTCACTTTTTGGTGGCCAAGCTTTTGGGTATAAGGGTTCTGGTGTTCTCCTTCGGTTTTGGTCCTAAACTAATAAAGGTTAAATTGGGTGAGACCGAATATGCCATTTCCCTTTTTCCGCTCGGAGGTTATGTGAAGTTGCTTGGTGAGGAGGCCGAAGAGGAAATACCCCCTCAAGAAAAGGCCCGTTCTTTTGTTTTTAGACCCCTTTGGCAGAGGGCTTTGGTTGTGGGAGCGGGCCCCGTTTCCAATCTAGTATTTTCTTCCCTTCTTTTTGCCCTGCTTTTTTTCACGGGCGTCCCAAGGCTTCTTCCGGTTGTGGGAGAGGTAGTTCCTGGTTACCCCGCTCAAAAGGCGGGTTTAAAACCAGGGGATAGGATCCTCGTGATTGATGGGGAAAGGGTTAATTATTGGGATGATCTCTTGAAGATAATACCAAAAAGCGAGGGGAAACCCCTTAAGTTTCACATAAAGAGGGACGAAGAGGAATTCCAAACAGTTATCGCTCCTCAAGCCATTAAAGTGAAAGACATATTTGGAGAGGAACGCACCCATTACCAGATAGGGATTGTGCCGCGGGGTGATTTCGTTAAGGTGAGGTGGAAAGGATGGGAAAGCTTAGGACTTGGTTTTAAAGAGACCGTGAGGGTTTCTGAGCTCGTGATCTTGGGGATATGGAAGATCCTAAGCGGTGCCATATCGGCTAAAACCGTAGGTGGCCCCATAATGATCGCCCAAATGGCCGGTCAAGAAGCCAGAAAGGGCTTCCAACAATTGATCTTCTTTACCGCAATCGTGGGAGTTAATATAGGCCTTTTGAACCTATTCCCTATTCCTATCCTGGATGGGGGGCATTTATTCCTATACGGCCTTCAAGCCCTACTACGACGTCCCTTTGATCCAAAGAAGCTCAAACTCCTTCAGAAAATAGGTTTAGTCATTATAGTTCTACTCATGCTTTTTGCCTTTTATAACGATCTGTTGAGGATATGGGGACAGATTAAATGAAGGTCCTTGGCATCGAGACTTCCACCGATCAGGGGAGTGTGGCACTTCTCGAAGATGAGCGACTATTAGGAGAATTTCTTTGGAACCTTCCGCGATCCCATTCCCAAAAGTTGATTCCTTCAATAGAATCCCTTCTTCATATTCTGGAAATAGAGCTCAAAGAAATAGAGACAATATGTGTGGGGCTTGGACCGGGTTCCTTCACTGGGCTTAGGGTTGGTTTGAGCGTTGCCAAAGGTTTGGCCTTCAGTTTAGGAGCGAAAATCGTGGGGGTTCCCTCGTTTGACGCTTTGGCCTGGGATTTTAAGGTAAAGGATCTCCTTGGTATCCTGTCGGATGCGAAAAGGGGCTTACTTTTCTTTGGGCTTTATAAGAAGGGGAAAAGGATGGGAGACCTTAAGGTTCTATCACCCGAAGAGGTCCTGGGCTTTCTCAAAGATAAAAAAGACGTTACCCTTATCGGAGACGGGGCACTTCTTTACCGCTATATCTTTGAAAAAGAAGGTTTCACCATCGATCCAACTCCCGCTTACCCTCGGGCAAGTAGCGTTGCCCTTTTGGGATTTAAAAAAATTCTCCTTCACGGGGAAAACCGCCTTTCTTCCCTTTCTCCTCTTTACTTAATGGCTCCGGCTTTAAAAGAAAAAGGGGGGGGGCAAAGCCCCCCTTCATTGTAGGCCACTTTATTTCCACTTAAGACTTCTTATGACAATCGTTACACTTGGTAGTTGGGCCAGTGGGTTTTCCTTGCTTTTGGAGGTCCTTATGGCAATCCATACAATTCTTGTGATAGGCCTGCATTAGCCCGACAATTTTTCCTTGGACCTGTTCTTTATGGCAAGTGGAGCATTTTTTAGGCTGAGTACCCGGTTTTTGATCCCACTCATGATGGCATTCCTTACAACCGATCTTATAGTCAACCACATGCTTTTTGTGACTTAAAGTGACCGGTTCCTTCTTCTTAGCGGCATACTTATTATCGATCACCACCACATCAGGACCTTGAGCAATAGCAACACCTATAAAAATCCCCAATAAAGCCACTACACCCCACATTACCGCTCTTTTCATCTCCTTCTCCTTAACTATGATTCTCCCACATTGTTAAATTTTACACAAAATGTGACGTTTGTCAACCAAGACTTGCTTTTTTTTTCGAAAAGTGTAACTTATTGGAGCGCTGATTTTCTTTTAGGGGGAAGGTATGAAGGTGGCCCTTATTTTCAGCGGGTTGGGAATAAGCCTTCATCACTATCTCAAATATGGGAGGTGGTACGATAAGGGGAAAAAGATCTGGGGATGTCACGGTAAGTTCGGTTTGTTTCTAGCTTTTATCGGAAGTTTTGCTGAATTCTTGAGCCTCCTTTGGTAAGCCTTAGATTTAATGAGGAAATGTCCAAAAAGTTCCGCTCGGGTTTTGTCCCAATCATAGGACGGCCTAATGTTGGAAAATCTACACTTCTGAACCGCATCTTGGGAAGGAAGGTCTCCATTACTTCGCCCAAACCCCAAACCACTTGGACTAACGTCTTAGGGGTGAAGACTCGAGAGGATGGACAAATTATCTTCGTGGATACGCCTGGGTTTCACAATCCTCGAGGGAATTTCAACACTCATATGGTTGAGAGGGCTAAGGAGTCTTTAAGGGAAGGTGACCTTATATTGCATTTAACCGATGTGATAAACCCCTTCTCACCAGAGGAAGAACTGGTCATAAGAGAAATAAAGGCAACAAAAGTGCTCTCCATTTTGGTGATCAATAAAATTGACCTCCTAAAAGATCCTTCACAATCAAAAGAAATAGAGAAGGTCTTTTCCAAAAAACACAATTATAACGCCATCCTTAAGGTATCGGCCCTTAAGGGGGAGAATTTGGACCAACTCGAGGAAGTTATTATCTCGCTTCTTCCCGAAGGTCCTCCTCTGTTTCCCGAAGAGGTTTACACAGATCAGAGCCTAAAGACATTGGCCCGGGAGATCATAAGGGAAAAAGTATTCCATTTCACTCATCAAGAGGTCCCTTACTGTTGTGCAGTGGTGGTGGAGGAATTTCGGGAGGATCCTTCTCGTAATTTCCTTTACATTCAGGCCACCATCAACGTGGAACGGGAGTCCCAAAAGGGCATACTTATAGGAAAGGGTGGAGGTATGCTGAAGAAAATCGGAAGTGCAGCAAGGCGGGAATTGGAGGAACTCTTGGGGAAAAAAATATACCTTGACCTTTGGGTTAAGGTCCAAGAAGACTGGCGCGAGAGGGATTATCTTCTGAGAGACTTTGGCCTTTTAAAATGAGACTTTAGACCGCTATAACGTCCTTTATTTCGGGTACTTTCTCCTTTAAAATCCTTTTCACCCCTTGTTGAAGGGTCATTGTGGAGAAGGGACAGCCCACACAGGCCCCTTTTAACCTTATCTTCACTATCCCTTCCTCTACCGAAATGAGTTCCACATCCCCTCCGTCGGCTTGAAGCATTGGTCTTATTTCCTTCAGAGCCTCCTCTACTTTTTCCTTCATCTTTTCCTCCCTATTGATGAATTCTTAAACTCAAGACTTCCTCCTTGCTGTTGAGCTCCACTTCTCGACTCCCACACACGGCACAGCTCACCATGGAAAAAGCCAGGTCTTTTTCCAAAAGCTCTATGTCCTCAAGTTGTTGCAAATACTCGTCCTCAGGTTCTCCTATGATCTCAACGACTTCTTCCGTTTCGTCCAACTCGACCTCCAACACTTTCTGAATAGAGCACCATACGTTAAAACGATTGGTATTTCCACATTTTAAACATCGAGCCATCTTCCTCTCCCTCACCTTGTTTACCATGGATGAAAATTTAGATCAATCCTTGCCCAAGGGGATTGGAATCTGATTAAATTACTTCGTGTGGAAGCTATTTTTGGTGGTCTTTTGGAGTGTTTTTTTGGCCGAGCTTGGGGATAAAACCCAAGTGGCTACCTTCCTCTTTGCTACCCAAAATCCCGTTCATAAGTACTTGGTCTTCCTCGGGGCCTTTTCAGCTCTTGTGGTTTCCACTTTGTTGGTGGTCCTTTTAGGAAGCAAGGTGGCGGGGCTTTTGCCCATGAAAGTCATAAGGATCCTAAGTAGCCTTGGCTTCATTGCCATTGGTATTTTTATCCTTTTGAGGGAATTAAATGTCTTTCGATCGCTTTTTCCTTGAGCTTTTAAACGTGAAAATATCCAATCCGCTTTTTGACAAGATCATACCGGTCTTCTCTCATCTGGAATACTGGAGGCCCTTATTTGTGGGAGTGGCAATTCTCATTTTGATATTACGAAAAAAGGAAGGCGTATTTATCATAGTCGGGGCCCTTTTGGCCTTTGTATTGAGCGAAAACATAAGCTCCAACCTTATAAAGCCCCTTTTTCGTACTTCCCGTCCATGTGAGGTTTATGATTGGGTTAGGCTTTTAAGCTCTTTCTGCCCCAAATCCCCTGGCTTTACCTCCACTCATGCGGCAAATGCCTTTTCGATCATCACTTTTCTTGGGTTCTTTTTCCCCTCTTTTAAAATCCCACTTTGGTGTGTGGCCTCGCTTGTGGGGTTTTCACGGATTTATATGGGGGTTCACTGGCCCTCGGACGTAATAGGTGGAAGTCTCGTAGGGATCGGGTGTGCTTATTTGGTCGAATTTATCCTTACAAAATTGAGGAAGGCCTCATGTCTTTTGAAAAGGTGATTAAAAAACTCGGAAGGATCGTAGATCCTGGGGACCTTTTGATAAATGAAGAAGACCTTTTGTGCTACGCCTACGATGCTAATGTCCGCGGGATTCTCCCTTGGGCGGTGGTTTTTCCTCGGTCTACGGAGCAAGTTCGGGAGATCCTTCTTTTAGCCAATGAGGTTCCTTTTTTTGTTTTTCCCCGAGGTACAGGGACAGGGATGACAGGGGGATCAGTACCTACTGCGGGCGGGGTGGTTTTGTGTATGACAAAAATGAAGGCCATAAAGGAGATCTCCCCTGAAGATGGGATAGCAATTGTTGAGGCTGGGGTTTTAAACGGTGAATTACAGCAAGAGGCGAAAAAACATAACTTGTTTTTCCCTCCCGATCCTTCAAGTTACCTCTATTCCACAATAGGTGGCAATGTGGCCGAGAACGCCGGAGGGGCCAGGGCTTTGCGTTACGGAGTAACAAGGGATTATGTGCTTGGGCTTGAAGTTGTGACGGGAAAGGGGGATATCCTTCGGACAGGTCGCAGGACTTGGAAAGGCGTTGTAGGATATGACCTTACGGGGCTTTTCGTGGGTTCTGAAGGTACTTTGGGGGTCATAACGGAAGTAACGGTTAAACTTCTGCCCATTCCTCCCGAGTGGGGGACCCTTGTCGGCTTTTTCCCATCTTTGAGTGAAGCTTTTCAGGCGGTATGGTCCCTGTTTTCAGAAGGGATTATGCCCTCGAGTTTGGAGTTTATGGATCAATTTTCCTTAAAATGCGCGGAAAAGTTCCTTCAAGCTGAGTTTCCCCCATCGGAAGCCTTACTTATCCTTGAACTTGAGGGGATCGGAATCGGCCTTGGAGAGTTTTTGAAGAGGGTAAGAGAGATACTTTTAAGATCGGGAGCCCAAGAAGTAGAAGAAGCTTTAAGTTTCGAAGAGAGCCAAAGGATATGGCGCATAAGGCGAGGTCTTTCTCAAGCAGCTTATGCCTTGGGCCCAGTAAAGGTAAACGAGGACATAGTGGTTCCGCGAAGTAAAATCGCTGAAGCCGTAAGAGGGGCTCATCAGATAGCCGAAAAATATGGGATTAATGTGCTGTGCTTTGGCCATATAGGAGATGGCAACATTCACGTTAACTTTATGATAGGCCCTTCGGAGGAGGAAAGAGCCAAGGTCCATAAGGCGGTGGGGGAATTGTTTGATCTCACCTTATCCTTAGGAGGTACTCTCTCGGGAGAACATGGGGTAGGAATCACCAAATTGCCTTACATCGTGAAAGAACTTGCTCAAGAGGCCATTACCCTGATGAGGGAGATAAAAAAGGTATTCGATCCTCGAGGGATTCTAAATCCCCATAAGGCTTTGCTCTTCTAAAGTTTGAGGATTATCTTGAGGCAATCTTCTTTGTGTACTTGATAAAATTGATAGGCCAAAGGAGCTTCTATTAAGGAGAACCTATGGCTTATTAACGAAGCAAGGGAGACCTTTTTCGTTTTTACGAGATCGATAAGCCTTGGGGTCCATCCCAAATAACCCAGCCCCATCTTAATAGTAACCCCATATCGGGAATATTTATTGACCGGGATCTCCACCGGATTCCCAAATATCCCAACGACCGATACCCTCCCTCCTCTTTTTATGGCCTTCAAGGCAGCCAATAAAGTTTGAGAGGTGCCAACAGCTTCTATAGCCACATCTACTCCCTCTCCAAAGGTTAACTCCTTTATTAACGCTACAGGATCTTGGCGAGAAGCATCAACAGGATGAGCCCCAAATTTTTGGGCTAAATCGAGCCTCTTAGGAATTACATCAATAGCAAATACTTCTTTAGCTCCAAAAAACCAACAACTGAGAATTGCCCCTAGTCCTATGGGACCGCAACCGAAAACCGCCACCGTATCACCCGGGAGGATCTCTCCTTGATAAGCAGCGTGAAAACCAGTTTGAAATACATCTCCGATAAGGACAGCTTCTTCATCTTCGATTTCGTCTGGAACTTTAGACAAACAGTTGTCAGCATAAAGGACCCTCATATATTCAGCTTGAGCCCCATTGGTAGTATATCCGTAAACTCCACCTTCTTTACAGTACTGCGGAAGATTTCTTCGACAATAATCGCAATGTCCACACCAATAGGCGGGAGGTCCTATTACCCTCTCTCCTATCCGGAAATTCTTAACTGCTTTGCCAACTTCAACTATTGTTTCTACAAATTCATGTCCTAAAACTATTTTTGGATTAACTTTTGGTATATGACGATTTATTATGTGAAGATCACTTCCACAAATTGCAGCGATGGAAACCTCAATAATGACATCAGTAGGTTCAACTATACAAGGATCTTCAACTTCCTGTATTTCAACCGTTCCTTCCTTTGGCGTTAAAACCCCTCTCATCTCTATGATGAGAGTTTTTATCCTAAAAGTACCTTCGTGTCAATGTTTCTGGTCACCTGTGGGGAGTTTTTTGATAAAATATAAACTATGAAGAAATGGTGGTTTTTGTTCTTACTCATACCTTTAATCTGTTTGGCTCAAGAAGACGAGAAGAAGCTGAGGGAAACGATTGAGCGGTTTCTCCAGAAAAGCCTTCCTTCCAAGTCTTGGCAATTAAAGGATATGAAGTACGTTTTCGATAACCTAGTTGGCCTTTACGTTGTGGCCTTAAAGCTCAAAGAAGGTGAGGAGGAAAAGCCGGTTCTCCTTTATGTTTCTCGGAAGATGGATTTTATAATAGTCGGAAAGATTTATGATGCAAAAACTGGGGAGGAGCTTTCGAAGGGGCATTATGTAAACCTCATGGGAGAACCTCCTTCCCTTAAGAGAGGGATCGACCTCAAAGGCCTCAACTTAAGGGGGCCTGTTTTAGGCCAAGGAGAGATGGTAATTCTCATGAGCAGTCCCCATTGTCCTCATTGTCGGGAGCTTGTTCCCCAACTGATAAAAAAGGTAAAAGAAAAGCCTAATTTTTCCTTGTATTATAAGGGGGTATTTTTTGGAAAGGACCATACCCTTGAAGGGCTTATAGAATGCGTTAGGCAAAAGAAGCCTGAGCTTTTCTGGGATTTTCTCCTTCAATGTTATACCTTATCCCAGGAAAAGGCCATCGATTGGCTTTTAAAACGTTTGGGAAAAGGGTTTATTGAAGGATGCAAAGAGGAGGAGCTATCGGAGGCTCTGAGACGGGATGATATTGAGGTCAAAGAGAAGATAAGGATCAACGGTATTCCTGCTGTGATATTTAAAGGTAAGGTTTACGAAGGGACAAACGCCATACTGCAGGTGCTTTTTGGAGGGAAAAATTAAAGGGAAAACAAGTGAGGCGAAAGGGAACCTAAGCGAGAGACTCCGCCTTTTTGGACCATATAATCCAGTTCCACTCCTATTGCTCCAAGATCTGGAAAGACGAATTTTGGTTCCAAGGCGAAGGTCATCCCTTCTTGGAGAATTTCCTCCCTATCGGCGATTATCGGCCACTCGTTGATCTCAAGTCCTATTCCATGCCCTATGAACTTTACCCTGTTTTCCCCAAAGCCCATAAAATTTTCTTCAAGGTTATGGGTTTTTACGATCTCCAAGGCCATCCGGTATAGTTTTTTAACCGAGACTCCGGGTTTAGCCTCTTTTTCCATCATTTCAATTACTTTAAGGGATGCCTCATAAGCCTTTTCGAGTTTAGGATGAAGTTGTCCAATCACATAACTTCTCGTTTCATCCGATACATACCCGTTAATACAAACTCCATAATCGACTATTATGGGTTCGTCCTTTTGTATGACCTTAAAGGAGGTGCCAAACCCTATGGCCGGGCACGTGCCTAAGGCTTTAATTGGACCATCCACGTAAGAGGGAATACTTCCGTTTACCCCACTTACAACGGCTACCGGGCACATCTCTTGGTTAAAGCCCCTCATCCTCAACCATCCGTGATTGCCAAGCCTTCGGCCTTCATATTGTAGTCTTGCGTCAAGTTCCACTTCCGTTAAACCTGGTCTCAAAAACTCTGGTACTAAAGAAAGCACTTCCGAAGTGATTCTCACGGCTTCTTTTATCTGCTCTAATTCATAAGGGCTTTTTACAGAGCGAAGAGAAAGGACATCCGGAGAAACATCCACAAACTCCACTTCCTTTTTAAAGAGCTCCTTTATCCTTAAAAACATCCCTAAGGGTAAAACATCAAACTCAAGCCCCACTTTTTTAACTTTTTCCAGAAATGGAATTTTTTTGAGTTCGTTGAACCCCTCTACTTTTTTTAAGGGAAGAGGGCTTTCAAACCGGGCCCTTTCGTAATCCCTTTGGACGTAAAAGGTGGATTCCTCTTTAGAGACCAGGAGGAAACCTCGTTGTAAACTTCCGCTTAAGTAAAAGAGATCTACATTCTGAAGGATAAGGGCCAGATCCACCTTCTTTTCTCTTAATCTTTCTTGAAAAGCCGAAAGCCGTTTTTTTACCTCGTCTGCGGGTACACGGGGGAAGTATTCGAGAAAGGTTTTCCAATTCTTTTCCATGGTGTAAAAATTTACCATAAAATAGGGGATAAGAAAAACACATGGGTTCTATCACCGATGTTCCAGGCATAAAGGTTGGGCATTTTACTCACAAAAAGGCTTTGACCGGCTGTACCGTCATATTGTTCGAATCCCCTGCAAGAGCTGCGTTCGATATGAGGGGCATGGCTTCCGGGACAAGACAAATAGATTCTTTGACCCCTCTGCATGTGGTAAATGAAATCCACGCCATCCTTTTAACCGGGGGAAGCTCTTTTGGACTTGATGCAGCAGGCGGGGTGATGAGATACCTGGAAGAGAAGGGCATAGGTTTTGACACAGGAGTTGCCAGAATTCCCATTGTGCCTTCAGCGGTTCTGTTCGACCTCGGTTTAGGAGATCCAAAAATAAGGCCCGATGCCCAGATGGGTTACAAGGCCTGTCTCGAAGCTTCAAGGGAGGTTCAGGAGGGAAGCGTCGGTGCAGGAACGGGCGCTACGGTTGGGAAACTTTTGGGCTTAAAAAGGGCCATGAAAGGAGGACTTGGCACTTGGAGCGTAAAGGGACCGGAAAAAGTGGTGGTGGGGGCTCTTGTGGTGCTTAATGCCTTTGGAGACGTGTTTGACCCCTCCACAGGGGAACAAATCGCGGGTCCTTTGGATGAGAACGGAAAGCTCTTGAACACCCAACAGCTCCTTAAACAAGGGGTAAAGAAGGAGAAATTCGGTTTTCCCCTTGAGAATACCACTTTGGTGGTTTTGGCAACAAACGTTAAGTTAGATAAAATAGAACTTACTAAACTTGCTCAGATGGCCTCTCTGACTTTGGGGAAGGTGATTTCTCCCTGTGGTACCCCCTTTGATGGTGACATAGTGTTTGCCGTTTCGACAGGTGAGGAAGAATTGCCCTTGGCCAATGTGGCTGCTTTAGCGGAAGGTGCGATTTTTGAAGCAGTAAAAAGGGCGATTTTTTTAGCCGATGGTTTCAAGATCATTCCATCATGGAGGGATGTCTTCGGACTTGACCCGAAGGTCTGACCTCTATATATTGATCCATAAATTTCGTTGAGGGGAAAATTTGAAACTGCTGTTATCCGAAATTCCACCCGAAGGCCTGAAGATAAATTGGGAGGAGACAAAGGACTTCCGCCTGGAGCAAGTGGAAGGCACTTTGGAGGAAGGCTTACGATTCCTAAAAATGCCCGAAGGCGAACTTTTTATTAAGCCTTCGAAGAAAGGGATAGTATGCAAAGGAAAATTGGAATGTTCAGTTTTGATCAAATGCGCCCGGTGTTTAAAGGAGTTTGAGATGCCCATCCGGGATGAGTTTGAAGTGCTATACGTACCTTTGCGGGAGATGTCACTCAAGGAGGAGGTTGAGTTAAGTTTAGACGATATGGAGACGGGTTTTCTCAAAGAGGACCTTTTTGACGTGGAAGAGTTTTTGAACGAGAGGATTTGGCTTTCTATCCCGATGAAGCCTTTATGTAAAGAGGATTGTAAGGGGTTGTGTCCTTGCTGTGGTAAAGACTTAAACGAAGGAGATTGCGGATGTAAATCAGAATACGTTGATCCACGTTTTGCCGTACTCAAAGAACTTAAAATAAAACTTAAAAAGGGGTAGGAAGATGGCGGTTCCGAAGAAGAAGACTTCAAGCGCGAGAAGGGATAAGAGGAGAACTCATTGGAAGGTTATGCCACCCAATTTGGTGCTTTGTCCTCAATGTAGGAGTCCCAAGCTTCCGCATTTTGTGTGTCCAACTTGCGGATATTATAAAGGCAAAAAGGTAATCGAGTTGGAAGAATCATAACAGAAGATGGGCGATAGGCCTTTAAGGATAGCCGTTGATGCAATGGGTGGCGATTATGCTCCTCAAGCTGTAGTATTAGGGGCAGTGGAAGCTTCTAAGACCTTAAAGGGCGAGATCGTTCTTGTGGGCGATAGCGAAGTTGTAGAGGAAGAACTCGCTAAGGTTAAGGAAAAATATCCAAGGGATAAGATCAAGATAGTGCATGCCCCTGAAGTTATAACCATGGAAGATAGTCCTTCTAAGGTAGTCCGTTCTAAACCCAATAGTTCTATCCATCGCTCAATTGACCTTATGGTGGAGGGGGAAGTGGATGCGGTAGTTACCGCGGGTAATTCGGGGGCGGCCCTTGCGGTAGCCATGTTTAAGCTCAAGAGGCTTCCTTATGTGGAAAGGCCCGCCTTGGTGAGTTTACATCCCTCAAAAAGAGGTTATACGGTCGTTTTAGACGTAGGAGGTAATGTGGAATGCAGATCCACCATGCTTGTGCAGTTTGCCTTAATGGGAGAGATATATGCCCGATTGGCCTTGGGGAAGCAGAA
The DNA here is from genome assembly GCA_964543765.1 of uncultured Thermodesulfobacteriota bacterium. Lineage (GTDB taxonomy): Bacteria > Desulfobacterota > B13-G15 > B13-G15 > B13-G15 > B73-G16. The sequence goes on from CAZIZI010000001.1 coordinate 151,193, forward strand.
GCCCTTGGTGGGACTTTTGAGTAACGGTACCGAGGAGACAAAAGGCACTGAAGTCACAAGGAAGGCCCATGAGATGCTGAAAAGATGCAATATCAACTACGTGGGTTATGTGGAGGGAAGGGATATATATTATGGGGATGTGGATGTGGTTGTATGCGATGGCTTTGTGGGGAACATCGTCCTTAAAGCCGCTGAGGGAATCGGGGATTTTCTCCGATGGAAGCTTAAGCAAGAGGCCCACCGATATCCACTTTTATGGGCCACTATGCTCATTTCCCAAAGGTTATGGAAGAGGGTGCTAAAGGAGGTGGATTACACTTCTTATGGAGGTGTCCCGCTTTTAGGGGTCAATGGGGTTTGTTTCATATGTCACGGGCACTCTTCGCCAAAAGCCATCGCTCAGGCGATTCGAGCCGCTTCTGATTACGTATTAAAGGACGTGAATGGGTCTCTCATAAGAGCTCTGGAGGAGAACGAGGAACTTAAGAAGATGGGGTTTTTAAAGGTGGAGGAACATTAAAGGAGGTCAAAAAAATGGATTATTTTCTCACCGAAGAGCAGAAGATGTTAAAAGAGTTGGCCAGGCGAATCACTGAGGAGCATGTAATCCCCTTGAGAGCTGAGTTCGATGAAAAGGAGGAGTTTCCTTGGCCTATAATGAGGGTTTGTGCTGAGGCCGGGCTTTTTGGGGTTGCCATACCCGAAAAATACGGGGGATCAGGTGGAGGGGTTTTTGAGACCTGTTTGGTTATAGAGGAGTTAAGCCGTGGCTGTTTGGGGGTTGCGGTAAGCTTTGCCGCTTCAAGCTTATGCGCCTATCCCATTATGCTTTTTGGCACTGAAGAGCAGAAACAAAAATACCTTCCAGAACTTGCTTCCGGCCGAAAGCTCGGGGCTTTTGCGGTTACCGAGGCGGATGCTGGAAGTGACGTGAGTTCCATGAAAACCGAGGCTATAAGGGATGGTAAAGGTTATCGGATCAGAGGGGCAAAGCAATGGATAACCAACGGCGGAGAAGCCGACATTTACGTGGTTTTTGCCCTTACCGATAAGCGGCGAGGGCCTCGTGGTATAAGTGGCTTCATAGTGGAAAAGGGGGCCCCAGGTTTCTCCTTTGGGAAAAAGGAGAAGAAGATGGGCATAAGGGCTTCGGCCACCAGGGAGCTTATATTTGAAGACTGTTGGGTTCCTGAGGAGAATCTGCTGGGTGGAAGGGAGGGCATTGGGCTTCGAGCTATTCTTAACACTTTTGATATGACTCGCCCAGGGGTTGGGGCTCAGGCCGTTGGGGTTGCTCAAGCGGCCTTTGAAGTTGCCCTTGAATATGCCAAACAAAGGGTTCAATTTGGGCAGAAGATTATCTCCTTTCAAGCGATTCAACATATGCTTGCCGATATGGCTACTCAGATTGAGGCGGCAAGGTCACTTGTTTACGCGGTGGCAAGGTATATCGATAGTAAACCCCCTGATTTCACCAAGGAATCGGCTATGGCTAAACTTTTCGCAAGTGATATGGCTATGAGAGTGGTGGAGGATGCGGTTCAGATTTTGGGAGGTTACGGTTACATGAGGGACTTCCCGGTCGAGAAGATGATGCGGGATGTTAAGATCCTTCAAATATATGAGGGTACAAATCAAATACAACGTAACAACATAGCCCGAGAGCTTATCAAAGAGATGGCCAAAAAGGGGATATGAGATGAACAAACTCGCTTTCGTCTTTCCGGGACAAGGAGCTCAATACGTTGGGATGGGGAAAGATCTGTGGGAGAACTTTCCCTATGTAAAAGACCTTTTTGAGGAGGCCAATGAAGTCCTCGGATTTGATCTCAAAAGATTGTGTTTCGAAGGGCCCGAGAGCGAATTGAAGAAGACAGAAAATACACAAGTTAGCGTCTTTTTGGTTAGCTTAGCTTCAGCTCTAGTTGTAGAGAGGGAGCTTGGGGTTAGGCCCGATTATTTGGCCGGACACAGCTTGGGGGAGTATACGGCTTTATGCGTGGCGGGGGTTATCCCCTTTAGAGAGGCTTTAAGGCTTGTGAGAAAAAGGGGGGAGTTTATGCGAGATTCCTGCCCCGAAGGCTTAGGGGCCATGGCGGCTCTGCTTGGTTTAGAGAGGAATAGGGTCTTTGAGCTTTGTGAAAAGGCGAAAAGGGAGGGAGAGGTTTTGGTTCCCGCCAATTTCAATTGCCCGGGACAGATCGTCATTTCCGGTCACAAAGAAGCGGTAAACAGGGCCATTTCTATGGTTAAGGAATTTGGTGGTAAAAAGGCGGTTCTACTGGAGGTAAGCGGGGCCTTTCATTCGCCATTGATGGAGGAGGCTTCTAAGAAATTGGAGGAGTTCCTCAAAGGGATTGAGTTCGATGGTTTTAAAGTGCCAGTAGTTTCCAACGTGAATGCGGAACCTTATTCGGATCCCCAAAAGGCCAAGGAATTGTTAATCTTACAAGTAAAAAGCCCCCTTCTTTGGGAGGATTCAATAAGGAGATTAGTTGCATTAGGGGTCAATACCTTTGTAGAATTAGGCCCTGGGAAGGTACTTACGGGTTTGATAAAAAGGACCGTGCCTGAACTTAAAACCCTCAACCTTGAGGTATCTCAAGACCTTGAGGGATTAAAGGAGGGTTTAAATTTAAAAATCAATTGAGGAGGTGAGAAGGAATGGCTCCGACTCTTGAACAGATTGAACAGAGGTTAAAGGAGTTGATCGTTCAACAGTTAGGGGTTGATGAGAGTGCGGTTGTTCCCGAAGCCAAATTTATAGATGATCTGGGGGCTGATTCCTTGGATTTGGTGGAGCTCATAATGGCCTTGGAGGATGAGTACGGGATCGAGATCCCCGATGAGGATGCCGAAAAGATCGTTACGGTGGGCGATGCTCTTAATTACCTTAAGGAAAGGTTAGCCAAGGCATAAAAGGAGGGCACTTGAGGCGGAGGGTAGTTGTTACCGGTATTGGTATGGTTATCCCCCAAGGAGCGGGGAAGGATGAGGTGTGGAAAAAGATATGTGAGGGTGTTTCCGGAGTAGGGCCCATAACTAAGTTTGACCCTACGGGCTTTGAGACTCGAATAGCCGCGGAGGTCAGGGATTTTGATCCAGCCCGATTCATCGATCCGAAGGACTTACGGAAGATGGACCCCTTTATCCATTTCGCCATAGGAGCAGCCTGTATCGCCACGGAGGATTCGGGAATAGACTTCAGTAAGGAGGATCCGGAGAGGGTTGGGGTGATAATAGGAGTTGGCCTCGGAGGGCTTGCTACGCTTGAACAATCCTTCCAAGTCCTTAGAGACAGGGGACCCAAACGCATCAGCCCATTTTTCATACCCGCCATCATTCCCAACGAGGCTCCTGCTCATATTTCGATCCGCTTCGGCTTAAAGGGTCCCAATATGGCCGTGGCTACTGCTTGCGCCAGTGGGGCTCATGCTATCGGGATGGCCTTTCGGGCCATTCAATATGGGGATATAGATGTGGCCGTAAGTGGAGGGGTTGAGGCTACCATAACCCCCTTAGCGGTAGCGGGATTCAACGCCATGAGGGCGCTTTCCACTCGAAACGATGAGCCCCAAAAGGCCTCAAGGCCATTTGATCGGGATAGGGATGGTTTCGTCATAGGAGAAGGTGGGGCTGTTATGATCTTGGAGGAATTAGAACGGGCCAAAAAAAGAGGAGCTCAGATTTATGCCGAGCTTGTGGGTTATGGTTATAACTCCGATGCTTATCATTTAGCTGCTCCTGATCCGGAGGGAGAGGGAGCGGCAAGGTGTATGCTTTTAGCCTTAAAAGATGCCAGGCTTTCCCCCGAGGATGTGGATTACATAAACGCCCATGGGACCGGCACCCCTGCGGGTGACCTTACTGAGACCATAGCCATAAAGAGGGTCTTTGGCCCAAGAGCATACAAAATCCCGGTTAGTTCTACCAAATCCATGACGGGGCATCTTTTAGGAGGGGCTGGTAGCACGGAGGCCGTTTTTTGTGTTCTCTCCATAAGGGATGGCATAATTCCCCCCACCATAAACTACGAAAACCCCGATCCCGAGTGTGATCTTGATTATGTGCCCAATGTGGCAAGGGAGGCTAAAGTTAGGGTGGCCCTTTCCAACAGTTTCGGGTTTGGCGGAGCCAACGCAGTTTTGATCTTCAAAAAATTCGAGGGTTAAAATGAGGGTGGCCCTTGCTTCCGATCACGCGGGGTTTTCGTTAAAGGGAAAGATTTTCCAGTTTCTCTCTTCTCAGGGGTATGAGGTGATAGATCTTGGACCCGAAAGGGAGGATCCGGTGGATTATCCGGATTATGCTGCTCGAGTGGCCCTTATGGTTTCCAAAGGGGAAGTGGAACGCGGGATCTTGGTATGCGGTACTGGGCTTGGTATGACGGTTGTGGCCAACAAGTTTAAGGGAGTGAGGGCCGTAAGCGTAAGTGACGAATATTCGGCGAGGCAATCGCGTAAACACCTTGATGCAAATGTCCTTTGTTTGGGGGCCAGGGTTTTGGGTGAAGAGCTGGCTTTGAGTTTGCTTGAAGCATGGCTCTCTACTGATTTTGAAGGAGGAAGGCATTTACGGAGACTGGAAAAATTAAACCGTATCGAGGAAGAGAATTTAAAATGAACGCCTTTTGGAGGTCTTTGGAAGAGGTAGATCCTCAGATAGCTTGGGCCATAAGGGGGGAACTCCAAAGGGAGGAGAGGCTCATTTTAATCGCCTCAGAAAATTACGCCTCTCGGGCTGTTTTAGAGGCTCAAGGTTCGATTTTGACCAATAAGTACGCCGAGGGATACCCAGGCCAAAGGTATTATGGGGGGTGTCAGTGGGTGGATGAGATCGAAAGACTAGCCATAGAAAGGGCTAAGGAGCTTTTTGGGGCCGAACATGCCAACGTTCAACCTCTTTCGGGAAGTATCGCCAATATGGCCGTTTATTTTTCCGTGCTTAACCCTGGTGACACCATAATGGCCATGGACCTCGCTCATGGGGGGCATTTGAGTCACGGGGCCAAGGCTAATTTCTCGGGAAGGCTTTATAGGGTCATCACTTATGGGGTAAATAAGGAGACGGAAGTTCTGGATTACCAAGAAATTTACGAACTCGCAAAAAAGTATAGGCCCAAACTAATAGTAGCTGGCGCCAGTTCCTATTCCAGAATCATTGACTTCTCCATATTTAGCGAGATAGCTCGGGAGACCGGGGCTTGTCTTATGGCCGATATGGCCCATATTGCTGGACTTGTGGCTTCAGGAGTTCATCCGAATCCAGTCCCTCACTGTGATTTTGTTACCTCTACGACTCATAAGACCTTAAGGGGACCTCGAGGGGGTTTTATTCTTTGTAAGAAAAAATTCGCCGAAGATATAGATAAGACCGTCTTCCCTGGAATCCAAGGGGGCCCTTTCATGCATCAAATAGCCGCGAAGGCCATATGTTTTAAAGAAGCCATGACCGAAGAATTCCGAGAATATCAAAAGCAGGTGGTGAAAAACGCTAAAAGGTTAGCTCAGGCTTTGGAGGATCGGGGCTTTAAGATAGTTTCAGGCGGTACAGACACCCATATGTTCCTGGTGGATCTGACCAATAAGGGTTTAACGGGGAAAGAGGCTGAGGAGGCTTTGGAGAGGGCTGGAATAACGGTTAATAAAAACCTAATTCCTTTCGATCCCCGAGGGCCAAATGTGACAAGCGGTATAAGGATTGGGACCCCTGCCGTTACTACAAGGGGTATGAAAGAAAAGGAAATGGATATTATCGCCTCGTTGATAGCTGAGCTTATCGAAGGCTATCCTTCTGAAGAAGTGGAGAAGAAAGTTTTTAAGAAAGTCCTTGAGCTATGCGAGGCCTTTCCTCTCTATAAAGGCCATTTCAAAAATGAGTCAAAGGCCCACTTGGGACGAGTATTTCCTTGATATAGCCCGACTGGTGGCTACCCGTTCCACCTGTTTGAGGAGGCAGGTCGGGGCTGTCCTGGTAAAGGACAAAAGAATTCTTGCCACTGGTTACAACGGTCCTCCTTCGGGGATTTCCCATTGTTTGGATGTGGGCTGCTTGAGGGAGAAGATGGGGATCCCTTCCGGAGAAAGACATGAGCTATGCCGGGGGCTTCATGCCGAACAGAACGCCATCCTTCAAGCTGCTTTTCACGGTATCTCCATAAAAGGGGCAACCCTTTATTGTACTCACCATCCGTGTATTATCTGTAGTAAGATGCTTATTAATGCGGGCATTTCGAAGATCGTTTACCTTGAGGGTTATTCAGATCCTCTGGCCAAAGAAATGCTCGATGAGGCGAAAATCGAGGTGGTAAGGTTTAAAAGATGAAATGTCCCTTTTGTGGTGCCGATGAAGATAGGGTGATCGATTCCCGGGTGAGTAAAGACGGATACGAGGTCCGAAGGAGAAGGGTTTGCATAAAATGCAGGCGACGCTTTACTACCTACGAACGAGTGGCTGAAGAACTTCCCTTTGTTATAAAAAGAGACGGAAGGCGCGAACCCTTCAGTAGGGAGAAGATCCTTAATGGTGTGAGAAAGGCCTGCGAGAAAAGACCGATAAGCACAGACGCGTTGGAGAAGTTGGTTGACAGGGTGGAGAGTTGGGTTTTAGAGCAAGGAAAAAAAGAGATCTCTTCCTTGGAGATAGGGGAAAGGGTGATGGAGGAACTGAGGAAACTTGACGAAGTGGCTTATGTGAGGTTCGCTTCTGTTTATCGGCAATTCAAGGACGTGAACCAGTTCTTCGAAGAACTTAAGATGATCTTAAGCAAAAGGGAAGATGTTCACCGGGATAGTTGAGGGAATAGGTCTTTTGAGCGATCTTTACAAAAGAGGAGACACTTGGCTCCTTCGTCTGAAGGTCCCTTCGGAGCTAAAACCCATTGACCCAGGCGAAAGCCTTTCGGTAGATGGATGTTGCTTGACCGTGGTGGAAGAAGTGAAAGACGAAATCCTCGTTGAGGTATCATGGGAAACCTTCTCTCGGACCAAGATAAAAAGGTACTTTCCCGGTATAAAGGTCAACCTTGAAAGGGCCCTTCAAATAGGTAAAAGGCTCGGGGGACATTTTGTCACCGGGCATGTGGATGGGGTTGGGGAGGTTTTAAGTTTGGAATATGAGGAAAGGACTGCAAAACTCTCAATCCTTGCCCCAAGCGAACTTTCCCGTTATCTTGTGGAAAAGGGATCGATTGCCGTCGATGGGGTGAGTCTCACCATAAACGGAGTGGATGGGAGTGTGTTTTGGGTTACCCTTGTTCCTTTTACCTTACAACACACCACCTTAAGTGAGTTACGATCGGGCGATTGGGTGAACCTGGAAGTTGACATACTGGCAAAATATGTGGAGAAGCTCTTAAAATTTAAAGGGATAGACGAAGACTTTTTGAAAGAGCACGGTTTTTTATAAAGGGGGTGGTTTAAGATGATAACTACCATTGAAGAGGCCCTTGAGGATTTTAAAGCAGGAAAGATGGTCATCATAGTTGATGATGCCGATCGGGAAAACGAAGGTGACCTATGTATTGCTGCCGAAAAGGTTACCCCTGAAGCCATAAACTTTATGGCCAAATATGGACGAGGGCTCATCTGTTTAGCCTTAACGGAAGAGCAGTGCGAAAAGCTGAAGCTTCCCTTAATGGTTCCTGAAGAACATAGCGATGCCCTTCATGGTACCGCCTTTACCGTTTCGATTGATGCTCGCTATGGAGTTACTACGGGTATCTCGGCTTATGATAGGGCAAAGACCATTCTTACTGCTATAGCCGATGATGCAAAACCCGAAGACCTAGTTAGGCCGGGTCACGTTTTTCCCTTAAGGGCAAGAAGAGGAGGGGTTCTGGTAAGGGCAGGGCATACGGAGGCCTCGGTGGATTTGGCTAGACTTGCGGGGCTTAAGCCGGCAGCCGTCATCTGCGAAATAATGAAGGACGATGGTACCATGGCCCGTTTGCCCGATCTGGTGCTGTTTGCAAAAGAACACGGTCTTAAGATTATAACCATTGCTGATTTGATAAAATACCGACTCAAAAAGGATAAACTTGTAAGGCGTGTGGCTGAAGCCACTTTACCGACCAAATACGGAGGTGAGTTTAAGATCATCCTTTATGAAAGTGAGGTAGATGCTCAACATCACGTGGCATTGGTGAAAGGGGAGATTTCTCCTGATGAACCCATATTGGTGAGGGTACATTCGCAATGCCTTACTGGTGACGTATTCGGTTCTTTGAGATGCGACTGCGGCGAACAGCTTCATGAGGCCATGCGGATGATAGAAAGGGAAGGTAAGGGAATAATAGTTTATATGAGGCAGGAAGGAAGGGGCATAGGGCTTGCCAATAAGATAAAGGCCTATTTTCTGCAAGAACACGGAAAGGACACGGTCGAAGCCAATGAGGCCCTTGGTTTTAAACCTGACTTGAGGGATTATGGGGTAGGAGCTCAGATTCTTGTGGATTTAGGCGTTAGGAAGATAAGGCTCATGACCAATAACCCCAGGAAAATAGTGGGGCTTGAGGGTTATGGGATTGAGGTATTTGAACGAGTGCCTATTGAGATACCTTCTCGACCTGAGAATCACAAGTACTTAAAGACTAAGAAAGAAAAATTAGGACATATACTTAGCGTAAAGTGAGGTGAAAAATGAAGATAATAGAAGGTAAATTAGTAGCTGAAGGTTTTAAGTTCGCCATTGTGGTTTCTCGGTTCAATCACTTTATAACTGAGAGGCTTCTTGAAGGGGCTTTGGATTGTTTGAGAAGGCATGGGGCGCGGGATGAGGATATTCACGTTATAAGGACACCTGGATGTTTTGAGATACCAGCTGTGGCCAAGAAACTGGTAGAAAGGGGATTTTACGACGCCATTATATGCCTTGGAGCGGTGATAAGGGGAGGTACGCCCCATCACCAATATATAAGCGCCGAGGTAACGAAAGGAATTGCTCAACTTTCTCTGGAGAGTCCGATCCCAGTTACCTATGGCATCATAACGCCCGATACGCTCGAACAGGCCATCGAGCGAGCAGGTACCAAGGTGGGCAATAAAGGGTGGGATGCAGCGCTTGCTGCCGTTGAGATGGTTAATCTTTTTAAGGAAATTAAGGAAATAAAATGAAGCGAAGGAAAGCCCGGGCGCAAGCCTTACAGCTCTTATATCAATTGGACCTTGATCCGCGAGATCCGGAAATGGTACTTGAGGAATGGGAAAAAGAAGAGTATCCTCAGTGGGCTAAGGAGTTTGTAAGAAGGTTAGTTAAGGGAGTGTGGGAAAAAAGGGAAGAGATAGACGCTCACATTCAGCGATTTTCTTACAGGTGGCGCATCGATCGAATGGACCGAGTGGACAGGAATATACTCCGAATAGGGACATTTGAAATCCTTTATTGCCATGATATACCTATAAAAGTCGCCATAAATGAGGCGGTGGAGATGGCTAAGAAATTCGGTTCTTCGGAGGATTCAAAGGGTTTTATAAACGCTATTTTGGATAAAATCGCCAAAACCATCTCCAAGGAGGAAAAGGAAAATGGAGAAGGCCAAAAACATCTGGATGAACGGCGAGCTGGTGCCATGGGATGAGGCTAAGGTCCATGTTCTTACTCACACCCTTCATTATGGGTTGGGGGTTTTTGAGGGGATAAGGTGTTATAAATGTGCCAATGGCCGTTCGGGCATCTTCAGGTTGAGGGATCATATCGATAGGCTTTTTCAATCAGCTTTAATAGCTCAGATCGAGATCCCCTTTTCGAAGGAAGAGATAGAGGAGGCTTGTAAGGAAATCGTGAGGGTAAACGAACTCGAAGAGGCTTATATTCGACCTCTGGTGTTTATAGGGGAAGGAGTAATGGGGGTTCACCCTCATGATAATCCAATTCGCGTGGCAATCATCGCCTGGAAATGGGGGGCCTATTTAGGGGAAGAAGCCCTGAAAAATGGCACTCGGGCTAAAACCTCCTCCTATATTCGGCATCACCCAAATGCCATGATGACCAAAGCCAAGATCTGCGGCAATTACGTGAACTCAGTTCTGGCAAAAAGGGAAGTCACAAGGCTTGGTTACGATGAGGCAATTCTCCTTGATCCAGAAGGGTATGTGGCAGAGGCCTCGGGAGAGAACATATTTATCGTTAAAGACGGAATAATAAAGACCATCCCCCCAACGACCATTTTACCCGGCATAACCAGAAACACCGTTATAAGATTAGCCAAAGATAGAGGCTATACCGTAATAGAGGAAAGATTTACCCGAGACGAGCTCTATATAGCCGATGAGGTATTTTTGACAGGTACAGCTGCCGAAGTCACCCCGGTAAGGGAGATAGACGATCGCCCTATAGGAAACGGCAAACCTGGGAAAATAACCCAAGAATTACAAGAGCTTTATTTCAAAACAGTAAAAGGAGAACTACCGAAGTACTCCCACTGGATCACCTACGTTTAAAAAAAATCCAAACCAAAATTTTTTCTAATCTTGTTATAAATTTCCCTTAGGTTTTTACCTTGTTTAATTTATTTTTTTTATAGAAACATAAAACAATGTTTGTTGACAGACTTTATTGTTTGTAATAAAAATACTGTGATTTTCAATTTAAAAACTTTTTAAGGAGGTTGAAAAAAATGGAGCAGAACAATGGGTGGGCCAATCCAGGGCCATGGGTACTTGAGAGTGTGGCTGTTTTGACGGGTTGTGCGGGGTTTGTATTTGCGGGTTTGGTTCCTCCGTCGACGGTTCCGTTGCTTGCAGGTGTCTTATTTGCGTGTGTTCTTCCTCAGCTTTTAGGTGGTCTTATAGCGTTAAGGAAGGGGGATATTGTTTTGGGAACCATAAGCGGTCTATTCGGAACGGTAATCACCATTGGGGCAGCCTTGACGCTGTGGCAACAGGTTTTTCTTTCTCCTCAGCCAGGTGCTTTTACGCCTGAAGTGATGGGTGTTTTTTGGTTTGTGCTCTTTATTCTTTGCGAGACTTTAGCTGTAGCGTTTGGAAAGGTTTCTTGGATCATATTTTTGGGGATAGCGGAAGTTGGGATTTCCTTTTTGTTCTTAAGCATAGGTTCTTGGACCGGTTCTCCTTCGGCCTTTAAAGTGGCCGGGTGGCTTTTGATAATATTTGCCGCTTTTTGCTCTTACATGTCGGCGGCTATCCTTTGGGCGGAACAGTTTAAGAAAGTGGTTATTCCTATAGGTAAGCCTCTGTTTAAGTAGTATTAAGAATAAATCAAAAAAGGAGGTGTTGAAATGGCAGAGATTAGGTTTCCTGACCCTCATGAATATGTGAAGACTGCTATTCCTCCAGAGCTTGAGGGATGGGAGGAGATGTATCCTCCTCATTTCCTTTTCTGTGAGGAGGAGGAAGAGCGGGCCAAATGGGAAAAAAGGCAATTCTGGTACCTTGATAAGATCCATGCCCCCGACCCCATGCCCCCTTTAGACCACATTTTTCAACAGGCTTGGCAGATTGCACTTTCCCAACATAATACGAGGGTCTTTTGTATTCCGCCTGCTCAAGGAGTAGCTCATAGGATAGTGGGTTGTTATCAATATATCTGTGCTGTGGAACCCCCTCCTGAGGAAATCGTTCAAGAAAAGGCGGAACTTTTTAAAGAAAGGGTTCCTTATGCGGTTGAGCATTATGACGAGATATGGGAGGAGTGGCTTTCTCGGTTTAAGGAATTGGGAGAAGAATTAAAAAGGGTAAAGATTCCTGAACTTCCAAAATACCTTCCTCCAGAGGAAGTTTTTCCTCATCCTTATCGGGGTTACACGCAGGCTTATGAGCTTATAGAGGCCTTTCATCATATGGTCAACCTTATGTACAAAGGATGGCAATATCACTTCAACCTCCTTAACTTGGCCTACCTTTATTTCTTGACCTTCTCCGATAACATGAAAAAGCTATTTCCAGGCATTTCGGAGAGCACCATCGGAAAGATGGTGGCAGGGGTTGAGGCCTATATGTTTAGGCCTCAAGAAGAATTAACCTCTCTTGCTCGTCTTGCCTTCAGCGAACCTCGAGTGAAGGAAATCCTTATGAAAGATATACCAGCCGAAGAGAAGATAAAGGAATTGAAGAAGATCCCTGAGGGAGAGGTATGGCTTCAGAGGTTAGAGGAGGTTAAGGATCCGTGGTTTTATGTGAGTTGTGGAAGCGGATGGTATCATTATGAGGGCAGTTGGAAGGATAAGTTGGATTTGCCCTTCTCCTATTTGAAAGGTTACCTCGAGAGGTTAGAAAGGGGGGAGAGCATAGAAAGGCTTATGGGACACATCCAAAAGGAGAGGGAGGAGCTTTTCCAACAATATAAAGCCCTTGTTCCCAATGAGGAAGACCGAGAGAGCTTAGAAAAACTTTACCGAGACAGTTTGACCCTTTACCGGTTTTCTGAAGGTCATATCTTTTGGGTTGAACATTGGTTCCACACCATATGGTTTGATAAGGTAAGGGAACTCGGAAATGTTTTGGTTAAAGCAAAAGTCCTTAAAGAGGTGGATGACATATTCATGTTTAATCGCTTAGAAATACCCACGTTGATAGAGGATGCGGTGACTGCTTGGGCTCTTGGGGAAGGTGTTCCTACAAGAGACTGGGCTTCCAAGGCCAAAAGGAGAAGAGAAATCCTTGAGGCAGCTAAGAAATGGTCTCCTTCTCCCGCTTTGGGTGTAGCCCCAGAAGTGATAGCTGAGCCTTTCACGGTGATGCTGTGGGGCATAACCACTGAAAAAGCTGAGGAATGGCTTAAAGGGCTCACAGTAGAAAGGGAAAAGGTGGAGGAGATCAAAGGCTTCCCTGCTTCGAAAGGCGTTGCCGAAGGACCAGCGAGGGTGATCAAAAGCCTTGAGGAGCTCGAACAACTCCAAGAAGGAGAAATCCTTGTGTGTCCTTCTACTAACCCTTCCTGGGCACCGGTTTTTGCTCGAATTAAAGCAGCAGTCACCGACATAGGAGGAGTTACCTGTCATGCGGCCATTGTAGCCCGAGAATTCGGATTACCCTCAGTGACGGGGACAGGCATAGCCACCCAGGTGATCAAAACAGGTGACCTCATCCAAGTGGATGGGGATAACGGCGTAGTGAGGATCATAAAGAGAGCTTCCTAAAACTACAATCCACCTCACAGGGGGAGATACCCCCTGTGGGGTTTAAATTTCTATTATAAAAATTTTTAATAAGACGAATAACAAAAAAGTGTTACATTTTGGTTTTTTTTGGTTAAACTAAGTTTTGAGGAGGTAAAAAATGGAGAAATGGATATATTGGCTTGAGGAGGTGGATTCTTCTTTTAACAACGTTGTTGGTAAAAAGTGTGCAAATTTGGGTGAATTGACGAAGGCTGGTTTTAGGGTTCCGCCGGGTTATGCTTTGGGGCTTTCGGCCTATGATAGGTTTATGAAGGAAACTGGGGTTATGGAGAGGATAAAGGAGTTTTTGAAGGATTTTAGGGCAGATCCCAATAATCCAGGAGATACGGTGAAGTTTGAGGGGGTTTCTTCTCATATAAGGAGGATGGTAGAAGAGACTCCCATGCCCCAGGATATGGAAGAGGTGATAAAAGAATATTATGAAAAACTCTGTGAAAAAACGGGCATGTACCCTACAGCAGTAGCTACGCGTTCCGCAGGTCCAGTGAGTCATCCTGGTCAGTATGAGACCTATCTTAACGTGAAGGGAGCCGATCAGGTGGTTTTGAACGTGAAAAGGGTTTGGTCAAGTACCTTTAATGCCCGTTCCCTTATCGCACGAGCCAGATTGGATCTGCCTTTAGAATATGATCCTATCGGGGTGGCGGTCTTGACTATGGTAAATGCTAAATCTGCAGGGGTGATGTTTACCCTTGATCCTTCAAATGGTGATATATCCAAGGTAGTGATAGAGGGGAGCTGGGGGTATGGGGAGGCGGTGGTTTCAGGTTCGGTTACCCCCGATAGGTTTAAGGTGGATAAGGTGACTTTGGAAATCGAGGAAAGAAGGATTTTCAATAAGGACCAATGGTATGTGTTTGATGAAGTAGAGGGGAAGATGGTGTATGCTCCGGTTCCCGAAGAATTAAGGGAAATTCCCTGTCTTACTGACGAAGAGGTTGTAGAACTTGTTAAAGTTGCAAAGGAAGTGGAAAAACATTTTGGTTGTCCTCAGGATATAGAGTGGTGCATATCTAAAGATTATCATCTTCCTGAAAGCATCTTTCTGGTTCAAGCTCGTCCGGAAAGCGTTTGGGGTAAAAAGGAAAAGCCAACGGTAATAGGTAAAAAAGATCCCTTTGAGTTAGTTATGAAGCGTGCTACTACGCCCATAAGGATCAAATCTTGAAAGGGGGAGGAAAATGATGAAACGGTTTTTGGGGTATAAGGTGGAAGAAAGTTTTAATCAGGGTACTTTTCTCACCGAAAGGCATCTGGAAGAGGGAAGAGGCGAGAAAGTAGCCCTTTATTATGAAGATCAAAAGATCACCTTTCGGCAATTGAGGGATTTTGCCAATAAATTTGGAAATGCCTTGAGGGACTTGGGGATTGGAGCCGAAGACAAGGTATTAATGGTTCTTTGGGATTGCCCCGAATATTTTTATTCCCTTTTAGGTTCAATGAAAATAGGTGCAGTTCCTATTCCTGTAAACACCCTAGGAAAACCCGAGGACTATCTTTTCTTCCTTAAGGATTCAAGGGCCAAAGTGGTTGTGGTCAATGATGACCTTTATGAAGAAAAAGTGGCCCCAATTAAGGATCAGAGTAAGTATCTCCGGCATGTTATAGTGGTGGGAAAGGATTTTCCCGGAACGTTGGATTTTTACAAGCTTCTTGAGAAGGCATCTTCCGAATTAATTCCCGAGGAGACCTCAAAGGACGATATAGCTTATATGATGTATACTTCAGGTACAACCGGATTACCCAAAGGGGTAATACACCTTCATCACGATCTTATTTATGCCTGGTCCCCTGTTTGTGAAACCGTTTACGAAATTAAAGAGGATGATATTATCTTCTGCACCTCCAAGATGTTTTTCGCCTATGGCAAAAACGCCACCTTTGATACCATTACTCTGTACGGAGTTTCGGCCGTACTGTGGCGCCGATGGCCGAGTCCTGAAACAATTCCGGAAGTTTTCGAGATTGTAAGAAAGTATAAGCCCACCCTCTTTTTCAGCGTCCCTAGCTTTTACTCGGCCATGTTGAGGGAAATCGAGAAGGGTAGAGAAGTCGATTTTTCCTCCGTACGAGCCTTTGTCACCTCCGGAGAGATGATGCCTCCTCCAATAGTGGAAAAGCTTTGGCAAACCTTCAAAAAACCCATAATAAACGGTTTAGGAAGTACCGATGTGGGTGGTCAATATCTCGCTAACCCCAATTTAGTAGAAAATCCCGAAGTCTCGGGTAAGATTCTCGAAGGGTTTGAGGCAAAACTTGTGGATGAAGAGGGAAAGGAAGTCCAAGAAGGGGAGATAGGTGAGCTTTGGCTTAACAATGATGGTATTACCCCTGGTTACTGGAGAAGGCATGAAAAGAACAAAGAGATATATTACGGCCCTTGGTTCAAAACAGGTGACCTCTTTCTTCGAGAAAAAGGAGGTTACCTCTCCTATCAAGGAAGAGCCGACGATATGCTCAAGTTCAGCGGACAATGGGTAGCCCCCCTTGAGATCGAAAACACCTTACTCGAGCACCCGGCAGTTCAAGAATGTGCAGTAGTAGCAGTTCCTTGGGAAGAAGGATTAATAAAAGGAAAGGCTTTTGTGGTATTAAGGGAGGGATTTGAGCCAAGTGCAGAGCTTGAGAGGGACATGATTGAGTTCATGAGGAAGAAACTTGCCGGATTTAAGGTTCCTAAAGCAGTCGAGTTTGTTAAAGAACTGCCTCGGACCGTAACAGGCAAAATACAACGTTATAAACTTAGGACAAAAGTGTAAAAATTGTAAAAGGATGAATGAAAAAAAGAAACTAAAGATTTGGTTAGCTCACCTTATGGAATTCTGTGAGGTGGCAAAGGAGGGGAGTTTCAGTAAAGCGGCAGAAAATTTGCAAAAGACACAACCAGCAGTAAGTAGTGCTATAAGAAAATTAGAAGAAGCCCTAAGCGTTACACTTTTTAATCGTTACAATAAGCGTGTGACTCTTACTGAAGAAGGAAAGCTATTGTATAAACGTGCTCTTGAGATAATCGGACTACTAGAAAACACAATAAGATGGATTACAAATGGATATCTATGTAAAACAGGAGTTGTTAGAATTGGTGCTCCTTCAGTCGTGATTGATTCTTTTCTCTTCGAACTCATAAATGAGTTTAGAAAGAATAATCCTGAAATAGTATTTTCTATTCAAGAAGGAGCAAGTATAGAAGTTGTTAAGGGTATTGAGAATCAAATTTTTGAATTAGGTATTGTAGGAGACATTAAATTCCCTCCAAATCTTATAATACATAAGCTTACTGCTATAGAATTCAACTGCATAATTCCTAGTAAATATCAGGAATTATTTGAAGGAAGTGAAGAAGTCTCCTTGCAAGACTTAAAAGATATACCTTTCATTCTACAGGGCAAAGAGTCAGCCCTAAGGATTAGGTTAGAGGAATTATTTTATAAAGCCCGTTTCAGGCCATCCATAGTGATGGAGTTAAACGGTACTACTTATGTGAAAAGGGCTCTACTTGATGGGATTGGTTTATGTTTTCTTCCTATCAGTTGTGTTAGGAGGGAATTGGAAAAGGGGGAAGTTCTATCTTTACGGCTCAAGGAGGGTAAGATCGTTGTACCTGTATTTTTGGTATATCATGCGGACTATAAGCTTTCGCCAGTCACTTATGCTTTTAAAGAGTTTTTAAAGAAAAAAATTGAAAAAGAGATAAAGAAAAAACGATAAAGGAGGGGAAGAATGGATATTCGTGATTTTATAAAGATGTGGGAGGAAAAGGGAGAGCTAAGGAGGATAAAAGCGGAGGTTGACTGGAACCTTGAACTTTCGCATATTGCCCAGATGGTTCAGGAAAAAGGGGGACCGGCTTTGTTGTTTGAGCGCGTTAAGGGGTACGAAAGTCCGGTTCTTATAGGGGTTTATGCTACTGTTAAGAGATTGGCTTCTATTTTGGGTAAGCCCGAATTGGGGTCTATGGTTGAATTGACGCGTTATTGGTTAAGTGTGCTTAAGGAAAAGAAAGCAGCTGTTGTTTCGGAGGAGGTTTCAAGTGGTCCTATTTTAGAGAATGTGAGTGAAGGAGAAAAGGCTGATATTTTTTCCTTTCCGGTTCCCAAGTTCTATGAAGCCGATGGGCATCGGTATTTTGGTACAGCGGTATATATGGTTACTAAGGATCCCGAAAGCGGAAGGATAAACCTTGGAACTTTTCGAATGGCTGTTCATGATGAACATCATCTAGGGGTACAAATCTTAAAAGGGAAAACTACGGACCGTATTTTGAAAAAATATGAAAAAATGGGAGAAAAAATGCCCGTTTGTGTGGTAGTGGGAGGTGACCCCTTGTTAGGGATTGCCAGTGCGGCAACCCTTCCTGGGGTTCAAAGCGCTTATGATGTGGTAAGTACTTTAAGGGGTGAACCGCTTAAGTTGGTAAAAGAGGAACTTTCAGGTCTCCCCATTCCTGCCGATGCGGAGATCGTGATTTCGGGACAGATAGACCCTAAGATTTTGAAAGAAGAGGGGCCTTTTGGTGAATATACGGGGTATTATACCGAGGAGTTTTTCAGGCCGCTCCCTAAGCCGGTTATCGAGATAAAAAGGATTTATCACAGAAATAATCCCATTCTCATCTGTAACACCGTTGGTAGACCCGTAGGGGATAATCATGTGCTTTATGCCTTTGCCAGAAACGCCTCTCTTTGGATGGAACTTGATGCCATGAGAATCCCTGGGATCAAATCCGTTCATACCTTGCCTGAAGCAGCAGGAAGGTATTGGGTAATTGTTTCTGTTCAGCAGATGTATCCTGGTCATGCCGAACAGGTAGCCCATGCGGTGTTGGGTACAAATACCGGCATGTATGGAACCAAGGGGGTAATTATTGTTGACGACGACATTGAGGCCGATGACCTTCCAAGGGTGTGGTGGGCTTTAAGTGTTAGATATCTTCCCGAAAGGGGGACGGAGATTATAAAACGAGGGCGTTCTACGCCTCTTGACCCAGCCCTCCTTAATGAGCCCAATAAGTTTATAACTTCAAGAATAATACTTAACGCTACCATACCTTTTGAATGGGAACAAAAGCCGATCTTGGTGAAGTTAAATGAAGAGGTGGTTAACCGAATAAAAATGAGAAAGGAAGAGCTTGGATTAAGTGACATTTTAAGTTAAGGAAGGAGGGCATAATGAAGTGCGATTTGAAGGAAGCTCAAGAAAAGGCGAAAAAAGTGAGGATGGTCGTTCACGATATTCATGGCGTGTTAACGCCCAATGTTGTTTATTGTGATCAAGAGGGGAATCGTCGGTATGAGTTCTGGCACATGGACGGTTTTGGGGATCTTTCCCTTTCGGCAAATGGGATAATTCCTATTTTTCTCGATAGCACTTCCATCGATGATGAAGGGTTATACAGGGCTCGAGAGTTGAAGCTGGAAAAATACTATTACCGAACAAGTTTTGAAGAGAAAGCAAAAAAGTTCGAGGAAATAAAAGAGGAATATAAGGTCTCTGATGAGGAGATATGTTATGTGGGATGTGAACCTTATGACATCCCCTTCATGAAGAAAGTGGGGTTTGCAGTTGCAACAGCAGATGCATCAGATGAGGTTAAAGAAGTAGCTCATTATGTAACTTCCCTTCCAGGTGGAAGGGGGGCAATGAGGGAATTATGCGAGTTCATTTTAAGAGCTAAAGGAGTTTGGGAAGAGTGGGTCGATAAAGTCACCAAGATGGGATATAAATAACCGGTTTTTTGAAAGGAGGTTGAAGATGCAGCACATTAAGGTAAAAGATGGTGCTATTGTGAAAGAAGGAGCAGTGGAAAAGGCAAAAAAGGTGCGTTTTGTGGTGATAGACATTCATGGGGTTTTGACGGATAACACCTTATATTACACCCAAGATGGGATAAAATCGGAGAGGTTTTCCCTTAAGGATAGATGGGGTTTTAAGCTCTTACACGAAGCAGGCATAAAAACGGCCTTTCTCACCAGCAAAATTTCTCGAGCGGATCAGGCAGTGGGAAAAATATACGGGGTACCGGAGGAGTTTCTTTGGGGAAGTTCAGCGAAAATGGCTTTGATCTCGGAAATGCAACAAAAATACGGCTTTACTGACGAAGAGATGGCTTATATAGGGGATGAGATGATAGACCTTGGGATGATGAAAAGAGCCGGTTTTTCCGTAGCACCAGCGGATGCTTCTCAGGAGGCTCGTGAGATAGCCGATTACGTGACCTCAGTGGGAGGAGGGATGGGTGTGGTGAGGGAGGTGGCGGAGTTTATCCTCAAGGTCCAGGGCAAATGGGAAGAGATAATCGATAAGGTTTTTTGATGCCTAAAAGGCGTACCATCCTATTAGGCGCTTGTTTAGATACAAAAGGGGAAGAGGCGGAGTATCTTTATGAGGTGCTGAAAGATCTTGGTAATGAGGTTCTCGTGATAGATGGTGGCATTAAAGGAGTTCCTTTTTTTGAACCTCATATTAGACGAGAAGAAGTAGCTCGAGCCGCGGGGATTTCTCTTCAGGAGATACAAGGGATACCTCATGAAGGTGAAGTCCTTATGTTAATGGCTCAAGGAATTCAGAGGATAACAGAAGAGCTAATAAAAGAGAAGAAAATAGAGGGGATGATCGGTTTCGGGGGAAGCATGGGGACTTTGCTCTGGGGAACTGTTATGCAAGGCCTTCCCCTTGGTTTCCCTAAGGTTCTAGTAAGTACCCAAGCTTCAAACCCTGAAGTTATAAAAAGGGTCGTCAGAGGGAAGGACCTTTGTCTCTTTAATAGTCCTGTGGATCTTGCGGGTTTAAACCCTCTTACCAAATCGATCCTTTTGAGGGCGGCTTGGGCCATAAGTGGGATGGTCCAGTGCGAATTTGAGGCGATGGAGGAAAAGACAGTAGCCCTTTGCGCCAAAGGAAACGTAGAAGGCCTTACGGCTTTAGTGAGAAAAAAACTTCTGGAGAGTGGTTTTACACCCATAACCTTCCACGGATGGGGGTACGGTCCTCTGAGCCTTGAAGAGGCAATAAAAGAAGGACTTATTACCGCTGGGGTGATTGAGCTTTCAAATGATTATCTGGAATACCTTTGTGGGGGAACTTCTTATCCTCCGGAAGATAGGTATGAAAATGCCATAAAAAAAGGACTTCCTTTAATTTATGTCCCAGGTTCTTGCGACATAATTGCAACTTTACCTGAAGACGAAAGATTTAAAGAAAGAAAATATGTAAAACATAATCCTTCTGTTTGGAGTTATAGAACAACAAAGGAAGAATTATACGATTTTGCTATCAAAATTGGAGAAAAATTAAAGAATGGAGGGAAAAAAATAACGGTTCTTATACCAGAAAAAGGGTTTTCAATATATGATGGTGAGGGAAAGATTTTAGATGATGAAGAAGCACGAAAAGAGTTTATCAAAGGTATAAAAAATTTTGATAAACTAATAACGGTAAAGGTATTGCCATATCATATTTTAGATGCTAAATTTGCTGAAGAAGTAGTGAATGAATTTTTAAGGCTTTACAAAAGTATGCAATAAGGAGGTGGAAGAAGTGGCTTATAAGTATTTTATCGACAATAGAGAGTATATTAAGGCATTGAGAAAAAGTGGTGATCTTGTTGACATTATGCAAGAAGTTGATTGGGATTTGGAATTGGGTGCAATTGTAAGAAGAGTATGTGAAAAGAAGGGGCCCGCTCCGTTCTTTCACAAAATAAAGGATTATCCAGAGTTTAGGGCTTTGGGAGCTCCCATAGCTACTTGGAGAAGGCTCGCGGTGGTTTTGGGATTGAGTCCTGAGGCTTCTATTCCTGATATTGTTGAAGAGTGGAGGAGAAGGACGAGTGGGCCAGTTTATAAACCTGAAATAGTGGATAAGAAGGATGCTCCCTGTAAGGAAATGGTCATTATGGGGGATGAGGTGGATGTGTTTGAGCTTCCTGCTCCTATGGTTCATGATGGTGATGGGGGCAGGTATGTTGGGACATGGCATTTTGTGGTGGCCAAAGATGAAGAGACGGGTTTTGTAAACTGGGGGATGTATAGACTTGCCATATTTGATGAGAAGACGCTGGTTGGTCCGGTTCTGCCATTTTCCGATATGGGGCGGATCTTTTATCAAAAGTACGAGCCTTTTAACAAACCTATGCCCGTAGCCATTGTCATAGGGCCTGACCCATTGAGCGCCTTAGCCAGTTTAGCACCTACCCCTTTACCTGAACCCGAATTTGCCGGTCAGCTTATGGGAGAGCCGGTTAAGCTTGTTAAGTGCGAGACCTGTGATTTGTATGTTCCAGCTACAGCGGAGATCATTTTAGAAGGAGAACTGCTGCCAAACGTTCGCTTAGAAGAGGCTCCGTTTGGGGAATATACGGGTTATAGGACAAGCCCCAGGGATAAGAGGAACGTCTATAGGATAAAGGCCATTACCATGAGAAAAGGCGCTATATTGACCGTTTCTAATATGGGGGTTCCAGTTGATGAAGGGCAGCTGTTAAGGTCCTTTACCTTGGCGATGGATATGGAGCAGCTGCTTAAAAGTCAAGGTTTGCCCGTTACTGGGGTTTACATGTGGCCAGAGTCCACGCATCACCTTTTGGTAATAGGAGTAAAACCGGTTTATTCCAACATCGCCCAGCAGGTTGGTTCCTTGGTTTTAGGAAGCAAAGCTGCTCCCTGGTTTCACATAGTGGTAGTTGTGGATGACCAAACGGATGTCTACAGTTTAGATGACGTTATTCATGCCATTTGCACCAAATGGCATCCTGTAAGGGGTACCATTTTGATGCGCGAAGGGGTAGGGACCCCTCTTAATCCCTTTGCTAGCCCTGAGGAGCGGTTTTCTCAAAGGGCTCCAAAGGTGATTTTGGATTGTACATTTCCTCTTGATTGGCCTAAACCCCTTGTACCCATAAAGGTAAGTTTTAACAACGTTTATCCCGAAGAAATTAGGAAGAAAGTTCTTGAAAACTGGAGAGCTTATGGTTTTAAGGATTAACTCAAACAAAGGGGGTTAAAAATGGCTGAATATGATATCTTTATCAATAAGAACTTTGAGGACTTAAAGGACGAAGAGGAAATAGTAGGAGTTATAAGGGATCTTAGTCCTGGAAAAAAGAAGTACAAGTGTCTATGCGCCAAATTGATCATCTCGAAGGATCCTGATAAATACCCGGATAGACTCTGGGTAAGGCTCGGAAGAGGACAACTCGTTAAGGATCATCCTTGTTCGGTAAAGATAGTGGAGATATTGAAACCTTATTGAGATGAGGCTTCGGGAATTTTTGAAAACCGCTGAAGAAAAAGCTTTTTTAAAGGAAGTGAAAGAAGAAGTAGAAAGAGAGGAGCTTCCTCAGTTAATAGAAGATTTATCGAAGGAAAATAAAATTTTGATTTTCCAAAACGTAAAAGGTTATAAGGCAAAAGTGGTGGCTAATCTTTTACCTACAGAAGAGGTATGGGAAATCTTTTGGGGCGAAAAGCCTTCAGAGGAGTTTTTGAAAAGAATTGAAAAACGTGGAGAGAAAATAAGTTCGCCACAAAAGATGGATGAATATGAGGAGATTGAGGTAAAAGAGTTTCTTGAGATTCTTCCGATCCTTCATCATTACGAAGAGGATTCAGCACCTTACATAACTACTGGTGTCGCTTCTTCTTGGGATCCTCAAAAAAAGACGGTGGGACGTGGGGTCTATAGGATGGAATATCGAGGCGGGAACGAACTAGGTATAGCTCTTCTGAATCCACCCTTAAAGGACACATTGGAGCTTTATCGGGAAAAGGGAGAAAGTATGCCCATAGTGATCACCATTGGACATCATCCCCTGGTTTTTTTAGCCATGGCCATGAGGATCCATGAAGGGATCGATAAACTGGAAGTGGCCTCTTCCCTGTTGGGAAAGGGAATAGAAGTGATGCCTTCTTTTTCCTTTCCCCAAATAGACATTCCTTCCGGCTGTGAGGTAATCCTCGAAGGGCACATTGATCCTAAAGACGAGAGAAAAGATGGCCCCCTTGGAGAGGTAAGTGGGTTCTATCACACGGTCGAAAAAAGTCCTACCGTGAGGATAAAGAAGGCTTTTTTGAAAAAACCCTTTTATTACTATCACGCCCTTTTACCCACTGGTTGGGAAGCGGATACCTATCTTACTTTTGTAAGTAAGGCTTTTTTAGAAAAAAAGCTTAAAGAGAATTTCCCTTTTGTGATTAACATAAGGTTTATAAAAAAGACTTTTGGTTCATCGGTGCTTATTCAGGTTAAAGAAGTAAAAGAAAGACCGTTAATTACTAATTTAATACTTTTTGTTCTGTCAAATCCAATGATAAAAAAATGTGTAGTAGTGGATGATGATGTTAACTTATCGGAATTAGAAGATGTTGAATGGGCTATCATTACACGATGTTGGGCAGATGAGGATGTAATAATTATTTCTTATTCTAAGGCTCAACAAATAGATCCTGAAGCAAAAAGAGGATACTCTTCAAAAATTGGTATAAATGCAGTTAAGCGAGAGGATATAAAAAGAGCAATTATAAAAAGAAAAAGGAGTTAAATATGAAACTTCCAGTTAATAGATTAATCATCGGTATTTCAGGAGCAACAGGTGCAATTTATGGTATTAAACTATTGGAAGTGTTAAAGCGCTTAGGTATTGAAAGTCACGTTGTAATTACCGATCCTGCAAAAAGAACTATCCTTTATGAAACTGATTATAGTTTAGATCAAGTTAAGTCTTTAGCTACTTATTATTATGATATAAATAATATTGGTGCTGCCATTGCAAGTGGTACATTTAAAGTGGATGGAATGGTAGTTATTCCGTGTTCGATAAAAACGCTTTCAGCTATTGTTAACTCTTATAATGTTAATTTGTTAATCAGAGCAGCAGATGTAACTTTAAAAGAGAAAAGAAAGTTAATTTTAGTAGTAAGGGAAGCTCCTCTTCACAAAGGGCATTTGGAGTTGATGATGAAGGCGTGTGATCTGGGGGCGATTATATTACCTCCTATGATGGCTTTTTATTTTAGACCTAAGACGTTGGAGGAAATGATCGATCATTTGATAGCCAAGGTGTTAGGACTTTTGGGAATTGAGTATTCGAAGTTTCAAGGTTGGGGGATAAAGGAAGGAGAAGAGATAGAGAGGTTGGAGATAAATGACGTTGAGAGAGTGGGTAGAGTTCCTCAGAGAAAAAGGGAGGCTTATATCCCTAAAAGATGAAATTTCTCCTCAGTGGGAGATTTCGGCAGTCTTAAAGATTTTTCAAAAAGGCAGATAAAAAAGGGGGTTCTTTTCGAAAGAATCAAAGGTTATGAGGCTTATCGAATAGTTGGGCACTTATTTTTGGAAGAAGATTATTTTTTGAGTCCGGAAAGCGGCATTGAAGATATAAGTGATTGGTATGAAAAAAGAAGGGGTAAGCCTATTCCCCCTGTTTTAGTTAAATGGGGACCGGTGAAAGAGGTGAGAATAAATGGTAAAGGGCTCGAGCTTAAGAAGGAGATTCCGGCTTTAGTTCATCATGAAGAAGATGCAGGCCCTTATCTTACTGCAAGTGTAGTAATCGCTAAAGATCCAGAAACAGGCCGAAGGGGAATGGGAATACATCGAATCCAGATCGTGGAAGAGAACCGAATAAGGATCTTTATCGCTAACCCTCCCCTCTCATTGTTCGTAAAAAAAGCTGAAGAACTAAAAAAGCCTTTAGAAATAGCTATCATTAACGGACTTGATCCAATAACGATTTTTTCGGCCATCCTTCCTTTACCAGAAGAGGATAAACTGGCAATCGCGGATGCCCTCAGAAACAAAACCATTCCATTGGTCGAAGCAGAAATAATAGAGTTACAAATCCCTGCCGAAGGAGAAATAGCCTTAGAAGGGCTTCTTTATCCTGATAAAAAGGAAATAGACGGTCCCTTTGGTGAAAATACTGGTTATTACTTCACTAATGAAAGCTATGTGAGTATTATCAAAACATTAACCCGTAGAAAAGATCCAATTTACCACGTAATACTTCCATTTTCTTCTGAAGTCGAAAACCTTATCAATTTGGCTTGGGAGGTTGAAGAATTTAAAAAACTTAAAAACAAATTTAATTTTGTGAAAAAAGTAAAATTTTATCAAACCAGAATGTTAGCCGTAATTCAAATACAAAAGGAAAGTGAGGAACAAGTGTCTTTAATAATTGATTATTTTTTAAATCAACCAATAATCAAAGGAGTTATAGTTGTTGATGAGGATGTGAATGTGAATGATTTAAACGAAATATTTTGGGCTTTAATGACGAGAGTTAATTTTGAAAAGAGTATCTTTTTAAGAAGAGAAAAACCCGGTTGTCCTATTGATCCTACGGCAAAGATTTATTATAGAGAAGAATCGCAATTTTACGGACTTTATCCTAAGACTACTAAAATTGGAATTAATGCTACAAAACCCCTCGATGGAAAGGAACGTTTTAAAAAGGTGGAGGTGCCTCTATCTGTAGCGAAAAGATTAAAAGGAGTGTTAGGAATTGATAGGGGAAATAACTTTTAAAGCTAACTTTTTGAGCGGCGTTGGGAAAGGTGCTTTTTTTGTGAATATCGATTGGGTTAAAGAGGGCATTCGTAAAAAATTTGGCTTTTTGCCTTTTCCTGGAACGTTGAATTTAAAGGTTAAGAAGGAGGATTTTGAAAAATTGCAAAAAATAATCCCGAAAGGCTATGTTTTGATTCCTCCTGCCTCCTCTTTTTGTGTAGCGCGTTTCCTGAAGGGTAAGGTGGGTGAGGTGGAGGGAGTTTTTGTCTTTCCAGAAGAAAGGGTTTGGCTTCACAGGAACGTATTAGAATTTATTGCTCCTTATAAGGTTAAAGAGAGGATGGAATTGAAAGAAGGAGACCAGGTTGAATGCGCTGTGTTTTTTAAATTCACGCCTGACGCAGTAATATTCGACCTTGATGGGGCATTGGTTGATCCATCGGAGGCTTATGAGGAGATCTTAAAAATAATAAGCCAAAAGTTTAAATTATTGCCTCCTTCTAAAGAAGAAATAAAAAACCTCATCAAAGGGAGAAAAGATCCATGGAGTTTCATTTTTTCAACCTTGGATAAAGAAAAACTCGAAGAAGCAAAAAATTTGGATAAAATGCTTTTACCTCAAATATATCCTAAAAAGACAAAACTACTGCCTTATGCAGTTGAGCTTATAAAAGAATTAAAGAAGAAAGGAATAAAACTCGCAATATGTACCAATCAATTAGAGTTGAGCAATGAGATACATGAATTGCTTGAAGAAAAGGGAATAAAGGATTTTTTTGATTTGATAATTGTGCGTAGATTGGGTGAATATTTTGATAAAAAAGAAGCAATAAAAATTTGCTGCGAAAAATTTGGAGTCGATATTTTATTTTCGGTATATGTAACTGATGACAAAAAAGAAGCAGAATTATGTAAAGAAATTGGAATACAATGTATAATTGTGGAAAATCTGGAAGAAATTGCTCAGATACTTTGGAATTAAAAATGGACGAAAGGAGTTTAAAGGACAAGCAAATAGAGATTTGTCTCAAAGAAAAAGTTGAGGATGAAGGTGATAATGGTTTTGATTTTTTTAAATTAGAGTATCAAATTCCAGATTTTTCTTTTGAGGAAATAGATATTTCTTTAGAATTGTTAGGGAAAAAATTAAGTTTTCCCTTGATTATTGCTCCTTTAACTGGGGGAGGACATAAGTCATTAGAGATCAATAAACGATTAGCTGAAGCTGCCGAGATTATGGGCATAGGGATGGCTCTTGGTTCTCAGAAGTTAATGGTTAAGTATCCGGAGTTGAAGGTTACGTATTATGTAAGGGATGTGGCTCCTTCCATATTGTTATTCAGTAACTTGGGCTTAGTGCATCTTAATTATGGAATAGGGTATGATGAGTGTATGTATGTGGTTGAGGAAGTGGGGGCAGATGGTCTTATGTTGTATGTAAATCCGTTGCAGGAGGTATTTCAAGAGAATGGAATGGTGAATTTTAGTGGAATTTTGAGGAAGTTAGAGGATCTTTGTAAGCGTTTTCCTTATCCTATTGTGATAAAAGAAATAGGGTATGGGATATCGCGTGATTTCATGTTGAAGTTAAAGGGGGTCGGAATATGGGGTATTGATGTGGCGGGACGAGGGGGTACAAATTGGGTAAAGATTGAGTGTTTGCTTAGATCAAAAGAGGTACCCGCAGGTTTTGAAGAAATGGGCGTTTCTACTGCTTTGGCCCTTAAGGAGGCTTCTGAGATTATAAAAGATAAAGCGATTTTTGCCTCTGGAGGCATAAGAAAGGGCAGCGAGATAGCTAAAGCCATTGCTTTAGGAGCAAAGGCGGTGAGTATAGGGCTTCCTTTTCTCAGATGGGCTTCTCAAGGCGTTGAAGCGATACTTAAAGGAGTGGAGACCCTAAAGGAAGAACTGCGATTTTGGATGTGGTATACTGGATCTAAGGATCTTAAGTCTCTTCAAGGAAAGATAAGGGAAAAATGACAATTTACTTCTCCAAAAGAGTATCAGGCGAAGGTTGGATAAGTTTCGAAAGTGATCCTTATTTGTCTAAAACCAAAAGAAGAATTTATGAAAAATGTTTGCCTTGTCTCGAAGAATTCCTCCAACAGTTAGAAGAAGGAAAACGAGAAATAGATCTTGGGCCTGCTTATGATTGTTGGAAATTGACTGTTGTCCTTAATGACTTTGAAGAATGTTTGAAATTATTAAATGCCTTTAGCGAATTATATCCTAATGAATATGTAATAGGAAAATTTGGAACAGGAACTCTCGAGAAGCCTACTAAAGCCGTGGTTTTTCATGTAGATGAGAAAAAGGCATTAAAAGGATTAGTAAAAAAAGTACGGGAAACATTACGGAAACTAAATTTGTCTTCTAGCATAAAGATTACGCGAGGTTGTTCTAATCCTTATGAATATCTTTTTGGTCCTTCCAAAAAATGGAGAAGGACAATTAATCCTCTTTATCCTGAGAGAATTCCTGAAGTGATAAGAAGAGTAAGGAGGATGATCTATTTTTCGAGCTAAAAAATCCTCGGTTCTTGTCCAACGATTAGGCGTTTAATGTTTGAAAAGTGGCGGATAATTATAAAAGAGGAAAGGAGGAGGGTCAAAGAAAAAAGAGATGGCGGTTCTACTTTTAATAGATAAAGAAAACAAGGTATACTTAAAGCTCCCGAGATGGAACCCAAAGAAACCTTTCTAGTGATAAGAAGGACAATCATAAAAATCCCCAAGCTTAAAACCAAAGGAAGTGGGGTAATTACCAAGTATAACCCGGTAGCAGTGGCTACGCCTTTTCCCCCTTTAAATTTAAGAAAAAGCGGAAAAAGATGACCGAAAAAGGCAGAAAGCCCAAACAAAAACCCCCATTCAGGTCCGTAAAGGCTTTTACCCACAAAGGCTGGTACACCCCCCTTGAGGAGGTCGCTTATTAAAGTCAAAAGGCCCATAGTTTTACCGGCGGTTCTCATCACATTTGTAGCTCCTATATTTCCGCTTCCCCCTTTTCGGGGATCTACGCCTTTCATTTTGGCGAATAAGAGACCGAAAGGGATTGATCCCAAAAGGTAAAAGGAAAAAAGGAAAAATACCCGCCACCCCATTTTTACCTATTAATGGTCGGGATGACTGGATTTGAACCAGCGACCCCCGCGTCCCGAACGCGGTGCTCTACCAGGCTGAGCCACATCCCGACCTTTGTTAAAATTAACCAAAAATCGGTTATATGTCCAGAGGGAGGGGGGTTTGGAGGAAGAAAAGTACATTTACCTGTTTTTCTCAGAAGGAATAAAGGAGGTGGATTTCGAAAAAGTGAGATTTCAAATACAAAAAGAGTTCTTTCTGAAAACAATAGCTCAAATAAAAAAACTGGATCTTCGTCCTTATTATGAGAAGGGAAGAAAGCAATTTTATTCCACCTTGATCCTCAAAGAACTTCTCAAAAAACTCCCAAAAGATGCGGAAAAAGCCCTGCTCATCGTGGACGTTGATCTTTTTATACCTATTCTCACTTTTGTCTTTGGAGAGGCTCAACTAGGAGGTAAAGTTGGGATAGTATCATTAACCCGTTTAAGGCAAGAGTTTTATGGGCTTCCTTCAAACGAAGAGATTCTTCAGCGCAGGTTGATAAAGGAAATAAAACACGAACTAGGACACACCTTTGGGCTTCTACATTGTTCATCCAGGGAATGTGTCATGTCCTTTGCTCCTAATATTTTAGCAGTCGACCAAAAGGGCATGACCTTTTGCGCCTCTTGTAAGGATTTTCTTCTTAAGAATTTGATGCGTTGAAAAATTCAACAGAAGCGTTGAAAAAGCCAACGCATCTTTGACCCCCGGTTTTGACCCACTTCCCAAAAGGCTCCATATTTATTCACCTTTTTCTTTCTCGCTTCGGCATGCAAGTTGCTTTTAAATAAGTGGACTTTATAAAAAGGAGGTGAAAGAGATGGCAGCAGTAAAGATAGCGATACTTATAGCGGTGGGAGTTTTGGCCATAGGTTTTGTAGGGCTTGTGATCTTTTATCCTTTGCTGAAGACGCTTCAGGGTTGGCTTGAGGGCTTTAAGGTTTGGGCTTTTGGAAAAGAGGTGCCTGTTGAAGTGGGTTTAACCATAGCTGATGGAGGTGAAGAGGCTAAAGAGAATAAGGAAGAATAAGTAAGGAGTTAAAAAGATGGAGAGGTTTCTGAACAAAAAGTGTCCATTCCTTGGGGAGGAGAAAGTGCTTATTTGTAGGGCATTTCCTCTTAAAAAGCCCATTCCCCTGGATAAAGTTTATGCCCAGGAGAACTTTTGCCTAAAAGGCAATTACCAGAAATGTCCCGTATATCAAGAGGTGGCAAAAGAAAAGGAGAAAAGCCCTCATGGAGTATGTCCCTTTGTGGAAGTTGAAAACGTGAGTTTTTGTAAGCTGTTTCCGGCTAAGAAACTCTCTGTTTCGGGTGTTTATGAGCTCGGAAACCCTTGTACTACTGAGAGGCATCAAGAGTGCATTCTGTTTCTTACAGTTAGTAAAGGTGATCTAAGTTTATCAACGGAAGGAAGGCCTTATGTGGATTCTAACCGTCAATATCTAAAGGGACATTTTTGGATCAAAGAGGAAAGTGAAGGATTTAAAGTAGGCCTTGATGATTTCGCCCAGTTTTTGCTCGGTTCCATAAAAAGAATCACTTTACCTCCGGAAGGAACCATCCTGAAAATAGGAGAAGAGTTTTTAACGCTTGAAACCGAAAAAGGCACTTTTCAATTGCTTTCCCCTTTGGAGGGCGAAGTACGAAGACTCAACCTTGAACTTCTCGAGCATCCTGGCCTTTTAAATGAAGAACCCTATGGGAAGGGTTGGATTTTGATCATGAAAATTTCTGGTATTCCACTTACTTTAATGTCCCCTGAAGAAGCGAAGCAAGAGCTTTCCCATAAGTTACAATGGCTTTCGAGGTTCTTGGGTTCGGAAGACACAATGGCAGATGGAGGGGAGATAACATTCGAAAGCCTTAAAACATTAGATCGTGAAAAACAGAGGGTTTTGATCGAGGAATTGCTTTTAAAAGAAATTAGGAAGGAGGTAAAGGATGGAGCTTTATCAGTATCAATGGGTTGATTTCTTCGCCACCAAGGGTCTCAAGTATCTGTTGATCTTGGGCTTTTGGCTTGCCCTTTTCCCCTTCTGGAGGCTCCTTATGGGACCAGTTGGCAGAGTTTCCCTTCTTGTTTCCAGGGCCATAGAGGCGCTTTATGGATGGTTCAACTTCCCCCAGACTCTTTACTACCATCAGGGTCACACTTGGGCAAAGGTGGAGGATGGTTTGGTAAAGGTGGGGCTTGATGACTTCGCTCAGAAGCTTTTGGGAAGGCCCGATGCCATAGAACTTCCCCTTATCGGAGGAAAGGTCAGACAAGGCGATATAGGTTGGAGGATAAGGATAGAGGAGAAGATCTTAGAGATGCTTTCTCCGGTAAGTGGAGAGGTTTTGGCCATAAACAAGAAGGTCCTTGAGGATCCAAGTCTAATCCTTAAGGATCCCTATGGAGAGGGATGGCTTTTGAAGATTAAGCCCGATAACCCTAAGGTTGACCTTCGGAACCTCCTTAAGGGTGAGGCCTTGAAGGGATGGATCCAAGGGACCCTTGATAGGTTAAGGGAGAGGCTTGGGGGAGAGCTTGGGCTTATGTATCAAGACGGTGGTCTTCCGGTGAACGGATTTGTCCGAATGATAGATCCCCAAAACTGGGACCAAATAGCAAGGGAATTCTTAATACCTGAGGGATAAAGGCAAAAACGAGATGTCTCCTCGTTATTACCAAAGGGAAGGTTTCGGTTTTAAACTAAGTGTTTTCTTAAGTTATCAAGAAACTTGTGCAAATTTTCACTTATGCTAAATTCTCTATATGGAAGGCTATTAAGGCATGGGAGGGGGTTATGAACAGAAGGGACTTTTTAAAAGCTTTAGGGATAGGGTTAATAAGCATTGGTGTTCGGCCTATTTTGGGTAGAGCGGAGAACGAAGAGTTTACGGAGTTTATGGGAATCCTGGTGGATACAACTCGGTGTATAGGATGTAGGGCTTGTGAAGCGGCTTGTGCCGAGAGTCACGGCCTTCCCGTTCTTGATATAAATGATACCAGCGTGTTTAAAACCCCAAGAAAACCTTCTACCCAGCAACTGACAGTGGTCAATCGTTTTGAAACGGAAAAGGGAGAGGTATTTGTCAAAACCCAATGCATGCATTGTAATCAACCCGCTTGTGTGGCAGCTTGTTTGGTTAAGGCTTTTAAAAAACAACCGAGTGGCCCTGTTACCTGGGATAAAAACTGCATAGGTTGTAGGTTTTGCATGTACAGTTGTCCATTTGACGTTCCAAAATTTGAATATGAAAAGGCCATTCCAGAAATAAAGAAATGTGACCTCTGTTGGGATCGTTTAAAGAAGGGTATGATTCCCGCTTGTGTAGAAGCCTGTCCCCAGGAGGCTTTGATATTTGGTAAAAGAAGGGATCTTATCCATGAAGCAAAAACAAGAATTTATAAGGATCCCGACAGATATTATCACCATATTTACGGTGAAAATGAAGTGGGGGGCACATCTTATTTATATCTTTCTAAAGTGCCTTTTGAACAAATTGGATTCCGTACCGATTTGGGTTATACCCCTTACCCTGAATATGCAAAGATATTCATAGAAAGTGACGATCTCGTGTACATATTATGGCCCGTTGGCATGTGGTTGGTATATGAACTCACTAAAAAAGGAGGTAGCCAATGAGCCAGAGAAGGAAAGAAGTAATAAGCTTTATATTTATCCGAACTTAAACCCAAAGGCCCGATCTTTACCCCATTTAATATGATAACAGCTCCTATCATTCTTATAGGATTAATCATAATTGCCATTAGGTTTTTTAAAGGACTAGGAGCAGTAACAAACCTTTCCCAAGAATTCCCATGGGGTTTGTGGATAGCTTTCGATGTAATGACAGGGGTTCCTTGGGCCGGTGGGGCTTTCTGTTTATGCTTTGTAGTGTACGTGGCACACTTTGAAAAATACAAGCCCATCTTGAGGGCTGCTATCCTTTCAGGGCTTTTAGGATATTCTTTTTACGCTGGAGCGTTAGTGCTTGATTTAGGTAGATGGTGGAATGCTTTTAATCCATTTATAGGAAATAAATTCGGATTTCAATCAGCTCTATGGTTGGTGGCCATCCATTTCTTACTATATACGATCTGTGAATTTATTGAGTTTTTACCTGTAGTAGCAGAGTGGTTAAACTTCCAGAGATTTAAACAATTTTTGCATTCAATTGCCTTGCCGGTTGTTATCTTGGGCATTACTTTGTCAACTCTTCACCAAGCTGGATTAGGAGCATTAGCGTTAATGGCGAAAGGTAAAATTCATCCTTTGTGGTGGTCAGAATTTACACCGGTTTTATTTTTCCTCCAAAGTATATTCGGAGGAATTGCTATGGTTATATTTGAGGGTTCTATAACACATAGAGTATTTAGTTATCGCATTCCCGAAGAAATACATGAAAAGCATTATTCTATATTAATTGGATTGGCAAGAGGATGTGCGGGAGCCTTGTTTGCATATTTGGTTTTGAAAATTTTAATGTTCATTCATGTATACGGATGGAATTATGTCATCTCAAAAATGGGAATATGGTATCTTATTGAGGTTATTGGTTTTGGTTTTTTACCTCTTTTTATGCTCGTTTCGGGAGTAAGGAATGAAGCTATAAATTTGATAAAAATTGCAGCATTAATGGCCATGATAGGTGTGGCAATATCTCGATTTAATTACGTGTTTATAGCTTATAAATGGTATTTACCTTTGAGCGAAAGGTATTTCCCCAGCTGGATGGAGATTTGGGTGACAGCTACCGTCGTTTTGGCTGAGATATGGGTTCTCAGATGGATAATAAACCGTATGCCTGTATATGCGGTTGAGAAGGAAGAGGAATGAAGGGGGTGTGGAAATGGGGCGTACGTCTGTTATTATTTTTGCAGTTATAATGGTAGCGACAGGGGGTTTTGGGTTTAGATGTTATAAAAATTGACATCTTGAAAAACCGTTATGAAGGTGTTGAGTTTACCCATGGGGCGCACGTCGATTATGTGGGTGATTGTTCGCGATGTCATCATTTCAGCCAGGAACAAGTTAGATGCACAACTTGCCATGAGATTATCAAAGTTTATACTTACAAAGGAAGCAAAAGAGGTGCAGGTATTGGCCTCAAGGGCGCTTATCATGGTCTTTGTCTTGGGTGCCATAGGGAAATGGGAGGGCCCATTGGGTGTGAAGATTGCCATGTGCGAAAGAGGGTGAATCAGACGAGATGAGATTTAAGTGGAAAGAGAGCTTAAGCTTTAAATTAATCATATGGGTTAGCACGGTAACCACTATTGCAATAGGGGGATTAACTTACGTTAATCTTCAAACAAAAAAGAAATATCTTATGGAAGAAGTAACCTCGCGTACTGAGCAATTAAGTGATGTGATAGTGCGAGGTCTTTGGTATGATATGTTGCACAATTACCGCGATGCTTTATATCACTCGATAAAAGTAATAGGTGAACAAGAAGGTATAGTAAGAGTAAGAATTTTTAACAAAGAGGGCATTATCACCTATTCTTCGGATCGCACTGAAATAGGCCATCAAGTAGATATGAAAGCTGAAGCGTGCTATGTTTGCCATGCGAGGGATAAACCTCTGGAGAGGTTAGATCTTCCAAAACGTACCCGCATTTTTAAGACTCCTCAGGGGCGAGTTCATGGGATGATAACGCCAATTTATAATGAGCCAGCTTGTTGGCAAGCTCCTTGTCACGCGCATCCGCCGGAAAAAACAGTTTTGGGAGTTCTTGACGTGGTGCTTTCCTTGAACAAGACCGACGAACGGATAAAACGCTTATTTTACAGGACTGTCCCATGGGCTGGGGTTACCGTGGTTTTAATCTCGGTGATAATAAGCCTTTTCTTACGCGAATACGTTTATAAACCCACAAAAAGACTTTTAGAAGGGACAAAAAGGATTGCCGAGGGAGATTTTGATTATCGCATTCCTGTAACGTCGAAGGACGAATTAGGTGAGTTAACATTGGCTTTTAATGCGATGGCTAAAAGATTAAAGGAGGCAAATTTAGAGATAAAGGAACTGGTGGAGACATTGGAGACAAAAGTACAAGAAAGGACAAGGGAACTCGAGGAGATTCATAAGCAACTGTTACAAACAGAAAAACTCGCTGCCTTAGGAAAACTTGCTGCAAGTGTAGCTCACGAGATAAATAATCCATTAAGTGGAGTACTTACTTACATAAGATTAATGCAGAAAAAGCTTAATCAAACTGATGATCATGTATATTCTAAATTCAATCAATACCTTTCAACAATGGAAAGGGAAATTGAACGTTGTAGTACTATTGTGAAAAATCTTCTTGATTTTGCTCGAAAGAGGGAACCAAGTTTAAAAGAAGGCGTGGATATTAATGAGGTAATTGAGGAAACTGTAAAGCTAATTTCTAATAGGTTAAGTTTGCAAAACATATATCTTGAAAAAGATTTGGGAGAACTTCCTCCTATTGTTGGTGATCCTGCGCAATTGCGTCAAGCTTTTTTAAATCTTATAATAAATGCTGCTGAAGCGATTCAAGACTCAACAGGTAAGATTACCGTAAGGACACGATATTTGCCCGATGAGAAAATGGTGATGGTGGAGATTTCTGATACTGGCGTAGGTATAAAAGAAGAGAATCTCAACAAGATTTTCGATCCGTTTTTTACCACAAAGGAAAAGGGCACGGGATTGGGGTTATCGGTGGTTTACGGTATAATAAGTGCTCATAAAGGACATATTTCAGTGAAGAGCAAAGTGGGTGAAGGGACGACTTTTACTATAAAACTACCGCTTGGGTTTAATGAGGCATGAAAGAAAAGGTTAACATACTGGTTGTAGACGATGAGGAGATCGTCAGGGAGTCGCTTGTAGAATGGTTAAGGGAAGAGGGATATAATGCGGAGGCTGCGGAAGACGCTTTTAAGGCCCTTGAAAAAATCAAGGAACGGAATTGGGACATAGCTCTTGTGGACCTCAAGATGCCCAAAATGGATGGTTTGGAGCTTTTGGAAAGAATCAAAAAGGAGAGTCCAGATACACAGGTCATTATATTTACCGCTTATGCCACGGTTCATACGGCCGTTCAAGCTATAAAAAAGGGGGCTTACGATTACTTGGTTAAGCCATTGGATCCGGAGGAGGTTTCGCTTTTAATAGAGCGACTTTTAAAGAGTCAAGAGCTTTTAAAAGAGGTTTCCTTTTTAAGGAAAGAGCTTACCAAACAATATCGATTTCACGATCTGGTGAGCAAAAGTCCCAAAATGCAGAAGATTTTTGAGCTTGCTCGTACGGTTGCAAAAAGCAACTCCAATATCCTCATCCTTGGAGAGAGTGGGACGGGGAAAGAACTTTTGGCCAGAGCCATTCACAACGAAAGCCCTCGGGCGAATGGTCCTTTTGTGGCTGTTTCATGTGTGGCCATACCGGATACGCTTTTAGAAAGTGAGCTCTTTGGCCATGAGAAAGGCGCCTTTACCGATGCCATATCTCAGAAGAAGGGGAAGTTTGAGCTTGCTCACGGAGGTACCCTCTTTTTAGATGAGATAGGTGATATAAGCCCGAAGATGCAGCTTACCCTTTTGAGGGTATTGGAAGAGAAAGAATTTACCCGGGTTGGAGGCACAAAGCCCATAAAGGTGGATGTGAGGATCATCGCGGCTACTAATCGCGATTTACAAAAGGCAGTCCAAGAAGGACGCTTCCGCGATGACCTTTACTATAGGCTTAATGTAATTACCATTCATTTACCGCCTTTAAGGGAACGTAAAGAGGATATCCCTCTTTTGGTTCAACATTTCATAGAGAAGTTTAACCTTCAGATGGGGAAGAAAGTAGAACGTATAAGTGACGAGGCTTTGAGAATGCTCATGCAATATGATTGGCCCGGTAACGTGAGGGAACTTGAAAATACCATCGAAAGGGCTATGGTAATTACTAAGGGAAAGGCGATAACGCCTGAAGATATTGAAATTCCAAGCCTTCAGAAGAACTTCCCTACGGAGGAAAGCGGAAAGACGCTTGAAGCTGTTGAAAGGGCGCACATTTTGAGGGTCCTAAACGAAACCGACTGGAATATCCAACGATCGGCCCAGATTCTGGGTATCGATAGGACTACTCTTTACAACAAGATCAAGAAATACAACTTAAAAAAGCCCGAAGATTAATCTTCATATCCCAAAATCATTGCCTTGAAGTGTGAGAAGAAAGTATGCCCGAGTGTGGCTAAGTATATGTGGGCGATAACAAAGGCGAAGAAAGTATAGGCCAACAAGAGATGAACGGCCGCTATGACTTTGATTCCCCCGAGGAAGTTTATTACTTCCTTAAAAGTAAGGGGATCCCACAGGAATAAACCCGTGAGAATTTGGAGGGGCAACAGGAGGAACATAAGCATGAAGTAAATGATTTTTTGCAAAGAGTTAAACTTATCGTCAGGTTTGGGCGTGAAAGGATGGGGTTCCCCAAAAAAATAACGAATAAAATAGTAATTGGCATAAATGGGAACCTTCTTAAGATCCTCCGAACGCGGTAAATAGACCTTCTGGAATTTCCCGGTGAGTACGTAATAGGCTCCAAGGATGAAGAAAGTAAAAAGTACTAAAAAACCACAAAAATTATGAACTTTAACGGATCCTTCAAATGAAAACATCTTAAGGGCTTCGGTAAAACGCATTTGAAAACCTGTAAAAATCAAAACCACAATACACACCGCATGTACCCAATGGCAAATTCTTACCACTAAAGGATGCAATATTTCCCTCTTTCCCATATTACTCCTCCTCGTGTTTCTTACGCCATTTGATAGTTAAAATCCTCAATATCCCATGGAGGCCGACAAAAAGTATGGCTCCAATCAAGAATATGTATCCCAGTATATCAAGCCACCGCCATCCTATCTTAAATAGAACGCTTTCAAACTTTTCTGGTTCTTTTTCATTTATTAAGTCCTTCAAGTTTAGTAAAGTAAAACGATCGGAACCGATGGGATAAAAATTGAAGAGCCTCGTTAAGATGGAAGGATCCGCTTCCAAAGGACTTTCTTCATCTGAAAGGAGTAAAATGGGCCTTTTAGTTAATAATCTTGGCGAATGACAAGTGAGACAATCTTTTGCTTCTTCTTTGACTGCATAATTATGAGAAACATTCAGCGGTAAAAGTTCTGCTTCAATTTTAACCTTCGCTCCTTCCTTTTTAAGTTTAGAAAGGTATGATTTAAATTCCTCATAACTCACAAATCCGTCGCCGTTAATGTCGACTTTTTTCCCTTTAGCGGTTTGCCCTTTTACAAATAAAAAAATCCTACTCTCACCTTCCGCATTATGACAAGCGGTGCAGGAAACTTTTTCTCCTAAGATATGTTTACAGTGGGGGTAACCTTTAGAAAGAAGCTCCTTTTTTTCGTGACAATTTAGACAGGGCAGGTTTCTATCTTTAACCTGAACTTGGAGCGTAGGTTTAACGTAGTGAGGGTCATGACATTGATAACATAAGGCCGGATGGCCGCTTGATTCGTATGCTTCTGCTACCTCCTTGTGGCATAAACTACAGTCAACTCTTCCAAGCTTTTGAGGATGGGGAACATCTGATATGTCATTGTGACAATCCAAGCAATTAAATCCTCCGTGAGAAGAGGAGGCAAACCGCTTCGGATCTATGTAGAGGGAAGAAAGCCCTCGAGGCAATTCCTCTTTTTTTTCCGATGGGATTACCATTTGATTTCTTTCTTCTGGTGACATGGATAAGATTTCCGGTTTACCATGACACTCGAAGCAGGCCTCTTTTTCTAAGGCCGATGAAAAAAAGGGGAAACATAACAAAAATAAGAAAATTACAAAGCTTCGCATACCCTTACTCCCGCTAAGGATTAGATTAGCGATGAATTTTGAAACACAAAAATTACCCCTTGTCAAGCTACAAGGTGATAACTATCGCTCCAAAAGGACATTCCGTCACACAAGTGTAACAACCATGACAACGGCTTGAATCTAGGGAGGGGATTTCGCCTGGATCCAGTTGGATCAAGGCCTTACTCTTACAAGCTTTAAGGGCGAGACATTTCTTACAAGCTTTACATAAAGCTGGATCTACCCGAGGCGGCTTATGGGCTTGAAGGTTAATGCTTCCCATCGATTTATAGGGCATAAATACCCACAAGCCCCCTTCTAACGCAAGGGGGCTTGGGGGACCCTTGGTTGAACTTAGCCCTAATCCACTTATTTGCTCTCGGGAGCCTTTTGGGTTGCGGGTGCTTGAGTCTGGTTCTCGGCAGGGGCAGGCTGTGTTTGATTTTCAGAAGGAGCCGGAGCAGGTGCCGTGACGTTTTCAGAAGGAGCCGGAGCAGGTGCTTCCTCTTTTTTCTTACACCCATATCCAAAACCTATTGCACCAGCCAGGATAAGACTCAATACAATGCCCCCTACTTTTTTCATCGTTCCACCTCCTAAGGTTAAATATTTTTAAGATGACAATCATATGTCCTATTTAAGATAAGTGTCAAGAGGGTTGACTTCTTTAAAAAGGTTTGATAAATGATCCCATCATGATATGGAGAACGTTGGGGATAGTTCTCCCACTGATTTTCTTTTTTTCTTGTTCTTTATACGATAGAAAGACAAGCCAAGTGACAAAACCTCCCGAAGAAGTGGCGAATGTTTTTCTAAAAGAAGCGGAAACTGCTTCTGACAAAAATATCTATGCAAATGAATTTGTAGCAGAAGGAATAAAGGAAGAAGCTCCTATGGAAATGGAGGGAGCAAACTTTGATATTCCCATTGTGATAAACGATCGGGTTCAATATTTTATCAAGTTTTTCCAAACTGTTGTGAGGGATAGGTTTGCTCAATGGCTTAAGCGATCTGGGCGTTATATCCCCATAATGAGGGATGTTTTAAGAGAACACGGTCTTCCAGAGGACTTGGTGTATTTAGCGATGATAGAAAGTGGTTTTAACCCCACTGCCCGGTCATACCGACAGGCGGTTGGACCATGGCAATTTATAGAGGGCACAGCCCTTAAGTACGGCTTGAGGGTGGATTGGTGGGTAGATGAGAGGAGGGATCCGATTAAGTCAACAATTGCGGCAGCAAGGTATCTTAAAGACCTTTATGATCAGTTCCGATGTTGGTACTTAGCCGCCGCTTCTTACAACGCAGGTGAAGGGGCGGTAAGTAGGGCAATGAGGAGATATCAAGTTGAAGATTATTGGCAACTTATAGAATATCCCGGTTTAAAGCAGGAGACCAAAGAATACGTGCCTAAAATGATCGCCGCGGCGCTAATCGCCAAAAATCCTGAGAAGTATGGCTTTAAGGATATAGAATACGATCCTCCTTTGGAATGGGATGAGGTGGTCCTTCCTCCGGGGACAAGCCTTGAAGCGGTAGCCATGTGTGCTAACACAAGCCTTGAAGAGGTAAAGAATCTCAATCCCCATTTGCTTAGACAGTCTACCCCTCCGGATACCTCCTATCCTGTTAGGATTCCGAAAGGTAGGGAAGCCATCTTTTGGGAATGTTTTTTGGCTCTTCCGCTTCCTAAGAAACAGCTCATGTTCGTGAAAGTGAAAAGTAATCATTTGAGGAAATATAAAGTTCAAAAAGGTGACACTCTCTTCAAAATCTCTAAACGATTTGGGGTGAGCCTACAAGAATTGAAGGTAGTAAACCACATAAAAGATTCTTCTAACCTTAAGATCGGACAAGAGCTTCTTATACCCGAAAAAGAGCGAAATGGGGTCAAAACCGTATCGAAAGGTCGAACTAACAAAAAAGTGGTTCACGTGGTAAGGGAGGGCGAGACTCTTTGGCGCATTGCTAAAAGTTATGGGGTTTCGGTTGAAGACTTAAAAAGGTGGAATAAACTGGAAGGTAAGACCATCCGTCCCCACGAGAGACTTCTGATTTATACAGATTAAAGGTCAAGTTTGATATGTAACTCCTTAAGCTGGGTTAGGTCCACAAAAGAGGGGGCTCCGGTAAGAGGACATACGCCCTTTTGAGTTTTAGGGAATGCTATTACCTCGCGTATAGTCTCTTTTCCGCAAATTATCATGACCAAGCGGTCGAAACCTAAGGCTATTCCTCCGTGGGGAGGGGCTCCATATTGAAGGGCTTCGAGTAAAAATCCAAACCTTCTCTGAGCTTCATCAGGAGGAAGCCCTATTACTTGAAAGATCTTCTTTTGAATCTCAAAGCGGTGATTCCTTATACTTCCTCCCCCTATTTCATGGCCGTTAAGAACTATATCGTAGGCCCTAGCCTTCACCTTAAGCGGATCAGTTTCCAGGAAGCTAATGTGCTCTTCCTTAGGAGAGGTGAAAGGATGGTGAACTGCCACATAACGGCTTTCGGTTTCATCCCATTCGAACATGGGAAAGTCAACGATCCACACGAATTTGTATTTTCCTTCCCTTATAAGTCCTAAGGACCTTCCTAATCGAAGCCGAAGTTCCCCCATGATTTGGGAGGCCTTTTCCTTTTGATCGGCCAAAAATAGGAGAAGATCACCGGGTTTAAGACCGGTTCTTTCCCTCAATTTTTCCTTTAAGCCCTCTGGAAGGTATTTTACGGGGGGACCCTGCCAGCCGGTCTCACCGAGTTTTATCCACCCAAGTCCCTTTGCCCCAAGGTTTATGGCTTGTGAGGTAAGATCGTCCAGCTCCTTCCGAGAGAATTGCGCTCCTCCTTCGATCACAAGCCCTTTTACCTTTCCTCCTTTTTCGAGTTCTCTCTTTAAAACTTCCAAGGAGGATTCTTGGAAAAGGTCGCTCAGGTCCTTGAGCTCCATTCCAAATCGAAGATCTGGCTTGTCAGTGCCAAATCTCTCTATGGTTTCATCATAAGGGATTCGGGGAAAAGGAGTCTCCAGTTGGATACCTAAGAGTTCTTTAAAAAGCTTCACAAGGAGCCCTTCTATTAGTTCTTGAACATCCTCTTCTTGGACAAAGGACATCTCTATATCCACTTGGGTGAACTCCGGTTGCCTATCGGCTCTCAAATCCTCGTCTCTGAAACACCTGGCTATCTGGAAATAGCGGTCAATGCCGCTTATCATGAGGATTTGTTTAAAAAGCTGGGGTGATTGGGGAAGGGCATAAAAATTTCCCGGATTCAGCCTTGAGGGAACCAAAAAATCCCTTGCCCCCTCGGGGGTAGATTTGGTTAAAAAAGGTGTTTCCACCTCAATGAAATTTCTGGAAGAGAGATAGTTTCTTATCAATTGAGCAGCTTTATGTCTCAACAAAAGGTTTCGGAACATGGAGGGTCGGCGGAGGTCAAGATAACGATATTTTAACCTCACCGCTTCCCCAATCTCCACTTTATCTTCGATGGGGAAAACGGGAGGCTTTGAGGTATTGAGTATTTCTAAATAAGTTCCAATGACCTCTATTTGGCCCGTTTTAATTTTTGGATTTTCCGTACCTGGAGGCCTTTTTTGGACGGATCCCTTTACCACGATGACGTATTCGTCGCTTAACTGTTGAGCGAGCTGGTGAGCTTCTCTAGATACTTCGGGGTTAAAAACCACCTGAACGATGCCTTCTCTATCCCTCAGGTCAATAAATGTTACTCCTCCGTGGTCCCTTATACTCTGGACCCATCCCATAAGGATTACTTCCCGTCCCACATCTTTGAGGTCGAGTTCTCCACAGTAACAAGTCCTTTTCATCCAACTTCTCCTTAGTAAAGGTTTTTTACTTCAAATCCTTCTTGTTTGAGTTTCTTAGCTATAAACCATCTATGGCACCTCCAGGGAAATCTCTCACAACAAAAAAAGGCGCTAAGTTCCTTTTGGGCAATTTCCTTAAGCTTTTCGAATCCGTTCTTAAAGTCCGAGCTTTCCATATAAGCCTCATATCCTCCTTTTCTGAATCCTCCAAGGGAGTCACCCAAGTAGTGATAGGATAACCCCGCGTCTTCAAGGGCTTTCTTTAGAGCCTCTTGACAAAAATGGGGCAAACGGCTTTTAGGGAATCGACGTATATCAATACCGTTCTTCACCCCATTTTTCTTCAAAAGGTCGATGAACTCTTCAATTGACCGGGTACTTGTCCCTAAACTATAGATTTTCATCTTTCGAGACTTTTTAATTCTCTTTCAATTAGCTCTTTTGCCCTTTCTAAGGCCTCGCTAAGGTTCACCAAGATGACCTCTTTGGTCTTACGGATCCGGATTTCTACCTTCCCTTCTTTGAGGCCTTTTTCCCCTATGGTCATCCTCAGGGGTATTCCCAAAAGATCGGCGTCTTTAAATTTTACACCGGGTCTTTCTTCTCGATCATCATAAAGGACTTCTATGCCGTTTTCAGAAAAAGCACGATAAAGTTTTTCGCTTGTTTCTCTTATTTTGGGGTCATCTACATTGATTGGTAAAAGATAAATTTGGAAGGGGGCCATACTCATGGGGAAGATCATGCCGTCTTGATCGTGATGTTGTTCGATACAGGCAGCTACAGTCCTTCCGACTCCTATTCCGTAACATCCCATTTCGAAAGGCCTTTCTTTCCCTTCTCGATCCAGAAAGGTGGCCTTCATGGCCTTACTGTATTTGGTCCCAAGTTTAAAGATGTGTCCTACCTCTATTCCTCGGTAAAGCTCGAGCTTCCCCTTCTCACATTTGGGACAAGGGTCTCCGGGAACTACCTTTCTTATGTCCGCAAAAAGGTCAACCTCAAAATCCCTTCCCACATTTATTCCCACAATATGAAGGCCTTCCTGATTACCTCCTACCACCATTCCTTCGGCTCCTTCCAAATCCCAATCGGCTATTTTCATCAATGGGAGTCCTATAGGTCCTGAAAACCCCCGAGGTCCGCCGGTTAAAGAAAGTATGCTCTCTTCATCGCAGAGTTCCGCCATTTTTAAGTTAAGGATCCTTTTTAACTTGGTCTCACTCAATTCGTGATCACCCCGAATTAAGGCAGCAATGGGACCTTTGTCGGTTTGAAGGATTAAGGTCTTTATTAATTTTGAGGGTTCCACCCCGAGGAAGTTTGATACCTCTTCGACGGATTTCATCCCAGGTGTTTTTACGGGTTTGGGGGTTTGGAAAGTTATTTCTTTTTTACTGAGATTTGCCCTCCGCCTTTGGGCTAATTCAATATTAGCCGCATAAGAACAGGTGTTACAGGTGACAATGATATCCTCCCCTGTTGAAGCCAAAACCATAAACTCATGAGAAGACTCTCCTCCGATTAAGCCCGTATCCGCTTCCACGACCCTGAAGTTTAAACCAAGACGGCGGAAGATCCTCTCATAAGCCTCGTACATTTTGGAATAACTTTCGTCCAGCCCCTTCTGGTCCGCATCAAAACTATAAGCGTCTTTCATGACAAATTCCCTTGCTCTCATCACACCAAAGCGAGGTCTTATCTCATCCCTGAACTTCACTTGAATTTGGAAAAGACAAAGGGGCAGTTGCCGGTAAGAGCGAACTTCTCTTCTCACCAAGTCGGTTACTACTTCCTCATGAGTTGGACCAAGGCAGTAATCCCTTTCGTGTCTGTCTTTAAGCCTCAAAAGTTCCTTACCATATTCATCCCATCTTCCGCTTTCCTTCCATAATTCCGCGGGGATAACCACCGGTAATAACACCTCTTGAGCCCCGATCCGTTCCATCTCTTCCCTTATCACCTTTTCCGCTTTTCTCATGGTTCTAAGGCCGAAGGGCAAAAGTTCATAAATACCAGAGGCCACTTTTCTGATCATTCCGCTTCGAATCATCAACTTATGGCTTATTACTTCGGCTTCTTGGGGATCCTCTCTCAAAGTGGGCAATAGATATTTCGAATATTTCATTTAACCTCCTCCCGGTGGAAGATGGTAAGAGAGGCATTGAAGGGTGTCAAGGCTAAGGAAGAGTTATCTCCTTAACCCAAGATCGATTTTCCAGGTACCATTCTAGTGTCTTCAGAAGCCCCTCCCTAAAGGTCGTTTTGGGAGTCCATCCCAAGAGCGTTTTAGCCCTATTTATGTCGGCCCAAGTTTCCCTCATATCTGCAGGATGAGGAGGTAAGAACTTTATTCGAGCCTTTTTCCCCGTAAGTTTTTCAAGTAAATGAACGAGATCCAAAAGGGTTTGGGGATTATCATTTCCGAGGTTTATCACCTGGTACCCCAAGCTTTTAAGACCCAAGACTGTTCCTTCTGCGATATCTCTTACATAAGT
This sequence comes from uncultured Thermodesulfobacteriota bacterium, assembly GCA_964543765.1. Classification (GTDB taxonomy): domain Bacteria; phylum Desulfobacterota; class B13-G15; order B13-G15; family B13-G15; genus B73-G16. Next base: position 196,111 of record CAZIZI010000001.1, read on the forward strand.
GAAATCCCTTTTTTGAGAACCATCACCGTAAAGCAGAATAGGTTCTCCTTCGACTATCCACTTGATGAATTTAAAGTAGGCCATATCTGGTCTTCCCGCAGGTCCGTAAACGGTAAAATACCTGAATATAGTTATATCAATTCCGTAAAGGTGATGATAAGAATAACAAAGCGTCTCAGCGGCTTTTTTTGAAGCTGCGTAAGGAGAAAGGGGTTTTGAAGTTGGCATCTCCTCATGGAAGGGCACATTGGCTCCTTCGCCATACACACTTGAAGTTGAAGCGAGGACGAATTTTTTCACCCCATGTTTTTGGGCAAGCTCCAAAAGGTTTAAGGTCCCGATGAGATTCGTTTCATAATAGGACCAAGGATCAATGATACTATTTCTTACCCCAGCTTTTGCCGCCAGGTTTATTATGGCTGTAAAGGGACCGAAACGCGCAAATATCTCTTCAAGCCTTTTCCGATTCCGAATGTCGGCCTTGATGAAGGTAAAACCGGGATAGCCATCTAAAGTTTTAAGGCGCCATTTCTTTAGATTAACCTCATAAGCTTCGTCAAGGTTATCTATTCCTAACACCTCGTGCCCTTGGTGGAGTAAAAACCTTGAGACTTCAGCTCCGATAAACCCCGCACATCCGCTCAGAAGATACCGCATCGTTCCTCCAAATTAGGTATTGTCAATGGGCAAAGTAGTACTTATTAATAATACTTTGAATGCCTTAAAGGAGGAAAGGGATGGTTGAACTTCGAGGCAGGAAAAAAAGTGGTTTTTTGACTCACGTGGTAAAGAAGCAGAGGTTTCAACTTGAGGACGTGGATAAACCCGAGTTGTTTAAAGACATATTTCCCTATGAAGAGATCTGTAGAACCGTATTCGATCATCGGGTTGAGCTTATTGATCCTCCCGACGAGATTTTCATCACGGATACCACCTTTAGAGATGGTCAACAATCAAGGCCTCCTTACACGGTAGAACAGATGGTAGACCTTTACAAGTTCCTATACCGCCTTGGAGGAGCAGCTGGAGTGATCCGTCAGACCGAGTTTTTCATCTATACCAAAAGGGACCGGGAGGCGGTAGAGAGATGTCTTGAGCTTGGTTACAAGTATCCGGAGATAACGGGATGGATAAGGGCTAACAAGGAAGACCTGAAGCTGGTAAAGGAAATGGGCTTAAAGGAGACGGGGATTCTCACTTCCGTTTCGGATTATCACATCTTTCTTAAGCTTGGCAAAAACCGCCGTACGGCTTTGATTGATTACTTAAGGGTTGTAGAGGCGGCTCTTGAACATGGAATAAGGCCAAGATGCCATTTTGAGGATGTCACTAGGGCTGATATTTACGGATTTGTGATCCCCTTTGCTCAAGAGTTAATGAGGCTTTCTGAGGAGAGCGGTATTCCAATAAAGATTCGCCTTTGTGATACCTTAGGCGTAGGGGTTCCTTATCCTGGGACGGTTCTACCTCGAAGTGTTCCTAAACTGGTCAGGGCCATGGTGGATGAAGCAGGGGTTCCTTCTGAACAGCTTGAGTGGCATGGTCATAACGATTTTTATAAAGCTTTGATCAATGGAGTTACCGCTTGGCTTTACGGCTGTTCGGCCGTAAACGGAACCCTTTTGGGTATTGGTGAGAGGACGGGCAATACCCCTATTGAGGCCTTGATAATAGAATACATAAGCCTCACCGGTAACCATCACGGCATTGATACCACCGTAATTACCGATATAAAGAATTATTATGAATACGTAATAGGAGAAAGAATCCCTAAAAACCAGCCCTTTGTAGGTGCCGAGTTTAACCTTACAAGTGCGGGTATCCATATAGACGGTCTCATAAAGAATGAGGAGATTTATAATAGCTTTGACACCGAAAAGATCCTTAAGAGGCCTATTGCTATAGCCATTAACGATAAATCGGGAACCGCTGGTATTGCTTATTGGATAAACTCTTACTTCGCTTTGCCGCCCGAAAAGCGGGTCGATAAACGACATCCCGGAGTTGTAAAGGTTTATAAATGGGTTAAAGAGCAATATGAAAAGGGACGTACCACCAACATTTCATCTGAAGAATTGGAACGAAAGGTCAGAAAGTATCTGCCTGAGCTTTTCGTTTCCGATTTCGATCGGATAAAACGAAGAGCTTACGAAATGGCTGCCCATTTGGCGGAAAAACTTGTGGAGCATCCCGAGATACGCTCAATGGATCCGAAGCGTCAAGAACTCTTGTTGGCCAAAGTGCTTGAGGAGTATCCATTTATACAATTCCTTTACGTGGTGAATTTAGAGGGCAAAAAGGTCACTCGCAATATTTGCCATCCGGAAGATAGGGCCAAATACGAAGTGATAGGGCTTGATGAGGACTTCTCAAATAGGGATTGGTTCATCGAACCCCTTAAGTCAGGAAAGGTTTATATCTCAAACTTCTATACCTCCAGAATAACCGGTGCCCTATGTATAACGGTTTCGGCTCCTATAAGGAACGAGGAGGAGGAGATCGTGGGTATTTTAGGGATGGATTTGAGGTTTGAAGAACTCGTCAAGGTGGAAGAAGAGGAAGTATGAGGGTGGAAGATTTCGATTACGAACTTCCAAAGTCAGCTATTGCTCAAAAACCTGCTCCCGTAAGGGATGCTTCTCGGTTGATGGTCCTCTATAAGGAGAATGGTAAAATCGAGGAGGCCCTTTTTCGGGATTTGCCGCGCTTTTTAAAGGAGGGGGATGTATTAGCTTTAAATGATACAAAGGTCATAAAGGCGAGGCTTTTTGGAAAAAAAACGACAGGAGGAAAATGTGAGGTATTTCTCCTGAAAGACCTCGGCGAAGGAAGATGGGAGGCCCTTCTTAAGCCTTCCAGACGTTTAAAACCAGGTACGGAGATCCTTGTTGGAGAGGCTAAACTTAAGGTTCTCGAAAGGAAAAAGGACGGTACAAAGATCATAGCCTTTCCCGAGGGAAGCGATCCTTACGAGATTATGGAGAAATACGGTGAACTTCCTCTTCCTCCTTACATTAAAGAAAAACCCGAGGACCCCGAACGTTATCAGACCATCTTCTCACAGACTTTGGGCTCCACGGCTGCTTCAACCGCAGCACTTCACTTTACCGAAAGACTCCTTCAAGAGCTTAAAGAGAAGGGGGTGAAGATCGTCTATTTCACCCTTCACATGGGACTTGGGAGTTTTAGACCTATAAGAAGTGAGAACGTGGAAGATCATAATGTGCCCCCCGAATTTTACATCATGCCTGAAGAGACCGCAAAGGAGATAAACTTGGCCAAAAGGGAAGGGAGAAGAGTTATAGCTTGTGGAACAGGAGCCGTGAGAACCATCGAAGGGTGTTCTGATAAAGAGGGGGTTGTAAAGCCAGGCTGTGGATGGATGGATCTTTTTATCACGCCTGGGTATAGGTTCAAGGTAATAGATGGGATGATCACCAATTTTCATATGCCTCGTTCGAGTCATCTTGTTTTGGTCTGTGCTTTTGCGGGGAGGGGGAAAATACTTGATGCCTATAAGGAGGCTTTGAAGAGGGGGTTCAGGTTTTTAAGTTTTGGCGATGCCATGTTGATAATTTAAGAAACGGAGGGGATAATGGTGAGGCTTTTAAAGGCTGGAAGCGTTAAAAGGGTTTATGTGATAAAAAACCCGGATGAGGAAGTAGGGGAGGGCAGGTTTATATTTACGGACAGCTACTCGGTATTTGATTGGGGTGAGATGCCTCAAGTGATTCCTCATAGGGGAGCGGCCCTTTCGGTTATTGGGGCCTTCTTTTTCGAAAAACTCCAATCCTTGGGCATAAGGACCCATTATTTGGGTCTTGAAGAGGAGGGGAAAATAAAGAAACTCCATGAATTAAAAGCCCCTTCTGCGGTTATGGCGGTGAAGCTTGTGAGGATAATAGAGCCCACCTTAAAGGATGGCCAGTATGATTATTCCGTTTTCAAGGGCTTGAAAGGCAATTTCCTCATTCCCCTTGAATTTATTTATCGAAATTCCCTGCCCGAGGGATCAAGTGTGTTTCGCCGTTTGAAGGAGGGGAGTCTAAACCTTAGTGACCTTGGTTTAGAAAGGATGCCTGAAGTAGGAGAGAAGTTAAAAAAGCCTATCCTGGATTTTTCCACAAAGCTTGAAAAGATTGATAGATACTTGACCGGCCGAGAGGCCAAAGAGCTTGCCTTTTTAAATGACCAGGAATTCGAGGAAATAAAAAGGACAGTATTAAGGATCAACGACCTCATAAACGAGACCCTTAGCCCCTATAACTTGGAAAATGAAGATGGAAAAGTGGAGTTTGCTTTTGACGAAAACAGAAACCCTATGGTGGTTGATGTGGTCGGGACACCCGATGAATGCCGATTTACTTTCGAAGGGATTCCCTTGAGTAAGGAGATTCTAAGGATCCTTTATAGGAAGACCAAGTGGTATGAAGAGATTGAAAAGGCCAAAAAAGAGGATTCCATAAACTGGAAGGAAAAGGTTTCATCCCCTCCACTTCTTCCCGAAAGGGCGATTGAGGCCGTTTCTTATATTTATCAGGCTTTGGCCAATACCATTTGCGGGAAAAAATGGTTTGATGCCCCTTCGCTTGAAGAGTCGATCCGGATGGTCAAGGAGCTTCTTTAAAATGAGGCTTCTTAAAGGTGAAGATCCCTTGGCCATAAAGGAGGCGGGACGCATAATAAGGGAAGGTGGGATTGTGGTATTTCCCACCGAGACCGTTTATGGCCTTGGAGCAGATGCCTTTAATCCTCATGCAGTGGCCCGGGTTTTTGAGGTTAAAAAAAGGCCCTATTTTGATCCTTTAATTGTTCACGTAAAGGACCCGAAGGACTTGGAGGAACTATGTGAAGGACTCGATGAGAGGGCAAAAAAACTAACCAATCGTTTCTGGCCAGGACCTCTTACCTTGGTCCTTCCTAAGAAGGATAAGGTGCCGGATATCGTTACTTCGGGCTTAAACACCGTAGCCGTGAGAATGCCTTCCCATCCGGTAGCCCTTTCTCTTATAAGGGAATCTCGAACTTTTATCGCTGCTCCAAGTGCCAATTCCTTCGGCAAACTCAGCCCTACAAGGGTTGAACACGTCTTAAGGGACATTGGGGAGAAGGTCGATCTGATCCTCGACGGAGGCCCCTGTGAAGTAGGTCTGGAATCCACGATTTTAGCCTTATATCCAAAACTGACTCTTTTGAGACCTGGGGGGATTCCCTTGGAAGAGATAGAGAAACTAATAGGAAAAGTTGAAATCGCTTCCTCCGGAAGAAGGCCTCTTGCCCCGGGAGGGCTTTCTAAACATTACAGCCCTCGTACTCCTTTAAGGATAATCCGAGAAGAAGACGAGATCCCTGAAGGGTTAAAGGTAGGGCTTTTGGCCTTTAGAAGGCCAAGGGAGGGACCTTTTTGGGCGATTGAAGTGCTTTCTGAAAGGGGAGATTTGAGAGAAGCCGCTTCAAGGTTCTTTGAGGCTTTACACAGGCTTGACAGCCTGGGGCTTGACCTCATTTTGGCCGAGCCCTTTCCTGAGGAAGGTTTAGGGCTTGCCATAATGGACCGTTTGAGGAAGGCTGAAGGTGATAGAAAGGCTTAAGGAACTCCTCCTAAATTATAAGGAAGGGAAGGTAACCCTTGAGGAGGTACTGGAAAAACTAAAGATATTGCCCTTTGAGGACCTTGGGGATCTTAAAATTGACCACCATCGTACTTTAAGAAAGGGGTTTCCTGAAGTCATATATGGTCCAGGGAAGACTTGGGAGCAGATAGCCAAAGCCATAGAGAGCATTTTAAAAACGGGGGAAAACGTCCTAGTTACAAGGCTTTCTCCTCGCAAAGCCGAAAAGATCCTTTCGCTTTTCCCTCAAGCCCAATACCATTCTATACCGAGGCTTTTAACACTGAAACAAAAGGAGATTCCTATCCTTGGAAAAGGGGAGATCTTGGTAATAAGTGCTGGGACAAGTGACCTTCCGGTTGCCGAAGAAGCTGCTTTATGCGCCGAAATGATGGGGAATCGGGTCGAACGGCTTTACGATGTTGGAGTAAGTGGGGTTCACCGTCTTTTTAGTCACCTTGAACTTTTGAGAAGAGCCAATGTTTTGATCGTTGTCGCGGGAATGGAAGGTGCCCTTCCAAGCGTTGTGGCAGGTCTTGTGGAAAGACCGGTTATAGCAGTTCCCACCAGTATAGGATATGGGGTTTCCTTCAGAGGAGTGGCTGCTTTACTGGGGATGTTAACAAGCTGTGCTTCCAATGTGGCAGTAGTGAATATTGAGAATGGCTTCGGTGCTGCTTATGTAGCAAGCCTTATAAACAGATAAAAGGGAGCCCCAAAGGGGCCCCCTTGGAAATGTTTAAGCTTTCCTCAGGTTACACCTTAGCGCTTTATAATGAGGATACCCAGTTACTGGATCCTTCGGATCAAGACCTGTAAGTAAATTTACGTTAGCTTCTTCCCATCCATGAGAGATAAGGACCACATTTGGTGATACTTCCGGTACATATTTGGCCTTAATCTTGAGTTCTCCCTTCGGAGTCTCCACAATTACCATCTCTCCGTCATTTATCCCATAAGATTTGGCCGTTTCGGGATTTATCTCCGCTACCGGTTCAGGAAAGCCTTTTCTTAAACTTGGGATGGTGCGGAATTGAGTATGAGTGTAATAAATGCTTCTCATTCCGGTACTTAGCCACAATGGATATTTCTTCTCCTCCTCTTGAGTTGAGAAGAGGACCTTCGGAGGATCCACCGGTTCAGGAAGTGGAGAGTAGCCATGCTCAGCCAAAGTATCCGAATAGATCTCGATCTTTCCGGAAGGGGTTCTTACTTTCCCCTTTATCACCATGTCGTAAGTCTTTTGAGCGTAGAAAAATCCATGAGGATATTCGTCAAGTTTCGAGTAACTCAACCCCATGGGTTCGAGGAAGAAATCAATGATTTCTTCGTCTGTCTTCCATGGAAAGAGCTCACCATATCCCAATTTCTTTCCTAATTCACTCCAAAACTTCCAATCAGGCCAAGCCTCTCCTACTGGCTCTATAACCTTTCTCCTCAACATGATATAGGGTATTCCAGATGTAACCGCATAAACATACCCGAGTCCAGGCCTTTCCAGGAACGAACAAGCGGGAAGCACTATGTGAGCCTTTTTGGCTGTGGCGGTCATGAACATGTCCATTACCACTAAAAGGTCAAGCTTCTCAAAAGCCTTTTCCCAGGTTTTCGATTCGGGCATGCTCAAAGCAGGGTTACCAGCTACTACAATAAATGCCTTAACCGGATAAGGCTTCTCTTCAAGGATAGCCTTAGGTAAATAGAGGGTCTGTCCATAAGGAGAAGACCTGCCCCAAAAGCTATAGAAAATCGGATGTTCTTCCGCTCCAAGGGGTTTTTCCTCTACAGGAAGTCTAAGGTCACCCAAGCGCGGGAACATAACCGAAGCCCAACTGCCTTTAATATCCACATTACCCGTAATGGTTTGAAGGATAGCAAAAGCCCTCATAGTCTGAAGGCCATCAACCCTCTGGTCAAAACATGTCCCGGGTATTATGCAAGCGGGCTTATTTGTGGCAAAGGTCCTCGCGAGTTCCCTGATCTCGGAAGCGGAAAGCCCCGTAACTTCACTGACTTTCTCAGGTGTATATTTTTGAACATGCTCCTTAAACTGATCAAATCCCTTGGTATACTTCTCTACGAAGTCCTTATCATAAAGGCCTTCACTTATGATCACATTGGCTATACTCAACGCCAAAAAACAATCACTTCCGGGACGCACCGGGTAATGTTGACCAAGCTCAGCCAAAGGAATCCTCTTTGGATTTATCACGATGATGTTTTTGCCTCCCCCTTGAGCCCTTAAATAATTGGCCAAATGGGGTCTGGAGTTGTCAGGGTTTGTGGCCCAAAGGACAATGCACTTGGCGTCTTCGGGTTCTTCAAGCAAAAAGGTTCCAAAGGTAAGCTGATGGGCTATGATCCTTGAACGATAACACACGCTTTCAACCGAGAGAAGGTTTGGTGTTCCATAAGCGCCTTTAAAACGCTGAGCAAATGCCGCTATTTCTAAGTTCTCAACCCCTATAGAACCACAAAAGAGAGCAAGAGAATGCGCACCGTACTTATCCTTTATCTCCGCCAGTTTGGAAGAGATGAAATCAAGCGCCTCGTCCCAACTTATCCTTTTCCACGAGCCATTTTCCCTCTTCATCGGATAAAGAATCCGGTCAGGAGCATAAACCCATTCGGGTAAAGCCTCTCCCCTCGGACATAAATAACCCCTGCTTAAGGGATGCTCAGGTAATCCCTCAACTTTAACAAGCTTCCCCCCTTCCACATGGGCCACCATACCACAAGACCATACACACCCTATACACACACTCGGTATCTTCTTTACTTCCGCCATTAATTCACCTCCTTCAAAATTGCTTCTACAAAATAACATACTATTTCAAGTTTTGCAAGATATACCGCTGTTCTCCATAAGATAACTTTTTACGACTGCTTTTTGGGTTATAATGTTTACTTATGAGGAGGGTAGAGGTTATAGGGCTTTTGAGTCTGGGGATTGGTTTGGTTTTGGCAGTTTTGGCCTTTTTGGAGAAATTGAGGGTAGAGGAAGTGGGTTTTGATGTTTGTAGAAGTGAATCTTGTGAGGTTGTTCAGTATTCCGGGTTTTCGGACCTTTTTGGTTTTCCCATAACGCTATTTGCGATCTTAGCCTTAGGTGGGGTTATCCTTCTTTGGTTTTTGCGGAGAAAAGAAAAGGCTCTTTTTATTCTGGCCTTTTTGGTTGGGTGTGAAGCTTATTTGACCTTTATTGAGTTTTATTATTTAGAAGGGAAGTGCCCTCTGTGTATAGCTTTTTTAAGCAGTTTAGTGATAGGGTTTGTTTTTTCGGTTCTTCAAAGGTTTAGACCATCCCTTTTTTGGTTTATGGCCTTAGGGTTTTTGGGATTGCATTTTCTCTTCTTCTTTCCGAGATTTGATCTCGCTTATACCCCCTATTTTGACCCCAAGGGAAAGGTTATTGAAGTTTTTCTTTCGCCAAGAGAGTCTCGGATCCTCAAAGAACTTCAAGGCTTTTTAAGCCAGAGAGGTTTTCAATTGTGTCCGAGGTTTGTCCCTCAAGATCCTTCGTCAAGAAGGGAGGCCCTTTTAGAGATGGCCAAAATGCTGTTTTCTGAACCGAGTGAAGAAGCTTTGAGGGTCTCAGAAAGGACGTTAAGGAGGAATGAAGAGGAGCTTAAAAATTTTAACGGTTCCCTTCCCCTGTTGGTAGTGAAGGAAAAGGGAGAAGTGAAAAAGGTGATAAGTGGTCCCAATTGGAGAGAGGAACTTGAGGAATACTTCTCTTTGCCCCCTTTGTTTTTCTTCAGTTCGCCTTAAGGGATAGCAAAGCCCTTTTGAGTATCACCCTTGTTATTTCGATCTTATAAGCGTTTTTGTTAAGAGGAAGGGTTTCTTTTACGGCCATTTTGGCTGCTTCTTCTATTACTAGGTCTTCTAGCTTTTTGTCCTCAAGCCAACTTTCAACTTCCCTTACCCTTAGAGGTACCGGAGCTACCCCTCCAAGAGCGATGCTAATTTTTTTGACCACTTTTTCGTTTATTTCTGCGACAATTCCTACACTTACGATCGGAAAATCGATAGAATTTCTGAGCCTGAACTTCATGAATACTTGAGGGAGATTTGCCATTTCCTTGGGTATTAAAATCTCCGTTAAGATCTCATCGGAAGCCAAATTGCCTCGGACGGAAGTAAAAAATTCCTCTACTGGAATTACCCTTGTCCCATTGGAAGTGATTATTTTCAATTTTGCCCCTAAGGCCATTAGCGCCACCGCCATATCTGAAGGATTTACCGCCACACAGCCGCAGTTGAAACATCGGTCTGCTTCCTTTTGAATTTCTTCGAACTCAAAGGGCTTTTTTTCTTTGAAACTAGTGAGCCTTTCGATCTTTTTGAAAGCCTTAATATTAACTTTGTGAAGGGTCTTTTTGGAAGAGGAAGGGCTTTCTTGGGCAAATTCTCCCAGAAGGAACCGATTTATTGAAACTACTGCCTTTTTCGCAGAAGCTATTGATTCAACTACCGTTGAGGGACCACTTACGAAATCTCCTCCTGCGAATAGGTTTTTCCCCAAAAAGTAAGAGGAATCAATCTTTAAATTCCCCTTTTCATCAATGAAGTCCGAGGGCAAAAAGGAAAGATCCGCTCTTTCCCCCACTGCCTTTATCACCGCATCGTACTCTTCCTCGAATTCCGATCCGTAAATGGGAAGGGGTGTAGGTCTACCTGATTCATCCTTAGGCCCAAGGCGCATTCTAACGGAGCGAAGGATCAATTTTTCTCCTTTTTTCTCAAGACCTATAGGCTGAGTCAAAAATTCAAATTCTACGCCTTCCTCTTTGGCTAATTCCCTTTCTTCCTTCAAAGCCGGCATTTCGTTCTCCGTTCGACGGTAGAGGATTTTGGGTTTTGCCTTAAGTCTTAAAAGACTTCTTGCTACATCTATAGCCACGTTCCCACCGCCTATTACCGCTACCTTCTTCCACTTAAACTCTTTTTGATCCAAATTAATGCTTCTCAAAAAATTCAAACCGCTTAATGCCAACTCTTCACCTGGAATGCCCATTTCCCTTTCCTTCCAAGCCCCTATGGCCAAAAGCACAGCATCATATTGAGCACATAGATCCTCTAAAGTCATGTCCTTGCCCAAATGGACGTTGAATTTAAACCCGATTCCCAAAGCCTTCTTAAAGGCTTCAACCACTTTGTTTACGATCCTCTTATTGAGCCTAAATGGAGGTATCCCATATCTTAAAAGTCCACCTGCTTCGCTTTCCCTTTCAAAAATTACTACATCGTGTCCGCTTTTTCTCAAGTAATAAGCGGCGGTAAGTCCCGCCGGCCCGGATCCAACTATTGCCACTTTTTTCCCCGTTTTCTTATCGGGTAAAGAGAGAAGCTTGGGCAGGTTCTCAAGAATATAATCTCCCAAAAACCTTTCCACTTCCCTTATCGCCACAGGTTCATCGAATTCTTTTCTGGAGCATCTATCCTCACAAAAACGAGGGCAAATGCGGCCGGTTATAGAAGAAAGGGGATTAATCTCAAGAAGCATCCTAGCTGCTTCGTCGTTTTTCCCTTCTCTTAAGTTTTCCAAAATGGAAGATATGTCAGTGTGAACTGGACAGGCATCCCAACAAGAGGTAGGACGATTCGTATGTTTATAGCATCCAAAAATCGAATGGTAATGGTTTTCTCCAGTTAGAGCGTAACAAGTATCCCCACCCTTTAGATAACAAGTCAAACGACCCCCTATCTGATGGGGATACCAAAAATACCAACATCGTACCTCCTGACACAGATTACCCCCGATTGTGCCCATATTCCTTATTTGAGGCGTTCCTACTGAAGAGGCCGCTTCTTTAAGCAGAGGATATTTTTCAAGCTTCCCAGATCTTACGATTTCCTCCAATTTCGTTAAGGCCCCTATCTTGATCGCCTCTTCATCTTCTTCGATTAAGGATAATCCCGGTATCTCCTTAAGGTTTATCAAAGCCTTTGGGTATTCCGGATAAATGTCCTTTTTTAAGGCAGGGATTAAAACTGTGCCGCCTGCTATAAGTTTCGCCTTTCCATTATACTTTTTTAACAAACTAATTGCTTCTTCCAATGTATGAGGGGTGAAATGCTCAAATGGCTTCATCCTTCTAAGCCTCCTTCCGTTTTCCTAAAGCCTCAAGAATTACCCACGGAGAAGCGGGATAGGCATTGATCCATTTGCCTATAGCATTTGATATCGCCATAAGAACCGCTGGTGGACCAGGAGAGGTGGCTATCTCGCCCACTCCAACGGCTCCAAAGCGATGGCTAGAGAAGGGCGTCTCCAAGATGACGTTTTTAATCTCGGGTAAGTCCAAAAAGGAACGCCATTTATAATCAATGAGATTGGTCGTTAAAATTCGCCCTATCTTGGGATCAAGAACCGTTTCCTCGAATATGGCTGTATCTATTCCGGCGGATCCCAAACAACCGTTGAGTTGGTTTTCCAAACACAAGGGGTCTATTATCTGTCCCGCATCGGTGGCATTGACGACCCTTATAAGGTCGACCTTCCCCGTTTCGGTATCCACCTCCACTTCTACGAAACTTATCATGAAGTTGCAAAGACTATAATCGGGTTCATAATGCCCGTATCCCCATATGGTGTAAGTTGGGCCCATGGCCCTTCTCCAGGTGATTTGCCTTTTGGGGTCGTCTTTTACGTAAATTATCCCATCCGAGGTCTCAAGCCTTTCAGGAAGTACACCTAATTTTTTGGAAGCCCGTTCGAATAACTTCCTCTTTGCGTCTTCAGCGGCCTCTATAACCGCACTTCCTATGGCATAAGTACCTCGGGATCCCACCAGTCCGAATTCATAAGGGTTTGTATCGGAATCAGGTGGAGATAAGAACACGTTTTCCAAGGGTATCTGAAGGACCTCAGCTACGAATTTACAAAGGTTACTCCTCTGTCCCCCTCCTTGTTCGGGAACTGCCACATAAAGGGTGACCCTATGATCGGGGTCTATACGGACAAAGGCTTCGGCATCATCCTCCCCAATATCAGCATTGCTGTGAACCCCGACCCCTACGCCTCTCCTTTTCGGTCCATTTACCACGGTTGGTTTAAGCCAGCCCTTCCATTTCTCCTTCCACCCAAAGACTTCGGCTCCTTTGTCGATTGTCTTGGTGAAATCCACCACCCTGGAGATCCACCAACGTCCGTCTCTCCAATAATAACCTTGGCCATTCTTGATGACGTTTTTCTTGAAGAACTCAACGGGATCAATGTCAAGTTTCGCCATAGCCATATATAAAAGGGGCAAAAGCACCGACTTGAGCTCCTGTCCTCCAAACCCTCTTATCCAGCTGGAATTATCCCTATTAGTGCAAATCACCTTGGGTCTCAAATCCCAATTCTCGCATCTTATGACAAGCTGTACTTCTCCTAAACCTACAGCCACTTGTCCCTGGGTTACTGCTGAATAATACCCGGTATTCACCAGCCAATTACCCGATATGGCCGTGACAGTCCCATCCTTTTTCATACCCACTTTTCCTTTGAGGCGCGTTCCCAAACGGATGGTAAAGCTTGTAAGGTGTTCTTCTTTCGTGTAACACAATTTAACGGGTTGCCCAGCGGCTTTAGCCAACACAATGGCATAAATTGCGATAGGGAGAATAGTCCCTTTTGATCCGTAACTTCCACCGCATTGGCAGGCATGAACTATCACGTTGTATTTTCTCTGCATTATGTAATAAAGGCTTATTTTGTCCATATAAAACCCTTGAGAAGAAAGCCATACGTGAACCGTCTCTGGGTCTTCCCAATAGGCTATGGCGCCTGGGGGTTCAGGAGGTAAGGGGTTAGCGATGTTTTCATAATAAAATGTCCCCTCCACCACCACATCCGCTTCTGAAAAGCCCTTTTCCACATCGCCAAGTCGGAGTTCCTTTAATCCTTCTGGAGCCTCAGGGCTTCCAAACCAGGGGTTCCCTAAGGGTAAGATGTTATTGGGAAATTCGTCGTAAAGCTGAGGAGCTCCCTCCTTTATGGCCTCTTCTGCGTCAAAAACGGCTGGAAGTATCTCATACTCCACTTCGATTAAGTCCAAAGCCTCTTGGGCGATTTCTTCCGTTTCAGCGGCTACAAGACTCACCGCATCACCCACAAAGCGTACCTTCTGGTCAAGGACGCGAAGGTGAGGCGGTAAGCCCATCTTCCAATCTGGAACGTCCTTATAAGTTAAGACTGCTTTAACACCGGGTAAGCTTTTGGCCTTTTCTACCTTTATCTCCTTTATAATCGCATGGGGATAAGGGCTTCTTAAAACCTTTCCTATGAGCATATTCGGTAACTTCACATCGTTAATGTAAATGGCCTTCCCCGTGACAATAGATAGGGCGTCCTTCCTCGGGGTTGGTTGACCTATAAACCTATATTTTTTGGCCATTTTAAGTTACCCTCCTTTTTATTACGTCACTTACAGCGTGGAGGACATGATAATGGCTTATACAACGACAGAAATGTCCGGAAAGGGCTTCCTTTATCTCTTCCTCCGTTGGTGCTTCCTTTCTATCCAGAAGAGCCTTAAGGCTCATGATTATCCCTGGGGTGCAAAAACCGCATTGAAAAGCCGTATGGTTTATAAAGCTTTCCTGGAGAGGGTGAAGTTCACCTTTTTCGGGATTACCCAGCCCTTCGATGGTCGTTATGGTTTTTCCATCGCATTCAATCGTGAGGGTTAAACACGATAAAATCGGTTCTCCATCTATCAATACGGTACAAGCACCACAAGCCCCATGATCGCATCCGACCTTTGTACCTGTGAGGTTTAGGGTTTCTCTTAACGTGTAAGCCAATGTGTGATGGGGAAATACGTCCTTGTTGAGGAGAAGTTCATAGGACTTTCCATTCACATTCAAATTGATGACCTTTCGTTCCTTCATATATTGACTCTCCTCAATTTTTCAACCACGATTAAGTTATAGCACAAGAAATAATTTATTGAAATTACGGTACAGGTATATAATTTATACCTAATGGGGTTGAACGAGGCTGATACAAGGGCTATTCTCGTTGAACACAAGCTCAAAGCTGCTGGTTGGACAGATCAACAAGTTAGAAGGGAGTTTTTCTATCACCGTGATCATCAGTATACTCCAGGGCGCATAATATTAGTAGGTGATAGAGTCAAACGAGGAAAACCCCGAAAGGTGGATTATCTTCTACACCTGACTGATGGTTTTGAGATAGCTGTAATAGAAGCGGAACCCGAGGATAGTCCGGCAGAAGCCGGCTTAGAGCAAGCAAAGACTTATGCCAAAGATTTAGGATTAGCCTTTGCCTATGCTACAAATGGACACAAGATCTTGGAATATGACTTTTTCACTCATACGACAAGAGAACTTGCGAACTTTCCTCGTCCCGAGAAGCTTTGGTATCGGTGGAAAATAAACACAGGGTTGAGCTCCTTAGAGTTTACCAAGGAGGAACGTTCAGCCTACCTTTCTAAGTTAGGAGCGGAACGATACCAAAATCCTCTTCTTTATAGCTATTGTTCGGAAAGCCTTTGTGGGAAAAGACCGTTCTATTTTCAGGAAGTGGCGATTCCTGAGATTATAAAGCGTATCATGCGCGGACAACGCCGAATTCTTTTAACCATGGCTAAAGGTACTGGAAAGACATTTGTGGCTTTCCAAGTTGTGTGGAAGCTTATAAAATCCGGATGGCTTCAAAGGGGGCATCCTAATAAGCCCACACGTGTTTTATTTTTGGCCGATCGGATTGCCCTTCGTGATCAAGCCTATAACACTTTTGCACCCTTTGCAGACGGAGTAAACGAACCTCGCTTCAAAATTGAAGGACACCCTCCGAGTTTCACGCGTGACCTTTATTTTGCAATTTATCAGACATTATGGAGTCCTAATGAAGAAGGAAAGCGCCTTTTTGAGCTTTACCCACCGGACTTTTTTGACCTGGTGATCATCGATGAATGTCACCGTTCAGGTTGGGGGACTTGGCGGGAGATACTCGACCACTTCAAGGATGCCATTCACTTGGGAATGACCGCCACCCCAAAGCAGGATGAAAATATCGATACATACGAATACTTCTGTCAGGAAGAGCCTGAGGTATTTATTGATCCTGAGCATCCCGAAAAAGGAAAGCGCCTTACTGCTGCTTATGAGTACATCTTGGGGCGAGGCATCGAGGATGGATTCCTTGCTACGTATAAGGTGCATCGTGTTCGAACCACGGTGGATAAAGAAGGATTGCGTCTTGAGGATGCCATCGAACAATGAGCTGAGGTTTTCATCCCTGAGGATGTAGAACCAAGGGGATATTACACCACTCCTCAATTTGAGCGAGAGATTACCCTTCCAGATCGTACAAAAGCCATGGTCAATCACTTAGCTAAGCTTTTGCGCAAGTTCGGGTTTTGGGAAAAGACCATGGTTTTCTGGGTGGAAATAGAGCATGCTCGACTCGTGGCTAAATTACTGCAGGATGAATTTGGTCCGGAAACAGGTTTTGATAACTACGCCGTCCTCATCGTTTCTGAAGAGGGTGCGGAACGCCAGGCGATGGCTTGAAGATTTTGTAAATTCAGAGAAAGGCGCCATTAGTAGCTACCACGGCGGAGCTTCTCACTACCGGTGTAGATGCTCCGCCTTGTGGAAACATCGTGTTCATGAAGACCTTTTCTTCGCCACTTCTTTTTAAGCAGATCATAGGCCGGGGAAGTTGCATTGACCCGGCTACAAATAAATACTGGTTTCGCATCATAGATTTTACCAGGGTAACAAAACTTTTCGATGAGTGGGATCGTTCCGGGCAAAGAATTATCTAGCGGCCTCAAGGCCCCTTTACTGCTTCTATTTCTGGTCGCGTGTTCCATGCGCAAACGGGTGATCTCATTGTGGGAGCTCAGGTAAGCGTTCGCACAGGACCCAACACCCAGCAAGGTTCCATTCGTACAGACCAAAATGGCTCTTTATTTTTGAGGAGCTACCAGCCGAAACCGTTACCCTGATTGTCAGTGTTCCGGGTTTTGTGCGACGTGAATTCAAGGTGGGAACCCTTGCAGATCAAACTGTGGAGATCAATGGTTTCCTAAAACGTGAGAGCAAAAGAAAATCTAAGATAGAAGTTGAAGGGTTAACCGTAGAAATCGCGGATGAAGCGATTTTTATAATGGAGTCAACTGGGCAACAACTCACTTTGGAGCAGTACCGAGATTATACTCCTCGAAAGATCATTCAAGTTGCTCCCACAAGAAAAACTTTGCGCCAGATCTGGATAAACCCAGAAAAGCGCCAGCATTTCTTAGAAGAGCTTCGTCGGTCTGACATTCATCCTGAGGTTTTTAGGGAAATTCTTAACCAAAATGAGGCGGATACGTATGATCTTTTGCCCCATCTTGCCTTCGGGGCCCCCATTCGTACAAGAAGCGAACGAACCCTAGCGTTCCGAAATCGCGAGCAAGCATTCTTACAGCGCCACAGCGAGAACGCACCTCAAGTCGTCCTCGCGCCTTTGGAAAAATACCGCGTGGGGTTGAGGAATTGCAACCGAAGGTGTTCGGCCTTTCCCCATTCCGGGAGTGGGATGAAGCTTTTTGCATTCAAAATTGGTTTGGTGGTGCGGAAGGGCTCGCCCGAACCTTGAAGAAATCCAGAAGCGCATTTACCCTGAAGAGGAGGTGGTAGTAAGATGAACCGGCCACAGACGAAGGGAAACATTGGCCAATGAAATCTGGAGGGCTTGTAACATCCTTCGCCAAGACAACAACTGCACTGGTATTATGGAATACGTAAAGCATTTATCCTGGCTTCTCTTTCTTCGTTTTCTGGACGCCCAGGAAGAGGAGTGGGAAACTCAGGCCAAGCTTGAACGCAAAGAGTATCAGCCGATCATCGAGCCGCCCTACCGTTGGCGGGATTGGGCTACCAGAGACTGGTCTGCGGAGGAGCTCCTTTCTTTTGTTCATGGCCGCCTTATTCCTTACCTCCAAAATCTTGGAGATGATCCCGTTCGCGCGATCATCCGCGGAATTTTCGCTGAAAGAAACGTTATCGTCTGTGCCTCCGGCTACAACCTAAAGGACGTTCTTCAAATCATCAACGGCATCGATTTCTACTCCCAGGATGACATATTCACCGTATTCCAGGTTTACGAGGAGTTACTTCGTCGCTTAGGCAGTGAAAACTGCCTGGCCGGAGAATTCTATACTCCAAGACCAGTTGTTCGTTTTATTGTGGAAGTTGTGGACCCCAAAATTGGGGAAACCATCTATGACCCAGCCTGCGGAACCTGCGGCTTTTTGGCCCAAGCTTATTTACACATGCGCAAATACGAGCAAACCATTGAGGATCACAGGATTCTTCAGGAGCAAACATTTTATGGCCAGGAAAAGAAACTCATTCCAGTCCTTCTTGGTCTCATGAATATGGTCCTTCACAGCGTGACTATACCCCGCATCGCCCGCCGAAATACCTTGGGAGAAAACATCCGCCATGTTACCGAACATTATGATGTGATTATGACAAATCCCACTTTCGGCGGGACAGAAGGTATACATATTCAGCATCATTTCCCCATCCGGTCTCAGGCTACGGAGCTTCTTTTTCTACAGCACATCATGGAAAAGCTAAAACCCAGAGACGGTGCCCGCTGCGGTATGGTCGTGCCCGAAGGAACCCTTCCATTGTGGAGGAGCTGAATGAACTCCTCAGCTCCAATGAGAAGGAAAAAAACAATGGATGACATTCGGAGCTTAGCAGAGAAAATACGAACGGACCTAAAGGAACGCTATGACTCAAAAGTTCTACAGATCATCCTTTATGGCTCGTAAGCGCGCGGTGAGGCCACTTCTGAATCCGACATGGACCTTTTAGTGGTGGTAGACGATTCTTTGGATCCATGGGAAGTCCGTCGGAATCTGGACGATTTGCTTTTGGACATACTTCTTAGGGATGGCCGTTTGGTTTCCGTTTTAGTGGTGCCAAAAAGCTTCTATGAAAGCTACCACTCGCCCTTTTTGAAGCAAGTCCACAAGGAGGGAATTCCCCTGTGAAGTAAGTGCAAGATTTTGTCGCCAAAGCTGGGCGTTTTCTCAAAAGTGCGGAACACCTTTTGGCCCTCGGTGACTACGATTCCTGTGCCTCGAGATGTGATTACGCCATGTTTTTATGGCTGAGACAGCCTTAATGGTAAAGGAGGTTAGCGCATCCTCTCACCGGGGTGTCATAAGCCTTTTTGGTCAGCACTTTATCCGCACGGGAATTTTCTCGGCAGAATTAGGGCGTGCGTTAAGTCGGGCTTACGATGTGCGCCTTACAGGTGATTATGCGGTTGGTTTAAGCGTGAGCCGTGAGAAGGCGGAAAACCTTCTGGAAGCTGCCCGGCGGTTTGTCGCCGAAGTGCGGGCCTAGCTGGAAAGGGAGGCGGAGAACCGATGACCAAGGGACCCTACAAACTTCCTGAAGGCTGGCGGTGGGTGCGGTTGGGGGAGGTGTGCAATGTTGAGCACCGAACAATAATTTCTCGTTTACAGCCTCCCTGCCTATGATAAAAACCGGTCCCCTGAGCTACTTAAAAGGGGCTGAGACAGGTAGTTCAAAGTTAGTCATCAAACCTGGGGTTTGCTTATTTTCAAAACTTAATCCAAGGATTCCCCATGCATGGGCTGTAAAAGGAAATCCGTCCGTTCTCAATATACCGTTACTTGCCTCCACCGAGTTCATGTCGTTGCGGCTACATTTCCAAAAGCTCAATTTGGACTATCTACGTCCACTTTTGTTATCCGATATTTTCCTTAACCAAATTCGTACAAACGTTACAGGATGATCAACTGATAGCAGGCAAAAACTAAGACCCGATAGAGTGCTTGATGCTCTTGTTCCCTCCCATCCCTTGAAGAATAAAAACGCATTGTGGCGCGGATTGAGGAGCTGATGAGAAGAGTGCTGGAGGCGCGGCGCTTAAGGAAAGAAACAACAAAAAAGAAGCCGACCACCTCTGGCAAGCCGTCCTCGCCCAAATCTTCCCCCGCCCCGGCTCGAAACTTCCAGAAGGCTGGTGTTGGGTATGGTTGGGAGAAGTTTTTTCGGTTAAAAAATGGCAAATTCATCCCGGCAAGTGATCTTGCATCCCAAGGCAAAATTCCTGTTTATGGGTCTAATGGATTACTGGGCTTCACAATTGTACACTTGTTCACGGAAGGAAAGACAATAGTGATGGGCGTGTGGGCGCTTGTGGTGCAATCAATGTAGTTGATGCACCATTTTGGATATCCGATAACGCCATGTTTGGTGCTAAATGGCTCACTGAGTGTGAGATAGAGTACATTGCCCTGGTGTTGCGCAGTATAGATTTATCCTCATTTGCTAAAAAGGGACACGACCTTCCATTTCGTAAGAGATGGTTTACAACGCTCTCGTCCCCCTTCCACCCCTTGAAGAGCAGTGCCGGATTGTGGCACACCTTTACGAGGTGCAGAAAAAAACAAGGCCTTAAAAGAAGCCCAAGCCCAAACGGAAGCAGAACTTAAAAGAGCTCTCCGAGTTTAAAAGGCTAAGTGAAAAGCTCATGGAACGGGGACCAGAGGCCCTCTCGGAGGCTGAGCTTTTGGTCATTTTCCTCCGCACAGGGGTGGAAGGAAAAGCGCCCTGGACTTGGCTCACTCCATTTTGGAGAAGGCCAGGCCTGAGCTTCCTCGCTGGTCCGTAAAGGAACTCGCCCAAATTCCCAGTGTAGGTGTGGCCAAAGCTTGCGAAATCGTGGCTGCCTTTGAGCTTGCCCGCTCTCTTATTCAAGGAAAACGCCCAGCCATTAACCAAAAGATGTTTTCCCTTTAGCGCAAGATCTTTTGGATAGGAAACAAGAGTATCTCTTCATCCTCTTTCTTATGGGTGCTAACGAAGTTATCGCAAAGAAGGTCATAAACTGTAGGCTTCCTGGATTCCGCACAAGTGCATCCACGGGAGATATTTGCTGAGGCTATTGCAGATCGGGCTGCGGCTATTATCCTTGTTCACAACCACCCATCAGGTAAACTTGAACCAAACCCCCAAGACCTTTTCGTTACTCGTCGTTTAGTTGAGGCCGAAAAGCTTTTTGGAATAGACGGTTTGGCCGTGTGATCGTCGCCAAAACCGGTTGGTTTTCCTTCGTTAAGGAAGAACTTCTCGGGTTAGGAGTTTATCCATCTTTTAGTGATTCCCAAATGACCTTCGTGATATAGGTGACCTTTTTGCCCATCTGGCCAATTTTATTCGTGTAGTTCAGGTTAAAAGTGCAGAAGGGACAAGGGCTTATTAACTCTTCGGTTTCCGTTTGCTTTAGTAAGGTACTAGCAATATCAAAAGAAAGGTTTTTGAAAGCTGATCTTATCCCTCCGCCCGATCCACAACATAATGTTTCTTCCCGTGAACGGGAAAGTTCATAAACATCGATCCCACACAACTTTAACAGCTCTCACGGTTCCTTGGTGTATCTTTCGCCTCGGCCTAAACGGCAACTGTCATGATAAGTGACTTTTCTTTCCACTTTTCTTAAAAGGGAAGGGTCCTTCTTTAATTCCTTGTAAATGACCTGAAGCACATGAAAGACTTCAAAATCGACTGACCCCAAAACTTCCCGATAAAAATACTTGAAACACTTCAACAACCGTTACAAGCCACAATAAGCCTTGTTATACCGAGTTTCTTAAAACGATCTGCGTTTTCTCGGAAAAGCCTTTCAGCTATCTGGACTTCGCCGGCTTCATATATATAAGTGCCACAGCATCCTTCATCCTCAAGGATCATGAAATCTATCCCCAGTTTTTTAAGCACAAGATAGGAATATACAGCCGCATCTTTAACCAGATAAGAGGGCAAGCACCCCACAAAAAACAAAGTCCGAGACCTTCGAGGCTCAAAGGGCTCAGGAACCCATCGCAGTCTTTCCGAGGGATCTCCGTTTACGCTGTTTCCCTTTTCTAATATGCCTTGAATAATCTTTTTATGAACGGGAAGAGGTCCTTTTCCATTTTTCACAATCTTGTTCCTAATGAGAGCAACGATTTTGCTTACTTCAATGTCCTGAGGACAAACCACTTTCACAAGCCGCACATTTGGGACAGTTATAAAAAGTGGTGACCATTTCTTCCGTGATTTCACCGCTTTTCATGAGGTTTTTAACGCTTTTTAAACGCCCTTTGGGGGAGAAAAAGGGATTTTTTGTGGCTATGTAAGTTGGGCAGACCTCCAAACAAGCATCGCAATCATTACATCTTTCAATTCGACTTAGAATCCAATTGTCCTGCATTGTATTGTTTAAAGTTATATAACCTAATTCTTTTAGAAGTTGCAAATTTTTTGTGCTTTCTGGATAATAAAAAATGATGGGAGGAATAAAAGCGAAGTTTTGGGAAGGAGTTCTTGGAACAGGACTTTTGTTTTTGGATATCGCCCCTTTTCGAGGGTTTTTGCTCCGAAAAATAGAAGGTTACTTATGGCAGAGGATCGTCGAAGGGGAAAAGGATACTATAAGACCTGCTCAGGAGCTGAAGTTTTATTTTGTAAGGAACCTTTTACGGACAACCGATCACCATCTGAGAAAGGGTTGGCTTCATAAGGATATTTTCCACCGGATGGTGAAGGTCTTTGTCAGAGGTGTTCTCACCGAGGACATCGAGTATAGGGAGAGGAAAAAGCAAAAAGGAGAGGATTATCCTACTCCTTCCTTTATCGTAATAAGCCCCACTCAGGCCTGTAACCTTCAATGTCCGGGTTGTTATGCCTTAAGCGGACCCTCCAGTAAAGTCTCTCTTCCTTGGAGCGTGGCAAGTAGGATCATCGATGAGAAAGCTAGGCTCTGGCATTCCCATTTTACGGTGGTTTCAGGTGGAGAGCCCTTCATGTGGAAAAGTGAGGGGAAGGACTTGCTTGATCTTGCCGAAAGGCACAATGACAACTTCTTCATGGTATACACCAATGGGACTCTGATAGACGAAAGGGTTGCCGAAAGGCTTAGGAAACTCGGGAATTTCACTCCCGTCATCTCCGTTGAGGGGTTTGAAGAAAATACCGATCGCCGCCGAGGCAAGGGCACTTTTAAGAAGATCCTTCGAACCTTTAAAATCCTTCGCGAATACGGGGTTCCCTTTGGTATTTCGGTTGTGGCGGAAAAGCACAATTGGGACGAGGTCACAAGTTGGGATTTTCTGCGATTCTTCTTCGATGAGCAGGGTGCATTTTATGGTTGGCTTTTCCAATACATGCCCATTGGACGGGGTTACACGCTTGAAAACATGGTTGGTCCTGAGGAAAGGCTTGAGATGTTCCGAAGGAACGTGGAGGCTATTAAGGCCGGATATAACTATATCGATTTTTGGAATGAGGGTCCGATGACCGACGGTTGCTTGGCAGCGGGTAGGTCAGGGGGTTATCTCTATATAGATTGGAAGGGCGATGTTATGCCCTGTGTGTTTGTACCTTATAAGGTTGACAATATCCTTGAGATTTACGAAAGGGGTGGAACCATCGATGAAGTGCTGAGTTCGGATTTCTTCAGAAGGATAAGGAATTGGCAAGATCAATATGCCTTAAAGAGACCCCCCAAGGAAAAGGGCAACCTCATTATGCCTTGCCCGATAAGGGATCATCATGAGTTCATGTGGAGTATTTTGAAGGAGACAGGGGCAAAACCCACGGATGATGCAGCCGAGGAGGCTCTTTTCGATGAGGCTTACCATCAAGGTTTAATAAAATATGACCAAGCCCTGTCCCTTCTTTTGGACCCAATTTGGGAAGAGGAGTTTTTGAAGGACCGTTTTCCCTTAAGAAAACTCCCGTGAAAAAAGCCCTAATCCTTCTGTTGATCTTATTGATGGCTTGCTTCCCCAAAAGACCTACGCCTCTTTTTGAGGCGTGTTTTTCTTTTGAAGAATTACCCAAAATTATGAGAGAAATCTTAGAAAATCCAAAAAGCCTTAAGGGGAATTTTTCCCTTAGAATCTCGGCCAAAGAAGGGGGTTTTGTGATCCGAGGAAAGTTCGTGTACCGAGAAAAAGAAGGGCTTTGGGCTTTGGGCCTTGATCCTTGGGGAAGTGAACTCTTCAGACTGTGGATAAAGGATGATGATCTTTCCCTTTTTTATTCCAAGAGAAACGTGCTTTTTATCAGTAAGTTTAAAGGAGGCAAAATTTGCCTCTCCTTTGAGGAGGGTGTTGGGGGGCCTTCTAAAATTTTGTCTGGCAAAGTGAGGGGGCTTGATTTCCGTCTCATTTTGACTGAACTCGAAGAGAGTCAAGAGATCCCTCCGCAGATGGACGTTTATTCTTATCCTTCTTTTTTCATAAGTGACCTATGGAGTTTATTTTTTGGGCCTTCAGTTGAAGGGAAAGAGGAAGTAGAATAAAGTATTAAGGATTTCCTTTTTCAACGGGAGGTAAGAATGAAGCGGATCGAAAGGGATAAGGTAAGGGTAGTGGGCCTTTTTGGACATTCAAGCGAAGGAAAGACTTCCTTAGGTGAGGCCATACTTTTTAGAGCAGGGGTGACTCCGAAGTTAGGTAGTGTTGATGAGGGGTCTTCAGTGTTTGATTTCGAGCCCGAGGAGATAAACCGAAAGATATCCATAAGTACAAGCGTAGCCAGTTATAGATGGGGGGATTGTTTGGTCACTCTGGTGGATACGCCGGGTGATGTCCATTTTGCCTTTGAGGCAAGAAGTGCCATGGCAGTTGTGGAAGGAGCTATTCTGGTGCTTGGGGCTAACTCGGGTGTTAAGGTTCAGACGGAGAACATGTGGCGGGAAGCTCAAGAAAGGGGAGTGGTAAGGGTCCTTTTTATCACCAAGTTGGATGCGGAAAACACCCGCTTTTGGGAGGCATTAAAGGACGCGCAAGAGAACCTGGAGGGAAGTAAAATTCTTCCCCTTCAGTTGCCGATAGGGGAGGAGGTTTCGTTTAGAGGGGTTGTAGACTTATTGAAGAACGAGGCCTATTACTACGAGGATTCGAGCGGTAAAGCCAAAAAAGGACCCGTCCCCGAGGAGCTTCAAACGAAGGTTCAGGAAGAAAGGCTTAAGCTTATGGAATCCCTTATTGAGGTGAAAGAAGAGCTTATGGAAAGGTACCTGGAAGGGGAGGAGATCTCTCAAGAGGAGCTTTATTCCTGTCTTAAGGAGGGTATGCGGAAGGGAGAAGTGGTTCCGGTTCTTTGTGGTTCGGCCTCTAAGCTCATAGGGATTGACCTTCTCATGGATTTCATAAACCTTTGTCTGCCTTCTCCTCTTGAGAGAAGACCCGCCAAAGGCCTGAACCTCCTTGGTCAAGAGGAGGAGAGGAAGCCTTCTTTAGAAGAGCCTTTTTCGGCCTATGTCTTTAAGACCCTTGTAGATCCCTTTGCAGGAAGGATCTCGTACGTGAAGGTACTTTCCGGAAGCATCGGACCCGATGTTACGGTTTTGAATTCCACTAAGAAGACCAAGGAAAAGGTGGGACAGATATTCGGTCTTCAAGGTAAAAAGCAGGAGGTTGCGGGGATCGCTGAGGTGGGCGACATTGTGGCCTTGATAAAGCTCAAAGATACCCAGACGGGTGATACCCTCTGTGACGAGAAGGCCCCTATTGTTTATCCACCTGTCATCCCCCCAACGCCCGTTTTATCCTATGCCATAAGGCCGAAAGCCAGAGGGGACGAGGAGAAGATTTCTTCGGCCTTGTCCAGGATAAAGGAAGAGGATCCGACGATCGTATTGAGTCGGGATGAGCAGACGAAGGAGCTCATAATTTCTTGTTTAGGGCAATTGCACCTTGACGTGATAATCGAAAGGATGAAGAGGAAATTCGGGGTTGAGGTTGAGTTGAGTCCTCCCAAGATTCCTTACAAGGAGACCATAAGGAAGGTGGTAAAAGGGGTGATTTATCGGCATAAGAAACAAACCGGTGGAAGGGGACAATTCGCGGAGGTTCATTTCGACATCTATCCTCTGGAAAGAGGAAAGGGCTTTGAGTTTGAGGAGGCCCTAACGGGGATGAACGTTCCGAGAAACTTCGTCCCAGCTGTTGAAAAGGGGATAAGAGAAGGGATGGAATCAGGGGTTCTGGCGGGATTCCCGGTGGTTGACGTGAAGGTAAGGTTTTACGATGGAAAAAGCCATGAGGTTGACTCTTCGGATCTCGCTTTTAAGATCGCCTCTTTTATGTGCTTCAAAAAGGGGCTGCAACAGGCGGAACCGGTACTTCTTGAGCCCATAATGAAGCTTGAGGTGACGGTTCCTGAAGATGCCCTGGGTGATGTGATGGGAGATTTAAACGGTCGAAGGGGGAAGATACTGGGGATGGACCGAAGGGGCAAAAATCATGTCATAAGGGCCCTTGTTCCCATGGCAGAGGTATTGCAGTATGGGCCAATTTTGAACTCATTGACCGGAGGCCGTGGGAGTTTCACCATGGAGTTTTCCCATTACGAAGAGGTGCCTCCTCATCTGGCCCAAAGGATAATAGAAGAGGCCCGAAAGGAAAGGGAGAAGGATAAAGAGGATTAACTTGAGGGCTGTAGTAGAAAGGGTAAAAGAAGCGTGGGTAAAGGTTGAAGGGGAGGAAATAGCACGGATAGGCAAAGGGTTAATGGTGCTTTTGGGGATCGCCAAGGGGGATGACCATAGAGATTTGGCTTATATGGTCTCAAAGATCCCCAATTTGAGGATTTTTGAGGATGAAAATGGTTACTTTAATTTATCCCTTAAAGATGTAGGAGGGGAACTACTTGTTGTTTCGGAATTTACCCTTCTTGGCGATGCCCGAAAAGGACGAAGGCCTTCCTTTAGCGAAGCGGCTCCCTCAGAAGAGGCCTTAAAGCTTTATCTTCAACTTGTGGAGGCCTTTAAAAAAGAAGGGCTCCAGGTCAAGACCGGAAAATTCCAAGCTAAGATGGAGGTGGGTCATATAAACGACGGTCCGGTTACGATTCTTCTCGATAGCCGTAGGGCCTTTTGAAGGGATAGCCAGAAGGGGGGTGCCAAATGCCCAAGGAACCCATCAGGGAATCGGCCATAGCGGGCACCTGGTATCCTGGTGACCCGCGGGTTTTAAGGCAATGGGTTGAGGAATTTTTAAAAAAAGCCACCGTTCCCCCCTTAGAAGGAAGTATAATCGGGATCATCGCTCCCCATGCGGGTTATATGTACTCGGGACAAGTGGCGGGTTATGCCTATCGCGTCTTACAAGGAAGGAAGTTCTCCAGGGTGGTGGTAGTTGCCCCGAGTCATTACGCTTACTTTAACGGGGTTTCGATTTATCCGAAAGGCAGTTTCCGGACTCCCTTGGGGCTTGTTGAGGTGGATGAGGAGATGTGCGAAAGGTTCCTTAAGGCCTCTCCCATAATAAGGGATCTTCCCCAAGCCCATGTGAGGGAACATTCCCTTGAGATTCAGTTGCCCTTTCTGCAGGTGGTTTTGGGGGATTTCAAGCTCATACCCTTAGTTGTAGGCGAACAGGATGAACTCACCATAAAGGAACTTGCCCGTGTTCTTTCAGAAGTTATAAGGCTTCGAAGGGATGAGGTGCTTCTTGTGGGAAGTACGGATCTTTCCCACTTTTATCCCTATAATCGGGCTCGAGAACTTGATGGGATCATCATAGATTACGTACGCAGTTTTGACCCTGAGGGGCTTTTAAGAGAACTTCGAAGCGGAAGATGTGAAGCCTGTGGTGGAGGGCCTATGGTCTCGGTTATGATGGCCTCAAAGGAACTGGGGGCCAATAGGTCTTTGGTACTAAAGTACGCCAACTCGGGGGATGTGACCGGGGATAAAACGAGCGTTGTGGGTTACCTGGCGGCTGTTTTTTATGAGGAGGGAGGGGACCCTTTGGAAAAGGAGTACCTTAACCTAAATGAAGAAGAAAAACGG
The DNA here is from genome assembly GCA_964543765.1 of uncultured Thermodesulfobacteriota bacterium. Classification (GTDB taxonomy): domain Bacteria; phylum Desulfobacterota; class B13-G15; order B13-G15; family B13-G15; genus B73-G16. The sequence goes on from CAZIZI010000001.1 coordinate 223,564, forward strand.
ACACTCCGTGAGATAGCCAAGGAGACCATATGGAGAAGGGTTTTGGGTAAACCACTCCCCGCTTTTTCTATTAAATCCCCTAAGCTTCAAGTTCCTCGGGGGGTCTTTGTGACGATAAAAAAACACGGTCAACTTCGGGGATGCATAGGCTATGTTCGTCCGGTAAAGCCCCTTTGGGAAGCGGTAATTGACATGGCTCAAGCCGCAGCCTTTGAGGATCCTCGGTTCCCACCTGTAAGAAAAGAAGAGCTTGAGGACCTTGAGATAGAGATTTCGGTTTTAACTCCCTTAAAGCAGATAAAGGGCAGCCCTGAGGAGATCCTTAAGAGCATAAAAATAGGAAGACATGGCATCATGATCGAAAAGCCCCTTTACTATTCGGGTTTGCTTTTGCCTCAAGTGGCTACCGAATACGGTTGGGATGCCGAAACCTTCTTGGAGGAAACTTGTCTTAAAGCAGGCCTGCCTCCCCGGGCTTGGAGAGATCAAGATTTGAGGATCTATATCTTCGGGGCGGAGGTCTTTTAATGCTCAAAAGGGTAAAGGCCGAAGAAGCCGTGGGGATGATCTTGGGGTACGATGTGACCCAAGTTATTCCCGGGCTAAAAAAAGGACCCGTTTTTAAGAAGGGGCATAGGATAAGGGAAGAAGATATAAAGGTCTTTTTGGACACCGGAAACGAGTATATTTGGGTTATAGACCTCAAGGAAGGAGAGCTTCATGAGGATGAGGCAGCCATGGAGTTGGCCAAATCCATAAGCGGGGAGAACTTAAGGTTTGAAAGCGGAGGAGAGGGAAGGGTTTTGATTAAGGCCGAACGAGATGGCCTTTTGAAGGTCGAAAGGGACCTTTTGGAAGAGCTGAACCTCAAAGGGGATTTTGTCCTTTCCACTTTGAAAAACAACACTCCCTGTAAAGAAGGGGATCTGATTGGAGTGGCCAAGGTAATTCCCCTTATAATCCAGGAAGAGGAGCTTAAATGGGTAAAGGAGCGGTTTTCAGAAAGGAGAGTGATATACCTTAAACCCTATAAGGAAAGAAAGGTAGGAGTTATTGTCACAGGGGATGAGGTTTATTTTGGAAGGATCAAGGACGGGTTTGATCAGCAGGTGTTACCGAAGCTCAAAGAATACGGCGTTACGGTCTTTAAAAAGCTCGTTTTACCGGATGACCCTCAGAAGATCGCTCAAGCTATAAGGGAACTCGTACAAGAAGGTTGTGATCTTTTGATCTTAACAGGTGGACTTTCTGTTGATCCGGGAGATGTTACTCGTGAAGGCGTTAAGTTAGCAGGTGCTTCTATTCTAAATTATGGAGCTCCAGTTATTCCCGGGACCAATTTCTTATACGCCCTTCTGGATAAGGTGGATATCCTGGGACTTCCGGCTTGTGTTTATTACAATCGAAGGACTGTTTTTGATGTAGTATTGCCTCGGATATTGGCTTCGGAAAGGCTTTCCCGGGAGGAGATAAGACGTCTTGGATATGGAGGACTTTGTTTAGGATGTGAAAGTTGTCATTTTCCCCGTTGTCACTTTGGGATGCCCTAATGCCTTTGAGGCTTAAGGTCGTAATAAAAGGAGCGGGTGAGCTCGGAAGTGCTGTCGGTTGGACCTTGAGAAGGTGTGGCTTTTATGTCCTCTTTACCGAGATCCCTCAACCTCTGGCGGTAAGAAGGAGAGTCTGTTTTAGCGAGGCTGTTTACGAGGGCGAGCAGGTGGTAGAAGGGGTAAAAGGGGTTTTGATTAAGGATCTTCAAGAGGTGGAGGATGTTTGGAAAAGGGGTGAGGTGGCCGTTATAGTGGACCCTGAGGGAAATTCGGTTTCTCTCATTAAGCCTGATGTTTTGGTGGATGCCATTATGGCTAAAAGGAACACCGGTACTTCTATGGATCAAGCTACTTTTACCATAGGGCTTGGACCGGGGTTTTACGCGGGAAGGGATGTTCATGTGGTTATCGAGACCCAAAGGGGACATAACCTTGGAAGGGTCATTTATGAGGGGGAGGCCGAACCTAATACCGGTATTCCTGGAGAGATAAGAGGTTTCACCTGGCAAAGGGTATTAAGGGCTCCGAAGGAGGGGCTTTTTAAGCCATTAAAGGATATAGGAGATTCGGTGAAAAAGGGAGAAACGGTCGCCTTAGTGGATTCGGAACCTGTAACGGCTGCAATAGAGGGGGTTATAAGGGGACTTTTAAGAGAAGGTATAAGGGTTCCAAAGGGTGAGAAGGTAGGGGACATTGATCCAAGGGGGATAAGGGATTATTGCTTCACTATTTCGGATAAGGCAAGAAGCGTAGCCGGAGGAGTCCTAAGAGCTATTCTTGAACGTTTCAATTGATGGTAGAAAAGCTTATAGAGGTACTTGGTTTAAAAAAAGGAGAAGTTATAAGTTTAGTCGGGGGAGGAGGAAAAACCACCTTAATGTTTCGCTTAGCTCAAGGCCTTACCAAAAAGGGATTCAAGGTAATAAGCACAACCACAACCAAGATAAAGGAACCCTCAAATGAAGAGGTTCCCCTTTTACTTCTGGGAGAAGAAGAAAGGCTTTTATCGGCATTAAAAGCCCATCAGGATATTCCCCATATTACTTTAGCCCGAGAAAAAACCAAAGAAGGAAAGCTAAAGGGGCTTTCGCCCGAATTCATCGGGGAGCTTTCCCGATGGGCCGATTTAGTCCTAGTTGAGGCCGATGGCTCTAAGGGAAGGCCCATTAAGGTTCATGGGCCAAATGAACCCGTTGTTCCAGAATGTACAACTTTATTTATAGCCCTTTTGGGAGCGGATGGTTTAGGTAAGCCCTTTTTGGAACAGTGGGTTTTTAGATTTGAAGAGGCCTTAAAGTTTTTTGACCTTAAGCCAGGCGATTTGATAGGGCCTGAGGTGCTAAGAAGGCTTGTTCTTTATGAGGAAGGCTTGATGAAGGGAAAACCCGAAGGAGTGAGAAGTTTAGTCTTCATTAACAAAGTGGAAGGAGAGGAACGGTTGGAATTAGCCCTTAGTTTGGCCTGTGAGCTCAAAAAGGAGGGAATTCGGGTCCTTTTGGGGAGTTTACTGGAAGGAAGCCTTATGGAGGGATTTTGATGGATAAGGTTTTCTTATATGCGCTTTTAACGGCCATGTTATGGGGATTTGCCCCATTGTTTGGAAAAGTGGGTCTTAAAATGATGGATCCGCTTTTGGCTTTGGCTATAAGAACTTTTTTCGTATTTTTAACAGTAAACTTTTTGATAATCTTTACTGGAAAAATAAAGGAGCTTTTTGCGCTTTTACCTTCACGAGGGGCCTTTTACGTGAGTTGTGAGGCCATTTTTGGAGCCATTTTGGGGCAGCTCTTTTATTTTTATGCTTTAAAAGAAGGAGAGGCTTCAAGGGTTGTTCCCATTGCTTCCGCTTTTCCGCTTTTTACAGCCTTATTTGCCTTTTTGTTTCTTGGGGAAAAATTTCAGTGGCAAAAGGTTTTGGGAGCCATTTTGATAGTGGGTGGAATGACTCTTTTGAGGAGGTAGAAATGGGAAAGGCCTTTAAACTTGCCACTTATAATGTGAATTCCATAAGGTCGCGACTTGAATTGGTCTTGGATTGGTTGAAAAAGGAGAGACCTGATGTACTTTGCATGCAGGAGACCAAGGTTCCTGATTCGGAATTTCCCAAAGAGGCCTTTGAGGAGATTGGGTATAAGGTTTTTTTCCGAGGCACAAAAGGAGGGAGTGGTGTGGCGATCGCTACTTCCTCCGAACCTAAGGCCTTGCTCGCGGGCCTTGACGATGAACCAAGGGATGAGGATAGGCTTTTGGGGTGTAAAGTTCAAGGAATTTGGATTGTGAACACCTATGTACCTCAGGGTCAGAGCCCTGATTCGCCCATGTTCTCTTATAAACTTCAATGGTACGATAGGCTTTTGAAGTTCTTTCAGAATCATTTTAAACCCGAGGACCCCTTAATCTGGTGTGGGGATTTAAATGTGGCTCCTGAAGAAATAGACGTTCATAACCCAAAAAAGTTACTTGGACATGTCTGTTTCAGGCCCGAGGTTTGGGAGAAGTTTGAAAGGATAAAAAAATGGGGCTTTGTTGATCTTTTCAGGCTCCATCACCCGGGAGAAGGGGGGCACTATACCTTTTTTGATTACCGGGTGCCCAAGGCTTTAGAAAGAGGACTGGGATGGAGGGTTGATCACATTTTGGCAACCTCACCCTTAGCTTCTAAGTGTCGTAATTGTTGGATAGATCTTGAACCAAGAAAGGCCCCAAAACCTTCGGATCATACACCGCTTGTTGCGGAATTTGAGCTTTAGGGAGGAGGAAAATGAGTAAGAAAATCTTTAAAGAACTGGAAAAGGAACTCAAACTTCAACCCAAATCCGTGTGGGATAAATACGATGATACCTTAAGAGAAGAGGCCTTTAAGTTCTGTGAGGGGTACAAGAAATTCCTCTTTCTGGCCAAAACCGAAAGGGAAAGCGTAGAAGAGATCCGCTCTCAGGCCAAGGAAAGGGGGTTTTCGGAAGAAGGGCCCAAGAAGTTTTACCTGGTCAACCGGGAAAAGGCTGTAGCTTTAGCCGTAATAGGTAAAAGGCCCATCGAGGAGGGTTTAAGGATCATAGTCTCTCACATAGACACGCCAAGGCTTGACCTCAAGCAGAATCCCCTTTTTGAGGACTTGGAGCTTGGTTTCTTTAGGACCCACTATTATGGGGGGATAAAGAAATATCACTGGGTAGGAATGCCCCTTGCGCTTCATGGGGTAATTGTAAAGGAAGACGGAACAAAGGTGAAAATAAGGATAGGCGAAGAGGAAGGCGATCCGATTTTTACCTGTTGTGATCTTTTGCCACATCTTTCGCGAAAGGTTCAGGAGGAGAAAAAACTAAAAGAGGCGATTGAAGGAGAGAAATTAATAGCTCTCGTAGGCCATATACCCTTGAAAGGGGATGAAGAGGCAAAAGAAAGGGTGAAAATGGGGATTCTTAAAATCCTCAAGGACAAATATGGGATCAAGGAGGAGGACCTTATAAGCAGTGAGCTTCAGCTTGTTCCCGCGGGAAAGGCCGTTGACTTAGGGTTTGACAGATCTTTTGTAGGCGGTTATGGACAGGACGATAGGGTGTGCGCTTATTGTGCCCTTCAAGCCATCCTTGAGCTTGAGGAGCCTGAGTATACGGTTCTTGTCCTCTTCTTTGACAGGGAAGAGATAGGTTCCGAGGGGGCCACTGGGGCAAAGTCGAGGTTTTTAGAGGTGTTTTTAGGAAGGATCTTGCGGACTTTGGGCCAAGAAGCTTCGGAGATGGGTTTACGGGAGATCCTTTACAAATCGAAGGCCATAAGTGCCGATGTGACAGCGGGGGTTGATCCAAATTGGAAGGAGGTCCATGAGCTTCAAAATAATGCCCGGATAGGTTATGGCGTTGCCCTTTCCAAGTTTACAGGTGCTGGAGGGAAATACGCTACAAGTGAGGCCTCGGCCGAGTATGTGGCAGAGATAAGGAGGCTTTTGAACCGAAGGAGGATAAGTTGGCAGATGGCCGAATTGGGGAAGGTGGACGAAGGAGGGGGAGGAACAGTGGCCAAGTATCTAGCCATTTACGGAATGGACATAATAGATTGTGGGACACCCCTTTTGGGGATGCATTCGCCCTTTGAGGTGGCCTCGAAGGCCGATATCTATGAGACTTACCGGGCCTATAAGGCATTTTTGGAATGGCAATGAGGGTTTCTTCTTCGAAGATAAAGGATCGGGAGGAACTAAAAAGGATCGTTCAAGAGCTAAAACAAGAAGGGAAAAAGATAGTCTTCACCAATGGGTGTTTTGACCTTCTTCATCCGGGTCATATCAAGTGTTTGGAGGAGGCCAAAAGGCTCGGGGATGTACTTATTGTGGGAGTCAATTCCGATCAGTCGGTAAGAAGGCTCAAAGGCCCTGAACGCCCCATTATGCCCCTTTGGGGGAGGATGACCCTTTTATGTGCTTTAGAAGCGGTAGATTACGTGGTTTCGTTTGATGAGGACACCCCGTTGGAACTGATAAAAGAACTCCAACCCGACGTTTTAGTCAAAGGAGGAGATTGGAAAGAAGAAGAGGTAGTGGGAAGGGAACTGGTTTCGGAGGTGAGGATAATAAAATATGAAGAAGGTTTTTCTACGACTTCTCTTATTGAGAAAATCAGGAAGGGCGCCTGAAGTATTTTAGAAGCTCCTTTTCGCTTATCTCCCACAAAAGGGGCCTTCCATGAGGGCAGGTTTTTGGACGGCCAAGTGCATCCCATTCTTTAAGTAAAGCCAAAATTTCTTCCTGAGGAAGGGACTCATTGAATTTCCGAGCCCCCTTACAGGCGAAAAGCTTAAGGATTTCTTCAAGTTTCATTTCCAAAATCCCTTCTTGGAGGGAACCGATCTCTTGAAGGACTTCCTTTACCTCCTCCACCTTCAAAAAACTCGGTATTGACTTTACCCAGAGGCTCTTCGGGCCAAAGGATTCGAACTGAAATCCCAATTCCTCAAGAAACTCTTTTAAAGCGGATATCTCCTTTATCTCCTCCTCTTCCAACTCCACAATCAGAGGAAAGAGAAGGGGGTTTGAATCGAAACGCTTCTTTTTGCCCCTTTCGTAAAGGATCCTTTCGTTTAAGGCGTGTTGATCGAAGATCAAAAGCCCGTTTGCGTTCTCCACTAAAAGAAAGCCTTCTTTCAATTGTCCTATTACTTTAAAGTTATCCTCCAAAGGAAAAGAAAGTGGCTCAAACTTTTCCGATTCGAAAGAGCTTACCCCTTTTCTGAGAAGGCCCTTTAGGGTGTCCTTTATGAAACTGTAAATCTTCTCCGGCTCAAGAAACCTTACCTCTATTTTTGTAGGGTGCACATTCACATCCACTTCTTCAGGAGGAACTTTAAGGTTCAAAATGACAAAAGGGTAAGTTCCCCGGGGAATCAGATCCGAGTAAATTTCGTTCAAGATCTGAAGGCCCCCCTTTTCCCTCACAAAACGGTTGTTAACAAAAAAGTAAATCCCCCGTGTATTTCCCCGATAAAGTTCCTTTCCGATCCAGCCCTCAAGTTTAAGATATCCCTTCTCGGCTTGAACCTCTAAAAGCTTACCCTCCAAGTCCTTCCCAAAAAGAAGGAGGATCCTCTCCTTTGGAGAAGTGGGAGGAAGAAGTAAGAGCTCTTTTCCTTCGTGACTTAACTCAAAAAACACCTCCGGTTTAGGGATGGCTAACCTCACGAGGGCTTCTATACACGCATCAAGTTCGGTTTTTGTGCTTTTTAAAAACTTTCTTCGTACCGGAAGGTTAAAGAAAAGTTCTTGAACAAAAACGCTTGTCCCCCTTGGAGCTCCCACAGTCCTTTTCGAGAGAAGTTTCCCGCCTTCCACGTAAAGGCTTACTCCCTCATAACCTTCGGCTTTGGTGATCAACGTAAGCTTTGAGACACTTGCTATAGAAGGAAGGGCCTCTCCTCGGAAGCCATAGGTAAGGATTTTTTCAAGATCCTCTTCGCTTCGGATTTTGGAGGTGGCATGATGCAATAAGGCAAGTTCAGCATCCTCTGGGCTCATGCCCTCCCCGTCGTCCCTCACAATTATGGAACGTTTTCCCCCTTCCTCAAGCTGAACCACGATCTTTTTGGCACTTGCATCAAGGGCGTTTTCCACAAGTTCCTTTACAACCGAAAAAGGCCTCTCGATCACTTCTCCAGCAGCGATTTTGGCCACAAGCTCCAAGGGAAGGATCCTTACTTTTCCCAACTTTCGATCTCCTCTCTCTCCTTTTCAAAACCCTTTCTGCCGAGTATTCCCCAAGTTAGCCTTTTACCTCTTTCAACAGCTGGTTGTGTAAGCGGATCGATTCCGTAAAACTCCCCAAGTAAAAGCACTTCAAACTCCCACAGGAAAAACAGGGCTCCCAAGGCCTTAATTGAATTTTGGAGGTTTATCCTATAAAAAGGACACCCCCTTTCCTCAAGGACGAATTCGGTAGCCTTCTTTTCACTAAGCAGAATTTCCCCCATCTCCTTGCCCCAAAGACAATAGGTCTCATCCCTCGGGAACTCCTCAGGAAGTTTAAGGGAGGGGTATTCCTTAAGGCCTAAAACCGTAAAGACCTTATCCTTGGGGCCTTCAAGCCAGAGCTGAAGCTGGGAATGTTGATCGGTTGTGCCCCTTGAGACCATAGGAGTAGGAGCTAAATCTTCCCGTTTTCCTAAACTTTCTCCCACAAGCTGATTCCTCCAAAAGCCAAGCGGGAAGAGTCCATCTCCATAAATTAAAGTTATCCATATGGGCTTTCCATAATTTTTATGAAGGAGAAAAAGGCTCATGGCCACTTCTAAAGCCACTCCTCCCTCTTCTTCCCTTATCCACCGATCTGCCTCTATGGCCCCAAGGAGCAGTTCCTCCCCGTTTATCCCCAAAGTTACCGAAGGAACAAGTCCCACTGCTGAAAGGGCCGAATACCTTCCCACTACTCCTTCTTCGATGGGGAAGCTCCTTAAGCCCTCTTGTTCGGCCAGTTCCCTTAGAGGCCCCTTTTTAGGGTCGGTTATTATGACCATGCGCTCCTTCCAGTCTGGGAAACAGTCCTTTAAGGCCTTGAGGAAAAGAAGAAGCTGAGAAAGGGTCTCAAGGGTTGATCCTGACTTACTTATAGCCAAAACAAGAGGATTTCCCTCTCTTGCCTCCTCAAGGGCCTTTTGGCAAGTTGAGGGGTCCACGTTGTCAAGGAAAAAGACCTTAGGCCCATTAGGTCCTGCCTTGCTTTCAAGAAGCATCCATGGGTGAAAGGTGAAATGGGCTATGGCCTGAGGAGCAAGACAGGAACCTCCGATACCCAGAACCACAACCGGATCAAACCTCAATGAAAGCTCTTTTGACTTTTCCAAAATCTCTTCAGTGTCCTTTCGATAGGAAAGGTCCAAAAAAGGTAGCTCCCCTCGGTTTCTTTTAGTTTGTACGTTCCAAAGGGCCCTTTGTCCCTTTGGCCAAAATGAATCAACTTCCTTCCGCTCGATCCCTCCGGGGTTTAAGTCTTTAAAAAGATGTCTTGTATCAACCTCTATTGCTCTCAAGGAAAACCCCCATTTTTTTATATTTTTGATAACGCCTTTCTAAAAGCTCTTCCTCTTTCAATTTTAAAAGCTCCCCTAAATGTCTCGAGATCGCCTCTTTAACGGAGGAGAAACAAACTATCCAATTCCGCTGGGCCCCTCCTAAGGGTTCGGGTATGATCTCGTCGATTATTCCGAGCTCCTTCAGGTCTTGGGCCGTGAGCTTGAGCTGGGAAGCGGCTTCGGGGGCCTTATCCCGGGTTCGCCACAAAATGGCAGCGCACCCCTCTGGTGATATAACCGAGAAGGTGGCATTCTCAAGCATTAAAAGTCTATCGGCCAGACATATGGCCAATGCCCCTCCCGATCCTCCTTCGCCTATTATGACTGAAACGATGGGAATTGGAAGAAGGGACATCTCAAGCAGATTAGTGGCTATGGCCTCGGCCTGTCCCCTTTCCTCCGCCCCTACGCCAGGATAAGCCCCTGGGGTATCCACAAAGGTGATTATGGGCTTTTTAAAACGAGCCCCAAGTTTCATCACCCTAAGGGCCTTTCGATAGCCCTCGGGGTGGGGCATCCCGAAATTACGGGCCTTAAGTTCGTAGATATTACTGCCTTTTTGTTGCCCAATTACGACGCAAGTTCTTCCCTCAAATTTTCCAAAGCCCGCAACAATCGCCGGGTCATCCCCAAAACGGCGGTCACCATGTAGTTCGATGAAGTCTTCAAAAAGGGCCTTTATGAAATCCAAAGCATGGGGTCTGTCTATATGACGAGAAAGCTGAGTTTTTTGCCAAGGAGTGAGGTTCGAATAGACTTCCCGAAGGGCCTTTTGTAATTTCTTCTCAAGCTCTTCAAGCCTCTTTCTTGCCTTAGGATCATCCGGAAGGGAAAACTGCTTAAGTTCCTCATACTCCCTCTCAAGCTCCATCAAAGGCCTTTCAAAATCAAGGTAATGTCTGAGCATCACTCTACCTCCATCCAAAAGGAATGAGGTCCTAAAAGGCGCTCAAGGTCAGCCCTCAGGTTTTCACTCGCTTTTACCCTTAAAGGATCAGGAAGCCTCACGACAACTTCCCTTTCCCCATCGATCAAGTGCAGGAGGACCTCGCAGGGGCCTTGGTGTCTTAAAAAGGTCGATTTCAAAGCCTCAAGGTCCTTTACCGATAGGGCCTTAAGCTTTATTTTGAGCCGTATTCTCTTAGGCTCCTGCTCGGAAAGGTCTTCATTTATAGCTTTAATCGATTGGACCCTTATCCTCGGTCTTCCCTCCTCATCCTTCTCCAAGATCCCTTCCACTTTGAGGGGAATTTCTTGAAAGAGTAAATTCGATACTTCTCTAAATAAATCGGGAAAGACCACCCCTTCGATCCTCCCCGTTAAGTCCTCCAATTCTATTACGGCCATCCGATCGCCCTTACGGGTTCGGATCTCCCTAACTTCACTTATGAGGCCCACAAGCGAGACTTCTTCTCCTCCCTCCAGGTCTTCAAGGGATCTTATTTGTTTTTTTGAGTGCCTGGTGAGGAGTTCCTCATAGTCCTTTAATGGGTGTCCGCTGAGATAAAACCCCAGAACCTCCTTTTCCGCTCGGAGAAGTTCAGAGGTGCTCCAATTGGGTAATGGAGGGAGCTCTTCCGAGGTGTTTTTGAAAAGTGTGACCTGATTGAGGCTTTTCTTCGCCGATCTTTCCAGTACCCGACCCAAAAGGGCTAAAAGTTTTGATCTTTCGCCAAACTGATCGAAGGCCCCCGCTTTAATAAGGCTCTCTATGGCTCTTCGGTTTACCTTTCTTCCATCAACCCGAAGGCAAAAGTTGGTAAAGTTCCGGAAGGGCCCCTCTTTTCTCGCCTCCAGAATGGCTCCAACGGCTGCTTTGCCCACGTTCTTTATGGCCCCAAGGCCAAATCGTATTTTCAACTCCTCGTCTCCCTCCACCGTGAATTCCCATTGGCTTAAGTTTATGTCGGGTCCAAAGACCTTTATGCCCTTTTCCCGGCATTCATAAACGTACCTCATCACCTTATCCGAATCGTTCA
>CAZIZI010000001.1:234749-256175 GCA_964543765.1 uncultured Thermodesulfobacteriota bacterium
ATGCCCTTTTCCCGGCATTCATAAACGTACCTCATCACCTTATCCGAATCGTTCATATCGGATGACAAAAGAGCAGCCATAAACTCTTCGGGGAAATGGGCCTTAAGATACGCCGTCTGGTAAGCTATTAAGGCATAGGCGGCGCTATGGGACTTGTTGAAGCCATATTCGGCAAATTTGGCCATGATCTCGAAGATTTCCTGGGCTTTATCCCCTGGGATACCCTTCATCTGAGCCCCTTGGAGGAACCTATCCCTTAAACGGTCCATCTCCTCCGGGACCTTTTTGCTCATGGCCTTTCTCAACAAATCGGCCTCTCCGAGACTGAAATCCGCAAGAATCGAAGCTGCCATCATTACCTGTTCCTGATAAACCAAAACCCCATAGGTCTCATCCAAGACTTCCTTGAGCCAAGGATGAGGGTATTTTACTTCCTCCTCTCCACGGCGTCTCTTTATGTAATCCTCAACCATACCGCTGGAAAGCGGCCCCGGCCGGTAAAGGGCCAAAAGGGCCACAAGATCCGAGAACCTCTCGGGCTTTATCCTCCTCAAAAGTTCCCTCATTCCTTGGCTCTCAAGCTGGAACACCCCGGTGGTATCACCTTCGGAAAGGAGCTTATAAGTCTGAGGGTCATCAAGGGGTATTTCTTTTAAGTTCACCTTTATCTTCCGGCATTTTTCCACAAGCCTTAAGGTCTCCTCCATCATGGTGAGGGTTTTAAGTCCCAAAAGGTCGAATTTCACCAGGCCGATTCTTTCCACATCCTTCATAGCATACTGGGTCGTTATCTCGCCGTCTTTACCGCGATAAAGGGGGATATGATCCATCAAGGGGACATTGGAGATAACTACCCCTGCGGCATGGGTTGAAGCATGGCGGACCATTCCCTCCAGCCTCAGGGCTATCGTGAGAAGTTTCTTGTAATTTTCGTTGCCTTGAACCAGTTCCCTTATCCTTGGCTCTAATTTCAAGGCCTCTTGAAGTGTTATATTTGGTCCGCCTGGGATGAGCTTGGCAAAAAGGTCCACTTCTCGATAAGGCAACCCCAAGGCCCTTCCAACATCCCTTACCACTGCCCGAGCTTGCATCTTTCCGAAGGTTATTATGTGGGCCACCTTATCGGGTCCGTACTTTTGTTTGAGGTATTCTATGACCTCATCGCGCCTCTCATAGCAAAAATCCACATCGATATCGGGAAGGCTAATCCTTTCGGGATTAAGGAACCTCTCAAACAAAAGCCCGTGTTCTAAAGGATCAATATCGGTTATTCCCAAACAGTAGGCCACCAGGCTTCCTGCTGCTGACCCCCTTCCAGGTCCTACCGCTATTCCATTTGACTTCGCCCAATTGACGAAATCTTGGACTATCAAAAAATAACCGGCGAAGCCCATTCGGTTAATAACCTCGAGTTCTTCTCTGAGCCTTCTCCAATAGGGTTCGGCCTTTTCTATTCCTCTCTCCTTAAGCCTTTTCCTCAAACCCTCTTCGGCCAGTTGGTGGAGATAATCCTCTAAGGCTTTGCCATCTGGGGTTTGATAAAGCGGAAGCTTGGGGATCCCCAATTCGAGTTTTAATTCACACCTTTCGGCTATTTCAACGGTATTCTTCCAAGCGGAGGGGAGGTCCTTAAAGAGGATCTTCATCTCTTCTTGGGATCGCAGATAAAACTGGTCGGTAGGAAAACGTAACCTTTTCGGATCGTCTATGGTCTTTCCAGTTTGAATACATAGTAAAACGTCATGCAAAAAGGCGTCTTCCCTCAGGAGGTAATGACAGTCATTGGTGGCCACAAGCTTGACCCCGAATTCTTTGCTCAACTTGATGAGGACTTCATTGACCTTTTTCTGTTCGGGGATGCCATTGTCCTGAAGCTCAAAGTAGAACCTGTCGCCAAAGAGCTCTTTGAAAAAGGCGACTTTTTTCCTCACTCCTTCAAAATCCCCCTTGAGGATTAGGGAGGGGATCTCACCTTTCAAGCAACTGGTGAGAACGATCAAGCCTTCCCCATACCGTTCAAGCAGTTCGTAATCGATCCTGGGTTTATGATAAAAACCCTCAAGATAAGAAAGGCTCAAAAGGTGACACAAATTCCGATAACCCTTTTCGTTCATAACCAGAAGGAGAAGATGATAGAGGTCAGGTATGCGATCAAAACGACTGGTTGGGGCCACGTAAACTTCACAACCCAAAATGGGCTTAATCCCCCTTTCAACTGCCATAGTGTAAAACTCGATGGCCCCGAACATGTTGCCGTGGTCAGTTAAGGCGCAAGCCTTAAAGTTTTTCTCCTCGAGAAGTTGCAAGAGCTCCTCAAACCTTATAGCACCGTCCAGTATGCTATATTGGCTATGAAGATGGAGGTGAACAAAATCCATATTATTCCCATTCAATGGTTGAGGGGGGCTTAGAGCTTATATCGTAAACCACCCGATTCACTCCCTTCACTTCGTTGATGATCCTTTTGGCGATTCTATCAAGGAGATCATAGGGCAAACGGACCCAATCGGCCGTCATGGCATCGACGCTCTCCACAACCCTTAAAGCCACCACATACTCGTAAGTCCTCTTATCCCCCATTACCCCTACGGTCTTAACGGGTAAAAGCACTGGAAAAGCCTGCCAAACCTCCTCGTAAAGGCCTGCCCTTTTTATCTCCTCTTCCAGGATCCGATCGGCCTGCCTCAGAATCATAAGCTTCTCCTCTGTAACCTCCCCTATACACCTCACCGCGAGGCCTGGACCGGGGAAGGGGTGCCTTTTTATTATCTCATCGGGCAATCCGAGTTCCTTACCGAGAAGCCTTACCTCATCTTTAAAAAGCTCCCTTAAGGGTTCGATGAGCTTAAGGTTCATCCTTTTGGGCAACCCTCCCACATTATGGTGGCTTTTTATGGTGACCGAAGGTCCTTTATAAGAAGTACTTTCGATCACATCGGGATAAAGGGTCCCTTGGGCCAAATACCGGACATCCCCGATCTTTCTCGCTTCTTCTTCGAAGACCTTGATAAAGGTCCGACCTATAATTTTGCGTTTTTTTTCCGGATCCTTCACCCCTCTGAGTTTCTCCAAAAAAAGCCGAGAAGCATCGACCACCCTAAGGTCGGCCTTGAGTTTCTCCCGAAAGATCCTCTCCACGTTCTCCCTTTCTCCAAACCTTAAAAGGCCATTATCTATGAAGATGAAAACCGTCCTTTCGGGAACTGCTCTAAGGAGAAGCGCTCCGGTTACCGAGGAATCCACCCCTCCCGAAAGGGCACATATCACTTTGCCCTGTTTTACCTCTTCTCGTATTTCCTTGATCTTTTCTTCGATAAAAGAGGCCATATTCCAAGTTTTTTCTGCCTTCGAGATGCGGAAGAGGAAATTCTCAAGTACCTTTTTCCCTATTACGGTATGGGCCACTTCCGGGTGAAATTGAAGCCCGAAGAAACGCCTTTCCATATCACCTATCGCTGCATAAGGACAATCAGGCGTATGGGCCAATCTTTTGAAGCTCGGGGGTAGCTCTTTTACGCTATCCATATGGCTCATCCATACCCGGTAGGGTGTATCCTTTTGCAAGGAGTAAAAGATCTGGTCGGGTTCATCGATGTAAAGTTCGGCTCCTCCGTATTCCCTTACGGGGAAACTTTTGACCTTCCCCCCAAAAAACTCCACCATAAGGTGCATCCCGTAACAGATGCCCAGAATGGGAACGCCCAGGCGAAATATCCCCTTGTCCGGTTTTGGAGCGTCCTTCTCGTAAACCGAACTCGGTCCACCCGAAAGTATGATGCCCTTGGGGTTAAGCCTTTTTATGGAAGAGGCATCAAGGGAGGGGAGGTGAATCTCGCTCCAGACCCCCAACTCGCGGATCCTTCGCGCTATAAGCTGAGTATACTGGGAACCGAAATCGAGGATTACTATTCCTTTCATGGCCTTTTCTTTGAAGGATACATTCAGGACCTTCTTCAGGTCAACTTGTTGACAGGACCCCAATTATGAGATAAAAAGACCAGAAACCTCAAAGTGGAGTTTCGAAGATGGCGAAAAGGAATAAGTCGGCTTTAAAGAGACAAAGGCAGAACGAAAAAAGAAGGCTTCGTAACCGTTACTGGAAAACCAGGGTGAAGAACGTTATGAAAGAAGTCCGAGTGGCGGTAGAGACAAGGAATCTGCCTCAAGCGGAGGAGTCTTTGAAAAAGGCTGTTTCTATTATCCAAAAAACGGTCTCCAAGGGTGTGCTTCACCTGAGGACCGCTTCACGATACATTTCCAAACTGAGCCGCCAGGTTTATTCCCTTAAGAGGGAACTTTCCCATAAAGCTCAAGGATAAAGTCCTCGAAAAGGAAGCGCGAGGTTCGACCGCTTCTTTTTATCTGAAGGTCGAGTTTATAAAGTCCCTTCCAAAGCTCAAGCAGTTTCCCCCTTTTTTGCTTCTTCAAGACCTCCCTTATCCTCCAAGCTATGGCCCCCAGGATTTTAGGCGAGGCCTCGCCCCGTTCAAAAAGGCTTTCCAGAACCTCCACGGCCTTTTTCAAATCCCCCTTTTCTACGGTTTCTATCAGTTCGAAGACCGTTTTTGTTTTGAAGTCGAAAACCAGCCCCTCTAAGTCCCTTAAAGTCACAAACCCCTGGCCCTTATAAAGGGCGATTTTTTCTATTTCTTGACAAATGGCTTCAAGGTCGTTTCCACAGACCTCTCTCAGAAACTCAAGGGCCTCACGGCTCAATATGATCCCATTCTCTTTGGCCTTTTGAATGAGGAAATTCAGGAAATCCCGATAGGTGAGGTTCAAAGAAAAAGCGTGTTCTTTTAAAGCCTCGGGTACTTCATCCTGTGTCCATATGATCAAAAAAACTCCGGGT
The DNA here is from genome assembly GCA_964543765.1 of uncultured Thermodesulfobacteriota bacterium. Lineage (GTDB taxonomy): Bacteria > Desulfobacterota > B13-G15 > B13-G15 > B13-G15 > B73-G16. Next base: position 239,602 of record CAZIZI010000001.1, read on the forward strand.
GTAGGATGTGTGGAGAAGTTCAAAAGTTCATCCGAAAACCCCTCAAGGAGGGCTTTCCCCTCCCTCAAAATGATTGCCTTTCTCCTCGATAAAAAGGGAAGGGTTTTGATCTCCGTTAAGAGGACCTTTGCCTCGAAACCCTCTTCAAAAACCCTCAGACCACGACCTTTTTCGTTTTCGGGAAAAATTTTTTTGAGGATTAGGTTTTCTGCTTCTTTTAAAAGAAACCGGTCACTTCCCCAGAGCACATAAAGGGGCCTTACTTTGTCTTCCTCAAGTTCCCTTTTGAGCGTAAAAAAACCGCTTTTTTCCTGCTTTGGGGGGTACATTTTGAATTAAAATTATACCGAAACTCATGGGGACCCTAAAAGCACCGTTTGTAAAGGAGGCTTTGCTTTATAAGGAAGAAGGAGAGGGGCTAAGGTGTTTCACTTGCGAGAGGAGATGCTCGATTTCCCTAGGTAAAAGAGGATGGTGTAGGACCAGAAAAACAGAGAGGGCCGGTTATTTACCCTAATTTACGGTTCTGTCTCCTCTATTTCGGTGAACCCCATCGAGAAAAAACCCTTTTTCACTTTTATCCGGGAAGTAACGCCTTAACGGTTGGCAGTTGGTTTTGTAACTTCGATTGTCCCTGGTGTCAGAACTGGGAGATAAGCAAAGGGATTGGCGAAGGCCGATTTATAAGTCCTCGAGAGTTTGTGGAAATGGCGATCCAACTTAAATGCCAGGGGGCCTCCCTAAGCTTTAACGAACCAACCCTTTCCCTCGAATGGGCACTTGAGGTTTTTGAGCTTGCTCGCCAAAGGGGCCTTTATAACACCTTTGTGACAAACGGTTATATGGCCCAGGAGGCCCTAAATCTCCTTATTCAATCGGGGCTTGATGCCATGAATGTGGACGTGAAGGGAGATGAGGAAGTGGTGAGAAGATGGTGTGGAGGAGAGGCGAAATTCATATGGAGGAACTTGGTTTTGGCAAAGAAAAAGGACATTCACATTGAGATAACCACCTTGGTGATCCCTGGCGTAAACGATGACGAAAGGATATGGAGGGCCATAGGGAAGAGGATATTAGAAGAACTTGGAAAGGATACCCCTTGGCATCTTACTGCCTACTACCCAGCCTATCTCTTTACTGCTTCCCCCCACTTCGGTCGAGGTTCTCGAAAGGGCCTACCTTGTAGGTAAAGAGCTTGGCTTGAGATTTGTGTACTTAGGTAACGTCCCTGGTCATCCTTATGAGAACACCTGCTGTCCTTACTGTGGAAAACTTCTTATCGAGCGTTACGGGGTCAGTTTCGTTCGGTCCTTCCTCAAAACCCCCTCCTGTCCCTTCTGGGGAAAAAATTCCCCTCATTGGGGGTTGCGGCGAATAAGATTTTTCGATAAAATAATAAACAATATTATGATAAAAGGAGGAAAGGCTTTCTTTTGGCAAGTTGACATAAAGTTTTCTTCTTTTCTTTTTCACAAGATAAGGTATCACGAAAAGGAGGAAGAGCATGTATGGAGGAGAAAGCGGTTTTAAGTGGAGAGTGGTGTCTACTGTTTCTAGTGAAAAACTTCCTTTGAAGGCGGATGTTTTTAAAGAAGTAGGGGCAGAGCTTGTTTTGGATAAGTTTGTGGAACCGTTGGATGAGGATCAGCTTTTGGAAGCAGGCCGTGATGCCGATATTATCATTTCGTGGGATGCTCCTTTTACTAAGAAAGTGATAGAAGGGTTTACGCGATGTAGGTTAATAATGATAGGAAAATTAGGATATGAAAATGTGGACCTTGAAACTGCTACAGAGAAGGGCATTTGTGTAGCCAATATTGGCCCTTATTGTAAAGATGAGGTAGCCGAGCATACCATTGGTCTTTTATTGGGGCTTGCTCGCAAAATATATCAGCTTCACCAAAAGGTTTTAGAAGGTTACTGGGGTGCTCCCTTTATGCATGAGGAGATGAGGCGAGTTTGGAAGGGTATTTATCGGGTTAAGGGAAAGACCCTTGGTATTGTCGGTTTTGGAGCTATAGGAAGAAGAGTTGCTGAGATAGGGAAAGGGTTGGGTTTGAACATCCTTGCTTACGATCCTTATGTAGCGAAGGAAGTAGCAGAAGGTTTTGGGGTTAAGCTTGTGGATTTTGATACGTTAGTTAGAGAATCGGATTTCATTTCCATTCACTGTGCTCTTACCCCAGAAACGGAGAACCTTTTTAAACTTGAAGAGTTCCAAAAAATGAAAAGAACCGCTTATGTAATAAATATGGCAAGAGGTGAGGTTATAGATACCGAAGCCCTTTATCAAGCTTTGAAGGAGGGGCTTATAGCAGGAGCTGGGCTTGATGTGGTAGGCGAAGAGATGAAGCCTCTTCCACGGGATCATCCCCTTTATAACCTTCCCAATGTAATTGTAACCGGACATTCTGCTTTCTTCTCTCATGAGGCGGTAGTTTCCATGCCTCAGATCTCAACCGAGGAGGCATTGAGAGTAATAAGAGGAGAATGGCCCAAGAACCTTATCAATAAGGTGGTTAAGGAAAAATTTGTTCAAAGGTTTGGTCCCATGAGAGAACCCATGTAAGGAGGTGTTAACATGTTAAAGAGCAGATGGCCAAATATCGGAGCAGTTCTCAAGCTTCACGCCAGAAATTATCCTGACAAAATAGGGTGTCAAGACAAATATAAAACTTGGACCTTTAAGCAGTGGAATGAAAGATCCTGCCGACTTTCCAACGCCTTAAGGGATATGGGGGTTGGTTATGGCGAAAGGATAGCTATGATCGCTTATAACCGAGTCGAATGGATGGAGTTTTACGCGGCCTGTGCTAAAGGCGGTCAAATAGCTGTGCCCGTTCTTTTCAGGCTTGCCCCTCCTGAGATCGAATATGTTTTAAACCATTCGGAAAGTAAGGCCATAATTGTTGAGGCCCCCTTTGTGGACACCATAAATTCCATAAGGGAGAAGCTGGAGACCATTCCGCCTACCAATTACATCTACCTTGGAGAGGGAAAGGCCCCGGATGGTTATGTGCATTATGAGGAGGTGATAGAAAGAGGGTCGCCTAATGAGCCAGATGTATTGGTAGACTCGGCTGATCCGTGGATGATCATGTATACCTCAGGGACTACTGGAAGGCCCAAAGGGGTTATAAGGAGCCATGAGGCCAATATGGCTCACTTTTGTGTGACCTTGATTAACCACGCCTGGACCCCCAATGATAAGGTGATGTTGGTCATGCCCATGTGCCACATAAACTCCGTTTATTATTCCTTCCCTTTCACGTTGGTTAGCGCTCCTGTAATGGTTTACAACATGGTCAGTTTTGATCCGGAGGACTTTTTGCGATCTGCCGATTTATTCCGTCCGACTTTCACATCCCTTGTTCCGACTCATTATGTGATCATCCTATCTCAACCCGATAGCGTGAAAGGACGGTATGACGTGAGTTCTTTTAAACAGCTTCTAATATCAAGTGCCCCTGCCCGAAAGGAACTGAAGCTTCAGATAATGGACTACTTTAAGAATGCCCAACTTTGGGAGGCTTATGGTTCCACGGAAACGGGTATTGTCACCCTTCTTAGGCCTGAAGAACAGCTGGAGAAGTTGGGGTCAGTAGGTCGGGAGGTCTTTGGGGTGGATGAGGTTAAGCTCCTTGACGAGGAAGGCAACGAGGTACCTGTTGGAGAGGTGGGTGAGCTTTACGCTCGAACTCCTCACATGTTCAGCGGTTATTGGAAAGACCCCGAGAAGACCCAGGCGGCCTTCAGGGGCGAATGGGCTACCGTTGGTGACATGGCCAAAAAGGATGAGGACGGCTATTACTACCTGGTTGATCGGAAGGCCAATATGATCATAACCGGTGGCGAAAACGTTTATCCTTCGGAAGTGGAGGCGGTGGTGGCTACTCACCCTGCGGTGAAAGACGTGGCGGTAATTGGCGTGCCAGATCCGAAGTGGGGTGAGGCGGTGAAGGCGGTTGTGGTCCTGAAGGAAGGGTATGTTCCAAGTCCTGAGCTTGCCCAAGAGATCATTCAACACTGCCGAGGCAAAATAGCGAGTTACAAGATTCCCAAATCCGTTGACTTCATCCCGGATGAGGAGATGCCGAGAACCGCCACCGGTAAGATATTGCATCGTAAACTGAGGGAAAGGTACTGGAAGGATCAGACTTGATCCTTTATTGAAGGGTCCCTTCTCGAGTGTTATCATTTTCTTAGCTCGAGAAAGAAGGTCGTAGTATGTACAAAGGGCTTTTGGGTTGGTTTCTGATAGCGGGTCTTATACTTTTGGCCCTCAATGCCCTTTCTCCCACAGGTCAGAAGGAGCTTTCTTATTCGGAGTTCCTCTCGGCAGTGGAAGAAGGAAAGGTGAGTTCAGTCACCATAAAAGGGGAAAAGGTGAATGGGGTAATGAAGGATGGGTCTTCTTTTAAAACGGTATTGCCGCCTGATCCTGAGGCCCTTCCCCTTATGAAGTCGAAGGGCGTAAGGATAACGGCCAAGCCAAATGAGGTTTCCTTCCTTCAGTCCTTCCTCACCAGTTGGGTTCCGTTCTTGGTGCTTATGGGGATTTGGCTTTATTTCATGAAACAAATGCAAGCAGGAAGTGGCAAGGCCTTTTCTTTCGGAAAAAGTCGGGCTCGCTTTTTCAATAAAGAGGAAGGGAAGAGGGTTACCTTCGAAGATGTGGCGGGCATTGACGAGTGTAAGGAGGAGGTTAAGGAGATAGTCGAATTTTTGAAAAACCCCCACCGTTTCACCAAACTTGGGGCCAGGATCCCCAAGGGGATCCTTTTGGTTGGGCCTCCGGGTACGGGTAAGACGCTTTTGGCCAGGGCCATAGCGGGAGAGGCGGATGTTCCGTTTCTGAGCATAAGCGGTTCCGATTTTGTGGAGATGTTCGTTGGGGTGGGAGCAGCCAGGGTGAGGGATCTATTTGCTCAGGCAAAGCGCAATGCCCCTTGTATAGTTTTCATCGATGAGATAGACGCAGTTGGTCGTTACCGAGGAGCGGGGCTTGGTGGAGGGCATGATGAGAGGGAGCAGACCTTGAATCAACTGCTTGTGGAGATGGACGGTTTTGAAGCCAACGAGGGGATTGTCGTCATTGCTGCCACCAACCGACCAGATATCCTCGATCCAGCCCTTTTAAGACCCGGAAGGTTTGATCGGCAGATTGTGGTCCCCATTCCTGATCTCAAGGGCAGGGAGGCGATCCTCAAGGTCCATACGAGGAAGACCCCTCTGGCGGACGATGTGGATCTCTCTCTTATAGCCAAGGGGACCCCAGGGTTTACAGGGGCGGATCTTGAGAACCTGGTTAATGAGGCGGCTTTAATTGCGGCCAGAAAGGGCAAGGACAAGGTGAGCATGGAGGACTTTGAGGAGGCAAAGGACAAGGTCTTAATGGGACCTGAAAGGAAAAGCATGATCCTAAGCGAGGAAGAAAGAAGGAGCATAGCCTATCATGAAGCAGGGCATGCCTTTGTGGCCAAGTTTACCCCGGGGGCTGATCCAGTTCATAAGGTCACCATCATCCCGAGGGGACAAGCCCTTGGCTTAACTCAACAGTTACCCCAAGACGACAGGCACATTTACACCAAAGAATACCTTCTGGCCACAATCACGGTCCTTTTAGGAGGAAGGGCAGCTGAGGAGTTGTTTTTGGGTCACGTGACAACGGGTTCGGGTAACGATATCGAAAGGGCTACCGAGATCGCCCGAAAGATGGTTTCACAATGGGGGATGTCCGAAAGGCTTGGTCCCTTATCCTTTGGTCGTAGAGAAGAACAGGTATTTTTGGGGAAAGAGCTTGTCATGCATAAGGATTACAGCGAGAAAACGGCGGAAGAGATAGACCTTGAGGTAAGAAGGATCGTAGAGGAATGTTACGAAAGGGCGAAGGCCATCCTCAAAGAAAACGCCCCCAAGGTTCAAAAGCTCGTAGAGATCCTTTTGGAGAGGGAATCCCTGAGCGGAGAAGAACTGGATCAAATTCTCGAAGGATGAGAAAGCGTTTTAGGTTTCGCATAAGAGGAGGGGAACTTGAACTGGGAGAGAGAACCCTCTTAATGGGGGTTTTAAATGTCACTCCCGATTCATTTTCAGATGGGGGGCTTTATTTCGATAAAGAATTGGCCATAGAAAGGGCCTTACAGATGGTTGAGGAAGGGGCTGACATAATCGATATAGGAGGCGAATCCACAAGGCCCTTTTCCGAACCCACACCCCTTGAAGAAGAGCTAAAGAGAGTCATTCCGGTTATTGAGGCTATTACCTCAAAGATTCCGGTTCCCATCTCCATTGATACCTATAAGGCCAAGGTGGCCTTTGAGGCCCTTCAAGCGGGGGCAAGGATTGTAAACGACATAAGTGGTTTGAGGTTTGATCGGGAGATGGTAAAGGTGGTCGCAGAAAGCGGAGCGGGCTTGATCGTCATGCACATAAAGGGGACTCCTAAGACGATGCAACTTGATCCCCATTATGATGATGTGATGGGAGAGATAAAGGCCTATTTAAAAGAAAGCATAGAAAAAGCCGAATCAGAAGGGGTTTGTCCCGAATCGATTGTTGTGGATCCAGGGATAGGTTTTGGGAAAAAGTTACATCACAACTTGGAGATTTTTAGGCGCTTAAACGAGTTAGAGGAACTCGGAAAGCCCATTCTTGTAGGGCCTTCCCGTAAGAGTTTTATAGGTGAGATCTTGGGCCTTCCCGTTTCGGAGAGGCTTTACGGGACCTTGGGGGCGGTTGCTTATTGTGCCTTAAAGGGGGTTCATATAGTGAGGGTTCACGACGTTAAAGCTGCAAGGCAGGTGGTTGATATAATCGATGCCATCCAGAGTGGGTTTTAGATGCTGCTATGGGAAGTGATCCGAAATATAGGGTTAAGGGATGTGATAGATATAATGGTTGTTTCCGTTGTGGTGTACTGGATTCTGCTTCTTTTAAGGGGGACAAGGTCTCTAGAGATCCTTTTAGGCCTTTCCTTTTTGATCTTGGCCTTTCTTGTGGCTCGTAAATGGGGGCTTTTTACCATCCATTGGATACTGAGTAATTTCATCGATTCCATAATCGTTTTCATCATTGTCATCTTCCAGGAGGATATAAGAAGGGCCCTTTCTACCATGGGAAGGACGCCTTTTCTCGGGGGGAAAAGGTTTCCTCCTTATCAACCTTTGCTGATTGAAGAGTTAGTTGAGGCCTCATCTAGTTTAGCCAGGCAAAGACGGGGGGCCATAATAGTTCTGGAGAGGGAGGCCGATGTCATTTCTCAGGTTGAGCTTGGGGTTGAGCTTGACGCCAAGTTAACCAGAGAATTGATTCTTTCCATTTTTTCCCGGGATTCGATCCTTCACGATGGGGCAGTGATCGTGAAAAGGGGGAGGATCTTTGCCGCCAGGTGTTTCCTTCCCTTAAGTGATAACCCGAGGGTGAGCAAGCTCCTTGGGGCGAGGCATAGGGCAGCCCTTGGCCTTTCGGAGAAAACCGATGCGGTGGTTATAGTCATTTCAGAGGAGCGGGGTAGTATTTCCCTGGCTTTGGGAGGGAAGCTCACCCGTAATTTGGAGATGGGACGGTTGAGGACTGTTTTGACCAATTTACTGATCATTCAAAAGAGGAGAAAGCGAGTTGAGAGAAAGGTTAAAAAACTTCCTGAAAAGTCTTCTAACGGAGAACATACCTCTTAAGCTTTTGAGCTTATTGGTAGCCGTTTTTCTTTGGGCCTTTGTGAAGGGCACAAGCTATACGGAGCTCACCTTCTTTGTGCCCGTCAAGATAACCGGTCTTCCTCTGAATCTTCTCCTTATGGATGTTGAGCCTCAAAGACTTATGGTTAAGGTTAAGGGACCTGTTCATAAGGTTGATCGTTTAAAGACGGAGGACATAGGGATTTTCCTCGATCTTAAGGGAGCTCATCCGGGAATTAACACCTTCCTTCTTCGACCTGAAGAGGTGAAGGTACCTCCGGGCATTGAGGTGGCGGGTTTAAGCCCCTCGGAATTAAGGGTGAGGCTCTCGGAGCTTGTAAAAAAGGCCGTTTCGGTTAAGGTGCAATTTAAGGGGCTTCCTTCCCCTTCTTATGAGGTAGTCTCAGTTAGGGTTAATCCTCCGAAGGTTTACCTTTCGGGACCCAAGGAGGTTTTGGAGAGGATTGACCACGTTACTACCGAACCCATTGACCTTGAGGGCCTCAAGGAAAGTTTCAGCTTGGAGGTGCCTCTGACAGTTAATGGTTTGGAAGCCGAACCTTCTCGAGTTACAGTTCAAGTTGAGTTAAGGAGGAGATAGATGAGGCTCTTTGGGACCGATGGGATAAGGGGAGTTGCCAATCGATTCCCCATGTCAGTGGAAGTGGCTTTAAAGGTCGGGAAGGCCTTAACCTACCTTCTCTCCAAACAGGAAAAACGCCCCCGAATCCTGATAGGAAAGGACACGAGGCTTTCCGGTTACATGTTTGAGAACGCCCTTGTGGCAGGGATTTGTTCCATGGGGGGTGAGGCGATCCTTTTGGGTCCTATTCCCACTCCTGGGATAGCCTTCTTGGTGAGGGACATGAGGGCTCAGGCGGGTATTGTGATTTCGGCTTCCCATAATCCCTTTTATGACAACGGTATAAAGATCTTTGGCCCCGATGGATTTAAACTCCCTGACCGCTTAGAAGAAGAGATAGAGGAGCTTGTTCTCGACAAGGACTTCGATAAGGAAGGGCCAAGCGGTCAAGATATAGGAAGAGCCCGGAGGATGGTGGATGGGCTTGGAAGGTATCTGGTCTTCTTGAAAAGGATCTTCCCCCAGAAGCTTGACCTGAAGGGGATGAAGATTGTGGTCGACTGTGCCAATGGTGCCACCTATAAGGTTGGACCTACCCTTTTTTGGGAGCTTGGGGCTCAAGTGCTTCCCATGGAGGTTGAGCCCGATGGGCTTAATATCAATCACCAGTGTGGAGCCCTTTATCCTGAAAAAATGGCCCAAAAGGTGGTGGAGCTTCAAGCTGATTTGGGCTTAGCCTTTGATGGGGATGGCGATAGGGTCATTTTCTCGGACAGAAAGGGAAGGATCTACGATGGCGATTATATATTGGCCTTGTGTGGGCTTGAGATGGCAAAAAAGGGGGTCCTTAAAGGAAATACGATCGTTGCCACGGTTATGAGCAATTTGGGGCTTGACCTTTGCCTTAAAAAGTACGGCATTAAGGTCATAAGGACCAAGGTGGGTGATAGATACGTGGTTGAAGAGATGCTTCAAGGAGGATATAACCTCGGGGGCGAACAGGCGGGTCATATTGTCTTTCTGGACCATACCACAACGGGAGATGGGCTTCTTACCGCTTTGAAGGTCCTTTCTATCCTTAGGGAAACCGAGAAGGATCTTTCCGAGTATAGTGACCTTATTAAACCCCTTCCTCAGGTGAGGTATGATGTAAAGGTAAAAGAAAAGGTACCGCTAAATGAGCTTCAAGAGCTTCAGGAGCTCATAAGGGAAAGTGAGAACTTTCTTTCTTATCGAGGAAGGATCCTCATACGTTATTCTGGGACCGAGCCGGTTTTGAGGATAATGGTCGAGGGAGAAGAGGAGGAAACGATCCAAGAGATTGCGCGAAGGCTTAAAGAGTGTGCTCAAAGACTACTTGAGGGAGGTGAGGGATGAAAAAATTGGCCGTTAACGTGGATCACGTGGCCACTTTAAGAGAGGCTCGAAGGACCTTTTACCCCGATCCGGTTGAGGCTGCCATTTTGGCTGAACTTGCGGGAGCCGAAGGCATTGTGGTTCACCTGCGGGAAGACCGAAGGCACATAAAAGAAAGGGATGTGGAGGTCTTAAGAAAGGTGGTCAAAACCTGTCTAAACCTTGAGATGGCCCCGACCGATGAGATGGTCGAAATAGCGAGGACCATTAAGCCCGACATGGCCACCTTGGTGCCTGAAAGAAGAGAGGAGTTAACCACCGAAGGAGGGCTTAACCTTATGCAAAATCCCGAGTACCTGAAACAGGTAATAAGCCGTTTAAAGGAAGCGGGGATAAAGGTGAGCCTTTTTATCGATCCTGATCCCAAAATGGTGGAGAAAGCCAAAGAACTTGGAGCAGACGCCATAGAGATCCATACAGGGCTTTATGCTGAGGCCAAAGACTTGGAAGAGCAAAAAAGGGAGCTTCAAAAGATCGTGGAAGCTGCAAAGGTGGGTAAAGTACTTGATTTAAGCGTAAGAGCGGGGCACGGTTTGAATTACTGGAACGTTCGTCCCATTGCACAGATAGAGGAAATTGAAGAACTGAGCATAGGTCATGCCATTGTGGCAAGGGCAGTCCTTGTGGGCTTTGAAAGGGCAGTGAGGGAAATGATCCAGATGCTCAAGTAGCCAATTCAAGAATGAGTTCGTACAAAAAATCGATGGCAAAATAAAGGTTTTCAAGAGAAAGCCTTTCGTTTTGATTGTGTATGAGCCTCATCTCTTCCTGACTGAGTCTGAAAGGCGAAAAGTCATAACAGGGGATCCCTTTTGAACGGAAAAAGCGGCTATCAGTCGCTCCAGGGATAAGGGATGGGAGTATTAAAACATCTCCTTCTTTCTTCCTTATGACCTCACAAAGCGCTTCATACAAGGGGGTTTCAAGCGGTGAAGGAGGCGAAAGTTCCCCTCCTCCATAGGGGAATAATTCCACATCCGGATCGTCTACCAGGGCTTTTATCCTCTCTAAAAAGGCCTTTAGGTCTTCATCGGGCAAAAGCCTTGCGTCAAAATAAGCCACGGCCTCCGAAGGTATCACGTTCACCTTCTGTCCGGCTTTTAAAACTGTAAGCGTATAGGTGTTACGGATTAAGGCGTTAAAATGGGGCCTTAAGAGAAAGAACTCTTCCTGTTCCCTTACGGCCTTTTGGGGATCACTGAAAATCCGTCTCTCTTCCCCTTCGCTTAAAGGGGCAAGGCTTTTAAAGTAATTTTCAACAAGCTCTATCAACCGAGGAGGTTCCTTATAACTCAATATCTTCCCTATGGCCCTCACCAGCTTCTCACACGCATTATTCCTATGGGGCATTGAGCCGTGTCCGCCTTCTCCCTTAGCCTTTAAGCCAAATTGGGCTACCACCTTTTGGGCCACCGATATCTCGCAATGATGGACGTTTCCTCTTTCATTGAGGATGATGCCTCCTCCCTCATTTAAGACAAAGGCCACCTTTTTTAAATCCTCTAAATTCTCAAGGCACCACCTCGCCCCAAGCCTTCCCCCAGTTTCTTCATCACAAGTAGCAAGAAGCCAGACTGGCCTTTTTAGACTTATTCCCTCCTTTTTAACCCTTAAAAGGGCACAAACTTGTGCTATCCCGAATCCCTTCGTATCAAGGGCTCCTCGGCCGTATATGTAATTATCGATAATCTCCCCCGAAAAAGGATCCACCTCCCATTTATCACGTTCGGCCGGAACTACATCCATATGATGCATCATCAAAAAGGCTTCGTCCCCATTGCCCAACTTGGCCAAAAGGTTTGCCCTTCCAGGAGCTACCTTATAAACCTTTGCAGGGATCCCCTCTTGGGAAAGAAGGTCCTTCAAAAAGTTCGCTGCCTTCTCCTCTTCTCCCGGAGGATTGAAGGTGTTTATCTTAAGATACTCCTGCAGAAGCTTCTCCGGTTCTTTCATTTTCCTTTAAGGAAGTTCAGAACCCCTCCTGCCTTAAGGATTTCCCTTTCCCGAGAACTTAATTGAGCCATAAGCCTTATCTTAAAGCCCTCTTCGGGGATCTCGAAGTAAACGTCGTTTTCAAGGTCTCCCAAAAAGAGCTTTCCTCTTTGTCCAACTCGGAGCTTTTCATAGTCCTTTGGATCAGCGAAAGTGAGAGGAACGATCCCGAAGTTTATTAGGTTTGACCTATGGATCCGAGCAAAGCTTTTAGCCAAAACAGCCCTCACCCCCAACCATCTGGGACACAAGGCCGCATGTTCTCGGGATGAGCCCTGCCCGTAATTTTCACCCCCTACAATTATCCCGTTTCCGCTTTTTTTTGCCCTTTCGGGGAATTGTGGATCTATGTGATAAAAAACGTACTCGCTTAAGGCGGGAATATTGGATCTTAAGGGAAGGATATAAGGACCTGCTGGAAGAATGTGATCTGTTGAGATGTTATCGCCAAGAACTATCAAAACCTCAACTTCAAGAACCGAGCTTAAGGGGTCAAACTTCTTAAGGGGCTTTATGTTAGGACCTCTCCTTATGATGATTCTTTCTCGTTCTTGAGGAGGAGGAACTATAAGGCTTGAACATTTGAACTTGGGAGGTGGCATTTTCAATTCGGGCTTAGGCCCGAGCTTTCTCGGATCGGTGATCCTTCCTGTTATAGCCGAGGCTGCAGCTACTTCAGGTCCCGATAAATAAACCTGAGCGTCCTTTGTCCCACTTCGACCCTCGAAGTTACGGTTAAAGGTCCTTAAGCTCACTCCTCCTGAAGGAGGTGCTAATCCCATCCCTATACAGGGACCACAGGCAGGTTCAAGGATTCTTACTCCATTTCGGATCAACTTCTCCAAGTACCCCCCTTCCCTCAAAAGCTCCAATACTTGCCTTGAACCAGGAGCCACCACAAGCTCAAGGTCGGGATGCTTCCCTTCTCGATCTAGGAGTTCGGCCAAAATGGCAAGGTCATAAAAGGAGCTATTAGTACAGGACCCGACAACTACTTGATCTACCTTAATCCCCTCCACTTCCTTCACCGGTCTCACGTTATCAGGGCTTGAGGGAAGGGCCACTAAAGGCTCAAGTTCGCTTAGGTTTATGGTGAGGCTTCCATCGTAAGAGGCATCCTCATCTGGAGCAAGGGGTATAAAGGCCTTGGGTCTTCCCTGAGCCCACAAAAAGGCCCTTGTCCTTGAGTCGCTTGGGAAAAGACTTGTTGTTGCCCCAAGCTCGGTTCCCATGTTGCAAATGGTAGTCCTCTGAAATACCGAAAGCTCAAGGACACCGGGTCCCGTGTATTCAAAGACCTTTCCTACCCCACCTTTGACGCTCAAACGCCTTAAAAGCTCAAGTATTACGTCCTTTCCCGATACCCAAGGGAGAAGCTTTCCCAAAAGCCTTACCTCTATGACCTCAGGCATAGTAAAGGTAAAAGGCTCACCCGCCATGGCCAGGGCCACATCAAGCCCTCCTGCCCCTATTGCCACCATACCAAGGGCCCCTGCAGTTGGAGTATGGCTGTCGGAACCTAGAAGCGTTTCCCCAGGGACACCGAAACACTCAAGATGGAGCTGATGGCATATGCCCGTTCCGGCAGGTGAAAAATAGGCGCCGAATTTGGCTGCTGAAGTTTTTAAAAACATATGATCATCCGCATTCTCCGGGCCTATCCCAAGGGTGTTGTGGTCCACATAACTTACTGCCAAAGGGACTATTTTGTCGATGTCCATTGCCTCAAGTTCTAGGTAAACTAGGGTGCCTGTTGCATCCTGCGTTAAGACCTGATCGATCTTTATACTTATCTCATTCCCAGGAACGGGTTCGCCTTCTACAAGATGAGAGAGGATAATTTTTTTAAAGAGATTATTCCCCATTTCAAAGATCTCCCAACCTTTCCTTCATCAACTTTATCACCTTTTTTCTATCCTTTTCCTCAAAAATCCCCGAACCCGAAACCAGGATATCAGCCCCAGCTTGGGCCACCTCTCTTATGTTCTCAAGCTTAATCCCCCCATCGACCTCGATCAAAACGTTTTGAAGCCCAAGTTCCCTGAGCCAATTTTTTAGACGTCTTATCTTATCCAAAGAGCTGGGGATAAAGGCTTGACCCCCAAAGCCAGGATCAACGCTCATCAAAACCACAAGGTCCACCCCTCCTATCACTTCCTCAAGCATTCCAAGGGGTGTTCCCGGATTTAAGGCGACTCCCACCATAACTCCCAATTCCCTTATCCTCTCAAGGGTCCGGTGAATGTGTTTTGAGGCCTCAAGATGAACGCTTAAAATGGAGGCCCCTGCTTTTACAAACTCTTCAAGATATCGGTCTGGGTCTTCTATCATCAAATGAACGTCCAAAGGAAGCTTTGTCACTCCCTTAAGGGCCTTAACGACCGGTAACCCCACGCTCAAGTTCGGAACAAAATGGCCATCCATCACATCCACGTGAATGAGATCAGCCCCCGCCTCCTCAACCTCCTTTACCTCATCCCCTAAACGAGAGAGGTCGGCCGAAAGTATAGAAGGAGCGATCCTTTTCATCCTTGGGCCTTTTTCTGGGATAGAACCTTATAGGCCCTTCGGGTGAGCTTTTTTAGCCGGGAGATCCTCTTCTTTAATCTTCGGGCCTCCTCCTTTTTTCCCTCCGAAAGAAGTTTCTCCCCTTCGGCCTTAAGCTGTTTTATCTGTCGCTTTACCGCAGTAACGTTTATAATCTTTTTCCCCAACTTGACGATCTTCTCCCCTCTAGGCCCTCCGGGCTTTCCTTTTACTTGAAGGATGAAATTTATGAGTTCTTCCTTTTGCATTCCACTTACGCCCTGAGCCCCGAGCTCTTTGGCCAAAACCCGAAGCTCCTTAATGGTCATCTTCTCTATGGGCTTCTCCTCAGCCATAGTCCACCCCCTTATTAGATTTTTGGGAGATAACATAACTTGGGCCTTTATTTCAAGAAGTTTTACTTTTTAACGGTCTTCTCGAAGATCCTTTCAGCCTTTATAGCCGCTTTTTCAGCCCTTTCAGCCTCTTGAGAGGCCTTTTCAGCCTCTTTTTGGGCCTTTGCAGAAGCCTCTTGGGCTTTCTCTAGGATCGTCTTCATCTCCTCTATCTTCTCCGAGACCTCCGTTACCCTTATCCCTTCGGGCTTCCAAACTATTTCCTTATAAATGGGGGTCATTTTGGGAAGCTCCTCTTGGAAAAATCGGGCAAAGTCATCGACCAATAAGGCCACAGCCTCCTTTAAGGCCAGATCCCTCATCCTTTCGGTATCAGCCCTTGAAAACACACTTTCAGGCCTCACCCTTACTTCCGCTCGGTTTGTCCAAAGTACATCCCCTGACCTTCCATCTTGAACCGTTAACCTCACCTGGGCCTTCACCTCGAGGACCTTTCCGCTTAAATGAGCCAAAAAACCAATCCCCCCTCCTACAAGTGCTCCCACATCCCTCTCCCACTCAAGGGGACTCGCCACATCCGTTACCGCCCATCCCCCAGCTGCTCCAATCGCAAGTTTTTGTAGAAGTTCACCTCCATAAACCAAGCTTTCTTTTGTTTTCTGGTCTTCTACAAACGGATAAGCCTTTTCACTGTGCCTTCCAAAAAGAAGCCTCTGAGGGAAGTTAAAAACAAAGGGCACAAAGCCCACCTCAAAGGGGTTATAGGATTCCGTTAATTCCTCCTTTAATTCAATCAAAGAAGCCCTCACCACCAAGGGAGTCCCAAACTCCTCACATAATTGCTTCAAAACTTGAGGCCCTATCTCAAGTTCCTTCTTTTCAGAAACCATAAGGTTTTGCCTTAAAGCCTCCTGAAGATGTCTTTTCGTATTATCCGTATAAGAGGCCTCAAGGTGGTAGAGAATGGCCCTTGAAGCGGGACTTAGCTCCTCCTTCTCCTTCTTTAAAACCCCCTTTTCCCTCAAAAAGTAAAGGACATCCTCTTTTGCTGAAGGTGTAAACCCTATGGAGTAAAAGGATTGGGAAACCGCCTCATCCAAAAGGGAAGAAGAAGAGGGAAGAACCACCACCTTCCTCCACTTCCCCTCAAGGGGAGACCTTTCATAGGGGGAAAGGCTAATTTTGGCATTATAACTACACCCTGCCAAAAACCCAAAAAACCCTACTCCTATCAAAAGATTTTTTAAGGACAAAAGCTTCATCTTCAGGCCTCCATTTTTGCTAATTTGCTTTTTAGCAACAAAATGAAAAAAGGTCAAGAAAAAAACGGTTTATGTGACCTCAAAAACCCCCTTGACAACGAGAAATGGCCTTGCTATAAATTAAGCGTCTTTAACTTTTGGAAAGAAAGGAGGTGAGAAGGGCAAAAGGGGTAAAGAAAGTTTTTGGGTTTTAGGTTTTTGAGGATTTATGCCTCAAAAAAAATTTTAAAAGGAGGTGGGCATGAAGAGAGGTTGGTTGATTGGTTTGGTTGCTTTGATAGGGGTTGTTTTAGCTGCCCCAGCCATGTCAGCAGATCTTTCGGCTACAGGTTATATGGGAATTGGTTATAGGGCTTATCAGAATGTGGGTTCTTGGACCGATCATGTGAGAACCGAATGGGTTCAGAGGTTTGAGCTTTTCTTCCATACTGCGGCTTCAAAGGACTTAAAAGGTGTCGTTCGTTTGAGGATGGATTCGGTTCCTTATCCGTGGGGAACAAACCAGGAAGGTCGTAATGCCCTTGGCAAGTGGGGGGCTGAGCAGGTTACTGTTGAGGTTAAGGAAGCTTATATTGACTTTAAGATCCCTGGTATAGAGTCTCCCACTTGGTTGAGAGCTGGTGTTCAGTTTTTTGCGCTTAGACCCGAGGTTTTTCTGATAGCTGCTGGTCCTGGTATAAGTTTTCGTTCAAGCGTGCCCCTTGCCGATGGCACCTTCAGCTTGAGCGGTGGTTGGGGAAAGATAAGGGAGTATGATGAG
>CAZIZI010000002.1:0-142573 GCA_964543765.1 uncultured Thermodesulfobacteriota bacterium
TTAGATAAATGGGAGCGCGAGGGGCAGTAATCCCCCTCAATTTATTGAGGGGATACACAGACCCCTCGCCCTAGTACTGACAACCGTTTTGCGGTATGTCGCCATTGGCATAAAGAAGGAAACTTGGAAATCAACAGGAGCAACACTTTGTATGGTCAAAGAAGTACCGCCGTAAGGTATTGAAACCCTGAAGGGAGCAATTACTACTCTTTGTAAGGAAGATGGCTACCAGTTGCTAGCTTTGGAGGTTATGGGTGATCACGTACAAGTCTTTCTTTCTGCTCCTCCTGAGATAGCTTGGGCGGTGATAGCCAAAATATTAAAGGGTTCCACGGCTTGCCAGCTCTTTGTAAAGCATCCGGAGCTTAAGAAAAGGCTCTGGGACAGGCATTAATGGAACCCAAGTTACTCTGTAGGTACAGCCGGAGAGGTCTTAAGCGAGACTATCAGGCGGTAGATGGAAGCTCAAAAAAAAACAGAGGGAGGTGAATGAGTGCCTCTAATCACCCTCAAAGTCCAAATCCATGCGGACCCGCAGACTGAAGCTGTCCTGAAGGACGCCATGTTCTGTGCCACCAAGGTGTACAACGGGCTTTTGTGGCATCTGCGGAAAGAGCGCAAGGAAACCAGGACGGTAGATATTTCTCGAAAGGATCTCAACCGCATCTTAAAGGAACTGCCTAGGGCTAAGGGCTATTATTCGATGTCGGTACGGCTTACACGTGATGAAGTGCGGGAAGCGTATAAGTCTTTCTTTGCCCTCAAGGAAAAGGGTCTTACGCAACACGTATTTTTCTCCGTTCAAGTACGTGCAGAGTGGATTCAAAGTGGAAGGGGATAGAGTCACACTAAGTCTAGGCACCAACCGGGAAGATGGTGTAAGAGGGGTCTTTTTCCGTATATATCAAGGTTAAATACGAACGGGTGCGTGAACTTTCCATCATCTACGACAAGGATTCCGGACAAATAGAAGCCCGTCTGGTGGTGGAAGTTAAGGCTTGCGAAAACAACGGGACGGGGAAGGCAAAGGTGCGCGCAAGTCTCCACTAGAACTCCCGCAGGTGGAAGGAGATAGCCATTGGTGACCTTAACGGGATCCGTCAGGTCATTGACTATGGAGACCGACTGAACCAGCGATTCCATGCCTGGCCGTACCGAAAGCTGGTTGATATGCTTAAATACAAAGGGCACTGGCGGGGATTCTGGTAAGGGATAACGTAGATGAGAAGAGCACGTCCATCACTTGTCATACCTGTGGGAAGGTTGCGGCTTCCAACCGGAAGCACCGGACTTTGTACGTATACTCCTGCGGGTGGAGAACACAGGCGGATGTAAATGGTGCCTTGAATATTTACAAAAGGGCGTATCAGGTATCTCCCGTGAAGGGTAGCAGTAACCGTGTGGCGCGGCATCGCCGAACCGAAGCACAAAGGTAAACCTTTGTGTGTGTCCGTCTTATGATGCCCCTCAATTTATCGAGGGGAGGACGTTACGGTCTGTGGCTTTTATGAGTTTTTCCGCAAGCTCTTACGCTTTCCAAATGGGCAAATTGGCAATATGGGTGGGAGGTGAACTGGGTTTGTTTATTTTAATGGAAGAATATGTACCCAAAGCAAAAAAGAAGATTGGCAAAAACAAAAAGCGCTTGTTATTTTTTATTAAAAGGAAAGTTCCAATTATTGCTATTGACAAAAACAGATACCTCAAATTTATCGTTATTTCCGTATAGTAAACCCCCTCCTAATGCGGAGCATAAGGTAATTAGGGGGTTCTTATAGAAAATGGAGCGCAAATGCGATCAACTTCTTAATGTACTTTTTTCCAACAATGGTCTTAATAAGTTCCTTGCAATAATAACTCGCTGGATTTGATTAGTGCCCTCGAAGATTTGTGTTACTTTTGCGTCTCTCATCATTCTTTCTACTGGATAATCCTTAAGATAACCACAACCACCTAACAGTTGGACTGCATTAACTGTTACCTCCATAGCTACATCGGAAGCGAAACACTTCGCCATAGCCGAAAGGGTATCGACCCCAAGAGCTGACATTTTGTCTCTTTCGTAAACTTTTTGGTCCAACAGAGACGCGGCCTTATAGACCAAAGCCCTTGCAGCTTCGATTTTCATAGCCATATCTGCTAACATGAACTGTACGCCTTGGAAATCGCATATCTTTTGTCCAAATTGTACTCTTTGGGTGGTGTATTCTAATGCATAATCCAAAGCTCCCTGAGCGATACCAAGGGCTAAGGCCCCTACGGAGGGTCGGGATAAATTAAGCGTCATCATCGCAATTTCCCATCCTTTTCCTTCACCCCCTATCAGGTTTTCTGCAGGGACAATGGCATTTTCAAAAATTAAATCGGTAGTATCTGATCCCCTCATGCCGAGTTTGTCCTCGGGTTTGCCTATATACATGCCTTTGGTGCCCTTTTCCACCATTAAGACCGCTATTCCCCTTTTTCCTTGTTTTGGGTCTGTAGTTACAAACACGGTGTAAATCTCTGCAGGGCCTCCATTGGTTACATAGGTTTTTCTTCCGTTTACTACATAAAAATCTCCGTCACGTATGGCGGTGGTTTTAAGAGCTGAAGCATCGGAACCGGCCTCGGCTTCCGTTAGACAAAAGGCGCAAAGAGCACCGTCTTTCGCCACTCGGTTGTAAAAGTAATCCTTTTGTTCAGGTGTTCCAGCCATCATAAGGGGCATCAAAGCGACCCAATGGGCTACAAGCATGAGAGCACTGGAGGCGCAAGAGTAAGCTATCTCCTCTGCTACAATACAAAGAGCAGTCATATTCCCATCAAATCCTCCATATTCTTCCGGAAATAATAGGCTCAAATAGCCCTGTTGAGCGAATAATTCGAGCATATCCCAAGGAAACACACCAGCCCGATCAATCTCAGCGGCTCTTTTCGCAACTTTAGTCCGAGCAATTTGTCTGACCGATTCTCTAAGAAGCCTGTTTCTCTCCTCAATTAGTTCTTTATCCATAGTTCCCCTCCTTTTGCACTTGAATTCTTAAAAATACCACTTAAGCCCCTTGGAAAACAACCACCTTTTAAGAGATGGATTTTAAAGCTTTGTGAAACTCATCATTTGCCTGTTTTATAAGCTCCATGGCTTTGAGAATACCCCCGCTAACATTTTGAAGCCCCATAGAGGAGGCCGTTTCCGCCCACTTTTTGTATTCCTCAAAATGACTTTCATTATGACGCACCCAATGCTGAAGAAGGGTCTTCAACTTTTCTATTTCTTCCATTCAAGACCTCCGTTATTCGTTTTTTTTAAAAACTTATTTCAAACGATAAGGGTTGTAAAGCCTTATTGATTCCTTTTTTCTAAGGCGATAAAATTAAAAAAATGGCCAAGAAACTTCGAATAGGATTAGCCCAGATTAATCCCACAGTAGGTGATTTTGAGGGGAATTTAAGGAAGCACATATTTTACCTTGAAGAAGCAGTTCGTAAAAAGGTCGATCTTTTATGCTTTCCCGAACTTTCCTTAACAGGTTACCCCCCGGAAGATCTTTTGTTAAAACCGTCTTTTATAAAAGATAATCTCTCGACGCTTAAGGAATTTGTTCGATATACAAAAGGGAAAAATATAACTGTAATTTTGGGATTCGTTGATTTTAAAGAAGGAATTTGTAACGGTGCTTGTGTGATACACGAAGGAGAGGAAAAAGGAGTATACCACAAAATTTTCCTGTCTAATTGCGGAGGTTTTGACGAAGAAAGATATTTTAAAGAGGGTGACTCATGGCAATTATTTTTGATAAAAGGGGTAAAAGTAGGACTTAGTATTGGTGAAGATTTATATTATCCTATAGGACCTGTTACAGCACAAGTTTTAAAGGGAGCTGAACTTATTGTTAATATAGACGCATCTCCTTACTATATAGGAAAAAGAGAATTTCGTGAAAAGGTATTTTCCGTTAGAGCTCAAGAAGGGAAAGTTCCCATAGTGTATATTAATATGGTTGGGGGTCAGGATGAGTTAGTTTTTGACGGTAATAGTCTTATATTTGATGAAAAGGGAGAAGTTATAATAAGGGGAAAAGCTTTCGAGGAAGAGCTAATTATCATTGATCTGGTTATTAAGGAAATATCAACAGGAAAATTACTCGATCCATGGTTACGAAAAAATAAGATTAAAGAAACGTTGAATTTTGGGAAGCAAGATTTAATTGTTGTTGATGAAAATAAGGCTTCCTATCCCAAACCTTCAATAGAACCCTTCAGATATACTCCTTTGCCTTTATTGGAGGAAATTTACCGCGCCCTTCTTACTGGAACTAGGGATTATGTGAAGAAGAACGGTTTCGAAAAAGTTTTGGTTGGGCTTTCCGGAGGGATCGACTCAAGCTTAGTAGCCACTGTGGCAGTGGATGCCTTGGGTAAGGAAAATGTTATAGGCGTTATGATGCCTTCAAGATATACTTCCCAAAGGAGCATCGAAGATGCTTCTCAACTTGCTCGAAATTTGGGAATAGAACTTAAAGTTATTCCCATCGAGCCTATTTATGAAGCTTATTTAGAGACACTTTCTCCTCATTTTAAAGGTACCGAGTTTGGGACGGCAGAAGAGAATATCCAAGCGAGGATAAGGGGCAATATTTTAATGGCCCTTTCCAATAAGTTCGGGTGGTTGGTTCTAACTACGGGTAATAAGAGCGAAATGGCCTGTGGTTATGCTACCCTATATGGAGATATGGCCGGAGGGTTTGCGGTTATAAAGGATGTGCCGAAAACCATGGTTTATGAACTGGTTAAATGGAGAAATGAAGTAGCAGGTTATGACCTCATACCAAGAAGCGTGATTGAGAAAGCTCCTTCAGCGGAGCTAAAACCAGATCAGAAGGATACGGATACCCTTCCTCCTTATGATATATTGGATCCTATTTTAAAACTTTACGTGGAGGAGAATGCCTCCTTTGAGGAGATCGTCTCTTTGGGATTCGATGAGGAGACAGTCAAACGTGTTATAAGAATGGTGGATCGGAATGAATATAAGAGGAGGCAAGCCCCGCCAGGTATAAGGATAACCCAGAGAGCTTTTGGGAGGGACTGGCGTTTACCCATAACAAACAGATATAGAAATGACTTATAATTCGTTAAAACGGAGCGGAAAATGGACGAAAGAGAGCTAAAAAAATGGGTATTAGAAAAGGTAAAAGAACATAAGGTCAAGTTCATAAGCCTTTGGTTTACGGATATTTTAGGATTCTTGAAAAGCCTTACCATCACTGTCGATGAACTCCCAGAGGCTTTGGAGGAAGGAGTCGGTTTTGACGGTTCTTCGGTAGAGGGTTTTGTCAGGATCGAAGAAAGTGACATGATAGCTAAACCCGATCCTTCTACTTTCGCTGTTTTGCCTTGGACTACCGGAGACCGAGTGGTGGCCAGGATGTTCTGTGACATCTATCTTCCCGATGGAAGGCCTTTTGAAGGTGACCCCCGATATGTGCTTAAAAGAATTTTACAAAAGGCCAAAGAAAAAGGGTTTACTTATTATGTAGGTCCTGAACTGGAATATTTTTACTTCAAATCTGCTGAGAGTGTAGATTTTCTTGATCGAGGTGGATATTTTGATGTGACCCCATTGGATATGGCCGTTGATTTGAAAAGGGAGACCGTTTTATATCTTGAGCAAATCGGTATAAAAGTGGAGTATATTCATCATGAAGTAGCTTACAGTCAACATGAAATAGACATTAAATATGCCGATGCTCTTACGATGGCAGATAATGTTATGACTTACAAAGTGGTAGTAAAACGAGTTGCGTTAAGTAAAGGTGTGTATGCTACCTTTATGCCAAAACCAGTTTATGGAATTAATGGAAGCGGAATGCATTGTCATCAATCGCTTTTTAAAGATGGGAAAAATGCCTTTTTTGGCTCTAATGACGCTTATCATTTATCTGAGATAGGCAAAAGATTTATTGCGGGTTTACTAAGACATGCTAAGGAAATTACAGCAATTACCTGTCAATGGGTAAATTCTTATAAACGTTTAATTCCAGGTTTCGAGGCTCCAGCTTATATTTCTTGGGGGACAAAGAACCGTTCGGCTTTGGTTAGGGTGCCGGAATATAAGCCCGGTAAGGAACAGGCCACTAGAGCCGAATACAGAGCTCCCGATCCTGCTTGCAATCCCTATTTGACCTTCGCGGTGATGCTAGCAGCGGGGTTAGAAGGCATAGAAAAGGGATATGAGCTTCCTCCTCCAGTTGAGGCAGATGTATACAGCCTTACGGAGAAGGAGAGGGAGGAGTTAGGTATAGAGGTTTTACCTTCCAGTTTAGGGGAAGCAATTAAAGAGATGGAAAAGAGTACTCTGGTTCGGGAATGTTTAGGGGAACATGTATTTTGGAGTTTTATAAGGAATAAAAAGGCGGAATGGGATGAGTATAGATCTCAGGTTACTGAATATGAGATAAGGAAATATCTTCCTATTCTTTAACTAAAGACCAATTTCATCGAAAGGTTTTAAATAGGAAAAGGGGCAAATGGTAGCCAGTGCGTTATTTTCAGTCGGTATACCGGCTTCTTCAAGGGCAGCAATAGGGTTAAGCCCTCCAGCTATTACAAGGCCTGCCCTCTCCACACTCGGTTGAATCCCTAAAAGGGTTTTATTCGGTTCGCCTATGGCGAGAATCCCTTTGATGTTCTTTTTAGTGAGTTCATCAGACAATTGTTTGACCTTTTCCATACAGACAATTGGAATTTCCCTAAAACTTGCCAAGATTTTTCCGTTACCCTTTTTAACGGCATTTATTACCTCGGTCATTCTGCTCCTAATAAATACATCGTGAGGATCAAGGGAAGAACCTTCATAACTTATAAGGGAGACAAATCTCATAAGTTCCTTATTTACCACTTCCGCCAAGCCTCCAAACTTCGAAATTATCGGGATGCCCGCTTTGAGTAGAATCCCATTAATTGTGATACTGCACACAGTAGCGATGCCTATTTTCCCCTTTGGTACACAAATATCTCCGATATATTCCCCTCCTTTTCTTATTATGACCCTGTCGCTCATAACATAAGGTGATCGAAAGACGGGCTTCATTATTTTGAAGGCCTTAAGATAATCCCTCTCCGGGAAAAATGAGACATTTAGAATAACATCTCCTTCCAAGGTCTCTAGGTTTAAAGTTGTCAAATAGGAAAAGGTCTCTATTTTGCTGATTATAAAACTGGGGTTTTCAAGGACAAGGGCGTTATAAAGTTCCTTTTTCCCCTTCTCAGTGATTATTCTTCCCTGCTTCCCTGAAGGCTCCGTATAACCCCTTTCATCTAATATTTTAAGATGATACCTTACCGCCCTTTCAGAAAGTTCTATCCCGTAAAACTTCAACCTTTTCGCTATCTCCCTGGAGCCAATAGGTACCTTCTCCTTATCCAAAATCTTCAAAATCGCCAAAACTACCTTGTTCATCATCCTATTCCATAAGTGTCCCTGGAGTTTAATCTATTACAAAAACCCCCTCTTTTTCAACTTTTTGATAAGATTTTCTTTTCTAAAAAATAAGTTTTCCCTTGACTTATAGTAGGAAATAGGTTACCGTTTACCTATAAAAACCAAGAAGGAGGGAGCCATGAACTTACAGAGGCCAAATTCAGATGATGCCACTCAGACCAGTAATCGTTCAAGGAGTGTGGTGCCTTTTTCGGGGCTGTGTTCGCGGTGTATAGATGGGTGTACAGGGAATTGTGAGGTCTTTAAGGCTTCTTTTAGGGGAAGGGAAGTCTTATATCCGAGTCCCTTTGGTTTTATAACGGCAGGAGCTGATAAAGATTATCCCGTTGACTATTCTCACTTGCAGATTCAAGGGTATGCTTCAGGGGCTAAGGGGCTTATTGAGGCTGATCCCGATCATGCGATTTTTCCAGCGGTTGATACTACTACCTCTTATGGCTATCGGAGCAAGGTGATAATGAAACTGCCAATTTTTACTGGGGCTCTGGGTTCAACAGAAGTGGCCAGGAGGAATTGGGAGCACTTTGCGGTAGGTACTGCCATATCGGGGATCAGTATAGTATGTGGTGAGAACGTATGTGGAGTTGATCCTCAGGCCGAGTTCAAAAACGGCCGGGTTGTGGAATCGCCCGAGATGAGGAGGAGGATCGAGACTTATAGGCGGTTTTATGAAGGTTATGGGGACATCCATGTACAGCTAAACGTTGAGGATACGCGAATGGGCGTTGCGGAATACGTGATTGAGAAGTTGGGCGTTAAAACAATTGAGCTCAAATGGGGACAAGGAGCTAAGAGCATAGGTGGTGAGATAAAGGTAAGTTCCTTAGAAAGGGCCTTAGAGCTTCAAAGAAGAGGATACATCGTTACTCCGGATCCTTCCCTTCCGGCTAATCAAGAGGCCTTTCGTAAAGGAGCCATTAAGGCCTTCGAGCGCCATTCTCGTTTGGGATTTATAGATGAGGAAGGTTTTTACAAAGAGGTGGAGAGGCTCAGAAGGCTTGGGGCAGAACGGATTACCCTTAAAACCGGGGCTTACAGCATGGTGGAGCTTGCCAAGGCTCTAAAGTGGTCTTCCAGGGCGAGGATAGATCTGGTGACAATTGATGGTGCTGGAGGCGGAACCGGGATGAGTCCTTGGAGGATGATGAACGAGTGGGGCATTCCGACCTTTTATCTTCAGGCCTTGACTTATGAATTTTGCAAAAAATTAGCCTCTCAGGGCGAATGGGTCCCGGATATAGCGATTGCCGGTGGTTTTTCAACCGAAGACCATGTTTTCAAAGTCATAGCCATGGGTGCCCCTTGGGTTAAGGCCGTATGTATGGGTAGAGCCCTTATGATTCCCGGAATGGTGGGTAAAAACATCGGAGAATGGTTGAAAGAAGGTAAACTCCCTAAAAGTGTCTCTGAATACGGCTCTACGGTTGAGGAGATATTTATCTGTTATGAGATCTTGAGGGAGAAGTACGGTGAGGCCATTAAGGAGATTTCTCTTGGAGCTATCGCCATATACACCTTCTGTGACAAGATCAAAGTTGGGCTTCAGCAATTAATGGCTGGTTCCAGGAATTTCCGGATCGACACCATATCGCGGAAAGACCTCATGGCTTTAACCCGGGAGGCTGCTGAGGTTTCGGGTATTCCGTATGTAATGGAGGCTTATCGAGAAGAGGCCGAAAGGATATTGGAAAGCTAAGGAAATGAAAAGATAAAAAATCTCCACCTTCGGGGAAAGGGATTAAACCCTTTCCCCTTTTTGTTTATTTTAATAATCGATGCGGGTTTTAGAGAAGCTTTTTAGGCCAATAAACTTTATCCTCCGAAATCCAGAAAGGGCTTTGCGACAGGTAAGAGGTCTTGAAAGGTTTGTGGACCATATGGTTGAGGAAGCTTTAAAAGATTGTACGTATCCAAAGGTAAAGGAACTTCTTGAAGAGATCAAACTTCAATTCAAAGGTTTTGATGGAAAGGATTTTGCCGATAAGATGAAGGTGCTCCTTAAAGTAAAGAGCATCTTTGAGGAGATAGAGTACCTTCTTAAGACAAGCGACCGTGACGTATGGGAGATTTCCATAAGAGAGATAAAAGGAGTAGGTCCTAAGATTGCCCGTTTGCTGGAAAAAAAAGGCATAAAGACCGTTTGGGATGCCTTGATGAACCTTCCTTTGAGGTATGAGAACAGAAAGTATATGAAAAAGTTCTTTCAAATCAAACCCGGAGAATGGGTTACGGCTTTGGGGCAAGTCCTTAAGGTGGAAGAGGTCCTGTACCCCAAAAGCGGCAAGAAGGTTTTAGAGGTCTTATTGAGTGACGGAACGGGCTTCATATTAGCTAAATGGTTCCAAGGATGGGATTACCTTAAAAAGGTCCTAAGAGTAGGGACAAAGCTCATGTTTTCAGGAGAGATAAAGGGATATTTTGAGCAAAAGGAGGTTCATCATCCGGATATAGAGATCCTAAAAGAGGAAAAAGAAAATACCATACATTTCGGAAGGATTGTGCCAATTTATTCTCAGACCGAGGATCTCAAACAAAGAAGAATCCGTTCTCTCATGTACAAAATCGTAAACGATTATGCTACACGGGCGAAAACGTGTGTTCCCCTTGAAATTGAGGTGGGTCTTGATCTTCCTTCGTTTTCCGAATCCCTTCTTGAGATTCACTTTCCTTCAAGTTCCAAATACCTGAGGGAATTGATGAACGGTACTTCGCCTTACCACAAAAGGCTTGCCTTCGAAGAATTGTTCCTTTTAGAGGTGGCTATTGCTTTAAAGAAAGAGAGTTTAAAGAGGACCCCCGGGATACCCTTAAATACGGCCGACTTGAAGATGCTCAATCAATTTATACAGGCTCTTCCCTTTTCCCTTACCCAAGCTCAGAAAAAAGCCATCGAAGAGATCAAGTCGGACCTTTCCAAACCCCATCCCATGTATCGCCTTCTTCAAGGCGATGTGGGAAGTGGGAAGACGGTCGTTGCCCTTTGTGGAGCCTTGATCGCTATAGAGAACGGTTATCAAGCGGCCGTAATGGCTCCTACGGAGATCCTGGCCGAACAACATTTCGAAACGGTCCTCAGTTTAACCAAAGGGCTTCCCATTAAAGTTAAGCTTTTGACTTCAAAAATAAGGGGTACCGAAAGGGAAAAGGCTTTAAGGGATATTTCTGAAGGCCGAGTCCACATAGTAATAGGGACTCATGCTCTTATCCAAGAAGGGGTGAGTTTCAAAGCCTTGGGGTTTGCCGTGGTCGATGAACAACATCGTTTTGGAGTCTTACAGCGAGTGAGGCTTTATCAAAAGGGACCTAATCCCCACCTCCTGGTTATGACTGCTACCCCTATTCCTCGGACCCTTGCCTTGACCCTTTACGGTGATATGGAGATTTCAGTTCTCGACCAGATGCCAGAGGGAAGGAGTACCGTTGAAACCTATCTTTTTGGGGAAAACGAGAGAGAAAGGGCTTACCAGATACTGGAAGAGGAGGTGAAGAAAGGTCATCAGGGTTACGTGATATACCCCCTCATAGAGGGATCGGAGGAGATGGATATAAAAAACGTAAAGGAAGGGTTCCAAGAGCTCAAAAGAAAATATCCTCAATGGAGAGTTGGACTTCTTCATGGCAAAATGAGGCCCCACGAAAAAGAGAAAGTAATGAGGGGTTTTAAAGATAACAAAATCCAGGTTTTGGTCTCAACAACTGTGATCGAGGTTGGGATTGATGTGCCCAACGCTACGGTGATACTTGTGGAAGAGGCTCAAAGGTTTGGTCTTGCTCAGTTACATCAGTTAAGGGGACGAGTTGGAAGGGGGCCTTACCCTTCTTATTGTCTTCTTGTTGCCCGAGGTCAACTCAGTGAAGAAGCGGAGAAAAGGCTAAACTTTATGAAAGAAAACCGGGATGGCTTCAAAATAGCCGAAGCGGACCTCATTTTGAGGGGGCCTGGAGAAATATTGGGTACGAAACAATGGGGTATACCCAAATTTAAAGTAGTAGAACTTCCTCGAGATTTAGATCTCTTTTTCCTCGCAAGAAGAGAGGCGTTTAAATTAGTCCAGCAAGATCCAACTCTTCAGAGGCACAAAGCTCTACGGGATATTGTCATTAAAAGACTGGGAGAAAGGTTAGCTTTTGTAAATATAGGTTGAATTAATTTGCCTATTTGTGATATCTTTCTCAAAAAAAGGAGGGAGCCATGACTCACCATTATCAAAACATTTTATATGAAATAAAGGATCAGGTTGCTAGAATCGTGATTAACAGGCCTCCTTATAACGTGTTAGATATACCCACAATGCGCGAGATGGTAGATGCTTTAAAGGATGTAAGGGCTCGTCAGAAGGAGGTGAAGGTTCTGCTTATTACCAGTGCAGGTGAGAAGGCCTTTTCCACTGGTGTGGACGTGAAGGATCATATGGGTGACAAGATGGAAGAGATGTTAGAGGTCTTTCATGATATTTTTCGAGTTATGGCGACCCTGGAGATTCCTACGGTGGCGGCGGTGAGGGGACACGTATTAGGAGGAGGTTGTGAGGTGGTTATGTTCTGTGATATGGTAATAGCCAGCGAATCGGCCAAGCTCGGACAGCCCGAGATAAAAGTAGGGGTTTATCCTCCGGTTGCGAATTCTTATTTGCCGAGGATTATACCGATGAAAAAGGCCATGGAGTTAATCCTTACCGGTGACGTGATCTCGGCCAGAGAAGCCGAAAAGTTGGGTCTCGTTAACGTGGTGGTACCCGATGATAAGTTTGAGGAAGAGGTGGAGAAGTTCCTTAAGAGGCTTACTGAAAAGAGCGGAATAGTGTTGAGGATTACCAAGAGGGCCATTTTAGCCAGTTTAAATGTTGATTTTGAAACCGCCCTTCAAAATAACGAATTGATTTATAAATACGCCTTGATGAAGACCCATGATGCTAATGAAGGACTTGAAGCATTTGTGCAAAAGAGGCAGCCACAATGGAAGAACGAGTAATCACCGTAGGCATTGATGTGGGATCTATCACTACTGAAGCCCTTGTTTATGAACCACAAAGGGGAATCCTCGGGTATTCGATACTTCTTACCGGGGGTTCGAGTTATGAAGCGGCTTCTTTAGCTTTAGAAAAGGCTTTGATATTTTCAGGGATTAAGAGGGATGAGGTTAAGAGGATAGTAGCTACCGGTGCTGGACGAGGGATAGTTGATTTTGCTCACAAAAAAGTCACGGAGATAACTTGTTTGGCCCGAGGGGTTCATCACCTCTTTCCGGAAGCGAGGACCGTCATTGACATTGGCGGACAGGATACCAAGGTTATAAGGATTAATGAAAAAGGGCAAGTCGTGGAGTTTGATATGAACGACAAATGTGCCGCGGGGACCGGCCGGTTTTTAGAAGTTATGGCAAGAGCTTTAGGAGTAGAACTTGATAAAATGGGAGAGATATCCCTTCGGGCCAAAAAGGACTTAAGCATATCCAGCATATGCACCGTTTTTGCTGAAAGTGAAGTAGTCTCGCTGGTCTCTCAAGGCGAACAGGTAGAGGAAATACTCCGAGCAGTTCATAAGGCCATAGCGAAAAGAACCGTTGGGCTCCTGGAGCGCATAGGTGGAGCCAACCCCCAAGTGGTGATGACCGGAGGTGTGGCGAAGAATATTGGCGTTGTGAGGGCATTGGAAGAAGAGATCAAAATGCCTTTGACGGTTTACTTTGAGCCACAGATAGTATGCGCTTTGGGAGCCGCCCTTTTGGCCCAAGAGGCTTAAGATGTTTTTAAAAAGGCTCAAGGAAAGGCTTTCAAAGTCACAGATGAACTTTTTTAATAAACTAAAAGGAGTTTTAAATTCTTCTCGAGTCTTAAATGCCCATCTATGGGAGGAGCTTGAGGAAATCCTCATCGAATCGGATATAGGGGTTAAAGCCACGCAGGAGCTTATAAAAGAGCTTCAAGAGGAGGCGAGGAAAAGAGGCATAAAAGAAGTCTCCGAGCTTTATGAGGTTTTGAGGGGACTTTTGATCAAGCTGTTAAAGCCCTATGAAGCCCCCTTTGAACTTAAGGATAGGAAAAAACCGATGGTTGTACTCTTTGTAGGGGTAAACGGGGTTGGGAAAACCACCACCTTGGCCAAATTAGCCTATAGGTACACTTCACAAGGCAAAAAGGTGATGGTGGCTGCAGGTGACACCTTTCGAGCAGCTGCTATTGAGCAATTGGAGATATTGGCCAAACGGGCTGGAGCTTCCCTTATAAAACACCAACCAGGTTCTGATCCCGCTGCGGTAACTTATGATGCTCTTTCTTCAGCAATGTCAAAGGGCTATGATTTGCTTTTGATAGATACAGCTGGAAGGCTCCATACGAAGGAAGGGCTCATGGAGGAGGTCAAAAAGATAAAAAGGGTTTTGAGGAAGATAGATCCCGAATTCCCTCAAGAGACCCTGCTTGTCCTTGATGCCACAAATGGTCAAAATGCCCTCATTCAAGCCAAGACCTTTCATCAAGAAGTAGGTATTGACGGGATTGCCCTTGCCAAATTGGATGGTACTGCAAAGGGGGGTATAATCGTAGCAATTGCAAAAGAGCTCGGCCTTCCCATAAGATTTATAGGGATAGGGGAAGACCTTGAAGACTTAACGGATTTCTCAGCTGAAGCCTTTATAAAGGCGCTTTTGCCTACCTTTAACGGTAATTGAGATGAAAAAGACCCTTGAAGACGCAAAAAAAATAGTGGCTCAGAACAGAAAAGCCCGGAGCCAATATTTTATCGAAGAGACATACGAGGCTGGAATAGTGCTACAGGGGTCTGAGGTCAAGGCCCTCCGAGAGGGAAGAGCGAGTCTAAAAGACGGATATGCTCAGATAGAGAACGGGGAAGTTTATCTTTTAAACGTTCATATAAGCCCTTATGCCCACGGGAATCGATTCAATCACGATCCCTTAAGGCCCAGGAAATTGCTTCTTCATAAAAGGGAGATAAAAAAAATTATAGGAAAGGTCCAACAAAGAGGGTATACCCTGATACCTTTGAGCATTTACTTTCGGCAAGGAAAAGCGAAGGTGGAACTGGCTTTAGCCAGAGGTAAGAAAGTATACGATAGGCGAGAAGAACTGAAACGAAAAGCCCTTGAAAAGGAGTTTGAAAGGGATTATAAAAGATTTAAGCTCTAAGAAAGGGGGGCGAAAAGGGTTCGACGGGGGTAAGGAGAAAGGAGAAAGCATGCCGAGGTCCCACTCCTCGTTAAACAGTGGGGTAAACACAAGTGCCGACTCTTATGAGTATGCCTTGGCTGCCTAAGTAGCAGCCACGTCCTATGAGATTAGCTCATGGGTCTCATAGGGCGTTATGAACATGAGCTAAGCCCTTGCTGAGGCTCATAGGCAAGGGTGATACTAGATGAGCTAGTCAAGAAGCAGTCCTGCCTGTGGGACGCTTCTTGGCGAAAGTTAAACACAGGCTAAGCATGTAGATGTCCCTTTCGAATTACCCTCGGACGCGGGTTCGATTCCCGCCGCCTCCACCAAATTTATCGTTGACGAAATATTCTTAAAATTGTTAAATATTGCCAATGGATTTTCCTAAAATCGAACGTTTTTGAAAAAAACTTTCTCCTGAGGAGAAAGAATTTTTACTATTTTTTCTTTTCCTTCCCAAACCTGTGACAATAGATTTGCTCAGTTCAGCCACCGGTATTCTAGTAACTCGTATTTTGAACGTGATGGAAAAATTTAAAAGGAGGGGGTTTGTCCTTGAAAGGAAAGATTTAGGGCGAGGAGTATATGCGATTAAGGATTCTTTGAGATGGAGGGAAGCGAAAGACTCACTCTCTTCTGAAGAATTTTCCCTGTTTGTGGAGCGTTTGACAAATTTTTATGAGCAGAAAGATACAAGAGACGAAGAAACGAAAATAATTTTAGCAGAGTTATATAAATACACTTCGATTAACTTAGAACGTTTAGAGATTATAAAAGAAGTAGCCGATTTGTTTAATAAAGGTCCTAATAAATTAAAAGCTGTTGAATACTATGATTGCATTATTAAATATTTTGAAAAGAAAGAACCTCGTACCGAAAAAGAAATTGAGCTATTTCTGGAAAGTATTATAGCAAAAACTTTTACATTGATGCATAAAATGGCAGCTCAACAGCAGATTGACCTATTAAAAAAAGCAAAAGATATAGCGGAGAAAAATAATCTTTTTGAGAAGTTAGCTTTAATAAGCTTACGTTTAGCGAGAGCTTACCAGGATCTTGGTTTATATCAGGAATCTTCCAAATTTATTGAAAAATTCATCCGGTTCTCAAAATATATTGAAGATATTAAACGTATAAAGTTGGCTTCCCATTGTTTGAGTGAATATTATGTTTGGAAAGGCAGATTTAAAGAAGCTATCAGTTGTTATGAAAAACTAATAGGCAATATTGAAGAGTTCGAAGATGATGATAACGCTCTTATGGCAACACAGTTAATAGGTTTTACTCATGTGTTATGTGGTAGAGTTTCCCGTGGATTAGGAATGATTGAGGCAGTGATGAACAAGGCCCGCAGCTTAGGTTATGAACAAGTTGTTAATTATTGTCATCAAGCATATGCCATATCTTTTTTAACATTACAAAAAATTGAGGAAGCGAAACCCCATGTTGAGGTTCTTTTGTCGTTTCCGGAAGAGGTTTTGGGTGACATTCTCTATTGGGCTGTTCTGATTCACAAGGCTTACATTTTGTGTCTTGAAGGGGATTTGGAGAGTTCATTTTCGCTTTTGAAAAAGGCGATGGAGTTTCAATTTAAGAAAAACAGAATTTTTACTCCCTATCCGTGGCTGTTTGAGACAGTTCGCATCTTGGAGAGCAAAGGTTTTTGGGATCAGGATATAAATTTGGAGAGGATGATTCAGCGCTTTATGGAACTGGATGATGTTTATATTCGTGGTGTAGTCCTGCGATATAGGGGTTTAAAATTTTTAGAAAATGGAGATGAGCGAGCTTTAGGTTGTCTTCTGAGCAGTGAAAGGTATTTGAGATATGTCGGGGCGGAGGTGGAATTAGCTAAAACAAGACTCTGGTTGGGCAAGTATTATCTGGCTAAAAATGAGGTAAAGAAGTCAAAACCTTACTTAGAAAAGGCGTGGGAGGTATTTTCTGCAGTTCAATCATCCCTTTTCCCTCCAGAGTTAATAAGTTTAGTTTCTCCTCAACAACACGCTCAAGCGATTATCAATAGAATAATAAAACTCACCGAAAACCTGGGAGGCGGTAAAGATGCCCTTTCTTTTTTGGAAGAGGTTTTAAACACAGCCATGGATATTACCTTAGCTATGAGGGGTAGCATTTTGAGAAATATTCAGGAGGATTTGACCATTATAGTGAGCAGAAATGTATATCCCGAGACATTTTGGCAGGTGGTTTTAAAACTTATTTGATGGAGGCCGTTTTAAGAGGAGCGGAGGTTGTGAAGAGGGCGAAGGAGAGCGAGAAGGGCCCCTTTTTGATCATACCAATGAAAGTTAGTGGTAAAAGTTGGGGATGTCTTTACTTGGAAGGAAGGGTTGATAACGAGGATTTTTCGCCTGATATTGTTCTGTTTGTAAAGATGTTATGTGTTCAAGCAGCATTGGTTTTAAATGCTCTAACCTTACAAGAAGAGTTTGAGAAACAGCAACAAATCCTGACTCCTGAATTTCCTGAGGATGAAATTTCCATAATCGGAGAATCGCCAGCTATAAAGAGGGTAATAGAACAAATAAAACAAGTAGCACCAACGGATGCAACGGTTTTAATTTTAGGAGAAACGGGCGTTGGAAAAGAGCTTGTAGCGCGTACTATACACGCTAAAAAGTACTCGGAGAAATGGGCCTTTTATAGCGGTTAACTTAGCTGCTATTCCCCAAGAGCTTATCGCGAGTGAGCTTTTTGGCCATGAGAGGGGAGCTTTTACAGGGGCTTATGAAAGGCAAAGAGGATTACTCGAACTTGCAGACGGGGGGACTGTGTTTTTTGATGAGATCGGAGATTTGCCGTTGGCAATTCAAGTAAAACTCCTAAGAGTGTTAGAGGAAGGGGTTTTTACAAGGCTTGGAAGTGCAAAACCTATAAAATCGAATTTTCGCATTATTGCTGCTACGAACAAGAATTTGGGGGAAGAAGTAAAAAAGGGTAACTTTAGACAAGATCTTTTTTATAGGTTAAATGTGTTTCCCATTTATATTCCCCCTTTAAGAGAGAGGAAGGAGGATATAATTCCGCTTGCTTTTTATTTTTTAAAAAGTTTAGCGAAAAGTATGGCAAAAAATCCGAAACATTTCCAATTTAGAATTGAGCAAATTATTAAATTATCATTGGCCGGGAAATGTAAGAGAATTGAAGCACGTCATCGAAAGAGCTGTTATTTCATCCAGCGGTTCAACTATAAACTTTGTATTTGATATTTCTTTGAATAAAACACAAGTCGAATCAAAGGAGGTTGTAAAAACCCTCGCCGAAATAGAAAAGGAGCATATAGAAAAGGTTTTGAGTTTGACCGGTTGGCGCGTGAGTGGCACGAAAGGAGCGGCTAATTTATTAGGAGTAAAACCCTCCACTCTTAGATTTAGAATGAAAAAACTAGGTATAACACGTCCTTGCGTTTAAAATTTAAAAAATTTGGCAAAATTTTGCGCCTTTTTTAAATTACCAGGAATTAAAGGATAAAAATTTTATGTGGCACGATTGTTGATAATTCTTCGTGTAAAGTAAGGCGGAAGGAGGTTTTCCTTATGCAAAAATATAGAAAGCTTCTTGAACCCCATTATATAGGGAAGGTAAGGACGAGAAATCGCATTATAAAAACTGGTGCGGCCATGAACTATTGGCATAAGGATGATACGAAGATGGACCCTAAGGCTCTATCCTTTTACGAAAATCTTGCCCGAGGAGGTGTTGGTCTTCTTGTGGTGGAGTCGCCTATTGTGGATTATCCCTTGGGAGGCCGATGGTCCAATAGGTATAGATTGGATGAAGACATTTTTATCGAAGGAATGGCCCAACTTGTAGAGGTTATGCACAAGCACGGTTGTCCTACTTTCATGTTAATGTGGCACGATGGGCCTTGGCAAAATCCCTTATTTCCGGATGTTCCTCCCTTATACGATGGTCCCCCCGTAGGTTCGTATCCCTTAAACCTTCCTACTCCGCTTGATTTCCATAGGGACATCCCTAGGCAGTTAAGTGTTGCGGAGATAGAGGACATTATAGATAAATTCGCATCCGCTGCCCTTAGAGCCAAAAAGGCTGGATTTGATGGAGTGGAGATAAATGCGGCAAGTAGTCATCTTTTTCATAATTTTCTCTCGCCCTTTTGGAATCGAAGAGAAGATGAATATGGAGGTAATACCGAAAACAGAGCAAGGATTTTAATCAGAACGGTAAAGGAAATCAAAAACAGAGCAGGTAAGGATTTCCCGGTTTCAGTCATTATAAACGCCATAGAGATGGGAAGGGCTTTGGGAATGGATGATAATCAATGTCTTACCTTTGAAGAGGCAAAGAAAATAGCCCTTCTTTTACAGGAGGCAGGGGTTGATGCTATCCATGTGCGAAGTCATTGGCTCGGGTATCACGTAGGCGGGTTTTTACCAGATTATCTCTTTTACCCGGAGCCACCTGTTAGGAAGTTTCCGGAGCTCTATAATTGGAGGGAGAGAGGAAGAGGAGCTAACATTTATTTGGCAAAAGAATTAAAGAAAATCTTATCCATTCCCATCATAGTTGTGGGTAAGATCGATCCTCCGCTTGGAGAACAAATTCTTCAACGGGGTTACGCTGACTTTATAGCGATGAATCGGCGACTTCTCGCTGATCCAGAACTTCCTCGAAAATTGGCTGAAGGAAGAGAGGATGAAATAGCTCCCTGTACTGCCTGTGGAACTCGTTTGGATCAAAGCAAAGGGATGCAAAGGCGGTGTAGGATAAACGCCACAATGGGCAAAGAAGAGTTCCTTATTAAAAAAGCCGAGAAGAAAAAAGAGTTCTCATTGTGGGAGGAGGGCCTGCGGGAATGGAAGCATCAAGAGTAGCGGCTTTAAGAGGACATGAGGTGATATTGGTGGAAAAGGAAAATAGGTGGGTTATTGCCCTTAGCTTCCTTGATAAAAGGATTAGAAATAGAGGATTTGTCAGCTATAATAAAGTACTACAAAATAACTTTAAAAAATTAGGAGTTAAAATAATCACAAAAAAGGAAGCTGATACAAATTTCGTTAGCACTATAAAACCAGACGTAATCATTTTAGCATGTGGTGGTAAATTTCGGACTCCAGAAACTATTACTTCAAAAAAGAAAAAGATTATAACTGCTCCAGAACTTCATAAAAAAAGCGAAAATATTCCTTAGAATATTCGGCCCCAGATTTTTAGGATGGTTAACAAGGTTTTGGCTCCCTATGGGCAAAAAGGTTGCCATAGTCGGAGGATCACTTCAAGGATGCGAGCTTGCAGAGTTTCTCGTGAAAAGGAATAGAGAGGTTACAATAATTGAAGAATCAGGAAAAATAGGGGAAGGAGTAGTTGATTTTCGTTTAGCTTTACTATTGGATTGGTTCTCAAAAAAGGGAGTAAAGATTTACAAAAATGCAAAAGTCGAAGAAATTAATGATGAAGGTGTTGTAATAAATCAAAATAATCAGCAGATATTAGTTCCTGCTGATACGATTATTATACTTTCTCCTTTATTACCAAATATCGAATTATACAATTCATTTAAAAGATATGTAAAAGAAATATACGCTATAGGTGATTGTAAAGAACCAAGTTTAATAGTTGATGCAATACACCAAGCTTGGGAAATTGTAAGACATACCATGACCATAGAAGATCTTCAAAGAAAAATAGTAGAACTTGAACAAAAAATAAAAGAATTAGAAAGTAGAGTTCAGATTTTAGAGGATATTAATGAGATAAAAGAACTACAACGTCGATATGTAGATGCTTTAATATGCACTGAATGGGATGAATGTGCTGAATGTTTTTCGGAGGATGCGGTAGTTGATGTATACTTGCATAAACCTGTGCATGGAAAGGAAAATATTCGTCGGTGGTTTAAAGAAGAACTTTCCAAAACTCATGCAGGGAAAGAGGGAGATTTTGTAGTGCATCCCATTGTAAAGGTTGAAGGTGATAAAGCCAAAGGAAGGTGGTTGCTTTATATGATGTACATGTATCCGCGGACAGGTCAATCATTGTTTTGGGTTCAGGGGTATTACAAAAACGAATATGTGAGGGAAAAAGGGAAATGGAAGATAAGCCTTATGACTTGGACTGAGCGTTTAGGATTACCTGGAGGAGGTCCCCCTACTGGTCTTTGGTAATGGTGAGATGGGAGAGCTAAAAGTTTTCATTAACGGTAGGGAAGTTAAGGGTAAGGAAGGGAGTACCATTTTAGAGACGGCTCTCGGAGCGGGAATTTATATTCCCTATTTATGTCATCATCCTAACCTCCCTCCCATAGGGGAGTGTGGATTATGTGTGGTTCGAGTTAATGGGATGGGGTTTGTTAATGCATGTGATACTTTAGTTGAGGAAGTGATGAAGATTGTAACCGAAGACGAGGAGATTGCGTCTCTTAGGCGAGAAAGGCTTACCGGTTTATTGATGTCACATCCTTTGGAATGCATAGGCTGTTGGAAATATCTCAAATGTGAACTTCAAGCTTTAAAGCAATACGTCGGAATTAATCGAGTTGAGGTTTTAAAAGGGCGTCCGAGGTTCATAGAGATTGAGGAAGATAATCCTCTCTTTGAATATGATCCACATAAATGTGTTCTTTGCAAAAGATGTGTTAGAGCCTGTAAAGACTTGAGGGGATTGGGGATTTTAGAGGTAAAGGAAAAAGACGGAGTCCGATACATATTTACTCGTTCGGATTTACCGCTGGCTGAGGAGGGATGTAAGTTTTGTGGTTTATGTGTAGAAGTATGTCCTACAGGAGCTCGGAGGGATAAGGTAGAAATAAATACAATGGAAGATAATAGAAAAAGGACATTACTTCCTTGTAAATACAATTGTCCACTTGAAATAGATATACCGCTTTTCGTTCGACTCATTAAAAGGGGGATTACGATAAGGCCTTAAGAGTTATAAAAGAAAAAACTCCTTTGGTTGAAGTGTTAGGTCATATTTGTACCCATCCCTGTGAGGATGCTTGTAGGCGTAATCATTTAAGTGAATCCATTTGCGTTCGAGAACTGAAGAAATTTGTCGCTCAAAGGGCTTTTTATACCTCTTCAGTTAGGAAAGACAAGGGAAAAAGGGTCGCTATAATTGGCTCCGGCCCAGCTGGTTTAACAGCGGCTTATTTTCTTAGGGTTTTAGGATATAGGGTTACCCTCTTTGAGCAGATGGCATTTTTGGGAGGTATGTTGAAGATAGGGATACCTTTTTACAGGTTACCTCGGCGGGTAGTGGATAAGGAGATTGAAGAAATTCTCAAATTGGGCATTAAGGTTGAACTAAAAAACGCGTGGAGAATTTGGAAGACCTTTTGATCAAAGGTTTTTCGGCAGTAATAATAGCCATAGAAACCCAGCGGCCTATAGTGCCGGATTTAGTGAGGTGGAGGAAAATTAAAGATGTTCACTTAGGGCTTGATTTTTTACGAGCTTTTAACTTGGGTGAAGGAGTAAAATTAAGGCAAAAAGTTGCGATAATCGGAGGAGGTGCTAGTGCTTTCGATTGCGCAAGGGTCGCTTTAAGACAAGGAGCTTCGGAGGTCCATATCTTTTGTTTGGAAGAGTTTTCCGAAATGCGCGTTAATAAAGAGGACCTTGAAGAAGCACTTTTGGAAGGAGTAGCCATTCACAATCATAAAGCGCTTGTTCATTTAGATGAAGTATCTGATAAGCTCCAATTGGTTTTCAGAGATGTGGAAAGTTTTGAATTTGATGAATTGGGAAGGCTCGACCTGAAAACCATTCCGGGATCAGAAAGATCTTTTTTCCTTCGAAGGAGTGATATTTGCCATAGGACAGATTCCGGAAGTTCCCTTGGGATTCAAGGTTAAGCTTAAGCCATGGGTACCATTGAGGTAGATCCCTTTAGCCTTATGACTTCTAGAGAAGGAATTTTCGCTTGTGGTGATGTGGTGACTGGGACAAGGTCAGTAGCAGAGGCCTCTGCGATGGGAAGAAGAGCAGCTTTAAGTGTGGACGAGTTTTTGGGAGGAGATGGTTTGAAGGAATTAAAAGATCTTCAATATGTGCCTACATTCTTTTCCGAAAAGAAGGGAGGATTTGCATATTTAAGAAGACCCAAAGGGGAGTTTAGTATAAAAGAGGCCACTTATGAATCAAGTCGTTGTTTGGAATGTGACCTTAGGTTCCAACTAATGGAGGTGAAGTTCTGGCCAGCATATGGAAAGCCATGAAGCTCATTGAGACCGAAGTAGCCATTATAGGAGCTGGAGCAGCGGGACTTGCAGCTTCAATCGCTGCAGCAGAAAGGGGGGGTATCGGTCGCAGTTTTCGAAAAAGGAGCCACCACCGGCGGGACAGCTAATATGGGAATGGGATTGTTTGCGGTCGAAAACCGTCACCAGAGATTTCGGCAGATGGGACCAAGTCGCGATGAAGCTTTTAAGGTTTTTATGGAGTTTATCCATTGGCGTGTGGATGCCCGTTTGGTTAGGGTTTATATCGATAGATCCGGCGACACGATCCATTGGCTCGAAAACATGGGCGTTGAGTTTTTAGAGCCTATGGCTTATTTCCCGGGAGGATGGCCTACATGGTACATAGTGAAACCTGGCGGTTCTCCCGGTTGTGCTGCTAATATGTGTAAAGCTATGACTTATAAAGCAAAGTCACTTGGTGTAAGTTTTCATTTTAAAACACCCGCTAAAAGATTGATAAGGAAGGGTAATAGAATTATAGGATTTATCGCAGAAACACCAGAAGGTGAAGAGCTTTTAGTAAGAGCAGGTACGGTTATTATTGCTACAGGAGGGTTTGGAGACAATCCCGATTGGATAAAGAAATATACCGGATACGAACACGAAAAGGATCTCATTACCTTCAGGGTTTCAGGTCTTAAAGGTGACGGAATAAGGATGGCGTGGGAAGTGGGCGCTCTTTCCACTCCTATGAACATGCAACTCATTTATATTGTACCAGGCGAAGTTCATCCTAAATTAGCGGAGGCTTTTAGGCAACCTCACTTATTAGTCAACTTAAGAGGGGAGAGATTTGTTAACGAAGGAATAATATTTAATTCAACGTTTATAGGGAACGCAATATCGCAACAACCCAAAAGAATAGCCTTTATGATCTTTGATGAGAAAATTAAAGAGCACATGAAGAATGTGGGTTTAGATTTTATTCATGTTCCTTTTCCGTATTTTAAAGTAGAGGACTTCGATGATTCGTTTTTTGATTCGTTAAAGAGATGTAAAGAGACTCTATTTGTGGCTAATTCTATCTCAGAACTGGCTCAAAAAGCGGGCATAGACGAGAAGGGGTTAGCGAGGCAAGTGGAAGAATATAACGAATTTTGTAGTTGCGGGTTTGATCCCGTTTTTAACAAAAACCATCGTTATTTAAGGCCTATAAAAAACCTCCTTTTTATGGCGCGAAGCTTATGCCCGCATCTTACGAGAGCTTGGGAGGTATAAAGATAAACTACAAAATGGAAGTAATAGGTGAAGATTATAATCCATTGAGAGGGCTATATGCAGCAGGTACAGATGTTAATTCCATAAATGGTGATTCCTATGTTTTCATTTTGCCTGATAATACCATGGGGTTCGCGGTGAATTCTAGTCGAATAGCAGGGGAAAACGCTGCTGATTTTGTAAAAGGCAGATGATATAAAAATTCCCGTCCCCTTTCTAGCTTTTACAATTTTTCTCCTAAGAGGCGGTATAGACGATTTAAAAGAAAAGGCAATAAAATTTTAAAAAATCCATGTTGCTCATTATACGAAAGCAGGGGGAGTTAAGTTATGTTCGAAAGGTTGAGCGAACGCCTACAGCTTGTTTTCAATAAATTGAGGAAAAAGGGCAAATTAACGGAAGAGGACGTGATGGGGGCTTTAAGGGAAGTTCGGTTGGCCCTTCTCGAGGCGGATGTGCATTATAAAGTGGCCAAGGAATTTCTCGAAAGAGTAAAAGAAAGGGCAGTGGGGCAAGAGGTTATGAAAAGTCTAACCCCTGTTCAGCAGGTCATAAAAATCGTAAAAGAAGAGCTTGTCTCTCTTATGAGTGGTGATACTTCCCTTAATTTAAAAGGAAACCCTGCGATTTTGATGCTCGTAGGTCTTCAAGGCTCAGGAAAGACCACCACTGCAGCGAAGCTTGCCTTAAAGTTTAAAAGAGAAGGTTATAGACCTGTAGTTTTACCCCTCGATTCGAGAAGGCCTGCTGCTTCGGAACAGCTTGAAAAATTGGCGGAAAAGATAGGGGTTGTGTGTTATAAAAGTTCCTCTTCTCCTTTTGAACTTTTCGAAAGCGTTCTAAAGGAAACGAGACAAAAGGGCTTTTCTCCTCTGATAGTTGATACTGCCGGGACTTTACATATAGAGCGGGAGCTTATGGAGGAGCTAAGGGAGTTAAAAGAAAAGATTAAACCGAATGAGGTGCTCCTTGTAGTTGACTCCATGACCGGACAAGATGCCGTGAACGTGGCTCAAGGGTTTGAGAAAGGAGTAGGAATTACCGGCATTATATTGACGAAACTCGATGGCGATGCTCGAGGAGGAGCAACCCTTTCCATTAAAGCCGTGACCGGAAAACCCATAAAACTCATAGGAATCGGCGAGGGGCTTGAAGCACTTGAACCATTTTATCCGGACCGGATCGTTTCGCGCATTTTAGGCATGGGAGATGTGCTCACTTTGATAGAGAAGACCCAAAGAGTAATAGAGGAAGAGGAAGCAAAAAAACTGGAGAAAAAGCTCAAAGAAGACCGCTTCGATTTCGAGGATTTTCGAGAATATTTGCGGATGTTGAAGAAGCTGGGGGATTTGGAAAGTTTGTTAAAATTAATCCCAGGCCTTCCCAAGGTTCTTAAAAATGGGGTAAAAGTGGATTATACTAAGATGCGTAGGATGGAAGCTATAATAAATTCGATGACTATTGAAGAAAGACGAAAACCGCATATAATAAACGCTAGTCGGAAAAAAAGAATTGCGAAAGGTAGTGGCACAAGCATACAGGAAGTTAATCAATTGTTGAGGCAA
This sequence comes from uncultured Thermodesulfobacteriota bacterium, assembly GCA_964543765.1. Taxonomy (GTDB): domain Bacteria; phylum Desulfobacterota; class B13-G15; order B13-G15; family B13-G15; genus B73-G16. The sequence continues at coordinate 25,663 of CAZIZI010000002.1, forward strand.
TTTGAGATGATAAGAAAACTGGTGAAGGAAATGAAGACAACGAAAGGAAGAAGATGGTTTGGGGTTTTTCAGTAAAAGGAGGAAGGAGATGGTGAAGATCAAACTTTCAAGGTATGGTGCCCGACATCGTCCATTTTACCGGATAGTGGTGGCCGATGCGCGGTCTCCAAGGGATGGTAAGTTTATCGAGAAGCTCGGGGTTTATGATCCTTTACAGGATCCTCCTCTTGTGGAGGTCGATAAAGAGAGATTAACTCAGTGGCTCCATAAAGGAGCTCAATTGACAGATACGGTTGCGGGGCTTTTAAAAAAGGCGGGAATCAGATTAGAGGCATAAAAATTTAAAAGGAGGAGGATGATGCAGCTTAAGGATCTCATCGAAACGATTGCTAAATCTTTGGTGGATCATCCAGAACAAGTGAGGGTTACGGAAATTCAAGGGGAGAAGACTTCGGTGATCGAACTTTCGGTTGCTAAAGAGGATTTGGGCAAAATAATAGGTAAACAAGGACGTACCGCCAGAGCTATGAGAACCATATTAAGCGCGGCTTCAAGCAAAAATAACAAAAGGGTAGTCTTAGAGATCATTGAATAAGGAAGACGCCCTTGAGGATTTCATCCTAATAGGCAAGGTCCTGCGACCACATGGTAGAAAAGGGGATCTGAGGATTAAATATTTTAATCCCGATCCCCTCTTTATTTTAAATTACAGCCGATTATTCCTTTTGGATCACAAAAGGGGTATCTTCCGATCATTTAAGGTAAAACAGGTTTTGGTAAATAAGGGAAACGTGATCGTGGCTTTAGAAGGCATTAACGATCGAGATGCTGCCGAAAGGTGGTCACAAAGTAGCATTTACGTCCATCGCGATGATCTTCCGCCTTTAGAAGAAGGAGAGTATTATTACGTGGATATAATTGGACTCAAGGTCTTTAGTGAAGAAGGTAAGTATGTGGGAGAAGTGGTGAATATATTTCCCACCGGTAGTAATGATGTTTATGAAATAAAGGGCCCAGAGAGAGAAATAATGTTACAAGCTTCAAATGATGTTATTAAGGAAATTAACCTGAAAGAACGCAAGATGATCGTTAAAATCCCCGAGGAGTATTAAAAAATGGTCTTTTATGTATTGACGCTTTTCCCAGAGATGGTGCTTCAACCATTAAAGTTTAGCGTATTAGGTAAGGCCATGGAAAATGGGGTATTTCGAGTTGAAGGGATTAATATCCGTGATTTTGCGCTTGATAAACATAAGACTACCGATGATTATCCCTATGGTGGTGGACAAGGAATGATAATGAAGCCGGAACCGGTAACGCGGGCTATAAAGTTCTTATTAGATCAAGATCCTAAAATTTGGTTTATATTGCTTACTCCCCAAGGCATATCTTTTTCTCAAAGCACTGCCCAAAGGCTTTCTAAATTTAAAAAATTGGCCCTTATTTGTGGCCGTTATGAGGGGATTGACGATAGGGTAAGGGGGTATGTGAACGAGGAGATTTCAATAGGGGATTATGTATTAACAGGAGGGGAGTTTGCGGCTTTAGTGATCATAGATTGTGTAGCCAGGCTTTTGCCGAACGCCTTACACCGAGCTGAATCTGCTCAAGAGGAGTCCTTCAGCGAGGAGCTGCTGGAGTATCCCCAATATACGCGTCCCCCCCTTTTCGAAGGAAAGGGCGTTCCTGAGGTCTTACTTTCGGGCAATCATAGGGAGATAGAAAATTGGCGTAGGAGACAAGCCCTACTTAGGACTTGGGTAAGGCGTCCTGATCTTTTAAAAAGGGCAAGATTAAGGGAAGAAGATAAAAGGTATTTATCGGCATTAGAAGATGGATACTGAGAGGGTTTTTTTAGCGCTTTTGCATTGGCCCGTTTATGACCGGAATGGCAACGTGATCACCACCGCTTTGACCACAATTGATATTCATGATTTAGGAAGGTTGTGTAAAACTTATGGCCTCGGTGGCGTTTACATAGTAACCCCTTTATCCTCACAGATTGAGCTTGGGGAGAGGATGGTCAAGTATTGGCGTGAGGGACCGGGAGCTTCCTTTAATCCATTGAGGAAGATGGCTCTGGAGAATATAAAGTTTAGCCCTACCTTGGAGGATGTGCTCTCCGACCTTCAAGCAAAGTTCAAGGATAGGCCTAAAACAATTGCTACAAGTGCGAAAAGATGGCCGAAGATCATAGGATACCGGGCTTTAAAAGAAGAAATGAAAAAGGGGGGGCTTTTCCTTTTGATCTTTGGAACTGGATGGGGACTCACCTGGGAATTAATAATGTCCTGTGATATGGTACTGGAACCGATAGAAGGAAAAGGGTATAATCATCTTTCAGTCCGCACAGCAGCGGCGATCATTATTGATAGGTTGTTTGGGAGGTGTGAAGATGAAAGAAACGATTCGTGAGGTAGAAAAGGAATACTTAAAATCAAATATTCCGGAGTTTTGGCCAGGGGATACGGTGAGGGTGTATTATCGTTTCCCAGAGGGAGAGAAGGAAAAAACCCATATGTTCGAAGGGGTTGTCATAAGAAAAAGAGGCGGAGGGACAAGGGGTACTTTTACGGTGAGAAAGGTCTCTTATGGGGTAGGGGTAGAGAGGATATTTCCCCTTAATTCTCCCAATATCGAGAAGATCGAAATTGTGAGGCGTGGGAAGGTAAGAAGGGCTAGGCTTTATTACCTCAGAGAAAGAACCGGAAAAAGTGCTAGGATCAAAGAACGAAAGTAAATCCTTATGTACCCCGGATAAATGCCCAGGTTTTGTCTATTGTCAGGAGGGTCTGTGTGCTGGGATCGATGAGGCAGGACGAGGGCCGTTGGCCGGTCCGGTAGTGGCAGCTGCTCTTATCATCAATCCTAAGGAACTTGTTTCCGAGATAAGAGATTCCAAAGCCTTGAGCCCGAAACTTCGGGAAGAGCTTTACGCTTATCTTATTTCCCGAGCTCGAGCTTGGGCCATTTCTTCAGTAGGGCCGAGGACTATCGAAAGGATAAACATACTTAATGCCTCTTTACGGGCTATGCGTCAAGCGGTTCAAAAACTCAAGTTAAGGCCAAAGATCCTCATAGTAGATGGCCCTTATGCCATTCCCAAACTGGATATCCCTCAAATTCCCCTTATCGATGGGGATGTTCGATGCCCACTCGTTGGGGCTGCCTCAATTTTGGCCAAAGTCACCCGGGATCGAATTATGGATCATTATCATAAGCTGTTTCCCCAATACGGTTTCGATCGCCACAAAGGTTATCCTACCGAAGAACATCGCAAAGCCCTAAGGCAATTCGGCCCCTCTCCCATTCATAGACGGAATTTTAAGGGCGTAGGTGAATAAAAGGAGACTGGAAGAAGAGGCTGAGAGATTGGCGGAAGTATTCCTTAAGAGATCCGGCTATACAATTCTTCAAAGGTGGCCAAATAGACCTAATCGCCGAAGAAAGGGGGATACTCGTATTTGTAGAGGTTAAAGCTAGAAGATCTAAGGTGTATGGTTTACCTTATGAGGCGGTTACCCGGAGAAAAATTAAAAAATTAACTCAAGTAGCCCTTCATTATTTACAAAGACATGGATTATATGAAGACATGGATTATATGGGAAAGTACCAGTGAGATTCGACATAGTAAGCATAGAGCTTTATCGAGGTGAGCCAATTATAGGAATAATCAAAGGGGACTTTTTTTTTGGAATAAACCGGGTATTTTGAAATCTAAGAAGACCTTGTCAATGCTTGTTTTTTATGATAATAAAAGGGCCACACAGAAGGGGAGATGTGTAATTTTTAAAATAAAAAACTTTTAAGGAGGGGGACCGATGAAAAAGGCCGATTTGGTAGCAAAAGTGGCAGACGAGGCCAAAATACCAAGAACTGCTGCCGAGAGGGCGATAAACGCTTTTGTAAATGTGGTAACCGAAGCCCTCAAGGCAGGAGATAAGGTAGCCTTGCCCGGTTTCGGTACTTTCATGGTAGCTCAAAGGGCTGCCCGTAAAGGAAGAAACCCTCGAACAGGCCAGGAGATAACCATCCCTTCGGTTAAAGTTCCGAAATTTAAGGTGGGGAAAAACTTGAGGGAAGCTATAAAGTAACCCCCTTTGCCGTGATCCCCTTTCTAAGGGGATCACGGCAAAGGAAATCCTCTATATAAACCAAATTCCTTCGCCATCTGTAAGGCAGTAAGGTATTCCTTTAAACTTATGCGCCTTGCGATTTCGGAATACTGATGGGCCATATAAAGAGGGCGATATTGATTCATGATGTTTGTATAAGTGTCTGTGGATATTTCTTTGGCTATGAAGTGTAATATCTCTTTTGTATCTTCTAAGCAATTAGGCATAACCAAATGCCTTATTAATAGTCCGCGATAAGCGATGCCGTTATTATCTATTAATAAATCCCCTACCTGTCTATGCATTTCTTTAACCACTTTTTTTACTACTTCAGGATAGTCAGGAGCATTACAATATTTTTTTGCAAGCTCTGCATTAAAGAACTTTATGTCAGGCATGTAAATATCGAATATTCCTTCTATAAGTTTTATTACTTCTAATGACTCGTATCCGCCACAATTGTAAACTAAAGGTATATTTAATCCACCTCCAATAGCATGCTTTAAGCCTTCTACTATTTGAGGAACATAATGGGTGGGTGTGACGAAGTTGATGTTATGACAACCTTGGCTTTGAAGATAAAGCATGATTTTTGCTAAGTCCCTTGGAGTAATAGTTTCGCCTTCGCCCAAGTGGCTTATTTCGTAATTTTGGCAAAATATGCACCGTAAATTACAATGGGTTAAGAAAATGGTTCCTGATCCGTAAAGTCCTACAAGGGGTGGTTCTTCGCCGAAGTGAGGGAAAGCGCTGGACACCATGAGCTCGTAAGGGGCCTTACAGTAGCCCTTTTCCCCTTTAAGTCGGTTTACTTTGCATTGACGGGGGCATAGTTGGCAACTTTGGAGTATTTCTTTTAGGAGCTTAAGTCGTTCCTCCATTTGGCCTGAATGATAAAGCTGAATATAAGAAGGTTCTCGGCTCATGGGTATATAAAATTTAAAAAAATTTCAAAAGAAGGTCTACTTTGTGGTCTTGAAGGCGAGAGTGTGTTGTGTTAAAGGCTTACAATAAAAAGAAGAAGGAACTGTGAAGATGGAGCCTAAAAGGGAAAGATGGGCGTCGAGGGTGGGGTTAATCCTTGCGGCTGCGGGTAATGCCATTGGGCTCGGGAATCTGTTGAGGTTTCCTTCTAAAGTGGCCCTTTATGGGGGAGGTGCCTTTATGGTGCCTTATGTCTTAAGTTTTTTCATACTTGGCTTACCCCTCATGATATTGGAATGGGTTGTGGGAAGGACCGCCGGGGAGAAGGGGCGAGGGTCCATGAGCGGAATATTTGGCGTTTTCTTTAAGGAGTCCCGGATTGCAAAGAGTATCGGAAGTCTTGGGATTACGATTCCATTTTTAATCGCCAGTTATTACCTTTACATAGAATCCTGGACATTAGGTTATAGTTTTTTGTCCCTTTTTAAGGCGTTTTACCCAGAAAAGGTATCCATGGAGTATTTCCTTGAGAGTTTTCGAGTCTATGTGACTCCCTCCTCTTGGGCCATATTCTTTTTGGTTGTAACCCTCCTCTTAAACTTTTGGGTCCTCCTAAGGGGGATCAGCAAGGGGATAGAACTGGTGGCTAAAGTGGGGCTACCCATGCTTTTTGGTATGGGGTGTTTTCTTGCGGTTTTTTCCTTGTCCCTTGAAGGATGGAAAGGCTTTGAGGGATTACTTTTTATGTTTAAACCCGATTTTCCCAAACTAAGAGACTTTCAAGTTTGGATTGAGGCAGCAGGACAGATTTTCTTCACCCTTTCTTTAGGCATGGGGTGTATTGCGGCCTATGCGAGTTATGCCAGACCTAAAGAGGACATTGTGAAAGTGGGGCTTTGGACAGCTGCCTTGAATGAGATTGTGGAATTAGGCCTTGGGGGGTGTATTGCTATACCGGCGGCCTTTGCCCTGTTTGGGGCCTCTTCTATAGGGGTACTTGCTGCCGAAGGTAGTTTTAGGATTGGATTTGTAAGTATGCCTGCGGTTCTCTTTTCCCTTCCTTTTGGTTTCATTTTGTCTTTTCTGTGGTTTTTCCTCCTTTTCATCGCTGCCATTACCTCTTCCTTAGCCCTAGCTCAACCTCTTATAGCCTTTTTTGAGGATGAATTAGGATGGAGGCATCAGAAAGCAGTCCTGGTGACAGTTTCCGGTATGAGTGTGGGTAGTTTTTGTTCGGCTTTTATTCCGGGTTTTATAGATGAGCTTGATTTTTGGGCCGGTACTTTCTTTTTGGTCCTTTTCGCCCTTTTGGAGGTTTTGTTCTTCGTTTGGATATGGGGACCTGAGAGGTTTAGACAAGAGTTGATGAAGGATTCTTTCCTTCGTGTTCCAAGGCCTGTTGTTTATATTCTTTTTGGAATCTCAGGGGGGTTTTTGTTGGTGATACTCTATCTTTGGTCCTTAAGTAAGATCGGTGAAGTTTTTGCCACAAGTTCTTGGAGCTTATGGGTCGCGAGGATTTTTATATTGGTTTCCCTTTTGGGTTTGATATTCCTTAGTTTGAAAACCAAAAGAGGGGATAATAAATGAAGGTCACCATAATAGGAACTGGTTATGTAGGGTTAACTACGGCTGTCACCCTTGCTTACATAGGCCATAAAGTAGTAGGTGTGGAGAAGGACAGGGAAAAGCTCAGGTTGATCCAATCCTTTAAAAGCCCCATTTACGAACCGGGTTTGGAGGAACTGATGGAACTTTGTAAAGATAACTTAACCTTCACCGATGATCCCGTGCCTTCAGTCAGCGATTCAGAGGTGATAATGATCGCTGTGGGGACGCCGAGTAAACCCAATGGTCAGACCGACCTTAGATATGTGGAAACGGCTGCAAGAGAGATCGCCGAAGGCTTACAGGAAGGACGGACATATACGTTGGTGATAAAATCCACGGTTCCAATTGGTACAAATAGAAGAGTGGCCTACATAGTGGAACAGGTGATTAACGCGAAGAAATCCAAGGATAACATAAGGGTTAATGTGGCTTCTAATCCGGAATTTTTAAGAGAGGGATCTGCCATAAAGGATATGCTTTATCCCGATAGGATTGTGGTTGGAAGTAGAGAACCCGAGAGCGTGGATATCTTGCGAAGACTTTATCGACCCATTTTAGAACAAACTTTTGAACCGCCTCCCTTTTTACCAAGACCCGAAGGTTATGATCTCCCTCCTTTTATAACCACGGACCCGATCAGCGCGGAGATGATCAAATACGCGGCCAATGCCTTTCTGGCTCTGAAGATAAGTTTCATTAACGAAATAGCTTCCCTTTGCGAGAAGGTAGGAGCTGATGTAACCGAAGTGGCCAGAGGCATTGGTCTTGATCCCCGTATTGGCCCCCGATTCTTAGAAGCAGGGCTTGGATGGGGAGGGAGTTGTTTCCCCAAAGATACCGCAGCTTTAGTGGCCATGGGAAAGGAGCTTTCTTGTCCCATGCGGTTAGTAGAGGCCGCTCGGGAGGTGAATTATCGGCAAAGGGAAAGGGCGGTTGAGAGGCTTCAAGAGGTCTTAAAAGGGGTTAGAGGAAGGATAATAGGCCTCTTAGGGCTGGCTTTTAAACCCGGTACGGACGACGTTCGGGATTCACCATCTATTGATATCATTCACATGTTGCTTCAAAGAGAGGCCCATGTGAGGGTAAACGATCCAGTGGCAATGGATAATGCTCGGAAGGTCTTACAAGGACTTGAAGTGGAGTTTGTGGATGATCCATATGAGATGGCAAAAGGGGCTGATGCACTTCTTCTGGTTACGGCCTGGCCTCAATATCGAAAGTTATCCCTTAGGAGATTGGCTTCAGTTATGCGAATTCCCATTCTCTTTGACGGCCGAAACTTTTTTGAACCAGAAGAAGCCCGAAAGGCAGGATTTGTTTACCTTGGCATTGGGCGGTAAAGGACCCATCGACCGATTTTCGATGGGTCCTTTTTTTCAAAATCTTACTTTTCGACCTTTTCCCCTCCATCAGCTGCCGTCAAACCAAGCTCAACTGGAAGTTCCCCAAAGGCCAAGGCCTTGATTGCGGTGAACCAACCTTCCACCGTTTTAATAAGAGGATAAATCACTACAAGCCCTAAAAAACCTCCAACTAAAACTCCCACCATAATTCCCAATGCTATCTTTAATCCTAACATCTCCCTCACCTCCTTTCTCTTATGTCCGCCCTATTAGGCGCAACTGTCGTGCCAAAACTCAAAAAGGCAATTCTTCCCAAAAGGAACCTCAAAACTTTAACAGACCCTTTCAAAAGCTCTGGTTATCTGTGGAGAAAATTTCTACAATTAAGTATAATTTTTCGACAGAAAACTCACCTTAAAAGCTTTCTTGGCATAACTTGACATTGGATATTAAGGAAATTAAAATCGAAAAAGAGTGGGGCTGTAGCTCAGATGGGAGAGCGCGTGAATGGCATTCACGAGGTCACGGGTTCGAATCCCGTCAGCTCCACCAAGGTTTTAAATGGGCGGGCATAGCTCAGGTGGTAGAGCACAAGCTTCCCAAGCTTGGGGTCGCGGGTTCGAGTCCCGTTGCCCGCTCCAAGGAAGGGCAGAGGCACGTAGCTCAGGGGGAGAGCGCTACCTTGACGCGGTAGAGGTCGGCGGTTCAAAGCCGCCCGTGCCTACCATTTTTTAATAGGGGATGGTGTTAAAAAGGGGAGGTATAAAGAAGGGAAATACCTCCCCTTTAGTATTGAGTGGTTCATGGGAATGGAGAAGGAAAGGCTTCAAGTATTGAGGCATAGTACGGCTCATGTTATGGCTCAGGCGGTTAAGGAACTTTATCCCGATGTGCGTTTAGGGATTGGGCCTCCGACGGAGGATGGTTTTTATTATGATTTTGATGGTGATCTCAGTGAAGATGACCTGCCGAAAATCGAAGAGAAGATGAGGGAGATTATAAGAGAGGATCTTCCTTTCCGGAGGGAAGAGGTCTCAAAGGAAGAGGCGAAGAGGATTTTTGAAGAGCGGGGTGAGATTTATAAGCTTGAACTTCTGGAGGAGATTCCAGATGAGCGGGTGAGCCTTTATTGGCAGGGTTCGTTTGTGGATCTTTGTCGAGGGCCTCATGTGGAATCTACCGGTCAGATAAAGGCCTTCAAACTTTTGAATGTAGCGGGTGCTTATTGGCGCGGTGATGAAAGAAATAAGATGTTGAAACGGATTTATGGTACGGCCTTTTTTACCGAAGAGGAACTCCAAAAGTATCTTAGCCGACTTGAAGAGGCTAAGAAACGAGATCATAGGAAGTTGGGCAAAGAGCTCGAGCTTTTTTCATTCCATGAAGAAGTAGGGGCTGGTTTTGTCATTTGGCATCACAAAGGGGTCATTCTAAGATGGATCTTGGAGGAGTTTGAGAAGAGGGAACATTTAAAAAGGGGTTATCAATTCGTCCTCGGACCTCAACTTTCGAAGCTCGAGCTTTGGAATCAATCTGGTCATTATGAATTTTATAGAGACCATATGTTCTTCACGGAGATAGAAGGGCAAAAATATGCCTTAAAGCCCATGAATTGTATAGGCCATATCCTGGTTTATAAGACCAGGCATCGAAGTTGGAGGGAATTGCCTTTGAGGTTTTTTGAGCTTGGGCGGGTTCATAGGTTTGAGCGTTCAGGTGTTTTGCATGGACTTTTGCGGGTAAGGGAGTTTACTCAAGATGATGCCCATATTTTCTGTCGGCCCGATCAGTTAGAAGAGGAGATAAAGGGGGTTTTGCACTTCGTTCAAGAGACCATGGACCTTTTTGGGTTCTCCTATGAAGCAGAACTAAGTACCAAACCAGAAGAGGCTATAGGGACGGAGGAATCTTGGGAAAGGGCCACCGAGGCTTTGCGTAACGTATTGGAGAAAGAGGACATTCCCTATGAGATTAACGAAGGCGAGGGGGCTTTTTATGGGCCTAAAATAGATATCAAGCTTGAGGATGCCCTTGGGAGAAAGTGGCAGTGTGCTACTATCCAATGTGATTTTTCCTTGCCAGAGCGTTTTGATTTGAGTTATATAGCTCAAGATGGTTCGAGGCAGAGACCGGTCATGATCCATCGGGTGATCCTCGGAGCATTGGAAAGGTTTATCGGTATTTTGATTGAGCATTATGGTGGAGCCTTTCCCTTATGGCTTGCTCCCGAACAGGTAAGGGTAATAAGTTTGACTTCTAGGAACATACCTTATGCAGAGACGGTATTAAATAAATTGAAGGAAGCGGGGATTAGAGCAGAAGGGGACTTCCGAAATGAGACGCTTGGTTATAAGATACGTCAAGCACGGTTGGAGAAAGTGCCTTATATGTTAATTGTTGGCGAAAAAGAAGAGAGGGAAGGGCTTATAGCGGTAAGGAGTAGAGAAAAAGGGGAATTAGGCACTTTACGCCTTGAGGCATTTATAGAAGAGATACGGCCGCAATGTCAGATACCATCTTTAAGAGGAGGAGGTGGTAGAGTATAGAAAAGCAATATAGGGTCAATTGGCAGATCAAGGCGAAACTGGTAAGGGTGATCAGTCCAGAGGGCAAGCAAATGGGGGTTATGCCTTTAAAAGAGGCGTTGATGAAAGCAGAGGAGTATGGTTTGGATTTAGTGGAGGTGGCGCCCAATGTGGATCCTCCGGTCTGTCGGATTATGGATTACGGAAAGTTCAAATACATTGAGGCTAAAAAGGCTCAAGAAGCCAAGAAAAAACAACATGCTTCTTCTCAGATTAAAGAGATCCAGATGAGGCCTTCTACGGATGAACACGATTTAAATATAAAGCTGAGAAAGATAAAGGAATTTCTCACGGAAGGACATAAGACCAAAGTCAGAATTATATTCAGAGGCAGAGAGCTTGCGCATAAGGAGATAGGGGAGAATCTGATGCAAAGGGTGCTGGAAGAACTCAAAAGCGTGGGGAAACCCGATCATCCTCCGAAATTTGAAGGCCGACAGATAGTGGTGATGATAAGCCCTGTTTCTTCAAAAGGTCATAAGGAGGGAGGAAATGCCCAAAATAAAAACTAACCGTTCGGCTGCCAAAAGGTTCAAAGTGACCGCTTCTGGTAAAATACGCCGCTTTAAAGCAGGGGCAAGTCATTTGATGAGAAAAAAAACCTCTAAGAGAAGGAGGCACTTAACCAGGCCTACTTTGGTTAAAAAGGCCAACCTCAAAAATGTTAAGAGGTTAATTCCCTATGCCTTTTAAGGGTAAAGGAGGAGAAAGATGAGGGTTAAGGGTGGTCCGCGTAGAGCGAGACGGAGAAATAAAATCCTCAAACTGGCTGAAGGTTATTGGGGCAGAAGGAGTAGGGCTTTTAAGATAGCGAAGTTAACCGTTCAAAAAGCCCTTCAGTATGCTTATAGGGACAGAAAGGCCAAAAAGAGGGAGTTCCGAAGACTTTGGATCGTAAGGATCAATGCCGCAACCAGAGCACATGGTTTGAATTATAGTCGCTTTATGGAGGGGTTAAAGAAGGCCCATATTTCCCTTGATCGTAAAACCTTGGCGGATATTGCAGTTAGGGATCAAGAGGCCTTTGCCGAACTCGTGAAGATAGCCAAAGCACATGTTAGTGCGTGAATTTGAAGAGGAGCTAAAGAGATTAGAGAAAGAAGCCTTTCAGTGCCTTAAGGAAGTAAAGGACATATCGGCTCTTGAGGAATTAAGAGTTAAGTTCTTAGGCCGGAGAGGGAGGCTCACTTTACTCCTTAGGTCCCTTAAGGATATTCCCCTGGAAGAGAGGCCTCGCTTAGGAGATGCCTGTAATAGGACTAAAGCGCTTCTTGAGGAGGAGATCGAGCTTAAGAGGCTTCAACTCAAGGAAGAGGAGAGAATTAGGGGGCTTTTAAAAGAAAAGATAGACGTAACTCTTCCTGGAAGGCCGATCTTGAGAGGTAGATTGCATATCTTAACGCAGGTGATGGAAGAGATAATCGACATATTTGTATCAATGGGTTTTCAGGTTTACGAAGGGCCTGAGGTGGAATTGGATTACTACAACTTTGAAGCCCTTAACATCCCTCCCGATCACCCAGCTCGGGAGATGAACGATACGTTTTATTTTTCTCAAGAGATACTGCTTCGAACTCATACCTCTCCCATGCAGATTCGAGTCATGGAAAAGCAGAAGCCTCCGGTTCAGATGATTTCGCCCGGACCCGTATATAGAAGGGATGCTGACATCTCTCATAGCCCGATGTTTCATCAGATTGAGGGATTATGGGTTGATAGAGAGGTATCCTTTGCCCATCTGAAAGGGACTTTAGCTTACTTTGTAAGAGAGTTTTTTGGGGAAAAGACCCAAATGCGTTTCAGACCCAGTTATTTTCCCTTTACCGAACCGAGCGCCGAAGTGGACATTACCTGTGTGATCTGCAAAGGCTCAGGCTGTCCTACCTGCAAGAACACCGGCTGGATAGAGATCTTGGGATGCGGTATGGTGAGACCAGAGGTTTTTCAGGCCGTAAATTATAATTTCCCCGAGTGGAGAGGATATGCCTTTGGGATGGGAGTTGAAAGAATAGCCATGCTTAGGCATGGGATAAACGACATACGTTTGTTTTTCCAAAATGATCTTAGGTTCCTGGATCAGTTTTAGAACGGGAGAGGGTGATGAAGGTGCCTCTTTCTTGGCTCAGGGAATTCGTGGAGGTAGAAGAGGGTCCCTCTAAACTGGGTGAGATCCTTACCCTTGGGGGCATTGAGGTAGAAGAGGTTCAAGAGGTCGGTCCTTCTTTCCAGGGCGTAATAATAGGAAAGGTCTTAAGGGTTTGGGATCATCCCAATGCCACAAAGCTTAAACTCTGCGAAGTTATAGATGATAAACGTTCCTTTAGGGTGGTTTGTGGGGCTCCTAATCTTCAAGAAGGGCAAAAGGTCGCCTTTGCCCCTCCCGGAGCGCTTTTGTCCAAAATGCAGATTGAAACGAGGAGAATAAGGGGTGAGCTTTCAGAGGGCATGATTTGTTCGGAAGCCGAACTGGAGCTCTCGGAGGACTCAAGTGGCATAATGGTCCTTCCTGAAGACGCTCCTTTGGGAGCTGATTTGGCTGAATATTTGGGACTGAAGGATTATATATTAGAGGTTTCTCCCACTCCTAATCGAGGAGATTGCCTTAGCATATTTGGAATAGCGAGGGAAATAGCGGCTTTAAAGGGGGTTCCCCTTAAATTTCCACCCATTGACCTCAAAGAGGAAGATCTGGATGTGAAGGAGTTTATAAGGGTTGAGATAGAGGCCCCTCATCATTGTCCGCGTTATACTGCCAGGTACTTATTTGATGTGAATGTTGGTCCCTCTCCTTTTTGGATGAGGTTGAGGCTTTTACGGTGTGGGATGAGGCCGATTAACAATGTAGTGGATATAACCAATTACGTGATGCTTGAGTTCGGACAGCCCCTTCACGCTTTCGATTACGATAAACTGAGGGGCAAAAAAATTATAGTGAAGCTGGCTAAGGATGGGGACAGTTTTACCACCCTGGATGGCAAACAGAGGGTTTTAGATGCTCAAACACTCATGATATGTGATGCGGAAGGACCTGTAGCTATTGGGGGGATAATGGGTGGGTTGGAATCGGAGATAGAGGAAAGGACAAAGAGGGTGCTTTTGGAAAGTGCCTACTTCTCACCCGAATCAATAAGGAGAAGTGTTCGGGTTTTAGAGCTTAATACGGAGGCTTCTTTCAGGTTTTCAAGGGGGGTCGATCCTGAGCTTTCCCCCGTTGCTTCCGCGAGGGCGGCGAGTTTAATGATTAAATACGCAGGGGCTAAGTTAGCCAAAGGGATCGTGGACGTTTATCCAAATCCTTCATGCCCTAACAAAATTTTGGTGGATTTAAATTGGATAGAAAATTTTTTGGGCATAAAGGTGCGAGAAGAGGAGTTTGTGGATTACCTTAAACGCTTACAGATGGGAGTCGAAAAAACGCCCGAAGGGAAGTTTTACGTGAGGCCTCCTTCCTTTCGGTTCGATTTAAAACGGGAAGTGGATATAGGCGAAGAGATAGCTCGGCTCAAAGGGTACCATAATATACCCGAAACTCTACCTCGCCTCATGCCACTGCCCAAGGAATCAAAAACGAGGGCCTTTGAAAAGAGGTTAAAAGAGATAATTATAGGGTTTGGTTTTAACGAGATTATTACTTATAGCTTTCTTTCTCCTCGATCACTTCAAGCCTTTGGTTTCTCTGAAGTTTTAAAGCTTTTAAACCCTTTATCCGAAGAGATGTCCGTCATGAGGCCAAGCCTCATTCCGGGTCTATTGGAAGTAGCTCGGTTTAACGCTAATCGGGGAATAAAGGACCTTCGGATTTTTGAGTTGAGAAAAGTTTTTCTGCCTCAGGAGGATAAGCTTCCGAAAGAGGAGAAAAGGTTAGGGCTTCTCATTATGGGTGAGTTTTATCCCTCCTGGTGGCAGAAAAAGGGAGAAAAGGGGGATTTCTATGTCTTGAAAGGATGTTTAGAAAGGATATTCAAAGAATTCGGGGTTCTGGAGAAAATAAGTTTTAAGCCCGTTGAACTTTCTTATCTTCACCCCTTCCAAGGTGCTAAAGTGGAATTAGAAGGTCTGAGGATCGGTGTATTGGGAAGGCTTAACCCAGATTTGGAAGATCTTTTGGAGTTAAAAGAAGTTTATTTGGCTGAAATTTCAGTGGAGAGGCTTTTGGAAGAAGCAATTGAGGTGAGAACCTTCAAAGGCCTTCCCAAGTTCCCAGGTACATTTCGCGATCTGAGTGTTCTAGTAGAAGAAGAGGTTCAGGTTCAGAAGTTATTGGAAGTCCTGAAAGCGAGTGATCTTCCTTATCTTGAAAGGATGGAAATAATAGATTGTTATGTTGGTCCTCCTATTCCCGAAGGGAAGAAAAACATAACTGTAAGGCTATTTTTACGAATGTCCGAAAAAACCATAACCGATGAGGAAGCGGATCTGGCTTTAAACAAGGCTGTTGAAGCGGTGAGAAGAGCCGGATGGTCAATAAGAGAATGAAGGTTTAAAGATGGTGAAAGTCGATTTAGTCGAAAGGGTTTACGAAAAGATGGGGTTTTCAAAAAAAGAAGCGGCAAAAGCGGTGATGATTTTCTTTGAATTGATAAAAGAAAGCCTTGAGAAAGGGGAAGAGGTCAAATTGTCGGGCTTCGGTTCTTTCAAAGTCCGAACGAAAAAATCACTTAAAACCCGAAATCCGAAAACAGGTGAGCAAATCGAGATAAGGTCAAAGAGAACTTTGATTTTCAAACCGAGTGGAATTTTAAGAAAATTGATGAACAGGTGAGGAGACAAAAGTTTTTTTACCGCATCGGAGAGGTGAGTCGTATCTTAGGGGTAAAACCCCACGTGATAAGATACTGGGAGCAAGAATTTGAGCTTAATCCTAAAAGAAAAGAAGGTACCCATCGACGTTACACCCTCGAAGAGATAAAAAGATTAGAATTAATAAAAAGTTTGCTTTACGAACAGGGTTATACCATAGCTGGAGCTAAAAAAAAGATAAAATCTCTTTCTACAAACACCATCAATTACAAAGCTTTGGTGAAAGAAATTCTCGAAGAACTTTGTGAAATAAGACACATTTTAAAAAAATCTTGACAACCCCCTCGTTTTGTTTATTATTTTTTAATAAGCAAAAATTATTTTAAAAGGAGGTGAGGAGATGGATTTGATGTTTCCTTTTTGGGTGTGGTTATGGATCGTTATAGGTACGAGTGTAATGAGTCTTGTGGGTACATGGGTTGTCATTAAAAAGTCACGCCTTCTTAAATAAAGTATAAGGAGGTGAGAGATGCAGTTTTTAGAAGTTCCAAAGCCAACGATAGCTACAGCTACATGGGGTGCTATTGCGGTAGCTTTAATGTTGCTTTTTTCGCTATGGTTTGGGTTAATGGGGAGAAGGAGATGGGCTACTTTTGACGAATATATGGTCGGACAGAGGACGATGGGTCCAATTGTAACTGGAGCGGCTGTTGCAGCGGCTTATTTAAGTGGTTGGGCCTTTTGTGGAAGCGCTGGGATAACTTATGCCTTTGGTTGGTCAGGCATGTGGTTTGCAGGGGTATGGACGCTTGTCGGTATTATGCCCTGTGTGTGGTTTACGGCTTTAAGAACTAGGGAATTATCGGCGGCTTTTGGAGCCACCACTTTGCCTGAACTTTTAGGCAGGCGATTTGACAGTAAGCTCCTTCAGACGGTCATAAGTATAGTGATGCTCATTTTCCTTTTCATGTATTCCATAGGTCAGCTTAAAGCAGCAGGTGGCGTATGGTATGTGGCTACTGGATGGTCACCCCTTGCGTGTTTATTGGTCGCGGTGTTGGTGACTTGGGTTTACATGGCTTTAGGTGGGTATACCTCTTCCCAATGGGCTATGGGTTTTCAAGGTGCAGTTATTGGAGCGGTTGGGTTGATTATGGGCATATTAGCCATTATAAAAATAGGTGGTCCTATTGGTCTTAATGAAAAGCTTGTAGCTGAGAACCCAGTTTTAATCAAGTTGATGAGGCCAGATTTGCCAAAAGTTGGACCAACTCAGCTCTTTTCAAGTTTGGTGGGTATTTTGGCCACCCCAGTTTTATTCTTCACGATGGCTATAGGTTTTCCTCATAATGTGAGCCGTTTCCTTGGCATGAGGGAACTCACGAAAAGGGATTATGCCATCATGTGCTTTTTCGTTTGGCTTATAGCGGGAATACCTATAATGATAGATTGTGCTTGGAATGGGCTTGTTTCCAGGGCATTTTATGGTCCCCAACTTCTCAAGATTGAGCCTTGGAAAGCGGATTTAGCTAATCCAATGCTTGCATGGGCGGTTGGTGGGGTTCCACTTCTGGCAGCTTACACCGCTGCTCTTTTTGCCGCAGCCCTTTCCACGCTTTCGGCTATGGTCTTTATAATGGCCGGGAATGTGACGAGAGACCTGGTAAAGTTATGGCGTCCTCAAACATCTGACAAAACGCTTATTTGGTTATTGAGAATTCTGCTCGGTGTGTTCCTTTTCTTCCCCTTCATTTATACTTTCTTTAGACCTCCTGCCCTTTTGGCCCTTTTTATGGGACAGGCCGCTATAGCACTTGGTGGGATCTTCTTCTTCGTAACCGCTATGTCCTATTATTGGAAAAGGGCTACTAAATGGGGAGCCATTGCGGCTTGTATTTATGGAACCGTTATGACCCTTTGGGGCGCGACCCAGATAGCCAAAAAGACACTTGGAATGGGAACTCTTTTATGGATCGTAGTTATAGGATGCGGAATTTGCTATTTCGTGGTAAGTTTACTTACTCGTCCACCTCGTGAGGAAGTGTTAAATAAAGCTTTTCCTCAGAAATAAGATTTAGGAATTAACAAAATGAGGGGAACAGGGGGATTAGCCTTGTTCCCCTTTTAATTCTTTTAAAAATTCATCCGAAGAAATAATCCGTAAAAGAGGCCAAAGGGCGAAATTTCGATAAAGCTCTAAGGTTTTCTCATGAAATTCCCGTTTATGAGCAGCACAACAGTCTTCAAGCCAAATCACATAAAAATCATGGCATAAGGCATCCATTACAGTCATCAAAACACAGACATTAGTGGTGATTCCTCCTACAGCTACTGTGTCTACGCCTAAAGTACGAAGCGTTTGATCGAGATCGGTTTTGAAAAATGCGCTAAATCTTCTTTTAGGCAGATAAATATCCGTATCACAAACCTCAATTTTCTCTGTTACCATTGAGCCTTCAGTTCCTCTTAAAGAATGTGGCTTCATCTTGCCTTTGAAGATAAAATCTTGGGGTAAAAAAGAATCACAAGCAAATATTACGGGTATATCTCTTTTTCTTGCCTCTCGCAAAAGCTTATTTATATTGGGAATGATTAATTCAGCTTCTTTAGCGATTGGGAATTTTGGGTCCAAATTGTCTTTTACCATATCTACTATTATTACAGCGGGCCTCATTTCAATACTTCATTTTAGTTTTTCGATATCTTCCTGTTTTCCCAATACGTAAAGAATATCGCTATCCTTAATGAGGAAATTTGCTCCTGGATTAATTATGAGTTTTTCCGGGACAAGTTGCCTTACGGCTAAGACATTTATTCCATAACGTGAACGCAATTCGAGCTCGCCTAAAGTTTTGCCAATAAAATTTTTGGGGGGCGCCAGTTCGATAATGGAATATTCGGGTGTTAAGGGGAGATAATCCATTATGTTTGGTGTAGTGAGGGCTTGAGCAAGTCTCAATGCTGTATCCCTTTCGGGGAAGATTATATCGGTTGCCCCAACCCTTTCTAATATCCTCCTATGGTCTTCGTTTGCTATTTTAACGATGATCCTTTTACATTTTAGGTCTTTAAGGTAAAGAGTAACCAAGACGCTTGCTCCCAGATCTCGTCCTAAGCTCACGATCACGGCATCCATTTTGTCTAAACCCAGTTCCTCTAAGACCCTTTTTTGGGTGGCATCCGCCAGTATAGCCTGAACCGTGTATTTCCCTATGGCCTGAACACGCTCTTTTTCCTTATCAATGGCGATTACCTCATGACCCTCTTCAGCTAAAGCGCGAACCAAGGTGGCCCCAAAGTTTCCTAAACCAATTACGGCAAATTTTTTCATTTTATCCTACCATTACCCCCTCTTCTGCATATTTAAATATGGGCTTTTCACGGATTACTACGAGAGCATAACTCATCGTTAAAAATCCAAGACGCCCTACAAGCATGGTGATAATTATAAGGATTTTGCCGCTATTATTCAAATAAGGGGTTATACCCGTAGATAACCCAACTGTTCCAAAAGCTGAAACCACTTCAAAAAGAATAGAGTGAAAGGATCCCTTATTCGGAGGGAGCACTCCAAGAATTAAACATAGAAAAAATATCAACGAAATGAACAAAAACGAGCCAATTACAAGGGAAATACTTCTGGACACAGTTTCAGAAGGAAGAGTCCTTTTGAAAAGTATAACCTCCTCTCTTCCTTTAAGCCGATTATAAAGAAGCGAAATAAGCACCGCAAAAGTAACTGTTTTTATTCCTCCACCACAAGAACCTGGGGAAGCCCCAATAAACATTAAGGTCATTAATAAAAATAAAGCTGCATCATTTAATTTTCCTATATCCACTGTGTTTAAACCACAAGTCCTGGCACTTACAGAATGAAAGATTCCTACAAGTATTTTGTGCTTTAATGACATTATACTGAAAGTAGGATCACTTAATAATGTCAATATCAAAATAGAGCTACCAATTAAAATCAAAAATAACGAAGTTGTAACAGCCACTTTCGAATGTAATGAAAGCCGAGTGTGCTTTATTATGGCTTCTTTGAAATCCATTATTACGAGGAAACCTATCCCTCCCAAGAAAATAATTGTCATTATGATTAAATTTATTTTGACATCGCCTTGGAATCGGATTAAATTATCAGAAAATACCGAAAAACCCGCATTACAGAAAGCGGAGATGGAGTGAAATATGGAAACATAGATAGCTTCATAAAAAGAAAAGTGTTCATTCCAGCTGAAAAAGAGTAAAATTGCTCCTATAGATTGTATGATAAAAGCTATAGTTATCACTTGTTTAGCCAAGGAAAATACATCTTTAAACGGTCTATAGGTAAAACTGGTTTCGATAGCCAATTTTGTCCTTAATGATATATCCATTCCGATCATTTTCCAAAAGAATATGGAAAAGGTCATTATTCCTAAACCACCGAGTTCTATAAGTGTCAAAACTACAATTTGGCCAAAAAGTGTTAAGTCGTTTCCTATATCCAATATGGTAAGACCAGTTACACAAGTGGCTGAAGTAGCAGTGAGGATAGCGTCTATTAAAGTCAAAGGTTTTTTTGTAGAGATGGGTAACATTAACAACGAAGTTCCTATAGATATTAACATAGCAAAACTTAATAAAAGCATCCTTTCTGGGGTCAGTAATTTGTAATAAACTTTTCTCATCTTTTATTCTTTGTAGTTTTTTATCAATCGTAGAGCTAAAAAAAGAAACATCAGAGAGAAACCTATAGTTATGAATAAGCTCAATAAGGCCACACGATCCCATTGGGACTTTCTAATCAGAATAGTGGAATAAGTTAATGGGAGTGCGTATATCAATGGTTTTACGAAAAAGGGCAGTTTTTCTAAGGGGAAGAAAGTCCCGCTGAAAAAGGCCATGGGCACCATCAGGAAGTTAGAGTAAATAGCCGTTTCCTCATGGCTTTTGGTGATCATTCCGATGATTACCCCTAAGGTTGAAAACATAAAACAATTTAAAAGTAAACCTAACCAGAATATACCATTTGGATAGAAGGAGGTGCAACACAGAAGGTCTACACTTATAATAAGGGAGGAGGCGAAGAGTCCTCTTATAATCCCCGCCGTTATAATTCCCATTAAGATAGCTATGGGTTTAATCGGGGCTTGGACTAAGAGTTGGAAGGTTTTGAAATAAAGCCTGTCTATATTCAGACCATTAGCTATCCAGATGTAAGAATTGGTCATTGAGGTCATGGCTATAAGACCCGGGAGAAGGAAAGTGATGTAGTTTGTACCTGTTACAGTTAGGTTTTCTCCAAGCCCAAAGCCGAATACTGCAAGATAAATGAGAGGACTAATAAGGGCTGACAGCACATAACTCAACTTAAGAAGTCGTTTTTTATAAATGATAAGCTCACGGTATAGGATTGGTAAAAAATCAGTCAATTTTTTCTCCTGTCAGTCTTATGAAGATGTCTTCAAGGTTACTTTTTCTTATCGTAACAGGGCCTTCTTTTTCCCGGGCTTTTAAAAGGGCCTCTTCACGAGTCTTGAAGAATTCGTATTCAAAGCCCGCATCGTTTAAGGATTCTAATACCCAAAGCCCCACTTGATTTTTCAGTTCCTGAGGGGTTCCGCAGGCGATTATTTCTCCCTTGTTCATTATGGCTACACGGTCACATAAATATTCCGCTTCTTCTATATAGTGGGTTGTCAAAAGGATGGTTTTTCCTTTATCCTTCGCCTTTTTTATAAAAGTCCAAATCTCCCGCCTTATCTGTGGATCAAGGCCGGTGGTGGGTTCGTCTAAGAAAATAACCGAAGGGTCATTTAGAAAGGATCTTGCTAAAAGAAGCCTTTTTTGCATGCCAAGAGAAAATTTTCTAATTTCTTCTTTACGGTATTCCCAGAGTCCCACAAATCGTAAAGCTTCTTCTATTTTGTGTTTTTTATCCCTTATTTTATGAAGCATGCAGTATATTAGGAGATTTTCGTAGGCATTGAGTTCTTTATCCAAGTTAATTTCCTGAGGAATAACGCTTATACGGGATTTTACCACCAATGGATATTTCCATATATCCAGGCCTTCTATTTTACAACTTCCGCGGTCCGGTTTGGTCAAAAAGGTTAGGATCTTCAAAGTCGTTGTTTTACCCGCGCCATTGGGGCCAAGAAGGCCGAATATCTCCCCTTTCCTTACTTCCAGGTTAAGATCCTTTACGGCCCAAACGGAGCCATAGGATTTCCACACTCCCTTTGTCTCGATGCTTATTACCATGGCGGTTTATTCGTGCCTTAAAGCCTCGATAGGATTGAGATGTGCGGCCTTCCGAGCCGGGAAGAGACCGAAAAAGACCCCTATTGCAAAAGAAACCCCAAAAGCTAAAAGGGTCATTTCGGGACGAAAGACAAAAGGAAGAAGTAGAAGTTTACATAAAAGTAGAGAAACTCCTAAGGCTACTCCAAGTCCTATGAACCCACCCAAGGTGGAGAGAATGACAGCCTCGAACAAAAACTGACGTATTATATCCCCTTGTGTTGCTCCGAGGGCTAACCTTAAGCCTATTTCTCTTGTGCGCTCAGTAACCGAAACAAGCATGATATTCATTATACCAATACCACCCACCAAGAGGCTAACTGCAGCTACTGCTCCCAAAAAGAGGGTTAGAGTCCTGGTGGTTCCGGAAAAGGCTTCGAGCAATTCCCGAGCGTCCCTTATTTCGAAATTATCAAGTTCATTGGGTCCGAGTTTTCTTTGTTCCCTTAAAATTTCCCTGATTTGCTCCTTTACCCTGTCAATAGAGAAACCCTCTTCTACTGATACATACATAAAGTTTACGTTATCATTTCCGGCTATTCTTCTCTGAAAGGTCTTTAAGGGCACAAGAACCACATCATCGGCATCGGGGCCGAAACTTATTCCCTTTTCCTTCAATAAACCTATTACCCGAAAGGGTACGCTTTTAATCCTGATGGCGTTTCCGATTGGATCCTCTTCGCCAAAAAGTTGTCTTTTGACTGTTTGTCCTATCAGACAAACTGCTTCTCCCCGTTTCTCTTCATTCACGTCAAAGGATCTTCCGCTTTCAAGTTCCCAATTCCGAGCTTGAAGAAAGGAAGAATTTGTGCCTGTACAGGTTGTGGCCCAGTTTTTGTTGCCAAAAACCACCTGGACGCTTTTTGAAGAAGCGGGAGCTATAATTCTTATTCCCTGAACCTGTCTCTGTATGACCTGTAAATCCCTCAGCTTGAAAGGTGGAGCTTCTTCTCTTACTCCTCCGTGTCTGAATTGCCCTGGCCTTATGGTTAGAAGGTTCGTCCCCATCTTGGAAATTTCCCTTTGGACTTTAAGGGTAGCACCACTTCCAATTGTCACCATGGTTATTACGGAAGCTACTCCTATAACCACCCCTAAGCAAGTGAGGATTGACCTTAAGGGGGTACGGCTTATCTCTCTTAGGGCTATCTTAAAGATCTCACGCCACATATTCTTCTTTTATGATTTTACCATCAGAAAGGACAATTCTTCTTTTAGCATAACTAGCGATATCCTCTTCGTGAGTCACCAATATTATGGTCACTCCCTCTTCCCGATTAAGGCGCAAGAAAAGCTCCATTATCTCGTGGCTACTTTTAGAATCCAAGTTCCCCGTAGGTTCATCCGCCAAAAGTAACACTGGTTCCGTTACCATAGCCCTTGCGATTGCAACCCTCTGTTGTTCCCCTCCCGAAAGTTCTGAAGGGCGGTGATGTATCCGGTCTTTCAAGCCCACAAGTTCGAGCATCTCAAGGGCCTTTTTCCTTCTTATGTCCTTCGGTAATCGGTGATAAATAAGAGGTAGTTCTACATTTTCTAAAGCTGAAGCCCGTTCTAAAAGGTTAAAGCTTTGAAAGACAAATCCAATGAAATAACGCCTTAAAAGGGCCCTCTGATCAGGCGATAAGTTCGTTACTGGTAGGTTTTGAAAAAGATACTCTCCCGAAGAGGGCACATCCAAACATCCCAATATGTTCATACAGGTCGATTTACCTGAGCCACTTGCTCCCATAATTGCCACAAATTCGCCGTGTTTCACCCTTAGGCTTATACCTCTTAAGGCATGAACCGCATTTTGGCCTTTTCCGTAAATTTTCGTAACTTCTTTTAGTTCCACTATAATATGGTCCTTCATTTTTCCTCCATTCCCACCACCACTTCCATCCCTGGTTTTAAAAGATCAGATATAACCTGAGTGAATTGACCGTCACTTGGCCCTGTTTTAACCGGGATAGGAATGAGTTTACCTTCCTTTAAGACCCAAACTTTTTTTTCCAATGGAGTAATTTGGGGCATCCTTCTTGGGAAAACCGGCATAAAAAGCGAGACAAATCCTCTCTTTTCTTTTTTATATATCCTTGAAGGATCAAACCTTAAAGCTTGGTTTGGAATAAGGAGGACATCCTTCAATTCCTTAACGATGATTTCGGCCGTTGCAGTCATTCCTGGCCTTAAAAGGAGTTCCGGGTTGCTGACCTCCAAAACAACCTCATAGGTGACTACTCCTTGGGATGTTTTGGGATAAAAGCGGACCTCTTGTACCTTGGCTTCAAATTCCTTTTCGGGGTATGCATCAACAGTGAATTTGGCCTTTTGGCCTACTTGGACTTGGGCGATGTCGGCCTCATCTACGTCCAATATTAATTGCATTTTCCTCAAGTCCTCAGCCAGGGTAAATAAAGCAGGGCTTTGAAGCGAGGAGACTATAGTTTGGCCCACTTCTACATGTCTTGCCAATACTATCCCATTGATAGGGGACCTGATGATCGCCTTTTGGAGTTCGGCTTCTTTAAGCTTTATTAGAGCCTTGGCCTCCTCGATGAGTGCTTGAGAGCGTAACATTTCTGCTTGAAGCTTCTGAACTTCGGATCTTTGTAGCTCTATCTCTAGTTGTGAGGGCGTTTTCCCTCCTGAACGCTCATAAGCTTCGAGCATCCTATTGAGTTTCCCTTCTGCTAAAGTCAAATCCGCCTGGACTTTTTTGAAATTGGCCATTTCGCCTTCTACCTTGGCTTGGGCTTGTAAAAGCTCCGACTCAATCCGAGTGGTATCAAGCCGAGCCAATACCTGTCCCTTCTTTACCCTATGGTTGTAATCAACTTCTATTGAACGAATTGTGCCTGAAATTTCACTGCCTACTTCCACTTGATTGAGGGGTTTTAAGGTACCTGTCGCATTAACCTTTACCACTAAATTACCCCTGGATATCTTAACGGTTCTATAATTGACCTTTGGTTGGGAAGTTATAAAAATCAAGATCAAGACCACCAAAATAATGGCCAAAATTGCAATTCCCCATATCACTTTTTTGCCAGAGGATTTTGGGGAGATAGTGAGGATCTTTTCAAGGCTCGTTCTTTCTTCCATCTTTTTCCTCCAAAAGGCCTAAACCTCCTCCAAGGGCCTTGTAAAGGGATACAAAAGATGTGGCTAATTCGCCCTTCTTTTCCAAAAGTTCCATTTGTAACTCATAAAGGTTCTTTTTTGCCTCGATCAAGGTGAGCTTGTCGATCAAACCACTTTCATAAAGGCTTTTCTCAAGTTTGAGAATGTTTTCTGCCGATGTTAAAGATTCTTGGATCAACTCTAATTTCTTTGAGTTTGCTTCGATCATAAAAAGCGCTTCTTGTATTTCCTTTAAAGCGTGTAAAAATGTTCCCTCGTAACGGGTAAGTGCTTCTTGGAATTTAGCTTTCTGGGCTTCTATTTCCCACTTGAGACTACTTCCGTCAAAAAATACCTTACTCAAAGAGGCACCTATTTGAAGCGTCAATTTAGGGGAGTAAAGAAGATCGCCCAAGGTAAGACTTCCTAAGGTTATAGCGCTTAACAGTTTAACGGTCGGTAAACGTTCAAGCCTTTTGGCTCTTAAATAACTCTCTTCCTTGAGGATCTCTTCTTGAGCGCGCCTAAGGTCAGGCCTTAACTTTATGACTTCCAGTGGAGTTGTTAACATCACTTCCATCGGGGGAAGGGGAATGGGTTTAAAGGTTTCCAATTTCTCCTCGAGACTTTGAGGAGGTTTACCCAAAAGAACGCACAGTGAATTTTTTATGCTTTTAATCTCCTTTTGTAGTGATTCCCTTTGATCATAAAGTGATTGTAACATTTGTTTAGCCCTTTCGAGTTCTTTCAAATCGATAAGACCGGCGTTATACCTATAAGAAATGAGTTTTTCATGTTCCTTTTCGCAATCTTCTAATCTCTCATCAATTAGTTTAAATTTTGCCTGGAGGGTTCTTAATTGAATGTAATTTTTCACTACCTCACCGATTAGGCTCACTAGTGAATCTCGCAGATTTTCTTCCTCTATTTGAACTTCGGCTTCTTTGGCTTTTAAAAGTGGATTTTTCTTGACCAAAAAATCCGCTTCCCAGTAGGCGTCAAACCTAACTTCATATAAAGATTCTTCAAAGTGATCCACCTTTTTTTCACTGAAAGAGGCCTCTCCTTGAAGCTTGGGGAAAAGACGGTTCTTTTCACTTTTCATCATGGCCCTTGATGCTATTATTCTGGCAAAACCTTCTCGGAGAGAAGGGTTCCGAAGGAGATTATCTTCTATGAGATCATTTAACTCTGGATCATTAAAGAGCCTCCACCACTTGTTGAGTTTTTGGACATCTAAAGGGGAAACCGATAGGGTAAATTCAAAACTGGAAGGAATGGGTAAAGAAGAGTGGGGGAGGGGAGGGGAAGGTTTTAAGATTGTACATCCCCAAAGTGTTAAAAAAGTCAAAGCCAAGAAGAAGCGCTTCATTTTATTATTTAGACAAATAAAACCCCTTTCAGGTTTAAAAATCAAGACAAAGGGTGCAAGGATTTTAAGGTTAAGTTAAAATTTTTACAAATTAATAAACCTCTAAATCGGCTTGGAGGGAAAGAATGCTCCCGAAGGTGGCGGTTGTAAGCATAGAAGAAGAGATGAAGAAATCTTACCTGGAATACGCCATGAGCGTAATAGTTGGTCGGGCTTTACCCGATGTGCGGGATGGATTGAAGCCTGTTCAACGGCGCATCCTTTACGCCATGTACGAAATGGGGCTTGAACCCAACAAGCCCTACCGAAAAAGCGCTAGGATTGTAGGAGAGGTTTTGGGGAAATACCATCCGCATGGGGATGTGGCAGTTTATGAGGCTCTTTCGCGGATGGCGCAATATTTCACCATGAGATATCCCTTAATAGAGGGCCAAGGAAACTTTGGGTCCATAGATGGAGATCCTCCTGCGGCCATGAGGTATACCGAAGCCAGGCTTACCCCTATTGCCTTGGAGATGCTCAAAGATATTGAAAAAAACACCGTTGACTTTATGCCAAATTTTGATGGTTCCATGGAAGAAGCTGTGGTTTTGCCTTCTAGGATTCCCAATCTGCTTGTAAATGGGGCTTCCGGTATAGCGGTAGGGATGGCCACCAACATTCCTCCTCATAATTTAACCGAAACCATTAAGGCCTGTTTGGCTTTGTTGGAGAATCCCAATCTTGAAATTGAGGATATTTTGAAGATTTTACCCGGTCCCGACTTTCCCACAGGAGGTATAATTTATGGCCGAGAAGGCTTGCTCAATGCGTATCGTACAGGTAGAGGCATCATCCAGGTTCGGGGCAAGGTGAGGATTGAGAAGGGAAAGGACAGGTATAGGTTAGTCATAACCGAAATCCCCTATCAAGTTAACAAATCCCAACTTGTGGAGAAGATAGCCGAACTGGGTCAGACAAAGAGGATTGAAGGAATCCTTGAAGTAAGGGATGAGTCCGATAGGGAAGGCTTAAGGGTGGTTGTAGAGATAAAGAAGGACGAAAACCCTCAGGCCGTTCTTAGACAATTGTACAAACTGACCCCGCTCGAGAGTTCCTTTGGGATAATACTTTTGGCTTTGGTGAATGGACAACCCATGTTGCTCAACCTCAAGCAGATGCTTCAGCTTTTCCTGGATCATAGAAGAGAAGTGGTAAGACGTCGTTCCGCTTTTGAGTTGGAGGAATCCGAGAGAAGAGCACATATATTGCAGGGATTGTTGAAAGCACTCGACCTTATAGACCAGGTGATAAGCCTGATAAGGAATTCCGAAAGCCCCAAAGAAGCTAAAGAAGGATTGGTTTCCAAATTTGGCTTCAGTGAAGTTCAAGCTCAGGCCATATTGGATATGAGGCTTCAGAGGTTAACGGGCCTTGAGAGGGACAAGATCCAAGAGGAGTTTGAGGAAATAAGCCGGAAAATCCTAACCCTTAAGGAAATATTGGGGTCGGAGAAGAAATTGGATGAGGTAGTGGCCGAAGAGCTTAAAGAAATACTTGACCTTTACGGCGATCCTCGTCGCACGGAGATACAAGCTGCTTTGCTCCCTTCAGAAGAGGAGGTCATAGAAGAGAAAGATGTGGTGGTTATTTTGACCTCATCGGGATATATAAAGAGGGTTTCCGTGGATGAGTACCGAAAACAAGCACTTGGAGGGAGGGGAAAGACCAGCATAACCTTGAAAGAGGGAGATTTTGTGAAGCAGATCCTAGTTTGTAATACCGTTGATAACCTCCTCTTTTTCACAGATAAGGGACGGGCATATGGGTTAAAAGTCTCTGAAGTTCCCTCTTTGCCCATTTCGGTAAAGGGCAAGCCCCTAACGACACTTCTTAAACTAGGGGAAGAAAGCATATCTTCCGTTATATCCGTTAAGAACTTTAACACCGGAGAGGTGATTTTTGTTACAAAAATGGGAATGATCAAAAAGACTCCGCTCGGGGAGTTCAAAAGCGTGCGTTATGGAGGAAGTTCGGCGATTTCGTTAAAAGAAGGTGATCAATTAATCGGGGTTCAATTGATAAGCGATGAAACAAAGGTTTTAATAGGTACCAAACTCGGTAAGGGCATTTTAATCGGATCAGATGAAATAAGGTCCATGGGCAAACAGGCTCAAGGGGTAAAAGGAGTCAAATTATCACAAGGTGATGAGGTAATAGGAGTGATACCAATAGGTGAAAAGGGATATTTATTTTTGGTTACCGAGAAAGGGTACGGGAAACTGATCAATAGAGATGAACTATCCCTTCAAAAAAGAGGAGGAAAAGGCGTAATTCTTCTCAAAATCACTTCCCAAAGCGGTCCTCTGGTTGGTATACTTTTCTTGAACGAAAATAGGGATGAAAACCTTCTTTTATGTTCTTCGGAGGGAAAGGTACTTAGAATAAGCGCGAAGCAAATTCCCGTTCAGGGACGTTATTCCAGAGGGGTTAAACTTATGAAATTAAAGGAAGACGAGAGGTTGACAGATATTACCCTATTAAGATAAGAAAACTTGACAAATACCTGGATTCAGGGTTAAAAATCCGGCGGAGGAGAGACAGATGAGTCAGGTATGTGCCATATGCCAAAAAAGGCCTATGAGAGGGCATAATGTGAGTCATGCTGGAAATAGGACTAAACGCGTTTTTAATCCGAATTTGCAACGCGTTAAGGTATTAATCGATGGACAAGTGAAAAGAATAAGAGTATGCACGAAATGCCTTAAAGCTGGGAAAATAATAAAACCCGGCCCCCTTTCTTAATTAATTGATTTATATCCACTTTTTGACTCTTTCTGCTTTTTTTACTCCTTTTACTTTGCGGAGGTGAGAGAGTAGTTTTTCTAATTGTTTTGTATTAGAAATTTCTACTTCAAAAAAGTTTAAGGCCTCTCCGCTTTTGGTGGTGCTTACATGAGCCTTGAGGATGTTGATACCCAATTGGGAAATGGAGTTGCTTAAAGCGGCAAGTAACCCTTTGCGATCTTCAGCCTGGACTTTTATTTTAACGGGGAAAAGAAAGCCATTTTCACCTTTCCATTCCACTTCCACATATCGTTCAGGAGGAACAGAAAGCACATTGGGACAATCGAAAGTATGAATGCTAATACCATGGCCCCTGGTGACAAATCCTATTACCTCATCTCCCGGCAAAGGATTACAGCATTTAGCGAAATGTACTAAGAGGTTTTCCATTCCATTGATTTTTATTAAAGTACCTAGGTTAATTTTTTTGCTTTTGCCTTTTCTTACTAAAGTTTCTTGAGGTGCTATTTTACCTATTATTTGAGAAACCGTAACTTTGCCAAAACCGATAGCCGCAAATAGGTCGTCAGGTGATTTAAAATTGAAAAGTTCAAGTAATTTTTTAAATTCTTCCCTTTTTTGAATTTCACCGAGGGAGAAGCCCACCTTTTTTAGTTCCTTCTCGCATAATTCTTGGCCCAGTATGATAGCGTGATTTTTTTCTTGTTCCCTTAAGAATTTCAATATTTTAGCCCTGGCCCTGGAAGTTCTTGCAAACTTAAGCCAATCGCGATTAGGATGAGCCTTCGGAGAGGTCAAAATTTCCACGATCTCACCACTTTTAAGTTCGTAATCCAGGGGCACTAACTTTCCATTAACCCTTGCACCATAACAATGATTTCCTATCTCCGTGTGAATGCTGTAAGCGAAATCTATCGGAGTAGCTCCTTTGGGAAGAACCTTGACTTCACCTTTAGGGGTGAAGACATAAACTTCATCGGGATAAAGGTCAATTTTTAAAATATGCAGGAATTCCCTTGAATCCTCCAATTCTTGTTGTAGCTCCAATATCTGTCTAAGCCAACCAATTCTCTTGACTTCCTCTTCATCTAACCCCTTTCCTGTTTTATACTTCCAATGAGCGGCTATGCCCTCTTCCGCCACTTTATGCATCTCCCATGTCCTTATCTGCACTTCCATCATTTCCCCATACGGTCCTATTACTGTGGTATGTAATGATTGATAAAAATTAGGTTTAGGTAAAGCAATATAATCCTTAAACCTTCCTGGAACTGGAGTCCACAATGAATGTATAATCCCCAAAGCCTGATAACATTCTTGCTCGCTATTTACAATTACGCGAAAAGCTAAAAGATCATACACTTGTTCAAAATCTATACCTAACCGTTTTATTTTTTCATAAACACTATAAGGCTCTTTTATTCTTCCCTGAATTTCAGCCTCGATGCTATTTTCTTCCAATTTGTTTTTTAAAATTTTCTTTACTTCTTCTATGTATTTCTGCTTTTCTTTTTCAAAATGTCGAAGTTTTCTATAAATTTCGTTATATGCAACTGGATCAAGATGCTGAAACGCGAGATTTTCAAGTTCATTTTTCATCCACTCTATTCCTAAGCGATGAGCAATAGGAGCATAAATTTCAATAGTTTCTTTTGCTATAAGTTTCCTTTTTTCTTCTTCATGATATTCAAGAGTTCTAACGTTATGAAGCCTATCGGCAAGCTTGATTAAAATTACTCTAATATCTTTTGCCATAGCCATAATCATTTTTCTATAAGTTTCAGCTTGCGTAATTTTAGGGTCAGTAAATGGTAATTTGCTAATCTTTGTCACTCCGTCTACAAGATTTGCTATTTCTTCTCCGAATAACTCTTTTATTTCTTGAAAAGAAGTTAAAGTATCTTCGAGAACATCGTGTAAAAGACCAGCGGATATAGTAGGTAGGTCCATTCTCAATTTTGCCAATATCATTGCTACTTCTAAGGGGTGTATAAGGTATGGTTCTCCCGAAAGACGAGTTTGTCCTTTGTGGACCTTAGCTGAAAAGACGTAAGCTTTTTCTAATAATGAAAAATCCGCCTCTGGGAGATAAGATGCAACTTCTTCTTTTATGTCCGTAAAACGGACAAAATTTCTCCTTTTGAGAAACCTCATCTATAAAAATTTACTACCACAATCTCGAAAAAGTAAGAGCAATTAAAGAAGCAGGATCCTTCAAATCTCCTGGATCAGCCTTTTCCCTTCCCGGAAGGCCATAAGGTTAATTTCTAAAGCTCGTTTTGGTACATTTTCCATAATGCTCTCTTCCCAAAGCGATTCTTCAAACTCCAAGAAATTGCTCAGTGCTCCGAGTAACACTACGTTGGCAATTCTTGGGTCCCCCAGATTTTTTGCGATCTCTGTAGCTGGTAGGAGATAAACCCTTTCGAAGTTAGACCTCAAGAACTCTTCTATGTCTTTGGGATATTCCATTTCGCCTCTGTTTACCGCTGGTGGATAAATCTCCAATGAGTCAGCAATTACTACAGTTTTTGGACTGCACCATTCGATCCATCTTAAGGCTTCTAACTTCTCGGTAGAAAATAGAAAATCAACCTCCCCTTTTGGAATCAAAGGAGAATAGACCTTTTCCCCGAATCTCAGATTACTCACCACTGATCCGCCTCTTTGGGCCATTCCTTTAACTACACCTTGTTTAACATCATAACCCTTTCTAAGAGCTAAATCGGCCAATAAAGCACTCGCCAAAACCACCCCTTGTCCCCCTACTCCGCATATTAAAATATTGGTATTCTTCCTTCCCATGTTTCTCTCCTCATTTGAGTCTTTATTTTTGAACTTATTCTTTCTTCACTTTAAACCCCTTAGGCGGAACCTCCGTATGAGCCTTTATAGCGTCGAATTTACACACTTGATAACAGAGACCACAACCGTTACATAATAGGTCATTAATCTTTGAAACGCCCTTTCTCTTTTTAGTTTTTCCTTCCTTTGTGGTGTATTCACCGGCCTTTGAGGAATCCCAGTAAATGGCCGGACAACCAAGCTCGAGACATTGCCGACATCCGGTGCACAAGTTTTCATCGACAAAAAGAGGCGGATTATAACGTTCTATAGCCCGCCTTAAAAGCGCGCACGGACTATTTTTGGTGACTATAAAAGAGGGTTCGTTTTTGGCTATTTCTTCCTTTATTACTCTCTCCGTTTCCTCAATATCATAGGGGTTTATCTCTCTTATGTTCTCTTCTTTAACCCCTAAAGCTTTGGCGAGTTCCACATAGTTAACCGCGAAGGTTTCTTGTCCCTTGGCAGTATAACCTGAACCGGGATGTTCCTGGGAACCGGTCATCGCGGTGGTCCAATTGTCCAAAACTATCACGGTTCCGTTAGCTTTATTGTAAGTAATGCCCAAAAGGGGCGTAATACCTGCATGCAGAAAAGTAGAATCACCTAATACAGCCACCGTTTTATTTAAAGCACCTTCTTTTAGCACCTGAACCGCTCCTTCTAACATACCGATACTTGATCCCATGCACACACATGTGTGGAGGGAGCTAAGGGGCGGTAAGGTGGCCAAGGTATAACATCCGATGTCGCCAAAAGTAAAGACCTTAAGTTTTTTAAGGACATAAAACACTCCCCGGTGAGGGCAACCGGGACAAAGGTTTGGTGGGCGTCCAGGGATAGGGGAATGATATTTAATTGGAGGCACATAAGGTTTACCTTCAACGGCTTCCTTTATAACAGTGGGGGACAATTCGCCGCAGATGGGTATTTTGTCCTTACCAAGATGGACCTTTATACCCATTGCCCTAATGTTTTCTTCTAAAAAGGGATCTAACTCTTCAATAACCCAAACTTCTTCCACTTCACTTGCGAATTCTTTTATCTTCTTTTCCGGCAATGGCCACACCATTCCCAATTTCAAAAAGCTATATTGAGGAAACACCTCCTTCGCGTATTGGTACGCAATGCCACTGGTGATTATGCCTACCTTTTTATCTCCCCATTCAATCCGATTATGTTCAAAAGTTTCGGCAAATTCCTTGAGTTTTTTCATCCTTTCTTCTACGAAAACATGCCTTGGTCCAGCAAAAGCAGGTATCATGGTGTACTTTTTCTCATTGGGGTTAAGATCGTAAGTGCGATTTAATTCTTTTCTTTCTCCTAGTTCGACAACCCCCCGCGTATGGGACACGCGGGTTACAGTCCGTAAAAGAACCGGAGTATCAAACTGTTCGGATATTTCAAACGCGATCTTGACAAAATCCTTCGCTTCTTGGGCGTCGGAAGGTTCAAGCATTGGAACCTTAGCAAAACGGGCGTAATGACGATTATCCTGTTCGTTTTGAGAGCTGTAAAGAGAGGGATCATCAGCGGTGACGATCACCAGTCCTCCCTCTACCCCAGTGTAAGAAAGGGTCATAAGAGGGTCAGAAGCCACATTCAAACCCACATGCTTCATCGCGGCTAAAGCCCTGGCTCCCGTTAAAGAAGCCCCTGCAGCTGCCAAAACTGCATCTTTTTCGTTAGGTGCCCATTCAGCTTGAACTTCAGGGTATTCGATTAAGCTTTCCAAAATCTCCGTACTGGGTGTCCCGGGATAGGCAGAAGCAAACACAACTCCCGCTTCCCACGCTCCCCTTGCTATAGCCTCATTTCCAAGCAATACCTTTTTCATCAAAGCCTCCTCACTTTGTTGTGTTTGATTAAATCAAACACCTATTTCGTGAAAAAAATAACATACCTTTTCGTGGACGTCAACCTTTATTAAGAATTTATTTCTTGTATCCGTTTATGATTCGTGATAATAGCAAAAATAATGTTAGGAAAACTGGGACATCGACTTGATCCTGTGGTCTATAAAATTGCTCGGGCTTTAAGGCTTAACCTCAAGCCGAGTTTTTTAACCTTTTTGGGTTTTGTTTTTAATGGGGTGGCTTCCGTTTTAGTGGCTTTAGGGGAGTGGTTTGGAGGAGGCCTAATCGTTTTAATCGGCGGGTTGTTTGATATGATGGATGGGGCGGTTGCTAGACTGGAAGGAAAAAGCAGCCTGTTTGGAGCCTTCTTTGATTCGGTTATGGATCGTTTCTCGGATTTTTTGGTGTTTATAGGATTGGCTTATTTTTATTGTCAAAAAGGGGAAAAGGCATCGTTATTACTCACGCTTTTTGCCCTCATGGGAAGTATTCTTGTTCCCTTTTGTAGAGCCAGGGCAGAGGTTTTTATACCCTCCTGCAAAGTTGGGGTTTTAGAGCGCCCCGAAAGGGTTTTACTTATGGCCTTCGGGTTCATAAGTGGATTAATGATTGAGGTCCTTTGGGTCATTACGGTTTTGAGCTTTTTTACGGTTTTTCAGAGGATCCTTTACACCAAGAGGGTTCTTTCGAAGAGAGAAAGCGGTTAACCTCTTCCATGATCCTTTCCGCCCATTTTGCCGAAGGTATTTTCTCTATCACCTTTCCCTTTTTGAATAAAACGCCATATTTTTTCCCCGCCGCTATACCGAGATCTGCGTTTTTCGCCTCTCGAGGACCATTTACGATACATCCCATAACGGCTATCTTTAAGGGTTCCGAAATAGGGGAGAGCTTGGACTCTAACTCAGCCACTATTTTGGATAGGTCTACTTCGCATCTTCCACAGGTCGGACAGGAGATTATCTCAACTCCTCTTCTTCTTAGTCCTAAGGCGCCGAGGATATGATAAGCGGCTCTGACTTCTAATACCGGTGAAGCGGTGAGGGAAACCCGTATGGTGTCCCCTATACCCTCATTGAGAAGAATCCCTATCCCCACAGCCGATTTTATGGCTCCACTTAAAGGGGGGCCTGCTTCGGTTATTCCCAAATGAAGTGGATAATCGGAGATCTGACTGAACTTTCGGTAAGCCTCAATTGTCTCCATAACATCGGTAGCTTTGAGTGAGACCTTTATCTCCTGAAATCCTACCGCTTCCGCTATTTCTAATGCCTCAAGGGCAGAAGCCACAAGAGCCGAAGAAAGTTTATCGTAATTGAGGTACTTCTTAGGTAAAGACCCCGCGTTCACCCCTATGCGGATGGCCGTTTTTTTCTCTTTGGCTGCTTCAAATATTTCCTTCATCGCCTTCCGAGAAGGCATTGTCCCGGGATTGATCCTTAATCCGTCAATTCCCTTTTCTAAAGCCTTTAAAGCTAATTTGGGCACAAAATGCACGTCCCCTATCAAGGGGACCGGAGACTGGCTCCTTATGTCGGGGATGGCTTCAACGGCCTCTTCGTCTGGTAAAGCAATCCTCATTATCTCGCAACCAGCTTCGTAAGCTTCTCGAATTTGTAAAAGGGTTAAGCGGACATCTTTGGGATGTACTTTCGTCATAGATTGGACTACAATCGGTAACCCTCCACCTATTAATACAGAACCAACCCTTATGATCTTCGTCTTTTTAGATGGCATTTATATTTTTGAAAATTTTTCCTTAAGTTTTAAAGCTACTAAAGGCGGAACGAAATCGTCCACCTTACCACCGAGGCTCGCAATTTCTTTAATGGTCCGAGAACTTATAAAGAAGTAATCCTTTGCAGTAACCATAAAAATCGTATCAGCTTCAGGGTATAAACTTTTGTTCATCGATGCCATATGATACTCATATTCAAAATCCGAAGTAGCTCTTAAACCTCGGATTATAATCTTCACTCCTTTACGTTTCATATATTCTACAAGTAAACCTTCAAAGCTTTCAACTTCAACTCGTGGCTCGTTTTTATAAATTTCCCTTATCATTTTCACTCTCTCTTCCGGAGTAAAAAGCGCTTGTTTTTGATAATTAATAGCAACTGCTACTATTATTTTGTCAAAAATCCTCAAAGATCGCTCTATGATATTCATATGGCCATACGTTAAAGGGTCAAAAGAACCAGCGTAAACAGCTTGTGTTTCACCCATATTAATCCTCCTGTGTCGGCGAATAGTTTTTCTTTACGTATTCGATGGCTTCTTCCTTATTTTTAATAACACCTTCTATTTGAAGTTGTGTGATCTTTTTTAATATTTCACCCATATATTTACCGGGCTGGAATCCCATCTGGAGGAGGTCTTTTCCGGTTAAAAGCCGAGGAGGGTGGGATATATTTTCTTTTTCAACAAGGTCCAAAATTTTTCTTGAGAGTTCTAAAAGGAGCGTTTTTTCCTCTTCTTTTCCTTTTTCTTCTGTTTCGGCGAGGCTCAATATTAATAAAGACTTTATATCTTCTCCCATTTCGTGAGCTAATCTTCTTAAACTTTTTTCGGAAAAACCAGTTTTGATGAGTTGGAATGGGCGCATATGGTTTAAGATTACTAAAAGTATACGTTTTTTTATATCGCTTGGAAAGGGATATCTGTCCATTATTTTTTTCGCTTTTATTTTGGAAACAACTTCATGACCGTAAAAGTGGACCTTTTCCTCTTCTTCTGTGGTTTTTGTTTCCGGTTTACCTAAGTCGTGAAATAAGGCGCTCCATCCGATTACTAATAAATCCTTGGGATCTTGCGAAAAACGTATGACTTTACCCTCTTTAGCGAGTTTTAACGCCAAAATTGTTACCCAAACCGAATGTTCAAAGGCATCGCGAATGTGATTTTCGCCTTGTTGGAGGTTTCTCAAGGATTCCATTTCAGGGAAAATGACATCCAAAATGTGCAACTCCGCCATCATCAATAGCGCTTGAGAGACTTCTTCTCCTAAAAAGATTTCTTCCATTTCCATTAAAATTCTTTCTCGTGAGACGGTCTTCAAAAGTTCTCTTTTTTTATAGATCTCTTCCTTCAATTCTTCCGATAGTTCAAAATTCATGGTTGCTTTATATCTAAAAGCCCTCAGTATCCTCAATGGGTCTTCTACAATAGCTCGATCTGAGAGTAAGACCAGTTTCTTTTCCAAAAGATGCTTAAATGATTCCGGGTGCGAGTAAAACCTCTTATATTGAGGCGAATAAGCGATCGCATTTATGGTGAAATCCCGGCGGGAGAGGTCATCCATAATGTCTTTGCCCGAAAGGGTTGAAAAATCCAGAACTTTGCCTCCTTTGACAAGGCGATAAACTTTTTCTCCTCTTCCTAAGGGGAAATATTTTGTCTCGAAAAATATCCCTAAACTTCTGAGTAAATGATAAGGGTCTCCTTCTATTATGAAGTCATAATCCCGATGAGGTCTTCCGAGAATATGATCCCTTACGGCTCCTCCAACGATGTATAGGCGAACTTTATGTTTTGAGGCTTCTTCGGTTACAAGCCTTACGATCGGATCATCGAGGATTCTTCTTTCAGCATCCTTCAGGTTCATCACTTTTGAAGATATAGCACACCTTGAAAAAAGGATACAAAAAATGCTTACATTCACAAAAGAGGAGGGGGTTATGAAGGAACTATTACTTAAGATAGGGAGAGAACTTGGGCGCTTGGGCTTGGTGTCGTCCCACAGTGGAAATTTGAGCATAAGGACCAAAGAGGGGCTTCTGATAACCCGCCATAAAGCCATGTTGGCCTCTTTAAGCGAAGAAGACCTCGTAGAAGCTCCGCTTTTTGGCCAAGTGGAGGGTGCCTCCAGTGAACTTGAAGTCCATCAGTCTATTTACCTTAATACCGAAGCGAAGGCCATCCTTCACTGTCATCCCCCATATGCGGTTTTGCTTTCCCTTTACCTTGAAGAGATTAAACCGGTAGATGCTGAGGGGAAACACATATTACAAAGCGTCCCCGTTGTTGAGTTTAAAGAAAGTGTAGCTTCAAAGGAGGTAGCTCAAGCTTTACCCCATTACCTCAAAACGAAAAAGATCGTCATTATACGAGGGCACGGAAGTTTCGCAATCGGTGACGACTTAGAGGAAGCCCTGATGTACACTTCTTCTCTTGAAAGTTCGGCTAAAATCCTTTACCTTGCATTGTTACTTCAAGCGATAGTGGAGAAAACGCCAAAAGGAGGTGTTTCATGAAATTTTTCTTAGATACCGCCAACTTGGATGAGATAAGAAGGGGTTTAGAGATGGGATTGGTAGACGGAGTCACCACCAATCCGACCCTTATATCAAAAGAGGGAAAGGAAGTTTGGGATCTTTTAAGCGAAATCTGTTCTTTAGTACCAGGACCGGTAAGTGTGGAAGTTACAGCCTGCGATACAAAAGGAATGATTCAAGAAGCCCATGAATTATCAAAATTGGGCAATAACGTAGTTATTAAAATACCCATGACTGAAGAAGGCATAAAAGCAGTGAGACATCTGGAGGAGGAAGGAATAAAGACGAATGTCACTCTGGTATTTTCACCTGTACAAGCCCTTATAGCGGCCAAGGCGGGTGCTTCTTTTGTAAGTCCATTTATAGGTCGTCTGGATGATATTTCTTCTTATGGGATGCGGCTTGTTGAAGACATAATTACTATTTTTTCTAATTATGATGTTTTTACTCAGGTAATAGTAGCTAGTGTCAGACATCCCATGCATGTACTTGAAGCAGCACTTTTAGGAGCCGATATTGTGACGAT
Source organism: uncultured Thermodesulfobacteriota bacterium (assembly GCA_964543765.1). Taxonomy (GTDB): domain Bacteria; phylum Desulfobacterota; class B13-G15; order B13-G15; family B13-G15; genus B73-G16. Next base: position 64,033 of record CAZIZI010000002.1, read on the forward strand.
GCCTTTTAAGGTGATGGAACAACTGTTTAAACATCCTTTAACAAATATAGGTTTGGAAAATTTCTTAAAAGATTGGAAAAAAGTTCCTAAAAGAAAAAAGGATTAAGTTTGAGAAGATAAAGCTTTTATGTATCTTATCCTTAGTTCTGTTAGAGAGCTTTTCAATAATCCTTCCTCCTCAGGTGTCAAGTTACCTTTGGTTTTTTCGCTTAATATTTCTAATAAATCGATTGTTTGCTTTGCTAAGACTAAATTTTTTTGATAAGTCCCGGATGTTGGTTCGGGGATCTCTCCAAGGTGTATTAGACAGGTACTGCTCAAAGAATAGATAAAACTCGAAAAGGTGATATTTGGAATTACCTTTTCCTGGGTAACTTTTTCTTTTGCTTCTTTAGTATCTTTGCCTTTTTCTTCTTGAGCGAAGAACCGCTTATCCACTACTTTAAATCCCTTTCTTTCTTCGCTCTTTTCCTCCATTTTTACCCCTCTTTTCTGTTTTTGTTTTTGATCTTTTTGCTTTGACTTTTTTCTTAGGTAACACCTTTTCAACCGGAGGCCCGAGGATGTAACTCGGCGGTATCTCCTTAGCCAAAAACATAAGAGGAGCTACTTGAAAGAAACGTACCCCCTTTCGAGAAGCTTCATGGGCCTGGATTTCCAATATTAAAGGTTTCGGATCCCGGCGTTTGGCTATTCTTAAAGCTAGGTCCCTTGAGGGCGTAAGCGGTATATAGGTTTCTTTTGGAGCTATAAGGCCTTTTTCCCTCACAAAAGGGTAGGCTTTTTTCTTGATCCCACAGTAAAGGATTTTTGGGGGAAGGGTTAGCTCATAAGGAATCTTTAAAAAGCCAGAAAATACCTCTATGGAACGCACTTTTCCATCTTTGATTTCAAACTTTCCCTCCGGATCCGAACGAATAGCTTCAACTATATCGCTTTTTTTAACGAATTTCCATTCTTCCTCTTCCGAAAGGGCTTGTTTAATTGAATCAACACTTACAAATCCCTCCTCATTGGGGAATAAACCAAACTCATCCGGCCTATAAGCAAGAAGGTAATTAAGGACCTTTAAAAGCGCTTCCTGTTTGCGTTTAAAAGACATCTTTTTGTTTAGTTCGCCCTTTTTAAGAAATCCTGTTTAAATCGAGACAACTCTTCCAAGAACTTGTCTATCTCCTTAATAGCTCTTTGTTTATAATAGTAATCCCCAGTAGAACCATAAAGATAAAGGTATCGCATTATGTTTTGATAAAAACCGTTTGTATCGCGACACCAATGATTGATAGGGCAGAGACTACATTGAAAATTGAATTCCACACAGAAAGGACCTACCATACGGGCATTTTCCAAAATGGCAGGAAGTTCCTCTTTACCTTTTTCGAACAAACAATTTCTTATCCTTTTCCATTTTTCAAAGGCGATGTCGAAAAGGTTTTCCCCTTTTTGAGATCTTTCTACGATCTCTTGAAAGGAGAGGAGACCCTTCACCACCACCCCTCGCCTCCTTCTTCGTTAGATTCCGTGAATAACTTAAGACTTTAAGGGGAAGTCTTCAAGTGTTAAAGCTCTTTTACGATTTTGGTGATTTTGTTTTCCTCGTCAACGTATACGAGGCTTGGTTTATGGGACTTTACTTCCTCTTCATTAAAAACGGCATAACTGGCGATTATAATAATATCTCCCTCTTTGGCTAAATGGGCGGCGGCTCCATTTATCCCTATGATGCCACTGCCTCTTTTCCCCTTTATAGCGTAAGTTTCAAACCTGTTCCCATTTGTCACATTATAGACTTGTACTTGTTCGAAAGGGAAAATGGATGCCGCTTCCATAAGCTCTTCATCAATTGTGATACTGCCTTCATAGTGGAGGTTAGATTCAGTGACTCGAGCCCTATGGATCTTGGATTTTAACATAATCCTCTGCACGGTCCTCCTCCCCCCTTCCTTTATTCTAATATTATGTTATCAATTAAGCGGGTTTTACCCACCCAGGCGGCAATCGCCAAAAGTCCCCGCTTCTTTATATCGCCAGAAAGAGGTTCCAGCGTCTCAGGATCACATAATTCCAAATATTGAAGATTAACCAAAGGTTCTTGCTCTATTACCCTCCTTGAGACTTCGAGAATTTTTGAAACGCTCCTTTCTCCTTCTTCGAAAAGCCTCTTTGCTTCCATTAAAGCCTTATAAAGTGCTCTTGCAGCTTCTCTTTCCTCCGCATTGAGATAAACGTTACGTGAACTTGCAGCCAAATGATCTTCTTCCCTCACAGTGGGAATACCTACCACTTCTATGTCCAAATTTAAATCCTCAACCATCCGTTTTATGATCAAATACTGTTGGTAATCCTTCAAACCAAATACTGCTACGTGAGGTTTTACGATATTGAAAAGTTTTAACACTACTGTTGCCACTCCCCGAAAATGCCCAGGTCTAAATTTCCCACACAAATATTTTTGAAGCTCACTTACTTCTACATACGTCTGAAAATTTGAAGGATACATATCATACACCTGAGGACAAAAAACTATATCAACGCCGACCCCTTCGGCCATTTTTAAATCTCGTTCCAAGTCCCTCGGATATCGTTCGTAATCCTCCGAAGGCCCAAATTGGAGGGGGTTTACAAAGATACTAATAACCAAAACGTCACCCAATCTCTTTGCTTCTCTCATTAAGGTCAGATGCCCCTCGTGAAAATACCCCATGGTAGGGACAAAGGCTATCCTCTTTCCTTCTCTTCTCATGGCTTCTGAAAGCGATTGCATCTGTTTTGGTTTTTCTATCACTTGCATGAGGTTTACATCCTAAATATATGTTCCTCTGTGGGAAAAGCCCCCGTTTTTACCTCTTCTATAAATTCTTTTACCGCTTTTGAGATAATGCTTCTTAAATCTACATATTTCTTTACAAATTTAGGCCTAAAATCGCCTAACATGCCCAATAAATCATGGATTACTAAAACTTGCCCATCACAATAACGACCAGCTCCTATGCCTATAGTGGGTATAGTTAACATTTCGGTGATTTCTTTGGCTATTTCTTCTGGGACACATTCCAAAACTATAGCGAAAGCTCCTGCTTCTTCTATAGCCTTGGCATCTTCTAACAACTTCTCCCTTTGTCTCTGTATCTTATATCCTCCAAACTTATGTATGGATTGAGGCGTGAGACCTATATGGCCTACTACAGGAATATCTATATCAACAATAGCTTTCACTATGTCCTTAACAGATATTCCTCCTTCGATCTTAACTGCTTCAGCTCCGCTTTCTTTGATCATCCTTCCGGCATTCCTTTTAGCTTCTTCTATGCTTACCTGATAAGACATGAATGGCATATCAATCACCACCAACGCCCTTTTTACCTTCCTACAAACAGCTTTAGTGTGATAGATCATCTCCTCCACTGTTACAGGCAAAGTATTAGGATAACCTGCGATTACGGTCCCGACCGAATCACCCACCAGGATCATATCGATACCGCTTTCGTCTATGATTTCCGCCATCGGAGCGTCATAAGCGGTAAGCATCGTTATTTTTTCTCCTCTTTCCTTCATCCTTTGTATTTCAGGTACAGTGATTTTCTTCATAATTCCTCCTTATCAAGGTTTTTGGAATAGGGCAAAAAAAAACCTCCTGGTAGGATCCAGAAGGTTCCCTTTTTCCGTCTTGGTCCCTTTTTACGGATCCAAGCGGTTTATGCATCCAGCTCCTCTTTCGTGTCCTGCCTTAAGGCTAGGACCGTTTTATAATAACACGTAGTTTTTATATATCCTTTTCTCACTCATGTCAATTGAAATTTTTGAAGGATTTCTTTTAACATCCCTTCCAATTTCGCTTCTTCGGATTCGTCCGCATAACTAGGCCTTGGGACATCAGGGAAGAGTTTGAAAATGGCGTTCATCATCGCTTCAGCATGAGGGGGACATCCCATTACGAGTTCTCCCTTCGAGGCGTTGTGGCTTTGGCAAAGTCCTATGAAGATGTTTTTCTTCTTTTCTGATATTTTTCCGTTCTCATATGGACCTATAAAGACGTTAACCTCTGGGTCAAAAGGACGTTCTATCAATTGCCTCTCCGGATTTTTAGGATCGGGCCTTCTTAATTTGTGTATGACAAAATGGAGGTAACCCTTACAACCAGGACAAGCTCCTTCAGCAAAAATCTTAAAATGGGGACCGCTACTTAAGTTTATTTCGGGTAAGAGGAAAAAAGTGCGAACTTCCTCTATAGAATTGCCGACGACTTCTATGTTCTCCTCCTCCATCGGGCCTATTCCTTGGATATAAGCTAAATAAACGGCAGGAGAATCCGTGGGTTTAAGCCACATTATCCTCATACAAACTGCATCAACAGCTACAGGATTATCACCTGCTATAAGCAGACCCATCTCTTTCGGTTCCCCATAAACCGGACCAAAACCCTCTTGAGCTACCAGGGCATCCACAATAGTTAACTTGGGCTTCGCTAAATGGTGAATATTTACAAGATTTTGCCATAAACCGAAGAAATGGGTCATATACTTTTCCAAAGGAGGCATACAACCCTGTAAATTCTTCACCCCCAATGAAACAACAGCCGCAAAATGGGTCTTCATTACCGGCAGATTTATAATGACATCTGCTTCTAACAAGGTCTTCGGAACCTTCCGAGCTTCTAACCTCTTAGCATACGGAACCGGTATCTCTTCTGTATCATCTGTATTGAGATCACAAAGACTTACTTTTTTGGGATCGAGTTCAACAAGTTCAAAATAATTGTAAAGTTCAAACAACTTGAAGGTTTCTTTTCTATTAATCGATGACCCTTCTGCAACTATGATCCTCTCAGCCAGAGGTAATAATAGCTCAATTAACGCTTTTAATATCCTTTTGTCAGTAACTACTCCACCAACATATTTACCATTTCTCATTCCGTGATCAGCTACTACATTTGGTTTTAAAACTACTGTCATCCCTTTCTGCACATATTTATCGATCCCACCAAGCAATATGAATATTTCTCTCAAAGTTTCCTTGATTTGATCATAAGTAATAGAAGGAAGTTTCTTTATTACCACTTTCTCTTTTTGGTATTTTACTTTTGGTTTTATCTCCTTACCCTTTATTCTCTCAAAGTAAACGGCAGTACTTAATTCAAAACGCACGAATTTTAAATCATTTTTCCGTTTTCTTATAAAAGGCCTGAATCCATATCCGATTAGCAAATCTATAATTTTGTGGCTTTCTTCTTCTAATATTTCTGCCCCTATGAGGCTCTCTTTTAGGATAAATTCATCAAGAGCGTCTGATAGAAGTCTTAACATATCTTGAGTATTTTCAAATAAAAAAGAGCATATGGTGCTTCTTTTGGGCGAATAGAGGATCCATAAAGTACCGTTATTGGGATCGGAGAACTTATAAGGTTCAACTTCTTCTTCCTGATACAAGGTGAGAAGTTCTTCTGTTTGTAAGGGGGAGAGATTTAAATTTTGGAGTAAGTGTTTTTTGAGTTTTTCTCTTATTTTGGTAATAACCTCCCTTCGGATCTGCATTTTAACCCCCTTTCTTGTTTTCTAACTTTACTTTGAAACTCTTTTATAAATCAAGCGGGAAAGTATGTTTTTGTTGACATCGGGGGGATTAAGGGCTATAAAGGTTAAGCCATGGCTAAGGAAGGAGCTACCATCAAGACTTTTGAGGTTTTTAGGGAGAGGCTAGAAAAATTTGTGCAGAAAGTTTTTGCCTACAAGAAGTGGGTAATTTTGGGGGTTTTGATAGTTATAGGGGTAGGGGGCTCTTTTTATGCCTACAACCGGATTGCCCTAAAAAGGGAAGAGGGGGCTTCTTTTGAGCTTTTTAAGGCTTTGAACGTCAACGATGCTAAAGAACGGTTGAATATCCTAAACAACCTCATTGATAAATTCCCCTCAACGAGATCTGGTATAATTGGCCGTTATCTCCGGGCAAAGGCATTGATGGAAGAGGAAAAATGGGATGAGGCGGAGAAGGATCTTTTGAATGTTATAAAAAATGCTCCAAAACCACTTAAAGCGGGAGCCTTGTGCCTTTTGGGTGATGTCATGTTAAAAAAAGACAATCCCCAGGAAGCACTTCAAAAGTTCAAATTATGCCAAAAAGAAGGAAGAGGATGGCTTGAGAGTTATGCCCTATTTAAAGAGGCCACTTTGCTCGATCAGATGGGAAAAACTCAAGAGGCCATCCTCGCCTATCAGAAGCTTTTACCACTTCTTCCACCCGGTGAGATGGAACTGTTTGTGAGGATTAGGCTTAAAGAACTTGGAGCTGAGGCGTAAGCCTTAAAGCTAATCGGATAAAACCTGCAGAAGAAGTTCTTTAAGCATAGAGGAAGAGACATAACCGATTATCGGTCCAAAAAGATGCCCTTTTTTGTAAATCCAAATGGTCGGGAAGCCCACTATTCTAAAATGCATCATCAATTCGGGATTTTTCTCAGCCTCTACTTTCGTTGAGACGAATTGTCCGTTCAAAATTTTTATTATGTCATGGGATTCCAAAACTTCATACTCTAATCGCTCACACATTGGGCAATATCGGCTTACGAAAAATATAAAAACAGGCTTACCGCTTTTTTTCCCTTCATGGATGGCTTCCTCATAGCTTTTCCATTCTATTTTTGAAGAAGGTTTTGATCCTTTGCAAGCCCATACAAATAAGATCAAAATTAATGCGATAACGGCATGATACCTTTGTAAATTAACCATATGCCTACTCCCAAAAGTAATATTGAAAGGATTAAAGATACATATCGCGATAATTTTTTAAAGCGCATTATTACATTCAGGGCTTTTTCCCAAAATAGCCCTATTAATAAAAATGGCAAGGCCATTCCTGCCGAAAAACTTGCCAAGAGCATAAAAGAACCCTTAAGGTCTTGTGTTGTAGCTGCATACGTCAAAATTGCACCAAGAACTGGGCCTATACAAGGGGACCAGCCGAAGGAGAAGGATATTCCCATTAAGAAGGGGCCTAAAATTGGTAAAGAGAGAACAAAATATGGCCTTCTTTCCCTTTGAAGTAACAGAAGTTTAGGAAACCCGAGGAGTTGAAGCGCGAAAAATAAGATGATAAGCCCACCAATGAGGGTAAAGAGAGGCTTATTTACAAGTAAAAAAGAAAAAACCCCTGTGATGGATACTCCTAAAAGTATAAAGATCAAAGAAAATCCCAAAACGAAAAAAACAGAATAAAGGAGAATGGGCGGTTTTTCCTTAATTGCTAAAGCGTTAGTATTCATCATTAACGAAAAATAAACCGGTAAGATGGGCAATATACAAGGGGAAAAGAAACTGATTAGCCCTGCAACAAAAGCCACAAGAACGGAGATTCCCAAGCTATAGTGCCTTTTTTATCAAATTTTCAATTACTTCAAAAGGGACAAATCCTACTATTCTATCCACAATCTGACCATTTTTAAACAACAACAACGTAGGAATGCTCCTTATGCCAAAACGAACCGCTATTTCTGCATTTTCATCAACATTTACCTTGCCTATTTTACATACACCTTTGTATTTTTCCGCAATTTTTTCGATCACAGGACTTAACATTTGACAAGGGCCACACCAGGGTGCCCAAAAATCCACCAAAACAGGAAGATCCGATTGTTCTACTTCCTTTGAAAAGTTTTCTTGATTGATGACAATAACATTTCCCATTTATAACCTCCTGAGCAAGAGAACTTTTTGGCACCCGGCCATAATATAGGCTTTACCTTCAGGCGAAAAAGCCCCTTTTCCCAGATCCACAGCAATAAGCTGCGAAAGTCGAAAGGGTTTGCTTCACCTTTTCACTGCCACATTTTGGACATTGGATCGTTTCATTTTGTTTGGGAAGCACCAAGACCTCAAACCGAAAACCACAATCTTCACATTTGTACTCATAAAGTGGCATTTTCACTGCCCTCCTTCCTTTTTAAGATCTTAATTATCTCCTTAACTTTTTCGTCTTTAACATAATACTTAACCTTATTACCTTCTCTTTCAAAGCCCACAATATTTTTGTTCCTTAATATAGAAAGATGCTGAGAGACCACTGCTTGAGGTAAATCCAAACAACTCCATATGTCCTTAACACACGACTCATCCTCCATTAACCTCTCGACAATCCGCAACCTCACCGGATGCGCTAAAGCCTTTAATAAGGCTGCCCACTCTATTTCTTTAATCATAGCTTTATTGAAATATATTAATTCATATATTTCCTGTCAAGCCCTCGATGATGGCTCCTACAAGGAGGGGGAAGAGGATTTCGTGGTGGCCTCGAAGGAAATAGGAAGCACGGCCTCCGGTTTCGTGGGGTCGGTGAAGTACGTTTTCCAAGGCGCGGTATTGGGGGAGGAAGTCCATGTTGATGGTGATGTAGTTTTTGACCTTATGGCCTAAGTTTCTCGCTAAGCTTAAGGCCTTGAGGAAGACTTCAGGCATTATGGTGGCTGATCCGAGGTTGAGGTAGATGCCTTCGGTTAGTTTGGTCACTTCGGAGGAGAAAGTTAAGAAATCCCTATGGCTCATCTCTCCGATTACGCTTCCTGTTGCCGAAGGGTGCATGTGGAATATGTCGGTACCTATTGCGATATGAACGGTTACGGGGATACCTAATTTATAAGCCATTCCGAAAAGGCTTATTTCCCTATAGGGAAGTTTTTCCTCCCATATGGCTTCGCCTAAGGCTTCTCCTGCTCCTTTACCCTTTGGTAATCCTCTTTTTAAGGCCTCATTGATGAAGGTGGCGGTTTCTTCTGCGAAGCCGAAACTCCCATCCTTTAAACCTTCTTTTACCTCTTCCGAGGTCTTTCCAACAAGGGCTATTTCCACATCGTGAACCATAGAAGCCCCATTGGTTCCGATCAGGGAGATTACGCTACGTTTCATAAGCTCTATTATGTAGGGATTTAGGCCAACCTTAATGGGATGGGCTCCCATTCCCAAAAGGACCTTTTTGCCTTTTCTTTTTGCTTCAACAATTGCCCGGGCCACTTCCAAGAGGTCTTTGGCCCCCAGTATTTTGGGGAGGGAAAGGAGGAATTCTTTTAAGCTGATTCCCTCTTTTGGAGGGGTTCCGAACATCTCGATCGATATCTTGCGAGGGGAGGAGCTAAGTTTAAAGGTTTTCACCTTTTCAAGTTTAATCCTCTCCATGAAACTTAGCCTCAACCAGTTCACATATTAAATGTCCAAAAAAGAGGTGAAGCTCTTGAATCCTCGGGACTTCCTCGAGGGGTATTATCAAAACCACGTGAGCTAACTCTTTCGCCTTTCCGCCTTTTTTGCCCGTGAAAAGTAAGCTTTTCATTCCCTTTTCCCTTGCCTTTTTCAATCCTTCGATGACATTAGGAGAATTTCCACTTGTGGTTAAGGCCCAAGCAAGATCCCCTTCAGATCCCAAGGCCTCTATTTGGCGGGAGAATACCAGGGAAAAATCGCGGTCATTTCCTATACTGGTAAGGACCGATCCGTCAGTATTTAAAGCCAAAGCGGGAAGGGCTTTTCGTTCCAGTTTCAACCGATTGATGAACTCCGCTGCCAGATGTTGGGCTTGAGAAGCGCTTCCGCCGTTTCCAAAAAGAAGGATTTTTTTGTCTTTTTTAAGAGTTTCATAAACCAGGTTTATTGCCTTTTGTAATTCCTCGCTTTGTTCTTTTAATATCTCCTCTATTGCTTGAGAAAGGTTTAAAAAAGCCTCTTTGATTTTATTGACCACTTAACCCCTCCAAAAACCTTTTTACCACCTTTCCCAAATGAGGAAGGTAATAACCGCCTTCTAAAACCGCAAAACAGGGGACATGGACAGTGGCTTCATTGATGAGCTTTCCTAAGCGGCAGTAATCTTCAAGATCTAGTGTTCTTCCCCAATCGAGCTTGTAACAGTCAAAGCCAGCCGAGACGGCCAATAGGTCTTCTTTAAAATTTCCAAGCGCCTTTTCGGTTTCTCGGAGAAAATCATGGGGATCATCCTTTTGGATGTTTATCACCTTTACCTCCTCACAAGAGGAGAAAATATCGGCGGTTCCATCTCCATAGTGGAGATCTATATCGAGAATCATGGCGCTTTTTATCTGGTTTTCCTCAAGGAGCTTTTTAACCGCGATGGCCACGTTGTTAAAAAAACAAAAGCCCCAATGGAAATCGCGCCTCGCATGATGGCCAGGGGGTCTGATGAGGGCAAAGGCCTTTTCTCCGCGCAGGGCGATCCTTGAGGCCGAAATGGCTCCTCCGACTGCCATAAGAGCCACTTTATAAAGATGAGGGATTTCCTTTACCCTCAACACAAGTTGAGGGGTATGAACGAGGAGCACATCCTCTTCGGTTGCCTCTTGGGCCTCAACAAAAGGGAAGGAGTTTTCGAGTTCTCTTTTTATCACCTGGACCCTTTCGGGGGATTCCACCTGGGCTGTTGGATAATGGGTTTCGAAAAGGGGGTGATATACTACTTTTATCATTTGAAAGAGATTTTATAATGATTCTGCCATGTATGAAAGACTACTTCCTTTGGTGAGAAGGCCTTCTTCTTACATTGATCATGAATTCAACCTACATAAGAAGGATCCCAAGGGAAAGGTCCTTTTTTGTTTGTGTTTTCCAGATCTTTATGAGGTTGGAATGTCCCACATAGGGCTTCAGATTTTGTACTACCTTTTAAACTCCATGGAAGAAGTGATGTGTGATAGGGCATTTGCCCCCTTGCCGGATATGGAGGAAAAGCTTAGGGAAAATGGCTTTCCCCTTTTAAGTATAGAAGCTCGAATACCTTTGCGTGAGTTTCACATCCTGGGTTTTTCCTTACAGTACGAGTTAAACTACACGAACCTTCTCAACATGTTGGATTTAGGAGGCGTTCCGCTTTTGAGTTCGGAAAGGGATCGGAATATGCCTTTGGTGATCGCAGGAGGACCTTTGGCCATGCAACCGGAACCTCTGGCGGATTTTGTCGATGCCTTTGTGCTTGGCGATGGAGAAGTGGTTGTGCCGGAGTTAATAAGGGTTTATAAACTTTGGAGAGAAGCCAAAGGTAAGAAGGAAGAGCTATTAGAGGCCCTTTCGGGGATTCCTGGTGTATACGTTCCTTCTTTTTTCCAAATTCGTTGGGAAGGACATGAGGTAAAAGAAATACGGCCTCTTAAGAAGGGATATGCGCAAGTAGAAAGGAGGATCTTAAAGGATCTTGACTCGTTTCCCTTTCCTTCAAAACCAATAGTACCCCTTTCAAAGGTGGTCCATGAAAGGTTAAGTATTGAAATTGCCAGAGGTTGTATAAGGGGGTGTCGTTTTTGCCAAGCCGGTTTTATTTATCGACCTTTTAGGGAAAGGGATCCCGAGCAGCTTCTTGAGATAATCGATGAGGCTTTGAAAAATAGCGGTTATGACGAAATATCGCTTCTTGCCTTAAGCGTTGGTGATTGTAGTTTTCTTGAATCTTTTCTTTTATGTCTTTTTCGAAGGTATGGCGCTTCAAAAATCGCCCTTTCTCTCCCCTCTCTGAGGGTAGGGACGATCTCTCAAGAAATCTTAAAAACTTTAGCTCAAGTTAAAAGAACAGGCATAACCTTAGCGCCGGAGACCTCTAGTGAGAGACTCCAAAAGGTGATAAACAAAGTCATCTCGGAGGAAGAGATCTTCTTAACCGTTCAAAGGGCTTTTGAGAACTTATGGAGACACGTGAAGCTTTACTTTATGATAGGCCTTCCAAGTGAATCCGAAGAGGATGTGAGGGGAATAGCGAACCTCGCCAAAAGGCTCTCTCGGTTTGGGGGGCAGATCAACGTGAGCGTAAGTGCTTTCGTTCCAAAGGCTCATACCCCCTTTCAATGGGAAAGGATGCTGGGAATTGAGGAGATAGAGGAGAGGTACAGTTTATTAAGGAACCTGTTGAGGGGAAAGGGAATTCGCTTCAAATGGCATAATCCTAAGATGAGCTTTTTAGAAGGGGTTTTTTCGCGAGGTGATAGACGTTTAGGAAAGGTGCTGCTAGAGGCTTTTAAGCTAGGTTGTAGGCTTGATGGTTGGACTGAACACTTGAGATGGGAAAAATGGCAAGAAGCCTTTTTTAAAGTAGGTCTTGATCCAGAGTCTTACCTAAGGGAGAGGAAAGAAGAAGAGATCTTACCGTGGGATCATCTCCAAAGTGGAGTAAAAAAGCAGTACCTCCTTAGAGAAAGGCGAAACTCCCAGCAGGGGAGGCTTACCCCTCCTTGTGAACCTAATTGCAAAAGATGTGGTTGCTGTTCAGAGGACATAAGCGTAAAGATTGCCCCTTCTTTTCGTTTAAGCGATTACGCTCCTCCAAAAGGGTTTCTCCTTTCTCGAGGAATGGGCGGTATGGTTCTAAGGGTGAGGTTTTATAAACTCGGAATAATGAGGTTTTTGGGGCACCTTGAAATGGTGGGTTTGATCCTCAAGGCCTTAAGGAGAACGGGTTTGCCCCTTAAGTTTTCTCAGGGTTTAAGCCCTCATCCCAAAGTAAGTTTCGGACAAGCTCTGCCCGTAGGAATTGAAAGCTTATGCGAGTACTTTGACGTTGAGCTTTCAGAATCGTGTTTACCCCAAGAGTTTAAGGCAAAAATCAATCTCTCCCTTCCTGAAGGTCTAAAGGTAATAGAGGTGAAAGAAAAGAGAAAGGATTGGAGACCCCTCCATCAACTTTTTGCAGAGGATGTTTACTTGGTCTCAATTCCCGAAGAAATTGCCGAAGGCTTTAATACCTTTTCGGTAAAAAAGGAAGGCGTTGAAATTCGCCCTTTTAAAAAGGAGGATTTGCCCCCTATAGAAGAAGTAATGGATCATGTTGAAGAAAACTTCCTCAAAAGAGGAAGGACTTACCTTTACAAGTTGGAAAGGGGCCTTAAAATAAGGGAAGTTTTAAGAGAATTTTACGCCGATTCTCAAGTGCCCTTTTTAAGGATTTTGAAAATTAAATCTTTACCTCCCTTTTAAAGTCCCACCTTTTGTAAGGCTTCCACCAATTGGCGCTGTTCAGGAGAAAGCGTTTTTGGAACTCGAATCTTTATAACCACATAAAGCTCGCCCCTTCCGCTTTCTTTAAGCTTAGGAAGTCCCAACCCCTTAAGCCTGAGCTTTGTTCCAGAGGAGGTGCCGGGAGGAACTTTGACCCTTTTGGGACCATCCAGGGTTTGAACCTCTATTGTAGTCCCCAAACAGGCTTCGCTGAAATTGATCTCCTTTTCGATGTAAAGATCATCACCCTCCTGTCGAAATAAAGGATGGGGGAGTATCTTGACCTTGACGTATAAATCACCCGGAGGAATACCTGGACCGCCCTTTCCCGCAAGCCGTAATTTTTGTCCATCTTTTATGCCTGGCGGTATTTTCACGACGATTTCCTTTTGCGTGCCATCGGGCATCCGTAATTGAAGTGTCCTTTCAGTGCCATTTAACACCTCTTCGAGCGTTACGTAAACCTCGGTCTCTATATCTTGCCCCTTCCTTGAGGCTTCAGAAAAGAAATCAACGTCCTCAAACCCTTCACCAATCCTTCTAAACCTCACCCTCCTTACCGAAGGCGTACCAAATATGAAGGAAAAGATATCGGAAGTACCAAACCCTAAATCCTTAAGTAGATCCCCTATGTCAAACCCCCTGAAGATGTCTTCTTGCGTGTATCGCTGACTGAAGGCTTGTGCCCCAAGCATATCGTATTGTCGCCGTTTCTCAGGATCGCTTAATACCGCATAGGCTTCGTTTATTTCCTTGAACTTCTCCTCCGCTTCTTTGTCCCCTGGATTACGATCAGGATGGTATTTTAAAGCCAAACGCCTATAAGCCTTCTTTATCTCGTCAAGAGTCGCGTCTCGGCTTACTCCCAGGATCTGATAGTAATCCTTCATAATTAACGCCTCCGATAATCAGCCTTTGATAATTTTTGCATTAATTCATTAAGATACGTTTCGGGGTTTTCAATCCCCTCTTTTGGTATCACTAAATTAGTGATAGGTACACGTTCAGAAATAATCCTTAGAGCTGGTTCTAAGATGCTTTCAAGATACAAGAAAATATCCCTGGAGTTTCTTTCACCTGTGTATAAGATTTTAAGCAAATAATCTACCGCTCCTTGGTCAAAGGTTATATCAATACCGTAACGATCTTTAAATGCCCTTTCAAAAGTCCTTATTTGCTTATAAGAGCGCCACATGTCTTCAAGGGCACTATTAAAGTCATCCTCACCTTGAAGGAGTTTATTCACCAACAACTCAACCCTTTCTCCTTCAAAAAGTGGGCCGTATTGTGACTCGAATTCGGCTTTTCTTGATAAAATATAATTCTTTATGTCCTCTTTTTCTTTACGGAGAGCATCTTCAAAGCGTTTAAGATAGTTCTCATCGAGGGGGTTACTTAATAACTTCTCCAATTCTGCTTCAGGGTTATCCACCAATTCCTTGGTTACCAAAAGATGTCTGATGTTACTTGAGGGGAGTTTTCTCTCATATTTTAAGAGCACGTTTTCCAATACGCTCACAAGTCCTCGGGCCCCTGTCTTTTGGGCATAAGCCAATTCGGCTATTCTCCATAAGGCGGCGTCTTCAAAGACCACTTCTATCCCATAGGCTCGGAAGTCACGTTTTTTATTGACAATCAAAGGATTATTAGGGTTTTTGAGGATGGAATAAAGGTCCTCTATCCCGAGGGGTTCAAGAACCGCAATTACAGGTAATCTCCCCACAAACTCCGATTCAAAGCCATATTCGATTAGGTCTTCGGGCGTCACATGTTTTAAATATTCAAATCGTTCCTCTTTTGACTTCACTTCTTGAGCAAAACCGATCCCCTCTTTTTTTAAGCGTCGGCGCACAATGTCCTCTAATCCATTGAAGGCTCCGCTCACGATGAACAAGATATGCCTTGTGTTAATGGTTCTTTTCTGCCTTTTCCCCGTACGTCGCCATTGTTCGATGGCTTCCCATTGAGAGAGAGGATCATTAGAGGGTTTAAGTTCTACTTCGGTTTCTTCCATCAATTTTAAAAGTCCCCTCTGAACCCCTGTACGGGATACGTCGGGGCCTATTACGTTTCCGCTTGAGGCTATTTTGTCTATCTCATCGATATAAACGATCCCGTATTGGGCCCTTTCTACATCTCCATCCGCTTCGATCACTAGTTCTCGTACTAAATCCTCCACATCGCCTCCGACGTAACCGGTCTCGCTGAATTTAGTAGCATCAGCTTTAACGAAGGGTACGCCGATTCTCTCCGCTATGAGCCTAACCATGTAGGTTTTTCCCACCCCAGTTGGACCGATGAGTACGATGTTATTCTTCACGCTCCCCAATCCCGTGGGTTCCTTTCCCCTGGATAGGTAATATCTTATGCGGTTATAATGGGTGCAGATCTTGGTGGCGAGTATTTCTTTGGCTTTCTCCTGTTTTATAATGAAGGTGTTTAAATAAGCTATCAGCTCCTCAGGTTTTATGTCAAAATCGACAGGGGTCTTTCGCCTTTCTGTTTTGTAGGTCTTATCTTGTATGAAGACCTTTGGTTCGAGCGTGGAGACGACAAGCCTGATTTTATTTCCGTATTTCTTTTCCAAATACTTATTCAACTCCCTTTCAAGTTCCTTGTAATCCGGTATTTTTTCCATGATTCTCCTCCCGATGATAGTTTAAGGGTTAAAGCGGAGTCTTTCAAATTTTTATCGTTTCGAGGGCAAAAGCTTCTGAGGGATGCCCAAAAGGAATTTCCCCTCCCTTATCCATCCCTTTAGGACTTCCGCTATTTCCTTGGCCTTTTTATAACTGGAAAGGGGAAAGGTAGGGATCTCTTTCCCTTGGAAGCGGATGGTCCCACTTTTTAAATCTTTGTAGCTCACATAACCCAAGGGTTTTACCTCACCTTGGGGATAATCGTAACCGAGATCCACTATCTGCGTAAAAAGTTCATCATCGCCAAGACCCGTGTAATAGGCCATCTCCTCGTCAAGGACCGGAATGGGTATGCCGATGCCCACAAAAAGAGACGGGCCATATCCTAAGATACTGGCCCCCTTAAGCCATTTGGGACTCATTTCCTTTAGGTTTCCGATAACTGCCAAAGTACCAGCAGGCCCAAGAGGAACGCCCTTTTCGCTTCGAGGCACCTCTGGGTTGTGTTGGGTACCGTGCCAGACCACATAGCCCTCGGTTCCTCCCAAAAAGATTCGCGTTCCGATGCCTATGGTACGATAAAACGGGTCCTTAAGCAGGGGGCTTAATTGACCACTACTACAATAACTCACATTACCGCCCCTTGGTTTCAAAACGCCCATGTAAGTGTAAATCATACGATCCGAAAGATTAATGGCACAATTGTAATTTTGATAACAATTTCTCGGATTAAACAAAAAGGCATCCTTAAAATCCCAAAGCGTTAACTCCATCTCCACTCGCCGATTAGGATAACAATCGGTCCCATAACCTTCGGCGACCAATTTTACCTTTTTACCCGATACCAAATCCTCAATGACATGCCCCCCTCCATATTCAAAGGTACCAGGATGTATCTTGTTTAAGGGGTCATCCACGGTGGGCTCAGTGGCACCTATATAGATATCAACCGCCGCAAGCCCCGCATAAGCGGGTACATTATTAATCCATACCCGATGAGCTTTTATCCTCGGGCGAGTGTGACCGAAGTTTAAAAAAGCCCCAGAAGAACACATGGGGGCGAAGGTACCGGTAGTAACCACATCGACTTCTTTGGCTGCCCTTTCTACTCCCTTTGACCTTACTATCTTTACCATTTCCTCCGCGGTTACCACCACTGCTTCGCCTCGTTTTATCTTTTCGTTGATCTCCTCAAACGTTTTGGCCATGATATAGACCTCCAATTAATCCATTTTACTTGCCTCCTTTTAATAGATCAAGTTAAGGCAAAATAGGGGGTTGACATTTTTGGGTAAATTTGTGAAGATAATCACATCGTAAGCGAATAAAGGAGGAAGGATGATGTCTTTGAGGATAATGAAAAAGGAAGAGGGGTATGAGTTTTTAGAAGGTGTAAAAAGGGATTATCGAGTTATAGCTCCGGTAGCAGAGAACGGCTTTTTTGTCTTTAAACCGTTAGAGGAGGTGAAGGAGGCCGTATTTGATTATTCTATTGCCATTTATCCGGTGAAAAATTTTCTCCTTCCTCCCTATGAGGACTATCTGAAGTTCAAGCGGGCTGAAGTTCCTCAAGTGGAAGTCCTTTCGGAGGGAGTTCCTCAGACGGTCCTTTTTGGAATGAGGCCTTGTGATCTGAATTCCCTTTCCCTTTTGGACGATGCCTTTTTGGGTGATCCTTTGGATATGCTTTATAAGAAGCGAAGGGATAACTTTGTTTTCATTGTGATGGATTGTATGGCCCCTTGTGACGAATTTAGTTTCTGTAAAGACATGGGCACTTTAAACGTAGAGAAAGGTTTTGACATTTTGGTGACCAAGGTAAATGATCTTTATTTTTTCAAACCCGGTAGTGATAAAGGGGCTTCCTTAATTCAAAAGTATGGGAAAGGAAAAGAGGCCTCTTCTGAGGAAGAGAGCCTTTTGAGAAAGGCCTATGAGGAACGGGAGAAGAACTTCTTCAAAAAATTGAAGATGGATAAAAATGAGTTACCCAAGATATTGTGGAACGGACACAACAGCCCGTATTGGGAGGAAGTTGCTAAAAAGTGCCTTTCCTGTGGTTCCTGTAATTTGGTATGCCCTACCTGTTATTGTTTTGATGTGAGGGATAAGGTGGAGATAAACCTTAAAGAAGGTGTGCGATTTAGGACATGGGATGGGTGTATGCTTGTAGATTTTGCCAAGGTAGCGGGGGGTGAGAATTTCAGGCCCACAACGGTTCAAAGGCTTCGTCACCGTTTCCTCAGAAAGGGCAAATATCTACTGGATCGTTACGGGAAGGTAGGTTGTGTGGGTTGTGGAAGGTGTACAAGACATTGTTTGGTTAAGATTAATCCCATTGAAGTTTATAATGGTCTTTACAATCGGATTTAATTGGAGGTATGGAGATGGATTTGGTTTATAAGCCGAAATTAGCGAAAATTCTTGAGGTTAAGGAACTTACGGCAAGGGAAAAACTTTTCACTTTAAGGCTTGAGAATGGTGAATCCTTGAATCATCAGCCGGGTCAATTCGTAGAAGTTTCGGTTTTTGGGGTAGGGGAATGTCCCATAAGTATATGTTCTTCTCCCACCAGAGGTCCGGAGTTTCAGATGTGCGTTAGGGCTATAGGTAATGTGACCAATGCCATCCACCAGCTTAAACCTGGGGATTACGTGGGGATAAGGGGACCATATGGTCGAGGATTCCCTGTGGAGGAAGCCAAAGGGCAAGATTTGCTTTTGGCAGCAGGTGGGTTGGGGATGGCTCCTTTGAGGTCCTTTATCCAATATCTCATGGATAAAAGATCCGATTATGGGGAAATAACGATCCTTTATGGTTCAAGGGAGCCTAAGGAGATTCTTTTTGGGGATGAAATCGATCTTATGAAAAGCATTGGGCAGTGTTATCTTACCGTGGATCGGGGTGATGAGACATGGCAGGGGCATGTGGGGGTGATAACTACCTTATGTCCGATTGTAAAGGTTAACCCTCAAAGGACCATCGCTATTACGGTAGGTCCTCCGGTTATGTATAAGTTTATCCTTAAGGAATTCTTTAATATGGGGATCCCTGAGGATCGGATATATGTGGATCTTGAGCGCCATATGAAATGTGGGGTGGGAAAGTGTGGGCATTGTCAAATAAATGGGCTTTATGTTTGTAAAGAAGGCCCAGTTTTTAAGTATACGGAAATAAAAGAATTGCCCGAGGCAATTTAAAAGGAGGCTTAGGATGAAGCCAAAAGTGGCGATATTTGAGTTTGGGTGCTGTGAAGGATGCCAATTACAACTGGTTAACCTTGAGGAAAGGCTTTTGGATTTGGCGGAGATGGTGGATGTGGTTTCTTGGAGGGAAGCAAGTAGTGAGCATCATGAAGGGCCTTATGATGTCACCTTTGTGGAAGGCACTGTCACCAGGGAGGAGGAGATAGAGAGGTTGAAGAAGATAAGGGAGGATTCGAAGGTGCTTATTGCCCTTGGGGCCTGTGCCCATTTGGGAGGGGTTAACTGCAATAAGAACGTAATGGATCAGGATGAAGTGAGACGTTACGTTTATGGCGATAAGGCCTCTTGGTTTCCCTCCATATTGGCGAGGCCCTTGAGTGCGGTAGTGAAAGTGGACTATGCGATCCCAGGGTGTCCGATTGACAAGGAGGAGTTTTTACAGGTAGTAACTGCTCTCCTTCTGGGCAAAGAGGTGAGGTTGCCCAATTATCCTGTATGTGTGGAGTGTAAGAAGGCCAATAATATATGCGTATTTGAAAAGGGGCTCTTTTGCTTAGGACCTATTACCAGAGCCGGCTGTGGAGCCAGGTGTCCTTCTTTTGGAGCTAGGTGTATCGGATGCCGTGGCCTTGTGGATGAGCCCAATGTGGAGGCCCATAAGGAAGTGATGAGGACTTATGGGCTTGATTTTGAGGATGTGATCAAAAAATATAGGTTATTTTGGGGCTATTTGGAGGTGGGGAAATGAATTTGGAGATAAACGTTCATCATGTAACTAGAATAGAAGGGCATGGCAACATCGTGGTGAAGGTTGAAAACGGAGAAGTTAAAGAGACGCGCTGGGAGGTGCCTGAAGCTCCTCGCTTTTTTGAAGCGATGGTAAGGGGGCATCATTATTCTGATGCTCCCTATCTCGTTTCGAGGGTTTGTGGTATATGCAGTATCGCCCATACTTTTGCGGCGCTTCAAGCTATAGAAGATGCTTTGGAGATCGCGCTTGACGAAGAGTCTCTCCTTTTGAGGAAGCTTCTGCTTCATGCGGAGACCGTTCAGAGTCACATCCTTCATGTGGGATATTTGGCATTACCTGACTTTTTGGGAGTTCCGAATGTGATACCCTTAGCAAAAACGCACAGAAATGAACTTCTTACCATAGTGCGTTTACATCGCTTGGCCAATGAAATGAGCGATGCTATCGGTGGAAGGACTACCCATCCGGTTAACACGGTGGTCGGAGGGTGGACAAAGGTACCCGATCGAGAGGTTTTGAAGCATTTCCAGGCCCGGTTGAGGGAAGCCATAAGTGACATCAAGGCCTTAGTGAATTTTTGTGCCACTTTAGAGATACCCGATTTTGAAAGGGAGACCGAGTACATTGCCCTTTATGATCCAAACGAATATGCTTTTTATGGAGGTCAAATAGCTTCGACCGATGAGGATAAGAAAACGCCCTTAAGGGATTATCGTAACAAGATCGAGGAGTTTATCGTTCCTTATTCGACGGCTAAAAGGACTAAATCCTTGAGAAGTTCATACATGGTTGGTGCTTTGGCGAGGTTCAATATAAATTACAAGCTCCTTTCGCCATTAGCTCAAGAGTGTGCGGAAAAACTCGGACTTAAACCAAGGTGTTACAATACTTTTATGAACAATATTGCTCAAATAGTTGAGAGCGCCCATGCCATAGAGGAATCAATTCGTATCATAGATGAGTTGCTAAAAAGACCACCAAAAGCCAATTGGTATAAAGGGAAAGGGAAGGCAGGAAGAGGTGTAGGTGCCGTTGAAGCCCCACGGGGGTTATTGATTCACGAGTACGTGCTTGACGACGAAGGAAGGGTTAAAGGAGCGAATTTGGTGGTTCCTACCAACGAAAACCACCAAAATATAGAAGAGGATTTAAAGGCCTATCTGCCCAAATTGTTGGGTAAGCCGAAGGAAGAAATCACCAAAAAGTTAGAAATGTTGGTAAGGGCTTACGATCCGTGCATCTCTTGTTCAACCCACCTTTTAAGGATAGAGTGGGAATAAGCTAAATCAAGGGAGAGGGCATTGAAAAAGAAGCCCTCTCCCTTTATTATTAAGACCATGAAAAGGTGGTACTTTGTCCTTGTATTTCTCTTATTTCCCGCTTTCCTTTATGCCTTAAGTGTGGAGGAAGTGGTCGAGAGGTTAGAGCAAAAGGTTTTATCCTCGGGGAAGATATATATCCAAATGGAAAATACCAGATTTCTTCCTAAAGGTGAGAAGATCGAGATGAAGGGGCTTATTTGGCTACAAATGCCGGATAAATTCCGCATGGACATTTTCCCCCCTCACCAGAGCATAACGTTACTTAAGGGGAAGCAATTGTTAATATACTTCCCCCAAGACAAAGTTCTTCAGGTAGTGACGCTTTCAAAAGATCCTAAGCTTTCCCAGTGGCTCAATTTTCTTCAGAAGCCTTGGGAGGAAATAAAAAGAAGGGGTGTTATTCGGAGTGTGGAGAAAGAAGGGATTCTGGTGGAGATGGATCCCAAGGATTTGCCGGAACTCGAATCCCTTCGCATCTGGATAGATCAAAACCTTTGGTTTCCGACAAAGATAGAGATGAAGGAAAAAAACGGAGAGCTTTCCGTTATCAACTACTTAAAAGTTGAGTTTGGGGCCTCTTTTGGAGTTGACATGTTCGAGTTAAAACTTCCTCCTGATGTGCAGGTTACTGAACTTTAAAAGGCTTTATGATCTTTCACCCTCTATCGGTGGTCCTGTGCCATATTATCCTGGTGATAAGGTTTTTGAAGCCTTCCCTATTTGTACTGTTGAGCGTTCAGGCTGTAATATGCACGAATTACACCTGGGGACTCATACCGGAAGTCATGTGGATGCCCCTTTCCATTTTTTAAAAGACGGAAAAACAGTGGATCAGATTCCTCTGTATCGGTTTATCGAGATGGTACAAGTTCTGGAGGTTAAGAAGGGCAAAATCTCGGTAGAAGATCTCTCTTTAGTGGAAGAGGATATAAGGGGAGTTCTTTTTAAAACCAAAAACTCAGAATATATGGGATTGAAATCCTTTTATAAAGATTACACCTATTTGACCCTTGAAGCAGCAGAACATTTGATAGAGAGGAAGATAAGGCTTATAGGAATCGATTACGTCTCTATTGAGGAATTTGGTACGCCTTCTTTCCAAGTTCATAAAAAACTCCTTGAGGCTGAGGTGATACTTTTTGAGGGCTTAAACTTAAAAGACGTTCCCCCGGGAAAGTACTTATTTATCGGTCTTCCCTTAAGGCTTAAAGGTATGGATGGTTCTCCAGTAAGGGCTATTTTAATAGAGTTTTAATCCCTTCTCACCCTTTCCACGTATTCACCCGTGCGGGTATCCACCTTTACGACATCGCCCTCTTGGATAAATAGAGGAACTTGGATAACGGCTCCTGTTTCCAAAGTGGCAGGCTTCGACCCACCTTGTGCGGTATCGCCCTTTATGCCAGGAGTAGTACTTATGACTTTCAACTCCACGAAGTTGGGCAGTTCAACCCCGATGGGTTTTCCTTTATAAAACAGGATTTTTACCATGGAATTTTCGGCCATAAAATTTTCGGCTTCACCCAATTGTTCTCGGGTTAGACTTAACTCCTCGTAAGTCTCAAGGTCTAAAAAATGAAAGGAATCGCCTTCCTTGTATAGAAACTGGACTTCTTTTTCATCCAATTCGGGTTCATTAAAACTTTCCCCTATGCGGAAGTTTTTTTCCAAAACCCTTCTGGAGACGAGGCTCTTTATCTTAGTTCGAACAAAAGCCTGGCCTTTGCCAGGTTTTACGTGTAAAAAGTCCACTATTACATAAGGTTCTCCCTCTACTTCGATCTTCAAACCTTTCCTAAAATCCGAAGTGGAGATCGCCATTTTGCCTCCTTAAATTCGAATATGATGATCTAATTTTGTCAATATTTCGACGCCATCCTCTTTGACAAGTACCAAGTCCTCTATTCTCACTCCTCCCTTCTGGGGGAGATAAATTCCCGGCTCAACGGTTACCACCATCCCCTCTTCGAGCTCCCCTTCACTCTCAGGCGAAAGGGAAGGGTACTCATGGACCGCCAATCCCACCCCATGACCTGTCCCATGACCAAAAAAGTTACCATAACCTGCATCTTCTATCAATTTCCTGGCAGCTTTATCCACTTCCTTAAAGCTTGAACCAGCTTTAATCACCTTAAGGGCATTTTGCTGAGCTTCTCTTACTATTTTGTAGATCCTCTTCAGTTCTGGTTCTACTTCCCCTAAAAAGACCGTTCTGGTTTCATCACTGGCGTAACCCCCTATTCTGGCTCCGAAATCAAAAAGTAGAAGCTCTCCCTCTTTGATGACCTTTTCCGAAGGTACCCCATGAGGTAATGAGGTTCTTTCTCCCGACAAGACGATCACTTGGAAGGGCAATGACTCAGATCCCCTTTTTTTCATCTGGTATTCCAATTCAATGGCTATCTCTATCTCTCTCATTCCAGGTTTTACCAGTTTCAGGACCTCCTTTAACGCGTTTTCGGCAACCTCAACGGCCTTTTTTATCAATCGGATCTCCTCCGGTGTCTTTTTCGCCCTCAAAGCCTCAAGTTCTTTTGAAAGGGGGATGAAGTTAAAGGCCGGGTCGTGTAACTGCTCAAATTCGAACAAAGTTATCGCTTTGGCTTCAAGTCCTATTTTTTTAAAGTTCCTCTCTCTCAGAAACTCTCGTACCTCTTTAAGGCCCTTCTTCAAAAGTCTTACCTCACACTCCCTCGCTTCCTCTTGGGCGATCTCAAAGTACCGAAAATCCACAAAAAGCCAAACCTTATCCTCTGCTATGCCTAAAATCCCTTCTCCTCCGGTATAACCGCTTAAATAGATGAGGTTTTCGGAAGAAAAAAACAAAATCACATCAAGGCCTTTTCCTCGGAGGGTTTGCCTTACTTTCTCTATTTTTTCACTCGCCACTTTCGAGCCAGTAATTGGGGGCTTCTTTGGTAATTATCACGTTATGGACGTGACTCTCCCTTAATCCTGCATAAGTGATCTTAATAAAGCGAGCCTTTTGTTGGAGCTCTTTTATATTCTTAGCGCCCACATAACCCATTCCCGCCTTAAGGCCACCCACTAGTTGATGGATGCAAAAGGCTAAAGACCCTCGATAAGGTACTCGGCCTTCGATTCCCTCGGGCACTAACTTGCTTTCTTCTCCGGAATAACCATAACGATCAGCAGCTCCCTTCCTCATAGCCCCAAGGGATCCCATTCCCCGATACACCTTATAGGCCCTTCCTTGAAAGAGTATCATTTCCCCCGGACTTTCATCGGTTCCGGCAAAAAGGTTCCCTATCATGACGCTCGAAGCCCCGGCTGCCAGGGCTTTCGTTATATCCCCCGAGTACTTTATACCCCCATCGGCTATAAGGGGAACGTCATACTTCTCAGTCACCTGGGCGCATTCCAAAATGGCGCTCAGTTGGGGAACTCCTACTCCTGCCACTACCCTGGTGGTGCATATGGACCCGGGACCAACGCCTACCTTAATGGCATCTGCGCCTGCCTCAATGAGGGCTTGAGCTCCTTCACTGGTGGCCACATTCCCTCCTATAACTTCAAGGTTTGGGAAGGTGGATTTTAACCATCTTATGGCCTCTATCACGTTTTTGGAATGACCATGAGCCGAATCAACTACAATTACGTCAACTCCTGCTTCAACCAAAGCGTAAGCCCTTTCTTTGAAATCACCAGTGGCTCCCACTGCTGCTCCTACCCTTAGCCTTCCCAAATAATCTTTACAGGCATTTGGATGTTCCTCCATTTTCTCCAAGTCCTTGAAAGTTATAAGCCCTTTTAGGTTAAACTCCTCATCTACTACCGGCAATTTTTCTATTCGATATTTTTGAAGCAAAAACTTACATTCGTTAAGGTCTACTCCTTCTTTAACTGTTACTAATCTGTCGAGTTTGGTCATCACCTCTGAAACCGGAAGATCAAGCCTCGTCTCAAACCTCAGGTCCCTTTTGGTGACCATCCCCACAAGTTTTCCTTTCTTCACCACCGGAAGCCCTGAAATGTTATGACGGCGCATTATTTCCAACGCCTCCCACACCTTTTGATCCGGTTCAACCGTTATGGGATTAATAATCATACCGCTTTCATATTTCTTTACCTTCTGAACCTCTTGAGCTTGCTCTTCAACGGAAAGGTTACGATGGATAATCCCAATACCGCCTTCTTGGGCCATAACTATGGCCGTTCGGGCTTCGGTAACGGTATCCATGGCTGCACTTACCAGGGGGATGTTGAGGAAGATATTACGGGTTAAACGGGTAGAGACATCCACCTCGTTTGGCAAAACCTCAGAATACCCCGGTAAAAGTAACACGTCATCAAAGGTAAGACTTTCACCTAAAAGTTCCATGTTTAAATGTTAACAAAATCCCTCCTTTGGGTCAATGTAGGTTGACAAAAGGATAGCTCCCGCTTAAAAATTAAGTGATGGAAAAAGCGTGCTTCAAAAGGCCTGACATTATACGTCCTCCCAGTGAGTGGAGAAGTTATTATTTGCCTTTAACAAGAGGATGTTCCAATCATTCTTGTACTTTTTGTAATTATTATGGCCAAAAGCTGTCATTAAGGGATTTGGAAGATGCATTAAAGGAGATTGATGCACTTTACATGTTCAAAAAATATGGAATAGTGTTTTCTGAGATTGATCCGATTGTTTATTATTTGGCCAGTGAATGGGATGGCAAGAGAATTTTTTTGCAAGATGGGGATGCTTTAGTTTATCCTTACGATAGATTAGTTAAAGTGCTCGAATATTTGAATGAAAAATTCCCGGGACTTGAACGTATAGGCGCTTATGCTACTCCTCAAGATATATTAAGGAGGAGTGTGGAAGAATTAAGGAGACTGAAAGAATTGAAGCTCACCATATTGTATGTAGGTCTTGAGAGCGGATCGGATGAGATTTTGAGAGAAGTTAAGAAGGGAGTTACTTCTTCTCAGATGATCGAGGCTGCAAAAAGAGTTAAAGAAGCCGGTATAACGCTTTCGGTGACGCTTATTTTAGGGCTTGGAGGAATGGAAAAAAGCGAAGAACACGCTTATAAGACTGCGGAGGTATTATCCCAGATGGATCCAGAATATGCGGGTGCTTTAACTTTATTATTTGTCCCTGGTACTCCTCTTTACCGGGACTGGAAAGAAGGGCGATTTAAACCGATTGATCCCTTTAGGTCGTTAGAAGAACTAAAGATCATAATAGAAAATTCCAATTTCACTAACTGTTTCTTTAGTTCAATGCACGCGTCCAATTACGTGGCTATAAGAGGTTTTTTGCCAAAGGACAAGGAAAAGATGGTAAAACAACTGGACAATATCCTTCGACAGAAAGACACCTCGTTTTTGAAGCCGGAGTTTTTGCGGGCCCTTTAAGCTTGACGCCTTCCGTTTTTTTTCTTAATCTTCTTTCCATGATCGAATACGAGCCGGTAATAGGATTAGAAGTTCACGTACAGCTTCAGACGCGAAGTAAGATCTTTTGTGGTTGTGCTACTACTTTTGGAGCAGAGCCCAATACTCAGGCGTGTCCCGTATGTATGGGAATGCCCGGTACTTTGCCCGTGTTAAACAAAAAGGCTGTGGAATATGCCCTTCGATTGGCCCTTGCTACCAATTGTAAAATAGCTCCCTTAAGCCTTTTTGCCAGGAAAAACTATTTCTATCCGGATCTTCCCAAAGGGTATCAGATTTCGCAATACGAATTGCCTTTAGCTACTGGCGGATGGATTGAGATTCCCGATGGTGAAGGGGGGATAAAAAAGGTAGGCATAATAAGGATCCATCTCGAAGAGGATGCGGGCAAGTTGATCCACGGAGAAGGTGAGCAATTTAGCTATGTGGACTTCAATAGGGCTGGAGTTCCATTAGTGGAAATTGTTACGGCTCCTGATATCAGTTCCCCAAAAGAAGCGGTGGAATTTTTGAAAATGTTGAGAACCATATTGCGGTATTTAGAGATTTCGGATGGGGATATGGAAAAGGGCAATTTAAGATGTGATGCTAATGTCTCGGTTAGACTTCGAGGGACAAACCTTTTGGGAACAAGAACCGAAATCAAGAACATGAATTCCTTCCGTCATGTGGAAAGGGCCCTTTCTTATGAGATACAGAGGCAAATTACGACCCTTCTAGAAGGGAAGGAGATCATCCAGGAGACGCGATTATGGGATCCTCAGCGGGGAATGACCATACCCATGCGCACTAAGGAAGAGGCCCATGACTATCGATATTTCCCCGAACCGGATTTGGTTCCACTTGAGATAAAGGAAGAGTGGTTGGAAAGGATAAAAGCAGAATTGCCAGAACTTCCTCTGGAAAGACGTCAAAGGTTTGTTCAGCAGTATCTTCTCCCCGAGTACGATGCTACGGTCTTAACTTCTTCCAAAGCGTTGGCCGATTTATACGAACGTTGCGTAAGCCTTTTTCCCGATCCTAAACAAGTGAGCAACTGGATAACAACGGAACTCTTAAGGCTTTTAAATGAAACCGGAAAAGACCCAGAAGAGTGCCCAATTGAAGCGGAAGATTTGGTTGAATTGCTCTCTCTCATAAAAGACGGCACTATAAGCGGAAAAATAGGAAAAGAAGTCTTGGAAGAGATGTTCTTAACTGGTAAAAGCGCAAAACAAATAGTCAGGGAAAAGGGGCTCGAACAAATAACAGATGAAGATTACTTAATGAGCATAATCAAAGAAATACTTCAAGCTCATCCTAATGAAGTTGAAGAATACCGAAAAGGCAAAGAGAAATTACTAGGATTTTTTGTGGGACAAGTGATGAAAAAAACCCAAGGGAAAGCCAATCCTCAACTAACAAATAAATTATTGTTAAAGGTTTTAAGGGGGTAATTATGGAAATATTATGGGCACCTTGGCGTATGGAATATATATTATCGGATAAGCCTGAAGGGTGTGTTTTTTGTAAATGTGTTAAAAGTGGTGACCATAAACAAAGTTTTTTGCTTTATTCTTCACAACATTGTTTTGTTGTGTTAAATCGTTTTCCTTACAATAATGGGCATTTAATGGTAATCCCTAATAGACATGTCTCAGAGATTGAGGAATTAACGTCAGAAGAGTTGTCGGATTTAATACAAACGATTAAATTGTGCGTTGTAGTATTAAAAAAAGCGCTTTCCCCACATGGATTTAATGTAGGTGCAAATTTAGGAAAAACAGCTGGAGCGGGGATAGTTGATCATTTGCACTTTCATATAGTACCCCGTTGGGAGGGAGATACCAATTATATGCCGGTAATAGGAAATACAAAGGTTATGCCTGAGGTTTTGGAAAAGACTTATGAGAAACTTTTGCCCTTTTTTGAGGAAAGGGAGGATAAGTCGTTATGACGTTTATTAAGCTTCTTATAGCTGCCTTTTTTTGTTTTTTGGCAATTACGTTTGCCTATCAGAACGATTTTAACGTGATAATAAAATATTGGGGCATAACCGAAGGCATAGAAGTTCCCTTTTTTGTTACTATAGTGGTGAGCTTCTTTTCGGGGTTAATAATAGGGGGAATAGGCGGGCTTATTAATGACCTTTTGTTAAAAAGGGAGATAGCCAGGTTAAGAAAAGAGATTCAAAGTTCTGAGGGTGAAAAAGGATTCAATGATATTTTATGATCCCGATGCGGAGTCCCTTCTTTTGCCAGAAAAATTGGTGTCTTCTCTAACAGTAGGCGGTTTAAATAGGCATTTACTGAATGTTAAGGAAAAGGTGCTACTTCTTTTTTTGAAAAGGGATCTCAAAAGGGTTGTGAAATTCGGCGGTGGTAAGGTTCATCTTGCTTGGAAGCCTTATCGGACAGTTTGTCAATGTGAAGACTTCACTGCTGCCCTTTCTCCTTTTGGGGCCCCCAATGCGGTAGCTTTAGCGGAGGAGCTTTATGCCTTTGGTGGCAGGGTATTTTTGGTCTTCGGGTACTGTGGATCTTTAAGCCCAGAGCTTCGAGGAGGTGACCTTTTCTTACCCCATATGGCTATCAGAGAAGAGGGAACCTCTTACCATTACCTTCCTCCAGAAGAGATGGCGGAAGGAAGTGAGGAACTTATAGACTTTTTGTACGATTTTTTTCAAAAAAAGGGTTTTTCCGTTAAAAAGGGTGTAATCTGGACCACCGATGCTATTTACCGCGAAACCAAAAGAAAAATAGATAAGTACAGCTCCGAAGGATGTATGGCTGTCGATATGGAGACTTCAGCCATGTTTTGCTGGGGCAAGGCTAAAAACGTAAAGGTTGCTTCCCTTCTCATGGTAAGCGATGGCTTTGTCGATGGGAAATGGCAACCTTTTTTCAAAAACGGTTCGTTTGTTCTAAAAAGAAAAAAAATATTAAAAGCTCTCACTGAAGCTTACAGTTCGTTAAAAATATAAGCACAGGAAGGAGTTTTGCTCCTTCCTGTGCTTTAGATTTGTTTTTACAATCGATTTACTTCTCAATTTGAATCTTGATCTCTTTCTCTTTTGCCTTTTCTACTTTGGGCAAAACGATTTTCAATACTCCATCTTTGTAAGTAGCCTTCACGTTATTTTCATCAAAATCTACTGGTAACCTGATTGATCTCGTAAAAGCTCCATATGAACGTTCAATCAAGTGATACCGTTCGTCTTTCCTTTCGTGTTTCTTTTCTCCTTTAATGGTAAGCACACCATTAGCTACAGTTACCTCTACATTTGATGGATCAACACCAGGCAATTCAGCAGTTACGATTATCTCATCCTTAGTCTCTGCTACATCAAGAGGAGGTATCCACTCAGCTCCTACTTCCTGTATTGGAGATTCTCCAAAGAATTTTTCCCACATACGATCCATTTCACGTTTTAAAGTTTCAATTTCAGCCCATGGCCTCCACTTTATTAATGCCATTTATATCACCTCCTTTCTTTCAATTTGATTTACTTTCCTATGAAAAAGGTAAACATTAGTGATTTTGTTTCAAGTTCAATTGTGCCTTTACTCTTTTTTGTTTTTTGCGTTAAATTGATAAACTGATGATAGGGGTAATAGGTGGGGCTTCCTTAGTAATAGCAGGGGATTGTGAGGAAGAGCTTTTCTTTCACACTTCCTTTGGTGAACCTTCTTCTTCGATCAAGATCGTTAACTTAAAAGGGAAGAGGTTTGCCTTTCTTCGGAGACACGGGCCCGAGGGGAAGATACCTCCTCACCGGATAAACCATCGCGCCAATGTGGAGGCCCTTATTTCCTCAGGCATAAGGAAGATCATTGGGGTCAATTCGGTAGGGAGTTTAAAAAGGGAGATACCCCCTGGCTCCATGGTGGTGCCTCATGATTTTTTGTGTCCTTGGTCGGTTTTGACCTTTTTTGATGATAGGGCCTTTCACGTTTTGCCCTCGTTGGACGAAGGGTTGAGAAGAGCCTTGATTGAAGCCTGTAAAAGAAACGGCTTTCCGGTTTTTGAAAAGGGCATTTACGTTCAAACAATCGGTCCGAGGCTTGAGACTAAAGCAGAGGTTTTGTTTTTGAGTAAATTGGGAGGGGATGTGGTAGGTATGACTATGGCTCATGAGGCCACCTTGTGTTGTGAGAGGGGTATACCCTACGCGAGCCTTTGTACAGTTGATAATTACGCTCATGGGATAGGGGAGGAGGCTTTGAGTCAGGATAAGATAAAGGAAATGGCTCAAAAGAACGCCGAAAAAGTGACAAAAGTCCTGGAGGAGTTGGAATTATGAGCCTTTTGATCAAAGGGGCGAAGATCTGGGGGAAAGAGGCGGCAGATATTTACATTGAGGGGAATCGCATAAGAAGGATAGCACCTCGTTTAGATCTTCCCTCCGAGCAGGTTATAGAAGCAAAAGGTATGTGGGCGTTCCCTCCATTCTTTAACGGGCATACCCATGCCGCTATGGTCCTTTTCAGAGGGTATGCCGATGACATGCCCTTAAAGGAATGGTTATCCGAGAAAATTTGGCCCCTTGAGGCCAAACTTAGGGAGGAAGACGTTTATTGGGGGACAAAGCTCGCGTGTTTGGAGATGATAAAGTCAGGCACCCTATTTTTCAACGATATGTATTGGCATTGGAGAGGGGTGGCCGAAGCGGTAAAGGAGATGGGCATAAGGGCCTGTGTGAGTGCGGTATTTATTGACTTTTTTGATCGCTCCAAATATGAGGAGCAAGTCCGTTTAAACGTAAGACTTATGGAAGAATCCAAAGCTTATCCCTCACGGGTGATCTTCGCCCTTGGGCCTCATGCCATTTATACTTGTTCAGAGGAAGGGTTAAAATGGTGTAGCGAATTCGCTAAGGAGCACGGTCTTTTAATTCATATCCATTTGAGTGAGACCGAAGAAGAAGTAAAGGAATGCTTAAAACTTAAGGGTTTAAGACCTGTTGAGTATTTGGAGAAGATCGGTTTTTTGGGACCTAATGTGATAGCTGCTCATTCCGTATGGCTCTCGGAAAAGGAGATGGATCTGTTAGCTCAATACGAAGTTAAAGTCGTCTATAATCCGGTTTCCAACATGAAGCTTTCGGTGAGAGGGGTTTTCCCTTATGGAGAATTGAGAAAAAGAGGGGTTGAGATATTGCTTGGGACCGATGGATGTGCCTCTAACAACAATTTGGATATGCTACAGAGTGCGAAAATCGGGTCCCTTCTGCAGAAGCACCACACCGGTGACCCTCAGGCGATGCCTGCAAAAGAGGCTTTGGAGATCATCACCCGAACAGGGGCGAAGGCCTTTGGGATAAAGGCGGAGCTCGAAGAAGGGGATCTTGCGGATCTTATCCTAATAAACCCTAATGATGAGAGATTGGTCCCTGGCTTTGATCCGGTTTCCGATTTGATATATTCGGCAACAGGTTCGGTGGTGGATACCGCCATCTGTGACGGGAAGGTTCTCATGAGAGGAAGAAAGGTGGAGGGTGAAGAGGAGCTGATAGAAGAAGTGAGGAAAAGGGCCTTTGAGCTTTTAAGCCGATGAAATTCCTATTGGATCAAGCCTTAGGAGGACTTTGTAAATGGCTTAGAATTTTGGGCTACGATGCCATCTTCCTAAGAGGGGACCCCGAGACAATTCTCAAAAAGGCTCAGGAAGAGGGAAGAATTATCGTTACCAGGACAAGAGGGCTTTTTGAAAAGATAAAGGGCAAAGGGCAAGTTTATTTCATAAGAGAAAACAAGCCCCTTCTCCAACTAAAAGAACTTCTCGGGAATTTGGACCTTAAGGTAAGGGAAGAGACGCTTTTTAGCAGGTGTCTTCTATGTAATAAAGAACTAAAGGAAGTATCGCCCGAAGAGGTGAAGGATAGGGTTCCGGATTTCATCTTTAGGACTTACACTCGTTTTTCGGAATGTCCCAAATGCAATAGGGTCTTTTGGGGAGGGACTCATTACGAGAGGATGATAAAGACCCTTAGGGAGGTTTTCGGTGAGGATAACTGGGGGTGAATTGAAGGGCAGAAGGATGAAAGGACCTCACGGAAGGTTTTTAAGGCCTACTTCCGAAAAGGTCAGAAAAGCCATATTCGATTTGCTTGCGCCTTATGACATTAAGGGGAAGGTCCTGGACCTTTTCGCGGGAAGCGGCGCTTTGGGTTTTGAGGCTTTAAGCCGAGGGGCCGAAGAGGTGGTTTTTGTCGAAAAGGATAAGGGGGTGGCGGATTTAATAAAAGAAAACCTAAAACTTCTCGGACTCGAAGGTAAAGCCAAAGTTTTAAATATGGAGGCAAAAAAATCGCTTCGAGTGCTAGCAGAAAAGGGGTTTATCTTCGATTTAATATTAATGGATCCTCCTTATAAAGATTACGCTAAAATCCACCTTATCCTTGAAGATATAAAAGCCAAAAAACTTCTTTCTTCCCATGGGTTGGTGATCTTTGAGCATTCGTCCCGTGAAACGCCACCTGAAATTTCCGGATGGAAGCTTCTCTCTAACAGACGTTATGGTGATACTGCAATAAGTATTTTCATTCTCGCGGACGAAGAATGAGTTTATGTTCTAGCAAGTTTATCTCCACTATCTCCGCATCTACGGTCTTTTCTTCCCCAAAAAGGTTAATTAAGCGCAATTTCTCACCTTCTGGTATTATAGTTGCAATCTCACTTAATAACTCCTCAAGTTTCCCATCTTTCAGCAAATAAGCGGTTGACTGACACATGGTTCCCCTCCTTTTGAAAAGTAATTGATAATGGACAAAGCTAAAGCTTCAAGCGTGTATTCATTAGGCAAAATTTTTGGTTCGATTCCGTATTTTTTAAGAGCTTCTGCGGTTACAGGGCCAATTACCGCTGCTTGGAGATGGGATGGCCAATTTCCGGATAGGGCTTTAAAGAAATTGTGAACCGCTTGAGCGCTGGTAAAAACTACAAGGTCTATTTCATCCAATTCCTTAAGTAAAAAGGGCAGATTATCAGGCATTTCTACCTTATAAAGGTAAACCTCCATTACTTCAGCACCTTCTTTAAGGAGTTTTTCCTTAAGAAGAGGGCTTGCTTCTTTAGCCCTCAGGAGTAATACCTTTTTTCCTTTAATGCCTTTTTTTATCATTTCACACGCCAAGGTTTTCGAATCGTATTCCGAAGGCATTAAATCGATCTTTTGGCCGTATTCCGCTAAAGCTTTAGCAGTACCAGGACCTATGGCCGCGATTTTTGTGGGAAAAGGATCGCGTTTTTCTTTTGGGAGAAATCGTTCAAAGAATATCTTTACCCCATTTTTGCTGGTAAAAACAACCCATTCAAATGCCGATAAGTTCTCGATGAGTTCCTCAAAAAAAGGCGGTTTTTCCAATGGGGTTATCTTTAAGGTTGGGATCCATAGAACATGGATCCCCGCTTCCTCCAAGATCCTTTTTAGAGGGCTTTCCTCTTCCTTAGGTCTTGTTATCAAAACCTTAGGCCGGCTTGAATTGGGCATAGAGATATGCCTCGATGAAGTCGTCCAAATCTCCGTCCAATACCCTTTCGGCATCGCTTCTTTCCACATTGGTACGGTGATCTTTTACAAGTTTATATGGTTGAAGGATATAAGACCTAATCTGATTTCCCCAGGCGATCTCCTTTTGATTTTTGTGAATTTCCTTCCATTTTTCCAGCTTTTTTTGCCTTTCCAGTTCGTAAAGTTTGGCTTTGAGAAGTTTTAAAGCCATTGCCTTATTTTGGTGTTGAGACCTTTCATTTTGACACTGGACCACGATGCCAGTTGGCAAGTGAGTTATTCGAACTGCGGTCTCGGTTTTATTAACATGCTGCCCTCCAGGACCGCTTGAACGGAAAGTCTCTATTTTGAGATCCGATTCCTTGATCTCGATCTTTATGTCATCGGGAGTCTCCGGGAATACGGAGACCGAAGCGAAGGAAGTGTGTCGGCGTCTACTTGCGTCAAAAGGCGAGATCCTGACTAACCGGTGGACTCCAGTTTCTCCCTTTAAATAACCATATGCGTACTCTCCTCGGATGAGTAAAGTGGCACTTTTAATCCCCGCCTCTTCGCCCGGGCTTAAGTCGACCACTTCGCTTTTCCACCCTTTCTCTTCGGCATATCTCACGTACATCCTCAGTAACATTTCTGCCCAGTCCTGGGCTTCCGTACCTCCTGCCCCCGCATTTATGTTCAAAAAGGCGTTGGCTTTATCATCTTCCTCGGTAAAAAGCCTTTCGATCTCCCAACGTTTTACTTCTGAATATAGTCTTTTGAGTCTCTCCTCGGCTTCTTGCAGAAATTCCTTGTCTTCCAGAGACAATTCGAGCAACGTTTGTATCTCTATTTCTTCCTTTTTTATTTGCTCCCAACGGTGGATCTCCCTTTCAAGATACGCCTTTTCTTGGAGTAACCTTTTTGCCTTCTGTTGATCGTTCCAAAAATCGGGCTTGGTCTCTTCCGATAGAATTTGATTTAACCTTTCTAATTTCTTAGAAAGGTCAAAGATATCCTCCCAGCAGGGCTATCCGGCCCTTTAAGTCCTCAAAATTTTGAAACAATTCCTCGTGCATCCTCTTACACCTCCCTCTTTTGGGAATCGGTCCATAAAATGATAATCACAATATTTCACTTCTACAAGAAACAGTCCTTGAGGAGGGGCGGTAAAAGAGGCCTTTTTTCGGTCGCGCGCTTCTAAGATTTGTCGGAAGTCCTCAGGCTTAATTTTGCCACGGCCCACATCTATTAAGGTTCCCACAATACTTCTGGCCATTCCTCTTAAAAAACCGCTTGCCTCAAATAGAAAAAAAAGAAAAGGTGGATCAAGCGTGATCTCCGCCCTTAACATTTCTCTAACGGGGTTTTTTACGCTTGATCCGCTCAGTTTAAAGCTGGAGAAATCGTGGCCACCTTTGAGCATTTCACAACATTCCTTCATGGCTTCAAGGTCCAGAACGTGAGGGATATGCCAGCTAAAGCGCCTAATGAGGGGGGAGCGAATCGGCTTTAATAGGATCACGTATTCATAGGTTTTACTTTTTGCCCAATATCTCGGATGGAACTCCAAGGGTACTTCCTCTATTTGATGAATTACAATATCCTCCGGCAAAAGCGCGTTAAAGGCTTTAAACATGGCCTCAAGATGAAGGCCTGAATTCGTTTTAAAACAGGCCACTTGCCCAAGTGCGTGTACTCCCCTATCGGTGCGGCTTGCCCCAAGAAGATGGACCTCCTCTCCAAGGACTTTTTTGATAACGTTTTCCATTACTTCCTGTACAGTCCGACAATTGGGCTGTTTCTGCCAGCCGAAAAAATCTGTTCCATCATATTCGATTGTCAATTTTATGTTCCTCACAGCTTAATAGCGCCGCGGATACAGATCTCTTGGCAACAATAACAACAAATGCATTTTTCTAAGTCAAAAATCGGGCGTTTATCCTTTAACTTAATGGCCCCCGGGGGACATACTTGAGCACATTCCCCGCATCCTTCGCATTTTTGAGGATCCAATTTAGGTTTCGGTATAAAAAACCTCCGTAAAAACTTAAACGGAGAGGGTAGGGGGATTGCCCCTTTGGGTAACTTGAAGCCCTTCAAATTCAAAGAATCCCCTAAGAGCTTTATCTCCGGAAGGATACCGCGCTGTTGGGCCACCTTTAAAGTTAAAAGGTCCTCAGGGGAAAGGCCTAAACCTTCCACAACGGCTCGGTCAAGGGCCAAAGGATCTTTTGAGGCGATTAATTTTCCGATGAACCTCAGATTCCCCGCTGAAGGACCGTTTCCCTCCATACCCCAAACGGCATCCAAAATGGTCAAAGAGGATTTAACCGTAAGCGCGATCTCCAAAAGAAGAGCGGAAAAGGCCTTTCTGTCAATGCCGGCTTTAAGGTGCCAGGAAGTTTTTTTCATGCCAGGTACACATCCGAAGAGGTTTTTAACCCCCAGGGTCAAAAGGGTCATCGAATGGGTTTTTAACTTAGGCAGATTGATAACGTGATCCACTTCAAGTACCCGAGGGTCCAGTTCGATTTTTTTGAAGGAGAACCCAGAAGGTGTATTTACAGTAAGGCTTTGATCCAAGTTGATGATTTCAACTCCGTTACTTTTTGCCACTTCTAACATACCTGTTCTTTTTGCAACCAATGGAAAAGGTCCTAAAGAGGGGCTGTCACCTATTATCACCTGGGCTCCTATGTCCTTTAGTATCTCCGTCAGGGCCTTCACTAAAAGCGGATGAGTCGTTACGCCTTTTTCAGGGGGAGAGGCTCTTAAGAGGTTCGGTTTAATTAAGACTTTCTCGGTCGGTTTAATAAGGTTTTCTATTCCTCCTAAAGCGGAAAGAAGTTCTTCAAGGGTTCTTTTTAAGACTTTTTCGTCATAGGAAGGGCAATCAAGAGAGATTACAGGGATCATATCATAAGGGTTAAGTTTTCCACTAACTTTTTAAAGATTTTTCCTATTTCTTCCTTTACTAGAGGATCAAGATCATAAGGGGAGAGCCCCCTTTTATCCGCTTCTTGAATGGAAGGAAGATAAGGGAAATATCCTAAAATCGGCAAACCACTCATTCCTTCATCGATAAACCTTTTGTCCTCTTCTGAAACGACCTTGTTTCCCACTACGAATATCCTTTTTATCCCAAGCTGTTCTGCCATTTCTTTAATCTGCCAAGCGGTGGAGATGCTTCTCTGTCCTGGTTCTACCACCACCAAAAAGGCATCGACCCCTTTGGTACTGCCTCGACTTAAATGTTCGAGACCCGCTTCCATGTCCAGAATGACGAACTCTTCTCGTTTGACCAGAATATGGTGAAGCAACGTTTTGAGTAGTGCATTTTCGGGACAAAAGCAACCGGTTCCGGCCTTTTGTAAGGTTCCAAGTATAAGGAGTTTCACCCCGTACTTGGTTTTACCGAAAGTGTCAGGTATATCATCCACTTTTGGGTTTAGATTAAAAACACCACCTGGCATCACTTCGGTTCGTTCCTTCACCAATTCCTTCATCTGGGCTAAAGGTTTTACCCCCCTTATTTCTTCTTCCCTGAATCCGAGAGCCGAGGCCAAATTTGCATCAGGGTCCGCATCTATGGCCAAAACCTTATAGCCCTTTTCGGCTAAAAACCGAGCCAACCCTCCTGCTATGGTGGTTTTTCCGACTCCTCCTTTTCCTGCAACAGCTATTTTCATTGCTCCACCATTTTATCCATAAATTCCCTTTTAACCAACTCCAATTCTTCTTCTCGGGTCTTTATCTCCCCTTTGATCCTGGCTTCCAGGAGGCGCTTGAATATTAGATTGTAATTGGGGCCCGGAGGTATCCCCAGGTCCTTTAAATCCTTTCCCCTGAGTTCCGGTTTTTCCCATCGTGCTCGAGATATAAAATCCGCTAAAAGCTTCTGAACGTCCCTTTCTTCGCTTATCACCATGAGATAGAGAAGGATCTCCAAACTGAACGGGATTAACAACTCATAAACTTTATAGGGATCCTTTTCCCTTTTAATTTGCCAAAGCGCTTTTTGGGCTTTTTTTCTCTCTTCGATCAGTTTTTTCCTTAAAGAACTTCCCAAATTAAGCCTTTCGCAAAACTCGACTTTGCTTTCTTCTTTAAGCGACTCGGTGAGAGAGAGGAGGTAAACCACGTATTGTTCAAGTCTTTCCGGCAGAAAAAGCAGATTATACCAATTCAATACTTCTTGAGTCTTGAGAATATAAGCTTTTGTTTTGGCCGATAAACTCAAATCCGGGTGAAACACCTTTAATAACCCCAGTTCTTCCATTTTTAAGAGGATCTTAAGGGGGTCGGGTTCTTCCAAGATCAATTTTAATTCGTTAAAAAACCTGTGACCGCTCAATTTTTCGACCACTCCCGAATTGATGGCCACTTTCATAAGTGATTCGGTCTGGCGGTCCAGCTTAAAACCAAAACGGGCTTCAAAGCGAAGGGCCCGAAAGATCCTGGATGGGTCTTCGATGAAACTCATGCCGTGCAGTACCCTTATCATCTTATCCTTTAAATCCCTTTGACCCCCAAAAAAGTCTATAAGTTCGCCAAAGGAAGAGGGATTGAGGTCTATGGCTAATGCATTTATGGTGAAGTCCCTCCGGTATAAATCCATCTTAAGGGAACCTCTCTCCACCTTAGGGGGAGAAGCGGGTTCTGGATAAAACTCTATTCTCGCAGTGGCAACGTCCACCTTAAAACCTTCGGGTAGAAAAAGAGAAGCGGTGCCCATTGCTTTATGGACTTTGTAATTAAGACCCAAATTTTCCGCCAGGATCTTACTGAAGGCGATCGCATCTCCTTCCACTACTATATCTAAGTCCATGTTTTTATTGCCCGTTAAAAGATCTCTCACAAAACCTCCCACCAAGTAAGCTTTCATATCCATTTTTGTGGCCAATTCTCCCGCTTTGCGCAAAAACTCGAACACAAAAGGCGGTAGCCGGTCTTCGAGTAAGGTTTTTAGATTCTTTCTCCGCCCCTTTTCCTCTTTTAATTTGAAACCCGTTGCAAATCCTTCAAATGCCCTAAGTATTTCGCTTTTAGTAACACCTCCTATAAGTTTACCTTCCTTTATTACTGGTAGAAGCCTCTCATTTCCTGATATGATCTTCTCATAGATTTCCCATAAGGGGGTTTCCTCCGTAAGAGCGGGGACTTCTCTCCTCATGAATTCGCTCACTTTCCTTTCATCTAATCCATGTAAAACGCCCTTCTCAACCTCTTCCCAACCTATCAGCCCCAGAAATTTCCCTTTTTCCGCTACAGGTAGCACTCCTAAGGCAAACTTTTGCATGATTTCATGAGCTTCTTTTAAGGTGGTGTCAGGGTGGATTGTCTTGAGAGGTGAGATCATTATGTCTTTCGCCAAAACCGGGGGTTCTACAATATTAGGTAATAATTTGAGCAACCTTTCTTTTACATCTTGAGGGGTCATGTTTTTGATAGTCGCCGAAGCTGCAGTGGGATGTCCCCCTCCTCCAAACTCGATGGCTATCTTGCTAACGTCCACCTTTGGACTTTTGGAACGCATAATGAGAAGCACCCTATTCTCCATTCTCAAGATCACAAAGAGAGCATCCCCACTTTCCATTCCTCTCAGCTTGTGGACCAGGAAGGCCACGTCTTGTAAATACTCTTCAGAAGAAGCAGAGGTGATAACTATTTCGGATCCATTGATATGGTATTTTTCTGCGTTTTCTAACATTTGACTGAGAAGTTTGATCTGTTCGGGCGTCATTTCTCGCGCCATAATGTCATTTACCGCCTTCAA
The DNA here is from genome assembly GCA_964543765.1 of uncultured Thermodesulfobacteriota bacterium. Taxonomy (GTDB): domain Bacteria; phylum Desulfobacterota; class B13-G15; order B13-G15; family B13-G15; genus B73-G16. Next base: position 103,568 of record CAZIZI010000002.1, read on the forward strand.
ATCGGCTCCAAGTTCAATAAGAAAAGCAGCTTCTCGTAAATCTTCTGCTGTGGTGGAAGGAAAGGTGAAAGATCCGGTATCCTCGTAGATCCCGATTAACATTATAGTGGCCTCATCCTTGGAGATCCTTATCCCTCTTTCCCTCAAAAGCCGCGTCATAATGGTGGTGTTCGCTCCCTTCGGTTCGATGACTTCTACCTTACCTCTGAAGTCATCGGGAGAAGGGGGATGATGATCGTAAATGTGTACTTCTACTTCCTCTTTTTCCAAAAGCCGAGCAAAAACCCCTATGCGTGATCTCTGGCGGGTATCTACCACTATGAGCCTTTTAATGGCGGAGAGTTCCACTTCTTTTATGCGTTTTAAATTAAAGAGATAAAAAGCCGAGCTTATCAAAAAATCCCTAAGGCTTCTTTCCTGTGAACCCGGGAAAACTACAAAGGCCTCGGGATAAAGTTTCTGAGCGGCGATGATTGAACCCAAGGCGTCAAAATCAGCATTAAGATGAGTTAAAATTGCCTCCATCCCTCTTCAAAGTTAAACAAGCTTCGAATGAGTGTAAAGGCATGGGTTTTATGTTAAAATTTTATAATGATGAAAGGAAAGGGACTCATGATTTTTATAGGATTTTTGTTCGGAATAATAGGGGTACCTTTATTTTATTTCACTTATTCTTTACCCCCCCTTAAAGACATTAACAGTTGGAAACCTCCCGTAATTACAAGGGTGATCTCCGATGACGGTAAGGTAGTAGGTGAACTTTACCTTCAGAGAAGAATCCTCGTCCCTAATGAGAGTATTCCCCGTTTGCTCAAACAGGCTTTTGTAGCAGCGGAGGATGCGGATTTTTATCGCCATAAAGGGATTTCCCTCGTCGGCATCGCCAGAGCTATGTTAAAAAACGTGGAGGCAGGAAGGGTAGTTCAAGGCGGAAGTACTATCACCCAACAATTAGTAAGATCGTTGATCCTTGATCCTGAAAGGACGCTTTCCAGAAAGATAAAGGAGATGATTTTGGCTTGGCGTATAGAACAGCAATTGACTAAGGACGAGATACTTTATCTGTATCTCAATCAAATTTATTTGGGGCACGGCAATTATGGTATAGGAGCCGCGGCGGATTATTATTTTGGCAAATTCCCTCATCAGTTAAATTTAGCCGAAATTGCATTATTAGCCGGTTTGCCAAGGGCACCTGAGATTTATTCCCCTTATCGTAACTTCGAATTAGCGAAAAGGCGTCAATTTTACGTATTAAATAGAATGGTCGAAGAGGGATATATCTCCCAAGATGAAGCTCGTATAGCTTATGCTACTCCTTTAAAATTGAGAGAACACGATCGCGAACTTCAAGAGGCTTCAGCTTATTATTTAGATTATGTAAGACAGTATCTTTTAAATCGTTATGGGGAAAAAACAGTATATGAAGAAGGATTAACGGTTTATATCTCGATGGATTCCCGACTTCAAAGGGCCGCTTTTACATCTCTTCGAGAGGGAATTTTGAACATTAGCAAAAGGCAAGGTTATAAAGGACCAGAGAGAGTAATCAGCGAAAAGGAGATCAAGGATTTCTGTAAGGCTCTCGAAGATGAGAATAAGAGAATAGAAGTGGGTAAGGTTTACCTGGGGGTGGTTCTTAATGTGGAAAAGGAGAAGGTGTGGGTTAGTATGGGGAAGGAAAAGGGGGTTCTCGAATCAAAGAATCTCACTTGGCTTAAAGGAGGTTTTAAAAGAGGCCATGTTATAAGGGTGAAAGTAAAAGAGAAACTCGAGGATGTGTTTAAGCTTGAGTTTTACCAAGAACCAGAAGTAGAAGGTGCTATTTTTGCCATGGAATTGCCTACTGGTTACGTCAGAGCTATGGTGGGGGGTTATGATTTTCATCGGAGTCAATTCAACCGGGCTCTTCAAGCAAAACGTCAACCGGGTTCGGCCTTTAAGCCAGTGGTATACGCCGCGGCTTTGACTAAAGGGTTTAATCCGGTTAGTAAGATTTTGGACGTTCCGGTAGTTTATCCTGAGGAAAATTGGAAACCTATGAATTATCAAGGGCGTTTTTACGGCCCAGTTACGCTGAGATTTGCGTTGGCTCAAAGTTTAAACTGCGCAACCGTTAATCTAGCAAGGGAATTGGGAATAGATTACGTGATACAATTCGCGAAACGCTTGGGGATTAATTCTCACTTAAGCAGGGACCTTTCGACAGTTTTAGGTTCTTCGCCGGTCACGCTTTTTGAGCTTGTTAGGGCCTTTGCCGTTTTTGCCACTGGTGGGCATCTTATACAGCCTGTTTTCGTTAGGAAGATAGTGGATAGAGAGGGAAAGGTATTGGAAGAGAACGAGCCGTTACCTTTAGAGGGAGAGCTTCGGAAACAAGGGATCGAGCCTCAAGGGAAGTATAACCCGCAAGTTTTGAGCGAAGGAGTCGCCTACATCATGACTAACATGCTTCAATCAGTAGTCCAAGAAGGTACCGCTCAAATGGCCAAAAGTCTCGGTTGGCCATGTGCGGGTAAAACTGGAACCACAGACAATTACACCGACGCATGGTTTATAGGATATGTACCCCATCTCATCACAGGGGTATGGGTGGGGTTCGATAAGTCCAGATCCTTAGGACCGGGTGAAACGGGGGCACGGGCTGCCTTGCCCATATGGGTTAATTTCATGAAAGAGGCCCTTTCTGGACATTTGCCTCAAGACTTTCCTTTACCCGAAGGCGAGGTGGTGTTCATAAGAATTAACCCCCAGACTGGATTACCTGCTTCTCCGGAAGAAGAAGGCATTTTTGAGCCTTTCCTCCAAGGGGTACAAGTTACGCCTTCTTCCCCAAACGCTTCTGGGCAGCTTCAAGAATAAGACCTAACATCTCCTTGTAAGTTATACCCGCTATTTCCGCCATTTTGGCTAAATGTCCATCCCAACACCAACCTGGATTGGGGTTTACTTCTAATAACTTCGGATTGCCCTCGTAATCTAAACGCCAATCAAAGCGGCAATAGTCCCTGCATTCAAGTCTCGAAAACAATTTTAAACAACATTCAATGATGAACCCCTTAACTTCTTCAGGTAATTCTGCTTTAATCGATCGGATTTTTCCATAAGGCGAGTCTGGCAACCATTTAGCTTCATATCCACATATTCTTGGTAAATCTAAAGGTAATTGGGAATAATCCTCTTCAATAATAGGGAGTACTATGAAATCATCAGGGGGATTTCCGATAATACCTACACTTAAATCTTTCCCTGTAAGGAATTCCTCAATAAGGATTGGCTTATCATAACCAAAATTCTCACGAGTTTCATGGATAACATCGAGTAACTGTTCGAGATTATTCACAACACTACGCGCAGTAATCCCAAAACTTGAGTCACCAAAAACAGGTTTGACAATTACAGGGAAATTTAACGAAAAATCAAAGCTCATATCCTCCGATTTTACTAATACACCTGAAGGTACAGGAATTCCCATTTCCCTTGCAATTCCCCGTATTAGTGATTTGTCATAACAGTATATTAAACAACGAGGACCCGAACCAGTGTAAGGTATTCCTAATATTTCCAATAAAGCAGGGATATGAGCTTCTTTCAACGGATCGTTGAAATAACCTTCGTCACAGAGATTAAATACAAAATTGATTTTAGGCTTGATCTTTATAAGATCAAATATTAATGTATCATGATTATCGAGATAACTAAATCTGTAATCCTCCAATTCGTTGAGGGCTTCTTTTAACTTATCGATGGTATAAATATCATCGTCGTCAAAAATTCCCATTGGTTTCAAGGGATCGGGTTTTCTTTTGTCACCTAGTAAAACCACCACATGTTTTAGCTCTTTTTTTGCTTTCTTTTTAACGAAGCTCCATTCCTTTTTCGCAACTGCGCTTACAAAGATGCGTCTTTCCATCATTCCCAAATCTTGGTTTCGTTTAGAATGACTTACGAATTCCTTATGAAACGTTATATCGCTGAAGCCTGCCGTTTGAAGCAGTTCTCTTAGGGCTTCTCGTGTGTAAAGCCTTTCAGCGTAAAATCTATCGGCAATGACTCCCTTTTCCACATGGGTTATTATCTCTCTACATATTAGTCTTTGCCCATCGCTTGAGAGGCTTCTTTCTCTACAGACGAAATGTTTTTTGTCTATCCATTCCCAACTCCTGGGTTGGAAATGCGTTTTTAGATATTCCCCATCGGCCACATCGATAAAAATCCGTCCCCATGGTTTTAGAACCTTGAAAACTTCCTTTAACACTTTGAGATCGTCTTTGAGTGATTCGAAATATCCAAAGCTGTTACCCAAAATCAGCACCACGTTGAAACTATCAGGGCTGTAAGGGAGTTTTAAAGCGTTACCTTCTCGAAATTTGACATTCAATCCTTCTTTTTTTGCGTGATTTTTAGCCTTTTGAATTAAATAATGTGACCTATCAAGTCCCTCAACGTATTTAAACCCCCTTCTTGCAAGCTCTAAACTATGCCTTCCGTGTCCACAACATAAATCCAATATCTTATCTTCTATTGATGGTTTTAATATATCAAGCAATATATCAACTTCAATTTTTGTGATTAAGGGATCATCTACCAGGTCACCGTCCGTTTTTAAATAAAGGCTATCAAAGACCTGAGACCACCAATTAGGGCTAACCTTATCCTCAAGGTTTTCTATTGGGCCTAAACACCGAGAGGAAAGGGAATTCGGCTTCTGTCGATTGGAGTTAAAAACGTTTTTTTTCACGTTTTGGTCCATCCCCATCCCCCTTATGCGATTTTTTCTGATTGCAAATTTGCTCCAAATGACCTCATTTTTGCAAGAGGTTTTTTAAAAAGAGTTGACAAACCCAGTTTTTTGGCATACAAATTTAGAGGGATTTTTGATAATGAAAGTATTGGAGGCTTTAAAGAGTGGTAAGAGGGCTTCTTTAGCATTAGGGATCGATATAGGTTCCAGCAACATTAAATTGGTCGAACTTAAACTCGAAAAAGATGTTTATCGGGTTGATAAAATCGCTTTACAACCTCTTCCTCCAGGCAGTGTCTCTCAAAGGGGTTATGTCGATTTGATAAGCGTAGCAGAAGCGCTACGTTTATTGATAAATGCGCATAAGTTAAAAAAGAGAAAAGTAGCGACTTCTGTAGCCGGACATGGAGTAATAGTAAAAAGATTACTTATACCTCCTATGAGTCAAAAGGAGCTTGAGGAGAATTTAAGAATAGAGGCGAAAAAATATATTCCCGATGTAGAAGAGGTGGTATTAGATTTCCATATATTGTCCCAAGAAGCGGAGGTTATGGAGATTTTACTTGTAGCAGCCAAGAAAGAGATGATTAATAATTATTTAGCTATTTTAGAAGAAACAGAATTAGAACCAGTAATAATAGATGTTGATGCTTTTGCGCTACAGAATGCTTTCGAAATAAATTATCCTCACGAAGTTAAAAATGTTGTAGCTTTATGTGATATTGGTGATAGTGTGACTACTATAAATGTAGTTAAAAATGGGGAATGCCTTTTCACAAGAGATGTGGCTATTGGAGGAAGGTTTTATACTGAGGAGTTACAAAAAGAAATGGGTATAGGATATGAAGAGGCCGAATCCCTGAAGCTTAGCCTTAAGGATGAAAGAAATCCTAAGGTTAACAAAGTCGTTAGTAGAGTTTCGCGTCTTATTTCGCTTGAAATAGCCAAAACCTTAGATTTTTTTTCAGCTTCCTATCCGGATGAAAAGATCAATAAGCTTTATATAACTGGTGGCACTACAAAAGTGCCAGGCCTTAAGGAGATGATAGAGGAGCGCATTGGGGTCAATGTGGACTTTTTTAACCCATTTAACAATTTAATAGTTGATGCTAATAAGTTCCCCCTAGATTATTTGAAGGAAATTGCGCCTTTTACTGCAGTGGCTGTAGGTCTTGCCCTTAGGAAAGTGTGAGAGATGATAGAGATAAACCTTTTGCCTATTAGTGAGATTCGCGAGAAAGAAAAGAAAAGGTTTAAAGTTTCGGTGTCTCTCCTTCTCACAAGCTTGGTTATAGTAGTTTGTGTTTATCTAAAATGGACAGCTAATCAAAAGGAACGAATCGTGGATGAGAATATAGGGAAGATAAACGAGGAGATAAAGAGATTAGATCTTTTAATTAAAGAAGTCGCTCAATTAAAAAACGAAAAAGAGGCTTTGGAAAAACGTTTGAAGGTAGCTGAGGCTTTAGAAAAAGGCAGGCTTGAGGCCGCCGTTATAATGATGGATTTGAGCAAAAGGGTTCCAGAAAAGCTTTGGCTTGAGGGATTGGAAAAAAAGGGAGAATCGGTAAAGTGCAGTGGCATAGCTTTAGATGAGGAGACGATAGCCGATTTCATGACGGCTCTTAAGGGGTCTCCTTACATAAAGAAAGTTGAGCTCGAATCTGTGACAAAACAATCGATAGGAGGGGTAAACCTTAAAAAGTTTATCTTAACTTGTGAATTTAGGATAGATTAAATGACGAGGTTTAAGACAATAAAAAGAGAGATTCTCGTTGTGATTTTATTGTGGATAGTTATTTTAGCTGTATTCTGGCAGGTCTTTTATAGGCCTCAAAAATTAAGAATTATAGAAAAAGAACATCGTTTGGAGCAGTTGATAAATGAAAGAGATCGAAAGAAGATGATGGCTCAACAGTTGGATAAATATAGGAGTGAAATGGCCGAGATACGGAATAAATTGGCTGAGATTACTACAAAATTACCAGACGAAAAGGAAGTACCCGGTTTACTCAAAATGGTATCTTTGGTGGGTAAAAATTCAGGTTTAGATATTGAGTCCTTTCAACTTAAAGGGGAAGAAAGGAAGAGTTTTTATGCGGAAGTACCTTTTGAGATGAGTTTTGTGGGTAACTATCATCAAATTGGGATGTTCTTTTATCAAGTGGGGCAGCTTCCAAGGATAATAACTATAAGGGAATTCTCCTTTTCTCCCATTAAAGAAGCCGCAGGAGGGGAAAGGTTTGTAAAACTTAAGGGAGTTTGTAAGGGTGCTACTTATTACTTCATAGAAGAAACATCTGCGGCAGGTAAAAAGGATGAGAAGAAATCTTAAAAAAGTTTTTGTTATTTTGCTTCTTTCCTTTTTTCCCGTATTTAATAGCTTAAGCGAACAGAAGGTGCTCATTTATGATCCAGAAACGTTAAGGGATCCCTTTAGGCCCTTTATAAAAAGAGAAGAGCCCATTAGGCCAAAAGGAGTAATTGAGTCTCCCCTTTTACAATATGAATTGAGCCAATTGAAGCTTGTGGCGATAATTGTAGGCGGAAATGAAGATAGGGCTATGGTAGAAGATTCAGAAGGGAAGGGATACATAATTCGCATAGGGGATTATATAGGTAATCGATTTGGAAGGGTTAAAGAGATAAGGAAAGATGGCGTAATTATAGAGGAGACTTACAAAGACATTGTAGGACGAATCCGGAAAAAAGAGATCATTTTATATCTTCATCCTCAAGAGAAAGGAGAAAAGAAGCCATGAAGCTTAAATTAAAAGTTTTGATATTAATTATAACTTTGGGGTTGTACTGGATATTTCTGAATCTTTCTTCAGTGGGAGCTTCTTCAACAGATTCTATTTCTATTTTAGAGCGTTTGATGAAAGGCGAAAAAGAGTATAGCGGGACTCGAATAAGTTTGGATTTAAAGGATGCGGATTTGCCCAATGTATTGAGGTTATTTGCCGATGTAGCAAAAGTTAACATTTTAGTCACAGAGGAGGTTAAAGGGAAAGTGACACTACGTCTTTTAAATGTTCCCTGGGATCAGGCGCTTGATATCATTTTGGTTACTAATAATTTGGGTATGGAATGGGTAGGTAATGTCATTCGTATTTCTACTTTAGAGAGACTTCAGAAGGAAAAAGAGGCAAGGGCACAAACTAAAGTAGCGGAAGAAGCTATAAAGCCCGTAAGCACGGAATTAATACCCGTAAGTTATAGTAAGGCTTCTGATCTTGTTCCTAAGGTAAAGGATCTTTTGGGTCCTAGAGGCAGTGTAGTTGTTGATGAAAGGACTAATACTCTAATCGTTAAGGATGTGGAGGAAAGGATCCTTAGGGTTAAGGAACTTATAAATCGCCTTGATTCTCAAACTCCTCAAGTATTGATCGATGCCAAAATCGTTGAGGCTACGACGGAATTTAAAAGGGAGTTGGGCATAAGTTGGGGTGGTGCTTATAACACAAGTTATGAGGGGGATAAGGTATCGATTTCCGGAGCTTCTGAGGGTACGATGAAGCAATCGGGTACTTCCGACTATCTTTTAAATCTTCCTGCAACTGTGGGCATTGGATCGGGAGGAGCGGTGGATTTCTATATTGGGAACATAGGCCGCTTTTTCGAGGCAAAGCTTTCGGCTATGGAGCAGAAGGGACTTGGAGAAGTCATTTCTAGCCCTAGGGTTGTGACATTGGATCACACAGAAGCCTATATTGAACAAGGTATAAGAATCCCATATTTAAAGCTTACCACAGAGGGTACGGTTTCAACGGAATTTATAGATGCCACCTTGAAACTAACCGTTACCCCTCATGTTACTGCCAACGGGCACATTAAGCTTGACATAGAATGTTCGAAGGAAACACCAGATTGGTCACGCATAGTTCAAGGACAACCAACCGTTAAAAAGAGCAGGGCTAAAACTCAATTGATGGTAAGGGATGGAGAGGTAATCGTCTTAGGTGGGATCTATGAATACTCTAAAACTGGTAGCACCCAAGGGGTTCCTGGGTTAAAGGATTTACCGCTTGTTGGTTGGTTGTTTAAAAACAAAACCAAAGCGGAAGATAGAAAGGAATTATTGATATTCATAACTCCCCGGATTCTTACACCTATGGCTAAGAACTAACTTATATGTCATTTCTGCTCAAAAAGAGGCTTCTTGGTATTTTACTTACATTAATTTCATTAGTGGCAAACGTCCTTGGATCCCCAGGTTTTGTGCGTGATTTAAAAGGGTGGCAAGAGGGGTGTTGTGTAAAACTCCTCATTTTTATGGATAAGGAGGTTTCCTATAAGGTGGGTTTTTTAAAAGAAGATCCTTTAAAGAATCTTCCTCCAAGGTTTTATATAGACTTTACGCCGGCGAGGATTTCTAACGAAGTTACTCAATTTTTGGAATCAGGTTTAAAAGGTTATAGAATAAGGACAGGTCAATTCGACCCTAACACCGTTAGGGTAGTAGTTGAAGGTATAAACCTCCGTGATTATAAAGTTTTTAAATTGGATTCTCCTTTCCGTTTCCAGATAGAACTATATGGAGAAAAAAGCGTTACCTCTCAAGGGGGTCAACCGTTAACCCTAGTCATAGATCCTGGACATGGAGGAAAAGACCCGGGAGCAATTGGTGCTACCGGTTTAAGAGAAAAAGATGTGGTTCTTAAAGTGGCAAAGATTTTACGAGAAAAGGCTGAAAACCGTTTAGGATGGAGAGTAATATTGACCCGTGAAAATGACGAATTCCTTCCACTGGAAAAACGCACCGAAATCGCTAATAAAGTAGGCGGGGATCTTTTCGTCTCGATTCACTGTAACGCTTCTTATAATAGGTTTCAGAAAGGCGTTGAGACCTATTTTTTAAGCTTCACCACCGACCGTGAAGCCTTAAGACTTGCTGCCCGAGAGAACGGAGTACCTCCTTCAAAAATAGATGCACTTCAATTGATTTTATATGACTTGATGTTGAGGGCAAAGGTCGACGAATCGGAAAAACTTGCTTCATTGGTTCAAACCTCATTGATAGTCCTACTTAACAATCCTCACTGTCAGACTTACGATCTTGGGGTTAAACGCGCTCCCTTTATAGTCCTTGTGGGGGCCAAAATGCCCTCGATACTTGTAGAAATTGGTTTCATTAGTAATCCGGACGAAGAACGAAAGTTTAAAGATGATTCATATTTGGAGAAAATAGCCGAAGGAGTGCTTCAAGGGCTAGAAAATTATGCTAAAAGTTATCTTACTCCTAAATTATTTACAGGGGGTTACTCTAATTGAAACCTAAATTATTTTACGGATGGATAATTGTAGCTGTAGCTTTTATTTCTATGGCTTTTTGGATGGGCATTAGGGCGAGTTTTTCAGTTTTTTACAGTCATTTGGTAGAAGTTTTTTCGTGGGGAAGAGGAGAAGCAGCAGTAGCTCAATCAATAAGTTTTGTGATGTATATGGTTTTTGTTCCTATTATCGGTACGCTCATTGATCGTTTTGATCCTCGAAAGGTTGTAGTTTTAGGAGTTATTATTTGCGGGATTGGTTTGGTCTTATGTGCTTTTATCAAAAATTTATGGACCCTGTATATCTATTATGGGATAATTGCCGGCACAGGCATTTGTTTCATAAGTATAGTTACTTATTCCGCCATCTTGTCCCGCTGGTTTGAAAGGAAAAGAGGACTTGCTTCAGGGATTGCTGCCTCAGGGATGGGGGTTGGCACATTTCTGTTAGTACTTTTTTCAGAGAGGATGATTCAAATTTTTGGGTGGCGTGAGGCTTTTATAATTTTAGGAATTGTCACGTTGGGAATACTTTTGCCCACAAATGGCCTTTTGTTACGTTCTAAACCTCAAGAGATGGGCCTTAAGGAAGATGGATTATCCTGCTCTTTGTCACTTGATGATATAAGGAGTAATAATTACCGTTTTTGGGATGCTTTAAGAACGCGTAAATTCTGGTTTCTGGTGTGCTTTGCCTCTTTTGCTCTTATGGGTATTCAGATCATACTTGTTCATAACGTCCGATTTTTAGTAGATAAAGGTATAGATGTCAAAATTGCTTCATTAGCTTTTGCGGTAGTGGGGATAATTTCTTCTGTCTTTAGGATCATTTGGGGATGGCTTTCGGATAGAATAGGAAGGGAGTGGTCATATAGCATTGGGGCCATATGTTTGGCACTTAGCGCTTTATGGCTTATTTTTGTATATCCTGAGAATGATCTTCCTTTATACCTTTTTGTTTTGTTTTTTGGGATAGGATGGGGAGCCACTGCTCCTTCTTTTATGGCGGTGGCAGCTGATTTGTTTAAAGGTGAACAATTCGGGGCTATTTACGGTTTTTTTGAGTCCGCTATGTATTTGTTATCGATAATTGGGGTGGGGATAGCGGGTTATATTTTCGACAAGTTTGGTACTTATAGGCCTTCTTTCTTATTGGTGATCGGTTCTTCTTTGATTTCCATAGTGTTTTTGTGGATTGTTGCACCGAGGAAAATCAAAAAGGCTTAATTATTCGAAATTATCTTTTTTATAGTTTCTAATAATTTTGAACGATCGAAAGGTTTAATCAATAAGAAATCAAACGGAACATTTTCGGTTAACTTCGGATATCCAGTAATACAAATAATCTTGACTGTAGGAGATAATTTTTTAAAAGATGATATTAAAGTTTTCCCATCAATATTAGGCATTACGAGATCTACTATTACGGTTTTTAAACTTCTTCTTAGAGTTTTAAATAATTCTAACCCTTCTTGTGGATTTGTAGTTCCGATGACATTGATTCCTTCTTTTTCGAGTACCTCTTTTATAAAGGAGATTATTCTTTCTTCGTCATCTATAACTAAAATTGTATGCGTTCCCATAGGAACTGAAGTTGTATTTTTTTCTTGTTGTTGTAAAAGTGGCAAATAGATATGAAAAGTGGTTCCTTGAGAGACATAACTTTCCACCTCGATATTTCCTTTATGCTCTTTCACTATTCCATAAACTACTGCCAGCCCCAGTCCTGTACCTTTACCTTTTTTCTTTGTGGTGAAAAACGGATCAAATATATAAGGTAGATGTTCAGGAGGTATTCCTACGCCTGTGTCAGAAATGGATAACTTTGCCTTTTTTTCTCCTCCCTTTTCTACAATAGTAGTAGATATCTTTAGGACCCCACCTTGAGGCATAGCATCAAATGCATTAAGTACGATGTTTACTATAGACTGTTCAAGCATTATTGGATCAGCTTTTAGCATTAAAGGTTTTTCATATAAATTCATACTGATTTTAATGTTTGGTGGTTTAAGGTTACTTATTAATTTCATACTTTCGCTTACCACCATATTTAAATCTATTGTTACCATGTCTAACGGTTTTTTCCGGGCAAAATCTAATAATTTAGATACAATTTGGGAAGCCGAACGTGCTGCCTCTTCTATATCGTTAAGCTTTTGCAAAAACGATTCTGTTAATGATTCCTGCATCCTTAATAACTCTACGTTTCCTAAAATTGCAGAAAGTATGTTGTTGAAATCATGGGCTATTCCTCCTGCCATTATACCTATTGATTCCATTTTTTGTGAATATATAAGTTCAGCTTGCATTTTCTTCCTTTCGGATATATCTCGGCAAAATAGTTGTATATATTTTTGATCATTTATCTCGATTAAAGATGAGCTTATTTCTAATGGTATTCTATTACCCTCTTTTGTGTAATGTTCTGTTTCGTATAATAAAGTATGCTTCTCCATAAGCTCTTTTATTTTTCTCTCCCACGGCATTGACTTGTTCGGTACTTCGAGCATTTGTATATTTAAACCTTCTAATACCTCAAATCCATGAAGCCTTGAGGCATAGGAATTGGCTTTAATAATAGTTCCTTTGAGATTTGCAATTATTATGCCTTCGTTTGCATTTTCAAAGAGTGTATTTAATAAAGTTTCGCTCATATGTAGTTCTTTGTTTCTTTCTTCAACTAATTGTTCCAATTTATAAGAATATTCGGAGAGTAGCTCTTTCTCTTTCGCAAGTTCTTGAGTTAATGTTATTTCCTTTTGTAAACGCTTGTTATCAAGATATCTCCAAATTAACAATGTTAAATTGATAATGATTAAGAAAAAGAAATTGACGATAAAAATAATTTTGTTAGTGAAGAAGAATAAAGCAGGGATAATATAAATAGTACATATAGCAAGAGCAGTAAAAAATGCCCAAATTATCGGTAAAGGGATCATTCCCAAGGAAAAAATGGAAAGCAAGATCAAACCGGCATAGTAAGGAGAATGGGGGCCTTCATGATTTAATATCATTAATTCTATAACAACAGCGCATAACGATGTTGTAACCAAAATAAAAATATTTAGTGGCAGTTTTTTGTTACGTAATGTGCTTAATACAAAATAACATAATATTAAAAAGGCAGAAATCAACGTTCTTAACAAAAGAAAAAGATAAAAGCGAGCGGGTACAGTAAGATAATCTAACAAAGAAAGGAGTAAAAACAGAAAAGCTCCGAAAAGAAGGAGAAACTCTACACGCCTATAAGTAATCTTATAAAACTCTTCCTGAACGTATTTTTCTTCTGTCAATTCTTCTCAATCATGTAAAAAGTAATAACTCCCGATGGTTCTCTTATCAAAGTTATTTGTGATTTAGAAATTCCAGCTTTATCTAATAACATAAAAATATCATAAGGAGTCCTTTGTAAAAATGCATTCCAGTTAACAATCCAATGGTACACACTGGGATCATAAGCGTTTGTATCTTTAAAAGCAATAATTAACTTACCTTGTTTATTGAGTATTTCATACAATGATTCGAATAAACCTATAACAATTTCATCTGAAAGATAATCGAACAGGCCGATGCTATAAATCAGATCGTATTTTCCGAATTCTTTTAAAATTCTTTCTGTTTTTACCATTCTGATAGCGTTATATTTCCTAAATGAGACTTGGTTATCGATACCAAGTAAATAAGCCCTTCTTGCTGCAAAATCTAAAGCTTCATCATCAAGGTCGACACACGTAATATGCGCTTTCGATTCTTTTAATTCTTTTGAAAGGTCTATAAATTCTCGACAAGATCCGCAAGCGATGTTCAAAATCTTTAACCCAGAACGCGCGGAAAGTTCATTTTGAAGCAATTTAACCATTGTATTTAACCTACCTCTCACTGCTTCTGCTAACTTAGCACGCAAGAAGATTTTGTCAAGAATCTCTCCTATCCCAGATGAAAGGGGCATGTTTCTATAAATTAGCTCCAAAAGCTTATAATCACCTGGATAACCCTTGGGCCATTTTCTTGCGTAACTTATGAAATAGCTTCTGGAAAAAACCAAATCCGTTTTTTCAAATATGTCCCTTTTAAATTTTGAAAGGAAATCGTTATCACATATTCCCAACTCTTCTATCTCACGGCACAAATTAGCGATAGTATAGATATCGTTTTCTAAATCTAACATTATCATTTCCTTTGGCAACGTTTGATTTTTATGTGTATCAACAAAATCGCATTTTTTAACAAATTTATCTATATATGAATATATGGTCTCCAATTTTGTTTTTAATAACCTTTTTTCAAATTCTTCAAGGAAAAGCGGAGAATAAAAATCAAGGGGAAAACCACAAGAAGAGCAAATAGTATCTTTGCTAGTTTGCAGCATTCCACAGAATGGACAGTTATTATGAGGTAGATGCTCTTTTATAGTATCAAAAATAGTCTGTTTTACTTTTAAATCTGGAGATTTAAAGCGTACAGCTACTCCTTCATCTTCACTCCTTAAAACAATTCCTTTTGTTTCGATTTTTTCGTTTTGAAGCTTAAAAATTAATTTTGTCCAAAATCCCTTTGATAAGTATTTTTTTAAGGAAAGAAAAGCTCCGTGTAAACCCAAGTTTTTGGTGTATGTATCACAATGGGACATTTCCTCATTAGTGTAAATCACCCTTACTGGCACGTTAAGATTACACCTAAGGTCATAACGTCTCATATTAATCCTCCTTAGGTGAAATACTTCTACAGATTTTTTAGCAATTATTGTGCCTGATATTTAATAGGTATTTAAGTGGTCAAGAAAGTATATGTGCGATTAAATTCTTCCCACACTTGGGAAAATTTTTCCTCTATTGAGAGAAAATTTTCCACAATGATGGGGTCAAGGGCATGTCCTTCTTCCATTTTTATGAGTTCCACACTTTCTTCATGGCCGAAAGGGGGTTTATAGGGTCGATTCGCCCTTAGAGCATCATACATATCCACCAAGGCCATTATTCGGGCAGATAGAGGTATTTCTTCCCCGATTAGACCATCGGGATACCCTTTTCCATCCCATCTCTCATGATGCCATCTGGCGATCTCGATGCCCATATTTATGAAATTGTTCTTAGGGTATTTCTTCCGAACTTCTTCCAGTGCTCGGGCGCCGATAAGCGTATGCTGTTTCATTATCTCTTTTTCAGCTGGAGTAAGGGACCTGGGTTTTAGGAGAATATCATCAGGAATTCCTATTTTTCCTATGTCATGTAAAGCAGAAGCCCAATATATAGTGTTTATAAATTCATCATCAATTAGCGATTTATAGTAACTGTTATTTTTTAAAGAAGAGGCTAATAATTTGCAAAAAGTTTGCACTCTTTCAATATGTTGCCCAGTTTCTACATTACGATATTCTACAAGTTTAGATATAGCGACAATTGTTGAAAGTTGTGATTCAAAAATTTCTTTTGCTTTTTCTTCTACAAGTTTTAATAATTCAAAATTGTACTTTTTGAGTTGTAAGTTAGCCTCCTTAAGTGCGAGATGTGTTTTTATTCTTGCTAAAACTTCTTGTATGTGATATGGTTTTGTTATATAATCAGAAGCTCCTACAGAAAATGCTTTAATTTTGTTATTCACATCTTCAATAGCCGTTATAAACAATATTGGCGTTTCAGATAAATTTGGGTTTTGCTTTAAAATTCTGCACAATTCAATACCATTAAGTTCTGGCATTAAAATGTCCAAAATTATCATATCTGGTGGATCATTTAAAGCTGATTTTAAAGCTTTTAATGGCGAATCGAAAGCACGAACGTCATATCCTGCTGTTTGAAGCATTTCCGTTAGTAATTTAAGATTAATCACATCATCATCGACTATCATTATGGTCTTCATGTTTAGCGCTCAAATTTTTATAGTGTTTCAATTTTTCAAGATACATATTTCTGTCAGCTTCGTTTAAGGCCTTATCTAAGGGTTTCCCCTCTTTGGAGTCCCATAAGGAATAGCCTATGGAAAGGCTTATAGGGATAGGTGGATTTTTAGAATTGTATTCATCTATTCTTTTGAGGATCCTTTCCTTTACAGTCTGAAGTCCTCCATTATCGTTAGGTTCAAGGAGAACGACGAGGAATTCGTCACCTCCATATCTTACCACGATGTCGCTTTCCCTTACGGCGTTTTTTAATATTTGTGCCACTTGTTTCAGAACCTCATCTCCCATTAAGTGCCCTTTTTCATCGTTTATTACCTTCATATTATTTACATCTATCATCAAAAACCCGATAGGGCGACCGTATCTTTGGGCTCTTTTGACTTCCTGGTCCAAGAACAACAAGAGAAAATGTCGGTTATAAAGGCCGGTAAGAGCATCGGTAAGTGCCATTTCTTTGAGTTCTTTTTGTAAACGAATTTGATTCATTATATTGCTTGTAAAATTCAAAATTAACTCTATCAATTTATAATCCTTTTCTTCAGGTTCAGAAGAGAATTTAATCTTTAAAAT
Organism: uncultured Thermodesulfobacteriota bacterium; assembly: GCA_964543765.1. Lineage (GTDB taxonomy): Bacteria > Desulfobacterota > B13-G15 > B13-G15 > B13-G15 > B73-G16. Next base: position 120,054 of record CAZIZI010000002.1, read on the forward strand.
CCCCACGTTCTTGATTGAATAAAACATAGTCTGCTTATTTTCTAATTTTATTTTAAATTCCTCTAACTCTTCGGAAGCCAAAAATTCACAATCAACATTGAAGACATTTTTTAATCCTCCCAAAAGAGTTTCGATTATTTCATTTTCTTCTCTTAATTCAGATAATTTATAAATTAAATGAGTCGATTGTAATATACGCATACGATAAACTTCCGAAGAAAACTCCAATAATTTCTTTTCAGTGTTATCTATAAAACTTCCGATCAATACCTCTTTTCCAGCTAAAACTATAGGTTTTACCATTATGATACACCATTTAATTTCTCCTCTTTTGGTTTTGGCTCTGACTTCTATAGGTGAAGTTCTTTCTCCTCTAAGGATCTTTTTGGTCTCTTCTTTAAAATAATTCAGATCGGAAGGAATTATCATAAAATTTGCATCTTTTCCGATAATTTCTTCCTTTGTATAACCACTTAAAGTTTCCATAACTTTATTAATGTAAAAGAATTTGCCATCTTTCACAATATAAATTGCAGAAGGCGAATTCTCCACAAGGGAAAAGAAAAGCTCTTCGGCCTTTTTTCTTTCAGTAACATCCATAAAGGTAAAGACAAAACAATTGGCATTATCCCAGATAGTTTCAGTCAATCTAAATTGAAAAGTCGAATTCCCCACTTGTATTTCGCTTTCTTTTTGGGCTATTTGTGGAATGAGGGAAAGGAGCTTGGAAGGAGCGAGGTCTTTAAGGATTTTTTCTCCCGAAGGGTTTGAATAAAGGATTTTTCCCGAGCTATCGAGGACAATTACGCCGCACTCTATTTGATTGGTAAGGATCCTTAAGTTTATCTCCTTTTGCTTAAGATCTTTTTGCCTTTGTATGTTTTCTTCGACTATTCTTAAAAGGAGTCCTCCTATTAATGTGCTTAAAGGTGTAATCCAAAGAAAGAGAACCCAGAAAAGTTTAAGGACGCCTATTCCGTAGGGTTTAACTAAGAGAATGCTTCCGTAGTTTATTCCGGTTAAAATACCTCCGAAAAGGATAAGCCAAAGAGGGTTAAGCTTAAAAAGGCGATCGGAGAAGAATTTATGGAAAAGCGATCCTACAAGGCTTGAAGCGAAAATGGCAACTATTCCCCCAAAGGCGCCGCTTCCACCTAAATAAGCCCGGTAAGCCGAGGAGATAATGGCACTTATTAAAGCAGAAGGGAAACCACAAAAAAATCCGCATAATCCCATTATAGGACCTCTTAAGTCTAATCGGACTCCTGGGGCGAAATGAATGGAAAAGATCATACACAAGATGGCGATTCCCCCGAATAAAAAACCCGTGGAAAGAGAATAGAAAATGGGGTGCGTTTTTCTTAAAGGAGATAAAAGAAAGTAAATAGAAGATAAACTTAGAAATAAGCTTAAATTTAAAATCAGCGTAAACCTTGGAAGCTCGAGATCTAACAATTCCAATCCTCTTCTTAACGCTTGTTTTATTTTTAGCCAATTTTAAATAAATTTCAAGTTTTTTGATTTAAATTTCTCTTACTCCTTTTATTTCGAGACTTAGTTTGATATAACCCTCCACCAAGTCCTTACGAGGGGTAAAGGCTATTTGGGCTTTTTGAGGAAGGGGATGTAAGGAGCTATTAAAGAGAACCGCTTCGTGACGAGCGCCTTTTCCGATCACGGAAAACCTAGTCACATTTTTCTCAAAAATTCTGGGGTTCTCTATACTCACAACTTCTTTTGAACAGAAAAGAGGAACGGGGTTTCCAGGGCCAAAGGGAAGGAGGCGTTCGATCCCTTCCATAAGCGAAGGGGTTATCTCCTTTAAGGAAAGAGCCATGTCTATGATGAGGGAAGGGGAAGGGCATTTTTCTCCCAGTTGGTGCTTTAGAGCTTTTTGGAAAGAGAGGACAAATGATTCAAGTTTATCCCTTTTTATCTTAAGACCAACTGCTCCCTTGTGGCCCCCGAAGCTGAGAAGATGTTCTTCACACCTTTTCAACAATTCCCTCATATGGACTTCGGGAATGCCCCGGCCTGATCCTTTCCCCTTATCTCCGTCAAGAGCGATCAAGATGGTGGGCTTATAAAACTCCTCGGCTAATTTAGAGGCCACAATTCCTATTACCCCCTCGTGCCAGGTCTCGGAGGCTAAAACTAAGGCGGATTCTTCTAACCTTTGTAAGGCCATTTGACGAGCTTCTGAGTATATCCGTTCTTGAAGGACTTGGCGTAAAGAATTGGCTTCTTCAAGTTCTGAAGCAAGTTTGGTGGCCTCTTCCTCATCCTGTGAAAGAAGAAGCCTTAAGGGAATCTCCTCTTTTTGCATCCTTCCGCCCGCATTAAGCCTTGGGGTTATCCTGAAAGCTACTTCCTCATAGGAAAAAGGTCCTCTTGTAAGGCCGGCCCTTTCCATAAGAGCCTTAAGGCCAGGCCTTTTCGTGTTCTGAAGCTCTTGAAGGCCAAAATACAAGAAAAGACGATTTTCACCCATTACCGGCACCACATCCCCTACCGTTCCTAAAGCTACAAGATCCAGATACCGCTTGAGATTCGGTTGAGGTAAATGCTTAAAAAACCCTATTTCCCTTAAGCTTTTCCTCAAAGCCATAAGAAATAGAAAGACCACTCCTACTGCGGCAAGTTCTTTAAAATGAAAAGGACAATCCTTCTGAAGCGGATTTAATATTATGGCCTGGGGTAAGCGATCAGGGACTTCGTGATGATCTATGATTATTACTTCGAGCCCTAATGAGTTAGCTAAAGCAATTTCATCTACATTTGTAATCCCACAATCAACAGTTATCAAAAGCTTTGTTCCTCTTGAAGCGATTAATTTAATTGCCTCCGCATTTAATCCGTATCCTTCCTCTATACGTTTTGGAATATAATGATCAACTTGGATGTCGAGTTCAGAGAAAAAATTTTTAATGAGAGCTATAGAGGTTATTCCATCAACGTCATAGTCTCCATAGATCGTAATTTTCTCTCTTGAAAAAATAGCTTTAATTACTCTTTTTACTGCATTTTCCATTCCTTTCATGACAAAAGGATCGGGCAAATCGTTCAGTGAAGGGAATAGAAATTTTTCTGCTTTTTTTTCATCGGTTATGCCTCGATTTAATAACAATTGTCCTACTATAGGGTGAACGTCCAGATTTTTTACCAATTCGAAAGCTTCTTCATTATGGGGCAGAATTTTCCATATCATGGATTTTTCCTTTTAGCATTTTTAAGTCGGGTAAGTTTCTTTTTTTCAAAAACTCAATTAAGTAATCGTGAACTTCCGAGAAGATATTGGGATTAGAGAAGATGGCACTTCCTATTTGTAGAGCCGAAGCCCCGGCTATTATGAAGCTTATTGCTTCTTCTCCAGAGTAAAGGCCGCCTGCTCCTATTATCGGTAAATTGGTATATTTATAAGCTTCATACACCATTCTCAAGGCAACTGGGAACAGGGCTTTACCTGAGAGGCCTCCGGTTAGGCCTCCCAGAAGGGATTTTCCGGTGTTTGGGTCTATTATCATGGCTGGAAGTGTATTTACCAATGTAATGGCATCGGCTCCGCCTTTTTCGGCGGCCTCAACGATTTCTCGGAGGTGGAAGGGGTCTGGTGGAAGTTTTGCCCAAAGGGGTAGGGAGGTAATGTCCTTCAAAAGGGAGATGATGCGGTGGACCCTTTCGGGGGATGAGCCGAAAAGCATGCCTCCTTCTTTCACGTTAGGACAGGAGAGGTTTACTTCTAAGGCGGATATGGAGGGGGTCTTTAACCTTTTTGCCACCTGGAGAAATTCTTGTTCGCTTTCGCCGAATATGCTTACCACTATGGGTAGGTTCAATTTTTCAAGAAGGGGCAATTTTTCCCCTAAAAACCTTTCAATTCCTATATTTTCCAACCCTATGGAATTTAAGATTCCATAAGGGAGTTCATAGATCCTGGGAGGGGGGTTTCCTCTTTTTGGGTTTAAGGAGAGGCTTTTGGTGACAATCGCTCCAAGGACTTCGTAAGAGATGAGGCCGTAATACTCATCCCCATAGCCAAAAGTCCCCGAGGCGGGCATAAGGGGTGTTTTAAGCTTAAGGGGGCCTATGGTTGTCTCAAGACTTGCCATTTTAAAAGGTCCTCCTTTTCGAAGACGGGGCCTTCTTTACAAATGGTCTTTATCTCTTCTGCCCAAAGCACACAGCTTCTGCATGCCCCGACGCCACAGGCCATTTTCTCCTCCAAACTGAAGTAAGCCTTGGGAACGTTTAAAAACTTAAAAAAGATTCGTTTTATCATCTCCAAAGGACCACAGATATAAGCAGTTTTTGCTGTTATAGTAGAAGGTATTATGTCCTCCAAAAGCCCCTTTTGACCCATACTGCCATCTTCGGTGGCTAAGGAAAGTTCAAGTCCATAATTTTGGAGTTTTACAAGTAAAGGAAAAGGCATATGGGAAGCGCTTTTTGCTCCCCAGAAAAGTTTCGCCTTGAAGCCTTTTTTTACCAGAAGAAGGCCTAATGGGAAAAGCGAGGCTATCCCTATACCTCCCGCAAAAAGCCAAACCTCACCTTCGGATTCCGGTTCAGGATAGGGTTTTCCCAGGGGAAGGAGCAATTTTAATTTTTTTCCGCTCTTAAGAGCCAAAAGGGAACTTGTGCCCGGGCCTTTTACCCTTATAAAGAAGCAGAGGGTTTTACCTTCCAATTGAAAAATGCTAAAAGGCCTCATTAAAGGTCTTCCAGGGGTTTCTACCATAGCGAATTGTCCGGGTTTGAAGGAGGTTTCTTCTTTTAAAAAAAGCTCTAAAAGAAAAAGGTCTTCTGAGAAGCGTTTTATGGCGATTACTTCACCCTCGTTCATTTTCCTCTTCTAAAAGGAGTTCCATTAAAAGCGCGTCCTCTCCGGTGTCCTGATAATACCCCTTTCTTATTCCCCTAATTTGAAAGCCCATCTTTTGATAAAGAGAAAGGGCCGGCAAATTATTCGCTCGAACCTCAAGCCAGACGGATTTCACCCCTTTATCTCGGCAGAAATTTATGCCGAACTGAAGCAATTGAGTTCCTATCTTTTTCCTTCTCCATTCGGGATGGACTGCGAAGTTCATCAGATGAGCTTCATCCCTTATGATCCTCAAGACCAAATATCCTACTACATTTCCCTCCTTTTCGTAAACGAAGCAATAACCAGGGGGTTTAAGTTCCACCAAAAAAGCCCATCTTCCCCAAGGGGAAGTAAAGGAGTTCTGTTCTATTTCGAGCACCTCGGACAAATCCCCTTCTTCCATAGGGCGGATCATAATTGGTTTCCCTTTAAGGCCTCTTCGGCCATTCTTAAGTCAGAAGGGGTATTGATGTTAAAAAAGGATAAAAACTGAGGGTCAAAAACTCGGACTTCTTCTACTTCAACCAGCCTAAGTTTGATCTCTTTAAAGAAGGAAGAAATTCTTCTATTTCCTTCAGCAATGCTTTTTTCAATGGGATTAAGGCAATTCTTTGAATAAACCGCACACAAAGGATGAAGCCCATCCGGTCCCAGGGGCACCACCGCGTCATATCCATTTTTAAGGGAGACGAGGTATTTAATAAGCTTTTCCTTTAAAAAGGGCATATCACAGGCCACACAGAATACAAAAGGGGTAAGGGAAAGGGAAAGTCCCGTATATAATCCCCCAAGTACTCCGGCATCTACGATATCCCTTTCGACCCTTATGGGATATTTTAAGAAGGGATCGGGGTTCTTGGTGACGACCATTATGTCTTTAAACAAATGGGCACATACTCTAAGAACGTATTCAAAAAGCGGTTTGTCACCGAGTGAAAGGAAGGCCTTATCTTTCCCCATCCGGTTGGATTTACCGCCGGCCAAAATAACGGCTCCAATTTCACCCATTATCCTTTAGATAGCATGGTATCAAATGGGCTTCAACTTGGGAGTTACTTGCTTTAAATTTATCATTAATGAGGACTTTCGGTTATTGTTGTACTTATGTTCCTTTGGAAATAATCGAGGCCTCAGGGTTTATGCCTTTAAGGCTTTTGCCTTCCTCTCATGAGAAAGAAGATGTGCTTCTTGATCCCAACTTTTGTCCTTATGTGAGAGCTCTTTTGGCTTATTTTAGGTCTCCCCGGGGGATTGCGGGGATCGTATTGGTTAACTCCTGTGATGGGATGCGGAGGCTGTATGATGCCTTGAGGCGTTTTTCCCCCGATCTCTTTATATACCTTCTGGATGTACCTCGAAAATCAGATGAGGAGGCTGTAAAGTATTTTGCAAATGTTTTGAGAGATTTTTCCCATTGGCTTGAGGAGTTAAGCCAGAAAAAAGTTGACCTTGAGGAATTGAAGGAAAAGATTCGTCTTTATAATTTTCGCCGAAGGGCTTTTTTGGAGCTACTGGAAAAGGGACCTAAGATGGGGGAGGTTTTGAGGGTTTTAAAAAAGGGATTTCCTCCGGATGAAGGGGCACTTCTTTTAATTCCGTTGAAAGAAGAAAGGGGGAAAACAAAGGTCATTATTTCGGGCTCAGTTCTCGAAAGCGAAGAAGTAGTAAAAATGGTAGAGGACTTAGGGGGTGAAGTGGTTTTTCTTGATGTATGTTCAGGGGTAAGGGGGCCTTCTTGGGTTGAGGAAATTGGTGACCCTTATTTTAACCTTGCTCGAGCTTATTTGAGAAAGCCTCCTTGTAGTAGAAGTTTCGACCCTAAAAGGAGGGCCATTTGGGAAAGAACGATCTTTGAGGTTGGAGGGGTTGTGTTTTATACGCCGAAGTTTTGCGATCATTATTTACATGAACTTGTGACCTTGAGAGCGTTGTGCCAAAGGATGGGGAAGCCCATTTTGCACCTTGAAACAGACTATCATCCTAATATATCCGAGACTATGAGAACCCGCATACAGGCTTTCTTCGAAAAATGGCTTTGAGTTTCTTTTTGAAATGCTTAAGAAGGCCTTTCTTTTGGTCTATTATAAGACCGCTTGTTTGTCTATATGTTTCAAAAGAGAGGAACCGTCTTTTTACCCTTTGGGTTGAGTTTTTGTGTTGGGTTTTTAAAGAAGCCTGGAAAAGGGAAAAACCGGTTATATGGACAAATAGTTTTTTTCCCGTGGAGTTTATATATGGACTTGGAGCCATTCCGTTTTTACCCGAGATCTTCGCGGCCCTTGTGGCCTACTTTGATTGGACAAGAGGCCCCATATCCAAAGGTAGCCTTAAGACTTCGACGGACCTTTGTTCTTTTTATCGATGTGCCTTGGGGTTGGAGGAATACGGAGTAATGCCTAAGCCGGATTTGATAATCAGTTGTTCCCAGATATGCGATGGCACAAAGGCCTTTTACCAGACCATGTCCGAAAGCTTAGGGATCCCTCATCTTTTCGTAGACGTTCCCTTTCGAAAGGACGAAAACGCCAAGCGATACTTGAAGTCCCAGCTTGAGGAAATTTTCCACGAAGCCAAAAACATCCTTGGTCTCAAGACTTCTTTGGAGGACCTAAGGAAAAGTTATGATATGGCCAAAAGGACAGAATCCCTAATGAGGGAGATTGCTCATTTGCGGAAAAGTAAACCCGCTCCTTTTCCGGGGAGTGAGGGTATGAGCTATGTGAGTGGGATGTCCTTTTGGTCTTTGGGAAGCGAAAGGGGTTTAAGGTTTTTTGAGGCCTTAAAGGAGAGGATAGAAAAATCGGTTAAAGAAAGGAGGGGGTATCTTAAGGAAGAAAGGTTTAGGGTCCTTTGGTTACATCATATAAGACCCTATTATCCAAATCCCATAATGGAATTTTTGAAAGAGAAGGGGGTTGCAATAGCCTATGAGGAAGCCAATTACCCTTGGTGGCCGGAAAGAGGAGGAGAAGAAGACCCGTTGGAGGATCTCACTAAAAAATTGCTCTCAAATCCTTGGTATGGTCCCATTGAAGGAAGGCTTAAATTGGTAAGGGATTTGGTTTTGGAATATCAAATAGACGGTGTCATTCATTTTTCCCATTGGGGGTGTAGACAATCTACGGGAGGCGCTTCTATAGTAGGAGACATGGTTAAAAGTATGGGGATACCATATTTGATACTGCCTGGTGATGGGGCTGATCCGGATAACTATTCGCCTGGTCAGACCCTCACCAGGCTTCAAGCCTTCATTGAGCTTATGGAGAGGAGATGGCGTTTTACGCGGGAATAGACGTTGGTTCAAGGACCACGAAGGCGCTTTTGTTAAACGATGAGGGCGAGATAATAGGTTACCATGTGCTTTTTACGGGAGCGGATCCAAAGGGGGCTTCTTTTCGATGTCTTAAGGAGTGTTTGAAGGAGATTGGAAAAAGCTTGAAAGACATTGAGGTGATAGTTTCAACTGGATATGGAAGGAAACTGGTCACTTTTGCCACCAAGGAATACACAGAGATAACCTGCCATGCTAGGGGGGCAGGTTTCTATTTCCCTCAAGTTAGAATGGTAATAGACATAGGAGGCCAAGATTCTAAGGTGATAGCCCTTGAGGATGGGATGGTTTTGGATTTTATCATGAACGACAAGTGTGCTGCAGGTACAGGGCGGTTTTTGGAGGTTATGGCCCAAACATTAGAAATGAGCCTGGAGGAACTGGCTCAAGAAGCCTCAAGGGCAAAGCAAGCCGTTCCCATAAGTAGCATGTGTACTGTTTTTGCTGAAAGTGAAGTCATATCTCTTATAGCCCAGGGTATAAGCCGGGAGAAGATCGTTTGGGGGTTACATCGGGCCATAGCCAAGCGCATCGCTTCCATGGTAAAAAGACTTCCCCAAGGAAGGCCCATCGTGTTTACTGGAGGTGTGGCGAAAAACAAGGGCATGGTCCGAGCCCTGGAGGAGGTGCTTGGCGAAAAGCTACTCGTACCTCCAGATCCCCAGATTGTGGGTGCTCTTGGAGCAGCCATTTTGGCAAGGGATTGGAAAGATGAGGGAAATAGGCTTAACCACTACCGTACCGATTGAGATAATTTACGCAGCAGGATGTGTGCCTCTTGATTTAAATAACCTTTTTATAACTTCTCCTGATGCTGAAAAGCTGATTCTTGAGGCTGAGCGGGTTGGGTTTCCTCGGAGTACTTGTAGTTGGATCAAGGGGATTTGGGGTGCGATAAGGAAAAAGGGAATAAAGGAAGTAGTAGCAGTTACCCAGGGTGATTGCAGTAACACCCACGCTTTAATAGAAATACTTCAGTTTCAAGGCGTTAAGGTTTTACCCTTTGCTTATCCCTTCGATAGGTCACGGGATTTGCTTTATGCTCAAATGGAACGGATGAGGCTTTATTTTCAAGTAAGTTGGGAGGATATAAAGAAAAAAAAGAAGGAATTAGACGAAATCCGAGCGCTCGCCCACGAAATAGATCGCCTTTGTTATGAAGAGGGCCTTGTGAGTGGCTATGAGGACCATTTGTATTTGGTCTCTACAAGCGACATGAAGGGTGATCCCGAAGGGTTTAAAAGGGAGCTAGAGGAATTTATCAAAAAAGCAAAAACCAGAAAGCCTTTTCGAGAGGAGCTACGGTTGGGATATGTGGGGGTTCCTCCTATATTTAGTGATCTGTATCAAAAGATCGAGTTGATGGGAGGAAGGGTTGTTTACAATGAAATACAAAGGCAATTTAGTATGCCTTTTGATACGGATGACATTGTGGAACAGTATCTTCTTTACACCTATCCCTACTCTTTCTTTTACCGTTTGGAGGACATAAAACGGGAGATAAAAAAAAGGGAGATCCACGGTCTTATCCACTACGTTCAAGCTTTTTGTTTTAGACAGATGCAGGACATCATCTTGAGAAAGGAATTGAAAATCCCCATTCTGACCCTTGAGGGCGACAAACCCGGCCCCTTGGATGTGAGGACTGAGTTAAGGCTTGAGGCCTTCCTTGAATCCCTGAGGGACAGGCGATGGTAGTAATTGATGGGTCTTATGGAGAGGGAGGAGGTCAGATTTTACGTACAGCAACAGCCCTTTCGGTTCTTTTAGGTATTCCCTGTGAAATCGAAAACATAAGGAAAAACAGGCCAAATCCCGGATTAAGACCCCAACATGTGGCCGGTATTAAAGCTCTTTTGAAGTTGACCCAAGGAGAGGCAGAGGGAGTTGGGGAGGGCTCAGAAAGCCTAGTGCTTTTTCCAGGTAAGTTAAGAGGAGGGAGTTTCGAGATTGACGTGGGAACAGCCGGTTCCATAGGTCTAGTGTTACAGAGCATAATGATCGTCTCCATAGGCGTTCCTTCTCGGCTTAGGTTAAAAATCCGAGGAGGAACCGATGTGAAATGGGCACCTTCCATTTTATACCTCAAAGAGGTGCTTCTACCCCTTTTGAGAAAAATGGGCTATCAAGGGGAGATAGAGCTTTTAAAAAGAGGGTATTATCCCCGAGGAGGGGGAGAGGTCCTTTTTGAGGTTCATCCTTCAGAACTTAATGGAATTGACCTTCAAAAAAGGGGGGAGATTTTGACAATCAAAGGTTTGTCTCATGCCTCAAGGGATCTTCGATCAAAAAGGGTCGCCGAAAGGCAAAGAGAAGCACTTCTTTCAGTTTTAAGGACCAAGGGCATGGAGGCACACATAAAGATAAAATACGAAGATACCCCCTCAACGGGTTCGGGGATTGACCTTTTTGCCGTCTGTTCCAATTCGATCCTTGGGTCAAATGCACTTGGAGAAAAAGGAAAAAGGGCTGAAGAAGTGGGAAAAGAAGCGGCTTCCAAACTTCTTGAAGAACTTAATGGAGAAGCAGCCCTTGATCAACACGCTGCCGACCAGATCCTTCCTTACTTAGCCCTTGCCAAAGGCCCCTCAATCGTTTCCGTCTCAAAGAAAACCGGACACCTGGAGACAAACCTATGGGTCATCCAAAACTTTATAAAAAGAAAAATCATAATCGAAGAAAGCTCCTCAGGATACTTGATAATTGTAGAAGATAAAGCCCCTTGACTTGTGTTGAAAGATTCCTTATACTCAACCTAAAAGAAGGGCAAGAAGCCCTTTTGGTAAGGTAAGAAAAATATATAAAAAGTGAGGAAAGAAGCCATGAAGGCTTTAGGCTTTCATGGCTTTTTGTTTTGAGGAATAAAAATGTGAAGGAGGTGCTATATGAAAAAATCAAAGTCTATAGGTTTATGGGTGATTTTACTTCTAATTTTCCTTCTCTGTTTTTCCGTTAAAGCCCAACAGCTTTCTAATGAATTATCAAATTGCTTGAAAGAACTTAAAATCAAAAGAGGTGATCCAAGACTTTTTGTTCTTACAAATGCGGCTTACGTTAGAATTGGAGAGGTTGATTCGTGGGAGTTAATGTCAATTATTGAAAAGGAAACCGGAACTTCATATGGAAAGAAAAACTTATTGTTTTATCATTCAGAAGAAAAAGTTCCTCTTAATGTGGTATTTTTTATAAAAGATAAAGGAGAAGGATTAATCTTAAGTTATGATGGCAAAAATTTTAAGAAACAGCTATTCAATTTCAATGATAACGAATCGCTCAAAGAGTTGGTCAAAACAAGAAAAGATGCATTTACTATCATAAGCATACTCGACGCATGGGCCAATGATGCGCCCCATGATCTTTTGAAATGTGCTGAATTTCACAATCATTTATGCCCAGGGTTATTATCGGGATATTTTATTGCAAAATTCATTCAAGAGTATTATCCGCTTCAAGAGGGTCAGAGATACATTTATGTTTCTTGTCCTCCTTGGTGTAAAGATGATGCCATTCAAGTTCTATTGGATTTGACCCCGGGGAAAAGGAGGCTATATGTGAGGGATCTTTCTGATGAGGAGAAAGGAGCTTTACAGGATTCTGGCGTGGTGGGTGTTTTTATCCTTTGGGATGAGAGTAAGAAGGAAGGGAAGGGGGTGATTCCTTCTTTTAATTGGGATGTAGCCTATCAAAGGTGTGGTATAGACAGAAAAGCGCTTGCAGGTGAGGAGGCCGTTTTTGGGAGGATGAGGCTTAATAGGTGTCTTTTGAAAAAAGACTTTAAAAAGGAAGACTTAGTTAAGGTCCTCAAGGAAGTTGAAGTTAACGAGGCTCTTTTGAAAGAGCTTTTGCGAGGAGGTAATCCATATAAACTTTTAGATTTGTTAACTTCAAAAGGAGGTTTATAAAATGAGAAAGGGTTTTATGTTTTTAAAGCTTTTAGTTTTGTGGTTTTTGATGAGTAGACTTCTAATTATTCAAGCTGTGGGAGAGGAACTCAAGAATGAGGAAAAAGCAGTGGAATTGAAAGAGGTAGTAGTAACAGCCACTCGCACCGAAAAACCGATAGAAGATGTTCCTGGTAGAGTTGAGATTTTAACGAGTGAAGATATCCAAAACTATGCAGTATCTGGTATGAAAGTGGATGAGATCTTAAATCTTCTTTCGGGAGTTAATGTAATTAGGACACATGGTGTTATGACGCTTGTCCCTACAGTTACGTTAAGAGGTCTTTCAAACGAACAGGCAAGAACGCTTGTTTTATTAGACGGAGTACCCCTCAACAAAGCAGATACCGGTAACGTTAACTTAAATAGGATTAACTTGAATGAAATTGATAGGATAGAAATATTTAAAGGTCCGGCTTCTTCTATTTACGGCAATAATGCAATGGGAGGAGTGATTAATATCATTACTAAAAAACCTGAGAAAAAATTTGAGGGTAAAATCTTAACCTCTTACGGTAGCTATAATACTTACGCTTTAGATCTTTTTCTTTCCGGACGGTTAAAAGAAGGCGAATCAACTCCCTATTTTAGGTTATCCTCGCATTATCTTGATACTGACGGTTACGTATCTTTGCCCAAAGAAAAGCGAACCCCCTTTACCGTTAAACGTTTTACTCAGGAAGGAATGTTGAATCTTTTATTGGGTTATGAGTTTAAAAAAGATAACTTTATAGAGTTCAAAATGGAATATTTCGATAACAAGATAGGAGAAGGTGAGAAAATATATGCTAAAGACGGTGTTCATAGGGAATTTGATACATGGGCTTATTCTCTTCGGTATGCCGGTAATTCAGGAGATAAAAAGTGGCAATTTAAAAGCTTTTGGAGCAATGAAAATTATAAACGTGTAAGTGAAAGATTAAGAGCTGGGAGATATACTAGGTTTGATGTGGATTCTGATAGAACTGATATGGGGATTGATGGAACGTTTTCATTTAATTTAGGGAAGAATCAATTAGTTACTTTAGGTATTGATGTAAGAGAAGGAAGAGTTGACGCATGGGACATTTATAAAACTTCCCCCGATAGAGCACATAACGAAGGGAAACTAAGAATTTACGGTATATGGATTCAAGATGAAATTTTGCTAGAAAAAGGAAAAATTTCAGTTCTTGGGGGGATAAGATATGACTATGCTAAGTTTTTTGACGGTAGTTTTTATTCGACAATTAGGCCATTTGACAAGTTAAGCGGTGAGGTTGAGGAAAATTCATGGGAAGCCATTTCTCCAAGGCTTTCAATTAGATATAAGTGGACGCCTCATTTTAGCACCTATGCTTCGTATGGAAGAGGATTCAGAGCCTCTATCCTCGATGACCTTTGTCGATCTGGAATCATGTGGGGGTTGTATAAGGTTGCAAATCCGAATCTTAAACCCGAAAAAATTGACACCTTTGAATTAGGCTTTGACCTAATTGGGAAAGAAAACTTCAAAGTATCATCTTCTCTTTACTACTCCATAGGGAAGGATTTCCTTTACTATGTTCCAACGGGAGAACAGCTCGACGGGCGTCCTATTTACCGAAGAGAAAACATAGATAGGGTTATCTCCTATGGAGCAGAGTTTGATCTTCACTATGCATTACAGAAAGGGTTAATAGTATTTGTCAATTATACGTATAGTAAGGGTTATATAGATAAATTTGAACAAAAACCTGATATTGAAGGACAAACGTTAACAAGAAATCCAAAGCATATGTTAAATGGTGGACTTACTTGGCTTACCCCTTACATAAATATTAATTTGACAGCTAATTATAAGAGTAGTCAGTTAGTATACACGAATGAAATCTTACAAACAACAGCACGGTTAAAAGCTTATACAATAGCTAATCTTAAGATTTGGAAAGAATTTAAGAAAGGATTTCAAACTTCTTTTAGTGTTCAAAATATTTTTGACAAAAGATATACTGAAAGTAGAGAAGAAAAATCGCCTGGGCGTATCTTTATGATAGAAGCAAGTTATCGGTTTTAGTTGGATTTAAAAACATTTGTGAAGTATTTCAAGAAGAATAAGGTCACGAAGGCCTAAAAGATCAATCCACGTTCTTTTCGGTTGGAATTAAGATCCACGAAGGGTCCGATCTCTCTTGAAGAGAGCCAAAAATTTCGGATGGAGGTGTGAAGATGCGGAAGGTCCTTTTATTCCTAAGAGCTTTGATCTTGGGAGGTCTGATGGGTTTACTTTTTATAATTCCCGTTATAAGAGAGGAACTTAAGAAATTCGAAGAGTTACCTGAGGTTGTGGTTGTTGGAGAGAAAATTATTACTCCTACTAAAGAAACAGTAGAAACGGTTTATACAGGAATTGGAATCACCAAAAAGGGTATTGAATTATCTGGGGAAAAGGGGAGTAGCAATGTTTGGTCTATTTTAAATTTTTTACCTGGAATCTGTTTTGAGAGTCCTGACCCAACGGGTATTTCTTCTACCCAGCGGACGATTACCATAAGAGGGGTAAGTGGTTCCCTGGGGACTATGTCTGTTGAAGGAGTTCCTGTTTATTTAGCCTTAGGGATAAAGCCTGAAGTATCCGAAGGAGATAAAGCAGTTTATTTATACGACCAATCAGGCTTTATAGGATAGAGAAGGAAATAAAGAGGAGGGTGAAGGTGGTAGAGGTATTTCCAGATGAAGGGTCAGCTGAGAGGTTGTTGTATTTGATTTTGAGATGGATAGATGATAGATTAAACTCAAGGAAATTAAGGGGGGTTAATGGGGGCTAAAATAAGGATTACCATGCCCTTAAAAAGTTTTTACACAATAAAAGAGATACTATGACTAACGAGATTAAAAATAGAAATTTCTCCATTGTTATTTAACACTTGCTTCAGTTTATTCCTAAATACCAAATTATACACTAAGCTTCACCTACAAGAAGCAAGTAAATAAAAAGAAAGAATATGTTGAAAAAATCCTTCCATCACGCTTTATTGTTAAAGACTTCTTCATATACTTTCCAAGTTTCTTCAGCAGTTTTTCTCCAGCTAAATAATTTTGACCTCTCTAAGCCTTTTTTAGATAACTCCTTCCGTAAATCTTCGTCATTCAAAACCCTATACATTGCTTCAACCAATTCTTCAACATCATATGGATTTACAGTAATCCCCGCATTTCCAACTACTTCTGGTAAGGAAGATATATTAGAGGTTATAACTGGACATCCACATGCCATAGCTTCAAGTGGAGGCAATCCGAACCCTTCATAAACAGAAGGATAAACAAACAAATCAGCTGTATTATAAAATTTAACCAAATCTTCTTTTGGTACATATCCAGTAAAAATAACTTCATTTTTAAGATTCAAAGCGTCAATTGTTTCAAAAATATCATCATATTTCCATCCTTTCTTTCCAACAATTACAAGTTTATGGTTTGTTCTTCTTCTTTTTGACTCATAAAAAGCTTTAATCAAAGTTGGAATATTCTTCCTCTTTTCCAATGTACCAACATATAAGACAAATGGAAAGTTTATGCCATATTTTTTTTAACAATTCTTCCTTTACCATTGGTTTTTAGCTTCTTCTATAGGTTTATAAATTTCTTCAGCAGCTAAATATATGACTTTTATTTTATTCTCAGGAATTTCTAAATATTTAATACAATCATTCTTTGTATTCTGTGAAACTGCAATAATCATATCTATTTTATCTTTTATTAGTTTCAATGTTGAATTAAAAAGAAGAACCACTTTTTTGTATGGGTTTCTGGGTACAATAGAGGAGTTAAATCATGAATAGTTAAAATTTTTTAACTTCTTTATTAAAAAAGAAAGGTAAAAGCTGATTCCATAGATGAGAAGGAAAATGTAAGACATCTACGTCAAATCTTTTTATGATGTATGGAAGTCTAATAATGTCAACTATCTTCGTTAATATTCTAAAGATATTTGACGAAAATCCTGAATTATAGATCTTAGTGATAAGGTACAAATTGTGAGTTTTTCCTATGTTAATTAGATTTTCAATAAGATTATATGCATAGTTATCTAGAGCTGTTCTTTTCGTATATAAGTAAGATATTATACCTACCCTCATTTTAACATCCTTTAAACACCCTCATTTTAGGCATGGAAATATAAACTTAATCCCGAGCTTTTCAATTTATTAATGTAGAAAAAAGCAAAAGGCAATAAAACAAGGTTTCTAATGTATTTCAATATCCTCAACGCATAACCTTTTGAACTAACTTTACTTAATTCCTCCACCGCATAAGCCCTTGCCTTTCTTTCACTTCCCACAACCCAAGCTTTTAGTTTTATTTTTAAGCTATCTAAACTTCCAAATAGCTTTTTCTCTATGTATAGGCTCTTTAAAGGGATAATCTACCTTGTAGACTTCAACCTGAGAAAATCCGCTTAACCGCAAAGTCTTTTCCAAGGAACTTTTGGAAAATCTTAAAAAGTGATGGGGTGGGAAATCTATATCTGAAAATTTCTGGAAAAATTCTACAACAAATATACCCTCCCTATTCGGCACACTCCCCGCAATATAGCCACTATCCTTTAAAAGCTCCTTTACCATTCTTAAAAACTCCCTTGGCTTGTCCTGATGTTCAAGCACTTCAAAAAAGGTGATAACATCAAACTTTAAATTGTTTTTCTTTACGTAATCGTAAAACTCTTCCAAGCTCATAGCAAAGATAGTATCAACGCCCAATCTCTTTTTAGCAACTTCTACCGACTTTGTGTCAAAATCTATGGCCCAAATTTCAAAGCCGGATTCTTTGGCATGTATAAGAAATCTACCATCTCCACAGCCTACATCAAGAAGACGCCCTTTTACATTTTTGGGAAATTTCTCAAAAAGGCTTGGTGGTAGGTTCCTAATGTAGGGCTTCCATCTTCATGAAAAGCTATATAACCTTCAAATACTTCACTTTCATAAAACTCTGGGATAATCTTCAAAGGCTCCCACCAATGAACATCACAGTTTGGGCACTCGTAGCGTTTGTATTCCTGGTTGTTGTAAGGGCTAATGTAGGTTTCTTTGTAGTCCTCTTTTGCTACTTCTGTCATATATATGGGACAATGGGTATAGTTGATCATCTTATCCTCTTTTGAATATTATAACCCAAACTTCCATGTAATATTCCTTAAGGCAGTATTCTTTTTATTCCTTCAAGCTTATCAAAATCTTCATCATAGCTATAAATCTCCATTATCCCTTCTTCCAGCATAAAAAGGTAGTTGAAAAGGTCTGCGAATGAGATATTTACTTTTGGATACATTTCTAAAGCTCTTTTAAAGATTGATTTATAGGGTATTTTCAGCCCTCTTAAATTAATTAAGGGTAATAGCAACTCTCTTATTTCTTCTCTTGAAAGCTTATAATACCTTTGAAGGGTAAAAACTAACTCAAAAATAACTAAGGGACTTGTTATCATCTTCTCTTCACTTTTTTCTATCCTTTTTAATGGCTCTAAAACTCTGTAAGCTTTTTCTTCATCATCTTTTGTCAAGTAGCGAAGAAAAATATTTGTGTCTAAAACTTTCTCATTTTAGCTCTTTTATGACATCTTCCGCAATTTCTTTTTCAACAAAATCTCTTATTTTTTTAAAATCTTCTGTTTTTAAGGATTTTATTTTTCCAAAGTTTTCTTCAAGTTTAGACTTCAAAGGTATGATTTTTACTGCATCCCCCTCTATCATAAAGGCTACCCCTTCTCCTGGTTTGAGACAAAGAAACTCCCTTATCTTTTTAGGTATTGTAATCTGGGATTTTTGGGTAAGAATAGAACTTATCGTAAGACCGTGCATTTTTCCTTACCTCCCTTGTAGGCATTACTTAGGTAATATAAACCTTTTCAAACATTAAGCAAGGCTCCCACCAGTGGGTCTCAAACTTCCACATAATCTTCCTTTAGGAAAGTTTTCCACCAATCGTTAAACTGCTCGAGTGTTGCCAAGTGTATCTGAAAGGGAGAAGAGGGGTTAATTCTTTTCTTTATCTCAGTTCTTAGCCATCTGTTTTCTTCCCAGTTTTCCGAGAGCTTGCTAGAGATGATCAGAATATCTATATCGCTTGTTGGCGTCCAAGTTCTTTTGACAACAGAGCCAAAGATTATAACTCTTGCATCTTCTCCCAGTAGCTCTCTGGCAATTTCTTTTATTCTTTTTCCCCACTCCAAGTAGGTTTCAAAGTATTCCTTTCTTTCTTCCCAGAGCTTTTTATATATCAAACTCAAATTTTTCATTTAGGGTCCTCTCTAAAAATTTTACAAACTCTTTGTAGTTTTCCAAAAGCCTTTGGGCTAAAGTTTTGGTAAAAACCTTGGGAAAATATCGGGTGGTAAAGTATGCATCGGTTAAGTCATCAAAAAAACAGCTCATTATCAAGGTAGTACTGGTATATTTCTGGCTTTCCACAAACTTCGCTTAAGGTTTTAAGGAGTTGTTCCAAGTAATGGGTCTTTGGCCACTCTCCAATGAGCTTTCCGATTAGGTACTTCAAAAGTAGCTGACAGGATTGTTCCAAGTTGAAGGCGCAAAGGTCATAATCTCCCCTTTCGAAAAGATAAAGGGCGTTGAAATAGAATTTTTTTACTCTTTTCCTTCAGAAACTCCACTCCTTCCAGGCTCATTTTTTACTCTCATATAAAGGGAGTAGTAAGATAGAGAGTTTATCACAGCGTAAGCCAAAAAGGTTCCAAGGCAAATCCCTTTTATCCCAAGCTTATAGACTACCACAAAAAGGTAATTAAAAAAGGCGTTTGCTAAAATACCGGCTGTGGCTATGAAAAAAACGGGCTTTAGCCAATTCAATACTTGGTAGGCACGGTATAGAATAGGCCAAATGAACATAAAAAAAAGGCTTAAGGCATAATATTTTGTAGCTTCTGAGGTAAGGTCTACATCAGCTAAGCTAAACCTTCCATACCCAAAGATTCCATACCCAAAGATTAAAGAAACTGCTAACTCAGCAAAGAGAAAAAGACTTATCATAAAGGGAAGGCTTATCAAGAGGGAATGCTTAATGTAAAGGTTAATTTTTTCCAGAGATGCTTTGACCTCTGATAGAGCAGTAATTGCCATATGCTCAAGCTTAATAATACCTCGAGGTGCACTTGCAAGCAATAAGCCATAGGTTAAGGCAGAAATGCCCTTTTCTCCTGTTAAAGACCCAAAGGCTCTATCAACAAGAATGTAAAGATGAAAAACACCATACAAAGCAGAAAGATAGAAAAAGTGATTTAAAATGAGTTTTACATCCTCATCAACATAAAATTTAAAGTGTAGATGTTCTCTGCCTCTTAAAAGTAGAAAAAGGGTCGCAAAGCCTTGTCCAATGGAAAAAGAAACGGGAATTACTCTAAAATCCTGAAAAAAATAAAGGCCTAAAGCTATCAAAATTGAGCTTGAAGCAGAAAAGATTAGTTCTCCTAAAAAATACTCGGTAAACCTGCGTAGGCTTCTTAGCACGGCTCCAAAATGATGGAAAATAAAGCTAAAGAAAAGGTAGGGTAGAAGAAGAAAATAGGAAATTCTCGAGTATTCTTTGGCTTCTTTACTAAACCCTACAGGGATGTGCTTCAAGACCGGATAGAGTAAGATTGAAAGAAGCAAAATTCCGGAGGCTAAGATTAAAGTAAAAGTAAGGAGAAGGGCTGAAAGCTTCTTAAACTTATCTTCCCCTTTTATTCTTGCGGAAACTAAGTTTGGGACACCTATTGAGTCAAACACATCAGCAAAAATGAGGAAAATTCCAAGCAAAGAGAGAGCCATAAAGACTGCATCGGTTTGATAGCTAAAGCCAAGAAGGATAGCGATGGCTAAATGCTTTAGATAACCTGCAAACCTTGCAAGTAGGTTTAAAAAGGACGACCTTATAAGGGCATACCTTATATTCTCAGGCTTTTTGCTTAGAGTAAAAAGGCTTGTTAAGCTAAATCTCAATATACTCATCTTTGACAAATTTTTTACACCTAATACTCATCCTATCCTCTTTGTATCCGTTCCTTTTATTTTATCATAAGTCCTGAGTCATGCAAAGCCAAGCATACCCATAACTATTGTCCAGAGTGCCTCAGAGGGTAAAACTGGTGGATAGAGTATAAACTAAATACGCCTTTCTGTATATACAAGCATAAGTCACTACTTCTTTCCGTCGGATTCTGTATAAGCCTAAAACCCACCTTCCAATTGCACAACCCTCTGAAAATGCTCTTCAAACTCAGGCTTCATATAAGGTGCCTCCTCGTTTGTCAAAATATTTTTTATACCCAAGCTCCCTATTTTTTCTTTTGCTTCTGCCCCTTCCTTTTTAGTCATCATTACCCTCTTTATATCTTCGTTTCCTTTTAGATTGTCATACCTCGTGAATATCTGCTTTATGCCAAATGTTACCGCCCCTTTTTCTTCATCAACCATGTTCCCAATAGCTTATTTTGTAAAATTTCTTAAAATTTCTACTAGTATAGCTTGCTTACCTATTATCTTTTGAAGCCTCTCTAACTTCGCCTTGTAATGTTTATCATCAAATGAACCATTCTATCCCTAAAGGATTAAAGTTTATCTCTGCCTATATAGTAAATTTGCCCTCTACATCTTTGGTTCTTTTATTTTATTTATTATATATTTATTTCTTTATATTATATATTTCTTTGATTCTTTTCAAATCTGCCGCGGCCACCATTTTGACCAAATCTTCAAATTTAACTGTAGGTCCCACCCCAGGTTCTTTCTTGCCTTGCTGTAGTCTCCTTTCAGCTCATAAATTTCAGCAAGACGATAGAGCTCCTTGTCTATAATTACATAATCCTGTCAGTTTAGGCCAACATAGCTAAAAGCTAATTCTACAAATTCTTTAACAGAATGGGTTTCACCTGTTGCAATGACATAGTCATCAGGCTCTTCTTGTTGAAGTATAAGCCACATAGCCTTTACATAATCTCCTGCATACCCCCAGTCACGTTTAGCTTCCAAATTGCCAAGTCTTAATTCATTAGACAGACCCAATTTTATCTTTGCAACAGCATAAGAAATCTTTCATGTTACAAATTCAAGACCTCTTCTTGGGTATTCATGATTAAACAGTATACCGCTGCAGGCAAAGATATTGTGAATTTCACGGTAATATTTTGTTAAATAAAAACCTGTAACTTTGGATATTCCATAGGGCGAGCGGGGGTTAAATGGAGTATTCTCATTTTGCGGGGTTTCTTTAGCAAGCCCAAACATCTCACTTGATGCAGCAAAGAAAAATTTGCACTGAGGAGCTTTGTTTTTAATCGCTGATAATATGAAATGTGTCCCGTTAATATTTGTATTCATAGTAGAAAACTCATCTTCAAAAGAATAGCTAACAGAGCTTTGAGCAGCTAAATGATAACATTCATCTGGCTTGACTTTTTCTATTAAATTGGAAATATCTGTATAACTTTCCAAAGACACTAAATGAAGCTTTATCTTGTCAAGAATATGTCTTATTCGCCAAAATTTATGTTCAGGGTTTTCAATGGCAGCAGGCCGAACAATTCTATGGACTTCGTAACCTTTATCTAACAAAAATTCTGCTAAATAAGAACCGTCTTGTCCTGTAATCCCAGTTATCAAAGCACGTTTCATATTATTTTCTCCTTTTAAACCGTTTCCCTAAAATAATCTTATTATCTTTTTAAGTCCCTCATCTAAGGATACAGTTGGATTCCAGTTTAACCTTTCTTTGGTAAAGGTTATATCAGAATATCGCCGAATTAGATGACTAAGTGGCAAGGTTTTAAAAACGATCTTTGACTTAGTTCCTGTCAATTTAATTACCTTGTTTGCAAGGATTCCTCCAACTTTTGGTGCGCAAAGAAATACGTAATCTGGCTTTTCTTTCTCAAAAAACCTTTATACATCCTCCTGTCTTCTTAGGTCTAACTCTGCTTTGGTTTTTGTGAAGATGTTTTTATAACCTTTTTCTTGTAATTTTCTAACAATAGCAGATCCCACCAATCCTCTATGTCCAGCCACATATATTTTGGCGTCCTTTTCCATCTAAATCTCCCCTACCTTTCTCGTAATTTTTCATAGAAAGAAAATTCATGGTTTGTCCAGTCAAATCCCAATTTTTGGATATCTCTATACCCTCCCCTTTAGGCTCAAGTCCGTTTTGTAGCATCTCGTAATCTACCATTATCTTTACTAAGTCTTCAAACCTTACCTTAGGCTCCCATCCAAGTTTTTGTCGGGCTTTTGTGATGTCTGCTTGTAAAAACTCCACTTCTGTAGGTCTAAAGTATTTTGGGTCTATCTCTATGATCACATCACCGGGTGAGGGGTGAGAAGTAAGGTGTGGTTCTATGGATTTTATTATACCTTTTTCTTCTGTTCCTTCGCCCC
>CAZIZI010000003.1:0-111212 GCA_964543765.1 uncultured Thermodesulfobacteriota bacterium
ATAAAGAAGGTAGCATGAGCTCTACAATTTTTAGGCCAAAAAATGTCTTGACAAATGGGGTGCAGTACACTCCCACCTGCACCATGGGAAGACTTTTGGGGGATACTGAGGGTGCCCTTTGCGATACTCTCCATTCAAATGGTCAACTGGATTTCAAGACCACAAACGGATTTCAAGAAAAACGCAGCTGCTGGCTTCGTCCTTTTGTTTTTGGCTCTACTGTTCAACGTCTTAGCCTTTCATCTTAGATACATCTACAGAATGCACGACTTTTGTCCTAACGGTGAGGCTATTTTATATCCCGATCAAATAAACATAGTAAATCCTAAAGGTTAAAAATAAAAGGTATTACAAAACCACCGCGTGAAGGCCCTACCCTTTCAAGGGTAGGGATGAAAGCGGCGGCCAGGTGTGTTGAAATAAGTGCTAAAATAAAAGTATGAGGCGAACAAACGTTGTCCGGGTTTTGCCTGGCAAGCAAGAAAGAGAAGTACTCGAAATCATCGGGGACCGTTGCGCGGCCTTCTGGAATGCTGTTTAGTACAGGTGCAGGCAAGTGTTTTTCAAGGGAGATCCCGTGCCCTTTTACGAGGCCCTGTGCTCCGAATTCAAGGAGCACGAAGCCCACAAAGCCCTGCCTGGCCACATAGGGCAGGAGGTCATCAAAAAGCGCAGAAAGCATGGGACTCCTTCTTTGCTTGCCTGTGGCTGTAACGGAAAGGCAAACTGGAGAAGCTGCCACACATACCCTGCTTCTGGAAAGACCGCCGGACGGGAAAGCGCGTGTTCCGTGTCATCCCAGTTAAGTCGATCACTAGCTATTCTTTGACGAGCAGGTGCCTCTCCTTAACTCTACCCGTAGACCTACGAAAGAGGAACGGCGACCGGCTCGTTCTCCGGACTAGGGGTGTCCTGTGGTTTGCCGGACAACCGAAAACCCTGGAGCTGAAAATACGACCCCGCAAGAAAGCGCTGGTATGCCTACCAGGTGGTAGAGCTACCGGAACCGAACCGCAAAACGAGGCTCGAAAAATACGCAGCCGCAGACCCGGGCTCCAGAGTCTTGGTCGCTTTGGCCGTGGAAGACCTAGGCTCCCAACTGCTCTTTTCCGCCCGCGAGGTCTGGAAGGACTTCCTCTATCTGTGCTGTCTGCGGCTCTTCCGTCAGGCGACCTGTTCGGCACAAAGTGGTGTGCGAGAAGTGCGGCCGCGTGTGGCACGCAGACGCTAACTCGGCTTTAAACATACTACTTCAGGGCTCCTCGAAGGGGCATGGGCTTGAGGCCAGCCCAAGAAAGCCGCTTGCCCCTCGGTGGAACTTTCACCGATGGGTGAGCCGCTTAGAATCTGCTGCTGGTACACTTAAAGCGGCAAGCGGTAGCCGGATGGCGGCACAAGCCGCCTGAAGGAATCCCGCTTCCTTTAGGGGGCGGGAGGAAGTCAATTCTTATAAAGAACCAAAAGAAAGGGTTAAAACAGCCTTGAAAGCGGCTTGGCTTTGTGATGAGGTCAAAGATGATCTCAACAAAAATGCTTATGCGCTTTCAGGGGGTAATATGTAGAAATGGGATACACGGTTAAGAGATTGAAGGTATGGGAAAGGCGGGGTAGAATGTGAGTTCAAAAGTATGGATTGGCAAAGGAAAATAGCCATAATAGAAGATGAGGCAGATATAAGAGAACTTTTGGCCAATTATCTTGAGAAAGCTGGATTTGAGGTAAGCAAATTCGAAGACGGAAGTAGTTTTTTGAAATCCCTTAGAAGAGAGAAACCCGATTTAGTAATTCTTGACCTTATGTTGCCAGATCTGGATGGAATTGAAATATGTCAGTATTTACGTTCTCATGACGAGTTTTCTTCAATTTTTATAATGATCCTTACCGCAAAAGGCAACGAAGAAGAGAAGGTCCAAGGGTTGGAGTTGGGTGCAGATGATTACATAGTCAAACCATTTTCTTTAAAAGAAGTATTAGCAAGGGTTAAAGCACTTTTGAGGAGGGCAACCCCTAATATAGAAGAAGAGAAGAAGATAAAGATAAGCAATATCCTCGTAATAGATCCTCAAGCTCATAAGGTTTATCTGAAAGGGGAGGAAATAGAGCTAACCTTTACTGAATTTAAAATTCTCGAGATATTGGCTTCAAGAAAAGGTAGGGTCTTTACAAGGGAAAAACTTTTGGATGCTCTATGGGGTAATGAAAAAATAGTGACAGAAAGATCAATAGATGTTCACATTAAGAAATTACGTGATAAGCTTAAAGAAGCAGGGAGTTTAATAAAGACTATAAGAGGTGTAGGTTATAAATTGGAAGATAAATGATATTATTAATTTTGTTGGTGATTTCTTTTGGATGTGTGTTGTTAATTTATTATCTCAAAGAATACAAAAAAATTTTACACTCAATTTCACAAGCCTTAAAAAGGATCTCCTCAGGAGATTACGATTTTAAACTTTTCCCTTATGGTAGAAAGGAATATGAGGAATTGGCTTCGCTTTTCAATAGGGTAACAGAGGAGCTTCAGAGGCTTTCCTTAATTTCACAGAACAAACAGCAACAACTTCGGATACTTTTCACCCTTATTAAAGATCCGTTTTTTGTGTTGGATCAGAGAGGGAATATACTTTTTCAAAATGAAAGTTCCAAATCTTTGTGTGGACAATTGGAAGGGCATTCTTTTTGGGAATTGAGAAATTCCAGTCTGCGCGAGGCAATACAAAAGTTGAGGAAAAATCCGGATTTGGTTCTGGAGTTAGATTTAAATTCCAAGAGTTTTCTATTAAAAGGGTCACAAAATCCGGAAGGTGAACTTTTGGTTTTTCTATACGATCTAACCCTGATAAAAAACCTCGAAAAGTTCAAAAAAGACCTTATAGGAATAGTTTCTCATGAACTTCGTACACCTTTAACAGCTATTAAGAGTTCTCTTGAGGCTTTAAAAGAAGACGAAGAAGGGAAAGTACGTTATCTTGAGATGATGGAGAGAAATTTGGAACGCATGATCCGATTGATTGAGGATCTGTTGAATCTATCAGAACTTGAGAGCGGAAAGGTGAAGCTTGAAATAATGGAGTTTGACTTAAATGAAATTCTTCAAGATATGCTTCCCTTTTTTCAAAAATTGGCGAGCGAGAAAAACCTAAAGTTGATTTTAGAAGTTCCTCAGCCTTTCATTATTCAAGCAGATCAATTGAGATTATACGAAGTTCTTTATAACCTTATTGATAATGCTATTCGTTTCACCGATAAGGGGTGGGTTAAAATAAAAGCTCAAAAGACAAATGAGTGGGTTATTATTGAGATTTCAGACTCAGGAATAGGTATTCCTTCTTCGGAATTGCAGAGGATTTTTGAAAGGTTTTACGTGATAGATAAATCTCGCTCGCGGAAAAAAGGGGGAACAGGCTTGGGGCTTTCTATAGTGAAACATATAGTGGAACTACACGGAGGCAAGATTGAAGTAAAAAGTCGTTTAGGAGAGGGGTCGACTTTTACGGTTTTTATCCCTTCTGAAATTAACCAAAAATTAACCGGAATTTAAAGAACATTTAACGAAAAATTAATAAAAAATTAACAACCTCAGGGTAAATAGATAATAGTAGTAAATAAAAAAATTTAAAAGGAGGTGTAAGGATGAAGTTTTTAAAAGCGTTAAAGGTCTTAGCGCTCGGTCTGCCCCTTATTCCGATGTTGCTATTTGGTTCTGAGAAGGTGCTTATAATTCAGGGTTCTACCACGGTGTTGCCCATTGCTCAAAGAGTGGCTGAAGGATTTATGAAAAGGCATTCGGGCGTTGAGATATCGGTAAGGGGTGGGGGTTCGGGAGTCGGAATAGCAGGGTTACTCGATGGTACTTGTGATATAGCTATGTCATCGAGGGAGATGAAACCAGAAGAGTTGCAAAAGGCTAAGGAAAGAGGATTTATCCCTCAAGAGATAAAGATAGCCCTCGATGGTATTGCGGTTGTTGTAAACCCCAAAAATCCGTTGAACGGCCTTACTATATCTCAGCTGAGGGAAATTTATACGGGGAAAATTACCAATTGGAAGGAAGTTGGGTGGCGGGATGAAAAGATCGTTGTAGTTTCTCGGGATAGCGCTTCTGGTACATTTGAATGTTTCAACGAGATCGTACTTAAGAAAGAACCGCTTACCCCTCGGGCTCTCTATCAGGCCTCCAACAAAGCGGTAGCGGTTACAGTATCGAATACGAAAGGTGCGATAGGGTACATAGGTATGGCTTATTTAGAACCTAAAGTAAAGGCTTTGGCTGTTGAAGGCGTTATGCCCTCAGAAGAAACCGTGAGGAAGGGCATTTACCCTATCAGTAGACCTCTCTTCTTTTATGTAAGAGGAGAGCCGAAGGGGCTTGTCAAGGAGTTTGTAGATTTTGTATTATCTCCTGATGGACAGAAGTTGGTCAAAGAAGTGGGGTATATACCTGTTAAATAAAATTACGAATTGAGAGGAGGGGACCCGAGGGGTCCCCTTATGATTAGTAATCTACATCTCAAAATGAAAAGGATAAGGGAAAAAACGATCGAAGGCCTGATTCACCTTTTTGCCTTTGGAGCGATCTTCATAGTTTTAGCCATGTTATTCTTTCTATTTCGAGAAGGAGGAGTGATATTTAGAGTAACTTCCTGGAAAAATTTTCTTTTTGGGAAAATATGGCTTCCCACTTATTCTCCCCCTCAATTTGGAAGTCTTCCCCTTTTATGGGGTTCTCTTATGGTCACCTTGGGGGCTCTTTTATGGAGCGCTCCCTTGGGGATCGGTTTGGCCATTTATATTGCCGAATTATCTTCCCCTAAAATAAGGGCAATTCTTAAGGCTTTTATTGAACTTTTAGCGGGTATACCCTCGGTAGTTTTCGGTTTTTTTGGGATGGTGATTCTCGCTCCGTTTCTTCAAAGCGTTTTTTCAATTCCTACGGGTCTTTGCGCATTTAACGCTTCCATTATATTGGGACTTATGGCGCTTCCCACAATAACGAGCTTTTCAGAAGAAGCTATCTCCGCTGTTCCTCATATCCTTAAAGAGGCTTCTTTTGCAATGGGGGCTACTCATTGGCAGACCATAAAATATGTTTCCCTACCGGTGGCCTCAGGAGGGATCTTTTGTGGGGTGATGATGGGGATGGGAAGGGCCATTGGAGAGACGATGGCGGTTCTTATGGCTGCAGGCAATGCCCCTATTATAACCCTATCTTTCTTTGAACCGATAAGGACATTAACGGCTACAATAGCTCTTGAAATGGCCGAGGCTCCCAAGGGATCACCCCATTATCATGCCCTTTTCGCTCTGGGAGCCATTTTATTCATAATTTCCATGGCGTTTAACGTGATAGCTGACTTTTTGCAGGAGAGATGGAAAAGAAAACTCGGTTAAAGAGGGAGAGGCTTAAAGAAGTCCTATGGTTTTTAAGCTTCAAGGCGATTGCCTGTGGAGTAGCGGTTTTTCTATTTTTGTTTTTGTTAATTCTTATAGTAAAAGGAGCGGGTGGTATAAGTTGGGAATTTTTGACTCAAGTTCCCAAAGAAGGAATGACCCGAGGCGGGATACTTCCGGCAATTATAGGAACTTTATGGCTTGGGATTGGAAGCGTGATCTTAGCCTTCCCTATGGGTGTCGCCTTGGGGATTTACCTATCATATTACGCTTCCGAGAACCTATTTACGCGCATCCTTCGGCTTAGCATTAACAACCTGGCGGGTACGCCTTCTATTGTTTTTGGTCTTTTTGGATTGGCGGTTTTTGTGAAGGCCTTCGGCTTTGGTGTCTCCATACTTTCCGGTATCTTGACGCTTGGCCTTATGGTGCTTCCCATAATTGTCCGTTCAACTGAGGAGGCCTTGAGGGCTGTCCCTAAGGAATTCATCGAGGCGAGTTTCGGACTTGGAGCCACCAAATTTCAGACCATTTGGCATGTGGCCCTCCCAACGGCTTTCGGGTGGATATTAACCGGGGTGATCCTTTCCCTTTCTCGAGCAGCTGGTGAGACCGCTCCGATTCTCTTCACGGCGGCTTCTTTTTACATGACTCGCCTTCCCTCTTCTCCCTTTTCCGAGACCATGGCTCTCCCCTTCCATATTTACGCCCTTATGACCGAAGGGACGAATCCTGAAATTCATACTAAAATGGCTTTTGGGGCTACGCTTGTGCTTTTGTTCATTGTCATGTGCTTAAGCGTTTTGGCCATTATAGAGAGACAACGTTTTAGAAAGGGGAAAAGATGGTGAAGGGAGGAGAGATTCCTGCCAAAATACTTGTGGAAGGGCTTAATTTTTGGTTTGGGAGTTTTCAATGCTTAAAGAATATAAACTTGAAAATTCCCCAAAATCGTATAACCGCTATTATGGGGCCTTCGGGATGTGGAAAATCCACCTTTTTGAGGTGCCTCAACCGGATGAACGACTTTTTTCCGGGTGCCCGTCTTACGGGAAAGGTTTTACTGGATGGTATTGACATATACAGCGAAAAGGTGGACCCCTATGAACTTCGTAAAAGGATCGGAATGGTTTTCCAAAAACCCAATCCATTGCCCAAATCCATCTTCGAAAACGTGGCCTTTGGTCTGAAGATACACGGAATTAAGGACAATATAGAAGCCCGAGTAGAAAAAGCCTTAAAGGACGCTGCTTTATGGGATGAAGTTAAAGATAAACTACACAAAAGCGCCTTTGAACTTTCCGGCGGACAACAGCAAAGACTTTGCATCGCTCGTTGCTTGGCTCTGGAACCAGAGGTTCTCCTTTTAGATGAACCAGCCAGTGCTCTTGATCCAATGTCTACTGCGAAACTCGAAGAGCTTTTAACGGAATTAAAAGAGCATCTTACCATCGTTATCGTTACTCATAACCTACAACAAGCCGCTCGGGTCAGCGATTTTACGGCATTCATGTATCTGGGAGAGATCATAGAATTTGGCCCTACTGGTGAAGTCTTTACTAAACCAAAGGATTTAAGGACGGAAAAATACCTTACAGGAAAATTCGGATAGGAGGAAATAAGTTATGTTACACCAAGAGTTAGAAACACTTAAAGAAAAGCTTTTAGAAAGCGCCACTTTAGTTGAGAGCATGATCGAGAAAAGCATTGATGGGTTACTAAAAAAAGACAAAAACTTGCTTTTGAAAGTAATTGAAGAAGATGAGAATCGAGAAAACGATTTGGAAATACAGATTGACGAAAAGGGTATAGAACTTATAGCTCGTTATCAACCCCACGCTAAAGATTTAAGAACGATTGTTATGATTTTAAAAATGAATAACGACCTTGAGAGAATAGGGGATGAAGCGGTAAATATCGCCCAAAGTGCTTTGTTCTTAATCGAAAGGCCTATGGTCAAGCCTCTTATTGATATCCCGAGAATGGCCGAAGAAGCTATAAAGATGCTTCAAGATAGTATTAAGTCATTCTTACAAGAAGATTCCCAATTAGCAAGAGAAGTATGTGTGCGTGATGCCGTAGTGGATGGTTTAAGAGATCAAATATGGCGAGAACTTATAACCTTTATGGCTTCTGATCCCACTACAATAGAAAGGTCTTTACATCTTTTACGCATTTCTCGATGTTTGGAGCGCGTGGCTGATCTTGCCACAAATCTCGCTGAAGATACAGTTTATATCGTTGAGGGTGAGATAATAAAGCATCATCGGGGTAATTTTTGAAGTGAAATCTTTTTTGCATGAGGCCATAGAGATAGCAAAAAAAGTTGGTCAAGTACAACTTAATGGACTTCTTGAAAAGCGCATAATACATTACAAAGGTGAGATTGATCTTGTTACAGAAGTTGATAAGGAATGTGAAGAAATATTAGTGAATTTCATAAAAACGAAATTTTCTGATCATGACATAATAAGTGAAGAAACCCAATTTGAATTAAAGGGATCTCCTTACTGTTGGTTTATAGACCCGCTTGATGGAACTACAAATTACGTTCATGGGTATCCCGTATTTTGTGTGTCCCTTGCTTTACAGTTTGAAGGCCAAATTGTGTTAGGGGTTGTATATGATCCTACAAGGGATGAGCTATTCTGGGCAGAGAAAGGGAAGGGAGCTTATTTAAATGGGAGGAGGATAAAAGTCTCTAACATAACAAAGCTTTCGGAGAGCCTTCTTGCCACAGGCTTTCCCTACGATTTAAAACGCGATCCGGTGAATAATCTTGATCATTTTTTAAACATGATTTTGGAAGCTCAAGCAATAAGGCGTGATGGAAGTGCTGCTTTAAATTTATGTTATGTGGCTTCGGGGAGGTTTGATGGTTTTTGGGAACTCAAATTAAAGCCATGGGATGTGGCAGCAGGGGCGTTGATTGTAAAAGAGGCGGGTGGAATGGTGAGTGATTTTGAGGGAAATTCATTTGATCCCTTCCATTTAGAAGTAGTAGCTTCAAACGGTCATATCCACAAAGAAATGTTAAATGTTCTTAAAAAAGGAAAAAGACCTACCACCGAATTAAAGCGCTTCCCCAAGTAAGTCCCCCTCCAAAGGCCGTGAGTAATACTAAATCACCTTTTTGAATTAGTCCCTTTCTCACCGCCTCATCAAGAGCTACTGGTACTGTGGCTGATGACATGTTTCCATATCGGTCGATATTTACGAAGACCTTGTCCATGGATATACCCAACTGCTTGGCCATTCCCTGAAGGATTCTGAAATTTGCTTGATGGGGGATTATAAGTTTAATCTCGTCCAATGTGACGCCATTATAATTAAGCGCTTCTTCGCAAGCTTCGGCGAACTTTCTAACCGCTACTTTAAAAGATTGATTGGCTTCTATCATCTTTAGGAAATGGAGCTTTTTATCTACGCTCTCATGTGAGATAGGGGTGGTTTTAGACCCTCCTCCTGGCAGAAGCAAGGTATCCCCATTTGAGCCGTCCGTGTGTATATGAATGGAGAGGATACCACTTTCGTCAGAAACCTCTTTTAGAACCACTGCGCCAGCGCCATCACCCCATAAGATGCAAGATGTCCTATCCGTCCAGTCGACTGTCCTGGTCATCACCTCAGAGGCTACTACCAGAGCATTTTTGAAGACGCCATTTTTTAAATATTGTTCGGCCACTGACAAAGCAAAGATGAACCCACTACAAGCAGCAGTTATATCCATGCTTACCGCATTAACAGCACCAAGTTTAGCCTCAAGCCAATTCGCGCCCGCTGGGCAATGAGTATCAGGGGTAATGGTAGCCATTATTATAAGTTCGATCTCTGTGGAGCTCATACCTGCTGCCTCCAGTGCCCTTTCGGAGGCAATTTTTGCCAAATCACTTGCAGCCTGATCCGGAGCAGCCACCCGCCTTTCTCTTATGCCGGTTCGCGTATAAATCCATTCGTCTGAAGTATCTAGAATTTTTTCCAAATCGTAATTGGTCAAGACCTTTTCCGGCACATAAGAACCAGTTCCGACTATTCCGATCCTTTTCATCTTTCGGCCTCCTTGCTCTCGTAAGTTTCCTTAATCGTCTCTTCTACCATCTTTTCCACCTCTTCTCGGCTCAAATCTTCTCCAAACTCATTTCCTACCTCCTTCATCCATTTTTCAAAGGCCCGTGGATCACTCTCAAAATCGCCCCATCGAGCTGGATCGGTAAATTGCTCTATTTTGGATTCGGTGGATTTCAATACCCTTACAGGCGAAATTATCCTCTTGACCCTTCTACTTCCACAGTATTTACAGAAGGGAACGAATTCTTCTTTTGGTAATATCAAATGTGCGGAGATTTTTTGGCACTCAAGGCATTGATATTCGTATATCGGCATTCATGGCTCCCTCGAACACTCACTTTCGTCACCTTTAGCTTTTTCAATAGCATGAGGAATTGCCCTTATTATCACTTCTAAACCTTCTTCTACTGCCTTGGGACTTCCGGGAAGGTTAATAATGAGGGTATTCCTTCGGAAACCGCAGATTCCCCTTGAGATAATGGCGTGGGGCGTTTTTTTGAAGCCTTCCATCCTCATAGCTTCGCTGAAACCGGGCAATTCCTTATCGAGGAGTTCCCTTGTGGCTTCAGGCGTCACATCTCGAGGAGAAACCCCCGTTCCTCCACAGGTAACCACGAGGTCCACGCCCAAATCACAAGCTTTGAGGATTGCCTCCTTTATCAACTCTACTTCATCTGGTACGATCTGCTTTAGGATAACCTGGACTTTTAAACGTTCTTTTAGTACCCTTTCTGCCACTGGTCCAGATAGGTCTTCCCTTTCCCCTCGAAATCCCCTATCACTGACCGTTATAACTGCCGCTTTCAAGGCCATATCCTTTTCCCCATCTCTTCCGTTTTGTATCCTCCCAGGTACTCGATTTCTCCTCTTAAAGCAGAGTCGGAAAGAAGGCCTAACAACACCTGGATCTTCTCGTCTTTTAAGACATCTTTTTCGATGATTAGATCAAATGGTTCTTCACATAAAGGTATAAAATCCAAATCCAAAGCCTTTGCTGCAGCAAGTATCCCCACTCCCACATCAGCCCTTCCGCTCTTTACAGCCATTGCCACTGCCATATGGTCCGTGAGTTCATCATTATACCCCACTATTTTTTGGGGGTCTAATCCCTTTTCCTTAAGGAGATAATCTAAAAGGACCCTCGTTCCAGACCCTCTTTGGCGATTTACGAAAACCACGTCCTTTCTAAAAAGGTCTTCTACATTCTTAATACGCTTGGGGTTACCTTTAGGAAGGATAAACCCTTGTTGCCGCCAAAAAAGTCGAAAAACCACCACTTCCTTATCGGGTAAGTAACGTTTTATAAAAGGAAGATTATAACTTCCGCTTTCCGGATCCAATAAATGACAGGTAGCCATTTTGGCGTATCCTTTTGCCATCGCCCTCAGTCCACCGAGGCTTCCAGTATTTTTGGTTATTAGGAAAATAGGAGGATATGTTTTTTTTAACCTATCAGCCATAATATCAATAGATAGGTCATGGCTTCCCACTATGAGCAAAGTCCTTTCCACTACTTCAGGGTTAACAAGAAGTTCTACCTCCACTTCCCTTCCTTCTGCTAAGCCTTCACTTTGTAAAGGTATCTTAAGGAGCCCTTCGGCTTTTATAATGGAACTCAAAACTGAGGCCCCTCTTGGTAAAGGGTGGGCCACAAAGTTTCCTTTACTTTTGAAAACCTTAAGCCTGACGAATTCGTAAATTCCAAGTCGAGAGGGTATGTCTTCGGCTAAAATGGCCTTTATGACAGGGGGTTTTGATGGGATTTGTCCCAACATAGCTGACAAAAAGGGCTCTGCCAAAAGTTTAAAAGCCACAAATGCTGAGATGGGATATCCGGGTAAGCCCAAAACGGGTTTTCCTTTGTATTCTCCTCCCAAGGTGGGTCTTCCAGGCATAACGGAGATTCCGTGAAATAAAACCCGCCCGTTTTCATCTATTACCATTTTGGTAAAATCGCCTCTGCCCGTAGAAGAACCCGCATTGATTAATATGAGGTCCGCTTCTTTGTATACCTTTTCGAGCGTTTTCCGAAGTTCCGAAGGATCATCCTTAACCGGGCCAATTTTTTTAAATACCCCTCCTATCTCTTCCACCATTGATCCGATTAAAACCGAATTGAATTCGGGGGCCTCTCCCGGAGCGAGATCTAAAAAGGGATCACGAATTTCATCTCCAGTAGGGATAAAAATCACTCGGGGTTTGGATTTAACTTGAACAAACTTAACACCTGAGGCTACCAAAAGTGCTAAATCTTCGCCCCTTAACCGGTGATTGGAAGTGAAGAGCATCTCCCCTTTTATCACATCTTCTCCGGCCAACCTTACATGTTGCCAAGGATAAGCCGCTTTGATCAATTCGACCCATTCTCCTTCTTGATTAACCTCTTCAAGGGGAACAACCGCGTTTGTTCCTTCGGGAAGTGGATCACCCGTGTCTATCCAAAAAGCCTCTTTACCCAAAAGAAGCCGAACGGGCGTTTTTTCAGAGGCGCCGAAGGTCTTTTCGGCCTTAAGCGCAATTCCATCCATAGCGGCTGCATGGTAATGGGGAACGGATCTTAAGGCGAAAATAGGACTGGCTGTAACCCGTCCCAAAGCGTTAAGTGTTTCTACTGTCTCCTTTCGATCATAATACCAAGGTTGGAACACATCCATGAGGATACTTAAAGCTTCTTCCGGAGTAATGGTTTTCAAATATGGACTCATCCTTTAATCACTCCTAAAGGTATAAGCTTCGCTACCTTTTTGCTCAACCCGGCATTATGAACCACTTCGACCACATCCGCCACATCTTTATAAGCCTCGGGTACCTCTTCGATCATGGTAGAACGGCTTGCTGCTCGAATGTAAATGCCCCTTCTACGAAGTTCTTCGGCCACTGAACGAGCTCCGGCCGTCTTCTTAGCCTGATGACGACTTAAAACCCTCCCCGCACCATGACAAGTACTACCAAAAGTCTCTTCCATCGCCCTTTGAGTTCCAACCAGTATATAAGAATACCTTCCCATATCTCCCGGGATAAGGACGGGTTGTCCCGTTTCTTGATAATCTTTAGGAAGTTCCGGATGTCCAGGCGGAAAAGCCCTCGTAGCTCCTTTTCGATGAACGCATAATCTTTTTTCTTTTCCGTTAACCTTGTGTAGCTCAAATTTCGCAATATTATGACACACATCATATACCAACTCCAAACCTAAAGCTCTGGGGCTTGCCTTCAAAACTTCCTCAAAACTCTCCCTTACCCAATGGGTGATCATCTGCCGGTTAGCAAAGGCAAAATTAGCGGCACATGCCATTGCTGCAAAATAGTCTCGCCCCTCAGGAGATTTTATAGGAGCACAACATAACTGTCGGTCTGGAAGTTCAATGCCATATTTTTCAACGGCTTTGTTCATAATTCTGATAAAATCATCACATATCTGATGCCCAAGGCCCCTTGACCCAGTATGTATTGTAATAGTTATTTGATCCTTAAAAAGACCCAACGCGGAGGCCAATTTTTCATCGTAAATCTCCTTTACATATCCTATTTCTACAAAATGGTTCCCCGATCCTAAAGTTCCTAATTGTGCTCTCCCCCGCTCCAAAGCTTTTTCGGACACTAAATCAGGATCAGCCCCTTTTATACACCCCCCTTCTTCTATGTGATTTAGATCCTCCCATTTCCCGAATCCCTGTTCTACCGCCCATTGGGCTCCTTTTAGGAGCACTTTTTTCTCTTGGGTTTTGTCCAATTTTAAATCCTTCCGATGAGAACCAACCCCTGAGGGCACATTGCGGAAAAGGGCATCCACCAGGTCTTCCAGTTTTCCCTCCACGTCCTTCCTGGTAAGGTTAGACCTCAGAAGCCTTACCCCACAGTTAATGTCATAACCAACACCACCCGGGGAAATCACACCTTCTTCTTCGTCAAAAGCCGCCACCCCTCCAATTGGAAAGCCATACCCCCAATGGATATCGGGCATAGCCAGAGCTCTTCCCACGATTCCAGGCATGGTTGCTACATTTTTGACTTGTAGAATGCTTTGGTCTTCTTCAATTTCTTCAAGCATTTTTTCGCTTGCATAAATTAACCCTTCTGTTCTCATCTTTCCTTCTTTGGGTATTAACCATCTATAATCGTCAATTTTTTTAAATTTTATCTTTGACATCATGGTTGTCCCCTCCTCATATATCTAATATAATCTCTACCTCAAACCCCTTCCCAGTTTCGCGAATTTTCAAATTATGATAGGTAACAGCCTTAACGGAAGTCAAAATCTCGTGCTTTTTCGAGGAGAAAAGTTCGCCTTTGGTTTCAGCCCTTAAAAATGACGATCCAAGCTCCAATACTTTAAAATGACAAAATAACATGTTCTTAACTTCATGACGGTACAAAAGTTCATTTAGCCAACTTACAAGAAGCTCTTCATAATCTTTGCCTTCCACTGCTACAAAAAGGGTTTCTTTAGGGGTTACTTTCTCTAAATCAGTGATAAGGGAAAAGAGGGCATAAGCGCTCTCTTCAAATAAGGCTTCTAAACTTTCGGCCCATACCTTAATCCGCACATCAGCCGTATGATTCAAAAAACTAAAGCCCATTTTTTAAATCTCCGAAAGACACACTTCAACAAGCTTTTTTACTTGTTCATCCACATCCAGATGGGCTACACTCATTCTTATTTTTAAAGGGTCCTTTTCTTTAGAAATTGCCAATTTCATGGCATACGCTAGAGAATCCACCTCATTTGGATTTTCTATTGCTATGCCAGAAAAGTCTTTGATTACTTCTGAGCACCCATTATCTTTCGTTGTGATTACAAATAAGCCCATCGCTAATGCCTCAAGAGAAGCATTAGAAAACGGATCATATAACGTAGGTAATAAAAAAGCATCGGCTATTTGATAAAATTTTGTTACATTTTGTTGATATCCTACAAATAAAATTCGATCATTTAATTTCAAATTTTGAGTAAGTTTTTTATATTTTTTAATATTTTTGTCATAACCTACAACAATTAACTTAATATCTTTTGGGAATAAACTCAAAGTTTCAATAGCAAATTTCAGCCCTTTTCTCCCAAATCCATTGCCTACAAAAAGGAAATAAAAAGCATCTGGATCTAACTTCATTTTTTTTCTTAAATCATACTTATTTTCTTTTTCCAAAAAGGCCCTTTCTAACGCTTTCCATTCGACTCCATTATGGATAACAACAATTTTTGTCTCATCCACGTTATAATGCTCTAATATTTCTCTTTTTACCATGTTTGAATTGGTTATAATTTTTTTTACCCAGGGGCCCTCAAATCCGAGTTTTTCTAGCTTCAATACGAATTTATGGTATGGATGAAGAGATAATAACTTCTTTTCCCACCAAGAACATGATTTTCCCTTTCTCAATAACCAAGCTTTATGGCATCCGCCACCAGCTCTAATATGTGTATGATAAATGGTTTTATCCATGCTTATTATTGCGTCAAATTCTCTATTATTAAAATAGG
The DNA here is from genome assembly GCA_964543765.1 of uncultured Thermodesulfobacteriota bacterium. Taxonomy (GTDB): domain Bacteria; phylum Desulfobacterota; class B13-G15; order B13-G15; family B13-G15; genus B73-G16. The sequence goes on from CAZIZI010000003.1 coordinate 14,939, forward strand.
AGCAAATATACTTATTGAAACTGTAAAGTCGTAAGACTTTGTTAAAACTAAGGGTTGGTACTTTGTGTATTAAGGCTGGGATAGGTTCGAAAACTTTAGAAGAAGAGAAAATTACGGGCGTATGTCCTTTTTGAAACAAATAACGAGTAAGAAGCAGGCAATACTTCTCGCTTCCTCCGTAAGTGTTGAAATTTATCTTTAATATAGCTACCTTCATTTGGTTTTCACTAACGTATATTTTATCTTCTTTCTTTCTTTTTGAGAAAAACTTTTCAAAAACAAACAAAGAAAGCGCAAATAAAAAAATCTGTTAGAATTTTTGAAAGGAAAGGTATGGTACATTTGCGTTAGCATTTTCTTGATGTAATTAAAGTTCCATTTCTTAAAAAAAATATCCTCAGTGTCTATAAGAGAAAATGACCAGTGATTTTTTTCTTTCAAAACTAAAATATGGTTTATTTTGAAATCTTTATGGCATAAATCAAATTCCTTTATTGTAATTAAAAACTTAACGAAAGCCTTCAAAAAGTTATTTTTGGTTTTTTGATCTTGTTGTATAATATCATTTAGAAAAATATGTAATTCATTCACATTTGAAGGCGTGAAGAAAACTAAGTAGGCTTTAGTATAAAATAAGCACCTTTTTTGTTCAACTAAAGCAATAGGTTTGGTATTGCTGTTAAAAATAAAATAAAGAATATTAGCATTTATCCAGGCTTTTCTAAATTTTGGAAACCTGAGCCTTTCTTTAAGTTTCTCAAAAAATCCCGAGAGTCGGTATTCCTTAATGTAAAAAATACCTTCACTGGTCTTATAGCTTGTGATGATTTTACGTGAGGTTTCTTTAACTAATTTTTGAGTTTTTCCGCTTTTAATCTTTTCGTGTTTTTCTAAAATAGAAAAAACCAAATTTTTGTTGGTATCTTTTGACATAAAAAAACATAGATTTTGCAAGTTTTCCTTTTTGAAGTACAAAGAATTTCTTAAGGCGTCTCTTTTGATTTTTTTTATTTCCCTCCGAACTATTTTTTTGAAATATTTTTTTAGTTCCAAAAAATATGAATCGATATTTTCAGTTTCCGCATAATTGAGAATAAATAACCTATTTATTTCCTCTGATTGAAAAGGCCAGAGAAAACAAGCTATGTCCCATAGTTTTTTACTCAAAGGGACGCCGTTCTTATAAAAACGATGTCGGTGAAAATCAGTTAAATAAATTTTACCGGAAGAATAAAGGATATTACCCGGATGAAGATCTTTGTGGAAAAAACCCAGTTCATGGAGTTTTCTTATAGTTTTAGCAACTGTAGGTATTACCTCAACAATTTTATTGTTAGATAGGTAGGTTATAGGTTTACCATCTATTAATTCTGTTACACATATTTCTATGTTTTTATTGAGGGGGAAATTACTTATCCATTTAGGTGCATAAAGTTCATGATTTCTCAAAAAATTAAGGGCATAACGTTCTTTTTCAGCTTTACGTTGGAAGATTAAATTTTTTATCCTTTCTTTAAAACTATAGACGAATACTTTAACAAAAAATCCGTATTCCTCCAAAGTTAAATGAGCTTGTTTTTTTAGGTTTGAAATAATCAAATTTTTAGCAATTTCACTTAACAGTAAATCTTCCTTCATTTTGTTCTTGCTCCCACATTTTTGCGTATTTTATAAACACATAGTAAGAAGCCATTACAGCGGATATAAATCCGGGCATTCCGTCGAGGAATCCGAGTTTCAAAAAATAATTTCTGAAAAAACGAAATGCAGGTCTTAAAAATAAGTTGGTCAATTTAAATTTGCGTCGCTTTTCATAAAGAGCGGTTTTGGCAAAAAGAGTTGAATACTGGTTAATTTTATCCATATGATGTTTTAAATCTCTGAAACTATAATGAAGGCAGGGATTTTTCAACTTTTTGGCCCTTCCTTGAACCTCAGGGTAAGGATCGAAACTTCTTCCCGTCCATTTGCCCAAGGTCTTGTCGAAAATGCGGAGTTTGTAATCGGGATACCATCCTCCATGTTTAATCCATTTTCCTAAGTAAAAGGTCATTCGAGGAACTAAATAACCGGCCCACTTGCCTTCATTTTTTGACAATTCTTCCCTTACTTCTTCAGCAAGTTCGGGGGTAATTTCTTCATCTGAATCGAGAAACATTACCCATTTGTTGCTGGTTAATGATATTGCATAATTATATTCATCTCTGTAATTTGTCCACTCTTTTTGGAAAAATTTATTAGTATATTTTTTACATATTTCAGGCGTACGATCGTTGCTAAAATGATCAACTACGATTATTTCTTCTGCCCACAATACACTTTTTAACGCTCTTTCTATAGTATCTTCATTGTTATAAGTAAGGATATAGACAGAGATTTTAACTTTTTGAAGCATTTACTATCCTCAAAACTGCGGATAATACCTGTTCAACTGTGATTTCTCGCATACACCTTAAATCTCCTTTGGGGCATTTTCTCTTAAAGCAAGGACTACAAGGAAGAGAAGAGCTAAATACGATGTTGTTTCCCTTCCATGGACCTGTGAATGCAGGGGAGGTGGAACCAAATATGGCAACCAATGGTACCTCCAAAAGCACCCCTAAGTGCATAGTACCTGTATCGTTGGTTACCAAGCATCCCATTTCCGTTAAGATGGCCATTAATTCTTTAAGGGAGGTTTTCCCAGTAAGATCGTTTACGTTTTCTCCTATGTGGTTTTTTATTCTTTCGTTTTTCTCCGCTTCTTTTTTGGATCCCAGAAGTACCACTTGGAAGCCATTTTTTATAAGGGCTCTGCCGAGCCTCATGAAGTTTTCCTCGGGCCAGCATTTTGCTTCGCCGTAAAAAGCTCCGGGATTAAGGGCTATAAAGGGACCTTTTTGGGGGTTAAGGAGACCTTTGGCTTTTTCTTTTAAAGATTGGTCAATTTTGGGCCTTAAAGGGGGTAATTGGTGGACATTAATGTTTAATGGTTTAAGCAGGTTTAAATATTGAAAGACCCGGTGTTGTTTTTGCGGTAGGGGTAAAGGGTGGGTTAAAAGGAATTCCCTTTTCTGGGTAGCGAAACCGATCCTACTTTTAGCTCCGCAGAGCCAACCACTTAAGGCCGCTAAAAAAGAATTGGGTAAGGATATATAAAGATCAAAAGCCTCTTTTCTCATCTTTAAGGCCATCATTATTTCGCGTAATTTTCCTCCCTTTATTATTCTTATTTTATCAACCGCAGGATGAACTTCCCAAAGTTCTGCCAAATACCCCCGTGTCATTATTTGAAGGGAAACACCCAAAAGATTTTCCTTAAGGAGCTGGACCAGGGGAAAAGCCATTACCGCATCACCTAACCAATTGGGCGAACGTATTAAGATCCTCATCTTATGTTGACAGCTTTTAAAGCTTAATCTAAAAAAAACCTTTATGGAAGTCGGACAATGGATATGAGGATTATGCACATAAATAGCGAGAGGACATGGAGAGGCGGAGAAAATCAAATGAGACTTCTGATAAACGGTCTACGGGAAAAAGGAATAACCTCATTTTTAGTAGCTCCTTCAAACTCGCATATCGCTCAAAAGGCAACAGATTTTAAGGCCCAAAAAATTTTCTTGGAAAAAATGGGAGGAGAAATTAACATTTTGTTAGCTTTTAAATTGGCTAAAATTGTAGATGAATATAAAATAAATATTCTACATGCTCACACCTCGCATGCTCATACTTTAGCTTTTTTGGTAAAATTAATTGCACATTCTAAACCGAAAATAGTAGTCACAAGGCGCGTTGATTTTTATCCCTATCGTAGAAAAAATCTTTTGAATATATTAAACAGAATAAAATACATAAAAGGTGCAGATCATTATGTAGCTATTTCAAAAAAAATAAAACAAATATTGATTGAGTGTGGAATTCCAGAAAATAGGATTACTGTAGTTTATAGTGGTATTGATCCAGAACGTGTAATTGGAGGAAATGGTGAATTCTTTTTTAAAACTTATAAAAAAAGTGATGAAATTATAATTGGGAATATCTCCTACTTTGCTGACCATAAAGCCCATGAGGATTTAATAAAAGCGACAAAAATAGTGAGAGAAAGTGGTTATAATGTAAAATTATTTTTGGCAGGATATGGGGAAAGGGAAAAATTTTTAAAGAAATTAGTGAAAGAAATTGGTCTTGAGAAAGACGTGATATTTTTGGGTTTTGTGGAAAATGTGAAAGATCTTTTGGCTTTTTTTGACCTTTTTGTTGTGAGTAGTAGAGAAGAGGGGCTCTGCAGTTCGATCATTGATGCTTTCTTTGCTGGTTGTCCGGTGGTGGCTACCGATGCTGGGGGGATCCCGGAGCTCGTTAAGAATGGGGAGACGGGGGTTTTAGTTTGTAAGGGTGATCCTTTTTCTTTGGCAAAGGGCATCATGTGGGCTATAGAGAATCCGCATCTAATGAAAGAGATGGCCGAAAGGGCGAAGGAATTTGCCTATGAGCGTTTTACCGCTGAGAAGATGGTGGAAGGTAATTTAGAAGTTTATAAAAAACTTCTTCTTTCATAATTCCCGGAAGAAAATTTGGTGTTTTTGATAATTCCTCTCAGGGAATTTTATTGAAAATTTGTATAATTTGTATAATATGTATTATGAATTCTCAATTTTTTCAGTTTCAAAAAAGGAGGGGGATATATGAAAAAGAGAAGAGGGGGGTGTGAATTTTTGATAGCTCTTTTGTGGGTATTAATATGTTTTGCCTTTTCTGGATGGTCAGAAGAAAAAAAGGCTGAAAAAGGGGAGGAGAGGAATTTTACAATTTTAAGCGAGTACAATCGGGTAGTAGTTGGTATGGATAAAAAGGAATGGGAATTTGACGTAAAGGTTCAGAACTTGGGTAATAGGGAGGAAGAAATTTTATTAAAAGTAGAGGCGCCTCCGGGGTGGAAAGCCGGTTTATATAAGAAATGGGATAGTTTTTTAGTAAAAGGGGTGAAGCTGGGTAAGGAAGAGGGGAATAACTCGGTACTTTTAGCCTTGAAGATTAACGCTCCTGAAAGAGGGGTAAAAGAAGGGGTTGATTATCTTTTTAGAATAAGCGGTTCCACGAAGGACGAGGCCATTAGTCGTACGTTAGATTTTATCCTGAGTTTTGAAAAAGGAGTAAAACCCACTGAGGCTAAGGGTTTGAGTTTGAAAGCCGAATATCCTTCCGTAAGGGGGGCGGCAGGGGATAAGTTTGAATTTGTTATAGAAGTTAAGAACGACACGGATAAAGCGAGGGTATTTGAACTTTTAACGGAAGCACCCTCGGGATGGGCTGCGTATTGTACGCCTCGATGGGAGGAAGAAAAGAAAATTTCGGCCATTAAAGTGGATGCAAAGAGTTCGGAATGGATAAAGGTATTTTTGGTTCCACCGCCTATGGTTACAACAGGGGAATATCCTGCGAGGTTGATTGCCAAATCTGAAGGTGAACAAGTTTCGATGGATCTCAAAGCGGTGATAACTGGTACTTATGAGCTCAAACTGGGTAGTGAAGCGGAAGTTTTGGGAACAGGAGAGAGTAGAAACATAAAAGCCATAGCCGGAAAGGATAAACATTATACCCTTTATGTATGGAATGAAGGGTCTGCGCCTATAACCGACGTTAACTTTTATGTAACTCAAAAGCCAAAAGATTGGGAAATAAGCTTTGAACCAAAGAAGATCCCATCCCTTAATCCTCTTACTTTAAAAGCCCCCGAATTCCAAAAAATTGACGTTAAGATAAAACCAAAGGATAAAGCTATACCGGGTGATTACGTGGTTATGATTTCAGCTATGGGAAAGGAATCTAAGGCGGAGATGGAACTTAGAGTAACCGTTGGGAAGCCTACGATTTGGGGATGGATTGGGATAGGGATAGTAATAGGAGTTATTGCGGTTTTGGTTTTGGTATTCGTTAAATTAGGACGGAGATAAAATGGAGTACATAGTTGAGGCCAAGGGGCTTCATAAATATTACAACACTGTAAAGGCGGTAGACGGGTTAAATCTATATATAAGAAAAGGCGAGATTTACGGCCTTTTAGGTCCAAATGGAGCGGGAAAGACTACGACCATACTTCTTCTTTTAGGCCTGACGGAACCCACTTCTGGGGAGATTCGAGTTTGTGGCTTTGATCCCAGAAAAGAGCCCTTAAAGGTCAAGCGCCTTATCGGATATTTGCCCGAGAACATAGGGTTTTACGAGGACCTTACCGCTTGGGAAAACCTTTATTATATAGCTCAGCTTAACGGTCTAAAGGGGCAAGAAGCAGAAAGGAGGATTAAAGAGGCGCTTTACGAAGTAGGGCTTGAGGAAGTGGCGCATCGGCAGGTAAAGACGTTTTCCAAGGGCATGAAGCAAAGGCTGGGGATAGCTGAGGTGATGTTTAAAGATCCCCAGTTTGCCATTTTAGACGAGCCTACTTCTGGTATAGATCCCGAGGGGGCGCATCAGATATTGGAGCTTATCCAGAAGATGAACCGGGAAAAGGGAATGACAATTCTGTTGTCTTCCCATTTGTTGTACCAGGTTCAAAGGATTTGTCATAGGGTGGGTATAATAAGCAAGGGGCAGATTGTAGCTGAGGGGACACTTGATGAGCTAAGAACAAAGACCCTCACTGAGGGCAAGTTTCAATTTAAAGTGAGGGTTAGACCTCTTAGTGAGAATTTGATAGAAGAGCTGAGGAAAAGCAAGGAAGTTATAGATCTGCGAAAAGAGGGGGATTTTTTGGTCATTACCTCCGAAAGTGATATACGCTCGGAAATAGCGAAGAGGATTTTAGACCGTGGATTTGAGCTTATTGAGCTGAGGGGTATGGATTATACGCTTGAGGAGATATACCTAAGGTATTTCCAGGAGGTTTGAATGGGGGGGCTTTGGGTTGTTTTTTGGAAAGAGTTAAACGACAATTTTTCAAGCCGTCGTTTTCTCATAATGTTCTTTATCATATGTTTTGTGGCAATAGCGTCAAGTTATCTTTCGGCTCAAAATCTGAGTACCACTCTTGAACAATATCCTACTGAGTTCGTCTTCCTGAGGCTTTTTGTTACGCCTGCGGAAAGTTTTCCCTCTTTTGCTTCTTTTTTGATGTTTTTTGCCCCTTTGTTAGGAGTCATATTCGGCTTTGATGCTATAAATAGTGAGTTTTCGCGTAGAACGGTGAGTAGAATCTTGGCACAACCGTTACATAGGGATTCTTGGATAAACGGTAAGTTCTTGGCCTCTTTTGTGACTTTGGCAATTATGTTGACCAGCATCACCGTTCTCATTGTAGGACTTGGGATTGCCCTTTTGGGGTTTCCTCCGGAGATAGGGGAATTAGGTAGAATTGGCTTATTTTTGGGCATAAGTATTATTTATGTGGGGTTTTGGTTGGCTTTGGGAGTACTTTTTTCAATTCTTTTCGATCGGACGGTTAGTTCAGCCCTTGCCTCAATAGCCGTATGGATTTTCTTCTCTTTCTTTATGTATATGTTAGCCGGGGTGATAGCTGATAGGCTTGTACCACTCGGACCGAAGGCTTCGATGGAGGCATGGGTTAAACATTCATACGTTAAAGAGGTAGTTTTAAAGTTTTCACCGACGACCATTTTTAACGAAACCATAAGCGCCATACTTATCCCCACTTACAAAGGTGTAGGCGTAATTGCCCTTTTATCAGGGGAGGAAATTCCCACAAGTCCCTTAAGCATTGGGCAGAGTTTACTTGTCGTTTGGCCCCAGTTGACTATCCTTGTTGCAATGGCACTTATATGTTTTGCTATTTCTTATGCTACCTTCATGAGAAGGGAAATTAGAAGCTAAAGAATGTCCTATTCAAAAGTAAAGGGGAAATTGATATTTAATATGTGGGCTTTTGTTATATTTCTTCTTGTACCTTTTACCGTATTTTCCTCGGAATTTTTGCGCCTAAGTTTTGATAATGGTTTAAAGGTAATAATTGCCGAGAGGCACAGGAGAAACCTTGTTGCTTGTCAAATTTGGGTTAAAGTAGGAAGTGCTTATGAAAGAGAAGGAGAGTACGGTATATCACATTTTATCGAACATATGATTTTTAAACCGACTCTCAACTACCCTCAAGGAGTTGCTTCGATAGTAGAATCTTTTGGAGGTACAATTAATGCCTTTACTTCTGTGGAATATACGGTTTATCACTTCGTTGTTATGAAGGAAGGCTTTAAAGAATCATTTAAAGCCTTAGCGGATTCGGTTTTGAATCCTCTTTTTTCAGAATCTGAAGTTGAGAAGGAAAGGCAAGTGATACTTGAGGAAATAAAAAGGGGATATGATGATCCACAGAAGAGGTTTTCCTTAAGATTATGGAAGGAGGCTTTTTTGGATCATCCTTACGGACGTCCGGTGATAGGTTTTGAAGAGACGGTGAGTTCCTTTAAGAGGGATGATCTGGCAAGGTTTCACCAGAGATGGTATATACCGTCGCGTATGAGCGTGGTAATAGTTGGTGATATTGATCCTTCCGAGGCTGTTCAGCTTGTCAAGGAAACCTTTGGGCACCTTAAGGAACAGGAAAAAAAGGAGACTTCAGAGATGTCCCTTTCTTTAAAGCCCCAAAAAGAAGAGGTGCGAGTTTTTTACGAGAGGGGTTCTGAGCGCGAGCTTTTGACTTTAGCGTGGATAATTCCTGGGATAAGTTCGCCCTTAAACGAGGCCTTTGATCTCTTATCCGAGGTCCTCGGAGGTGGAAGGGCTTCGCGTTTGGTTAAGGCTTTGAAGGAAGAGGGTAAGCTTGTAATTTCCCTCGAGACGAATTCCGTAAGGTTAGGGCAGGGGGGGTTGTTTTTTGTAAGGATGGTTCCAAATACAAAAGATTATGCCCGATTGATCGAAGAGACCATGAGGGTTTTACAAAAGGCTTCATCAGAGGGTTTTTCAGATGAGGAATTAGATCGGGCTAAGAAGGCTTTCTTCGCTTCTTCTTTTTACCAAAGGGAAAGCTTTGATGATGAGGCTTTCCGATTGGGATTTTTTGAAACCTTGTTTGGAAATGCTAAAGAAGCGGATTCTTATTTGGAAAAAATAAAGGGTTTATCCGAAAAAGAATTGCGGAAGGTTCTTTCTGAGGTTTTGGCTTCTCCTCCCTTGGTGGGGGTTTTGGGATCAAGGAGGCTTGAGATAAGTGTTGAAGAAAGCATAAAGGAGCTCTTTAGTCCTTTTAAGAGAGTGACCTTTCCAAATGGAGCCAGATTGATTCTTGTGGAAGATCGTTCCCTTCCGATTGTGGCCGTAAATGTGGCCTTTCCTGGGGGATCCCTCTATGAGTCCAAGGAAAAGGCGGGTTTAAGTCGGGTTTTGGCGAATTCCATAACCCGTGGTACTAAAAAGCGTTCTTCTATACAAGTGGCTGAAGAACTTGAGAGAATGGGGGCAATCCTTGAAGGGTTCTCAACCAGGGAAATTTTAGGTTTAAGGGGTAAAGTTCTTTCCTCGGATTTTCCCAGGTTTCTTGATCTTGTAGAGGAAATTTTGAAGTATCCCGCTTTTCCGGAGGATCAGGTTGAAAAGGCCAAAGCCGAACAGCTTGAGGCTTTAAAACGACAAAAGGAAATATTGACGGTCTGGACTTTACATAACTTTCGATCGGAGTTTTTTGGGGATCATCCCTATGGATTTAACCCCTTAGGTTCTTCTGAGACCCTTCTTAACATATCGCGAAAAGACGTCGTTCGATACTGGAAGAGCCGATTTGACCCTTCAAGGATGGTCATAGTTGTGGTTGGAGATGTGGATTGGCTTTATCTTCAAAAGCTTATGTTTGAAAAGTTTGGAAAATTGCGAACAAAGAAGCAAAAAGTATTGCTTGAAATTCCCAAGCCCATTTTTAAAGGCCCATTTTGCAAAGAGCTCAAAAGGGAAGGGATAAACCAATCTCATCTTATAATAGGAAGCCTCGGCCCGAGTTTTGGGGCTTCCGAGTATTACCCTTTTAGTGTTCTTTCGGCTATTCTGGAGGGGCAAGGAGGAAAGATTTTTAAACGCTTAAGGGAAGATTTAGCTTTGGGTTATGAGACCTTCTTTTTCTATACCCCCTATAAAGAAGCGGGATTATGGGGGGCTTATGTGGCTACAAGTCCCAATAGGACGAAAGAGGCGATGGAGGCTTTACAAGGTTTGTTTTCTGATCTTCGTTCTATAAATGAAGAGGAAATAGAGAAGGCTAAAAAATATCTTCTTGGAAATTTTGAGATCTCGCTCCAGGATTACCTTTCCCTTTGCGATGAGATTTTGAGAGCGGAACTTTTGGGAGTGGGTTCAACTTATGTTCAATCCTTTCCTCAAAAAATAAAAGGTGTAAGACTTGAGGATGTCAGAAGGGTAATAGAGCTTTATTGTGATCCCAATAAGATGTCCATCCTTGTAGTTAATCCTTCCTAAGGTCTTTAATGCTTAATTGATTCCAGAAGATAAAGACCAATTGTTCCAAACAAGATAGTAGGTCCCCACGCAGAAAGCCAGGGATAAAGGATTCCTCCCTTTCCTAAAGTGAGGGATAAGGTTAAGGTGATATAATACAGCCCTCCAACAAAAGCGCTTAAGGCAATACTTTGAGGCATTCCTCCCTCGCGCTTTTTACCGAGTAAAAGCGAAAGGGGAACACCGATCATTACCAAAATCAACGAGCTTAAAGGATAGGAGAATCTTAAATAAAACGCTATGAGATAATCCCTTGCCTCCAGGCCTTCTTCGATTATTTCACGGACGTACCTATAAAGCTCTTTAAAACGCATCTCCTCAGGTTCCTTCATTCCTTGGATGAAATCCTCTAAAGTTACGGGAAGCTTTAAGTTTATCACGTTTAATTTGGAAATAGTGATACCGGAGGGCTCGAATTGTAATATTTTAACCCCTTTAAGTTCCCATATCCCTTCTTTCCATAAAGCCCTTTCGGCTTCGATTATCTTATAAATTCTCCAGGGATCTCCTATAAAAAGAACCGTTAAACCTTGTATTTCTTTTTCTCTGACCATTTTCACATTGAATATTAACCCATTTTCCCTTAACCATACCCTTTCCGCTTCAAAGGAGGCCTTCTTTTTTAAGCCCTTTACCTTTGTGTCCCAAAGGATTTCCGATCGCTCCTTTAGGGGTGGACTTACAAATTCAGAGCCTATAAAGGAGAAGAAGGAAAAGAAGATGGCTACCACCAAATATGGTAAAAAGATCCTGTGATCGCTTATTCCGCTTATTTTCATAGCGAGGATTTCCTTCCTTTTTGACATGAGCCCTATGGAAATAATAGTGGCCACCAATACCGAAAAGGGTAAAAACTGAAAAAGGAAGACCGGAAGTTTCATTCCCAAAAAGAGGCCCAGAACCTTTACCGAAATGCCTTTCTCAATTATCGTCTCTATGCGTTCCAGGGCTTCAATAGAAAGAAAAATTATCACAAAAGCCAAAATGGAGAAGAGAAAAACCTTTAAAAATTCCTTAAAAATATACTTTTCGATTATCTTCATCTAGGTTTTTTTATAGCTTCAAACCCATGTTCAAGTATTTCCAAAAGTTTAACCGGAGATTCGGTATGGGATTTCCGAAAAAGATATATTCCTATTAAAGCAATTACAATATTAGAAAGCCAAGCCCCCACCCATGGTGGAATTAATCCCGCTGAAGCTAAAGCTTTTCCCTGAAGAAATAACGAATAATACAAAAGTATCGCGAATAGACTTAACACTAATCCAAAAGACCTACCGCTTCGCGTCCTTTGTGTGCCAAGCCCGAGCCCCAAAAGCCCCACTACAAATGCCGAAAAGGGAAGGGCAAATTTGAAATGTAACTCTACAAGTTGGGGCCTTGGATCCTTTCCTTCCCTCATCCTCATCTTTATCTTTTCCTTAAGGTCTTTTACAGAAAGCTCCTTTTCCAAAAGTTTAACCTGAGCTTTGTTTTCTACTTCTTTAATGACTTCTTCTGGCGAGAAACGAAAAACATAACTCTTAAACCGCATAACGGAATAAGCTCCTCCCTCTTCTTGATGAAGTTCACCGTTCTCGAGATGAAAAATAAGAGAGCCCTTTTCATTTCTTTCCATCCACCCTTTTTGTGCCAAAATGAAGCTCTTAGTTTCGCTCTTCCTTTCATCAAATATCATGACATTTTTAAAAATTCCGTCTTTGTCAATTTCATTCACATAGAGTATCACTTTGGGAAAGATAGAGTAAAATACCCTTTCTTTGGCCCTAGGTTTAAATGACTCTTCTGCTACCTTTATTAGCTTGTCCTTAAACGTTTTCATAGAAAAAGGAACAATATAAAAAGTTAAGGATCCGGTTATAATCGCCCCAATAAAACAAAAAAATAAAATAGGCTTGATTAAAGATGTAACAGCTATTCCACATGTTTTAAGTGCTAAAAGTTCTTTATCGGCACTCATACGACTCAAAGTAATAAGTACACCAAAAAGAATTGCCATGGGTATTATATAAAGTAAAAATGAAGGTAACAGTAATATGATAAGTTCACAAGTATAAACAATCGATATTCCTCTATCGAGAAGCATATCAATAACACGAAGGAATCTTACGCCAAAAATAGCAAATATGAATAATAAGATTCCTAATATCCAATATTGAAAAGCTTCCTTTAAAAAATATCTTTTTATAATCATTGCATCCTCAAAGAAATTACTTTGGAGATACCGGGTGTTTCCATTGTTATTCCGTATACATATTGAGCTTCCTCGATGGTTTTAGGTTGATGAGTTACTAATATAAACTGGCATTGGTCCTTTAATTCTGTAAGTAAGCCCAAAAATCTCTCTATGTTCATTTCATCGAGTGAAGCATCCACTTCGTCCATAATGCAGAAAGGGGCAGGGTTTAGGAAGAAAAGGGAGAGGATAAAGGCTATTGAGGCCATACTCTTTTCGCCTCCTGAAAGAAGCTCGATGCTTTTTAACCGTTTCCCCTTGGGTTCTATGAGAATTTTCACCAAAGGTTCCGAACTTTCCTGGAAGATAAGATCTCCTTTGCCTCCTTCGAATAATTTGCCGACCAAATCCCTAAATGTTTCCTTTACTCGTTCAAAGGTTTCTCGAAAGACTTCTTGGCTCCTTTTCCTCATTTCTTCCAAGGAATCTTCCAGATTTCTAAGGGAACGTTCAAGATCCGCTTTTTGGGTTTGAAGGAATTGAAGCCTGGTTTTTATCTCCTCATACTCCTCAATTGCGCCCAAAAAAACTTCACCTAATTTCTCAAGATCCATTTTAATCTCTCTTTTTATCTCTTCATAATCAGGAGGCAAAGGTTTTGTGGAGAGGATTTCCTTTGCTTCTTCGGGTTCGACCTTATAGTTTTCTCTTAAAATGTCTATAAAATGCTCCATCTGAACTTTTAGGGTTTCTTCGTTTATTTTTAATTGGGAGAGTTTGCTTTTTATTTGTTCTCTTTTTTCTTGAAGGCTTTGGAGTCTTTTTTCGATTTTCTTTAAAATCTTAGTTTGTTCTCTTTCTCTTTCTTTTAATTCAAAGAGTCGATTCGATAAGACTTTTATTCCAGCTTGGGTGTTTTCGAGTAATCCTTTAGTTGTGGTTTCCTCTTTCTCAAGTTCTTTTAATCTTTCTTGAGCTTTTTCTAATTCATTTTTAAAAATTTCCATTTCGTCCTGTGCCTTTTTTGTTCTAGACGATAGTTCTTCCAGTAAGTCCTTTTTCCTTTCAAGTCTCTCCTTTAAGGTGGCTATTTCGATTTTTAAGAAGTTTCTTCTTTCCTCAATTTTTCTTCTTTCTGTATCAATATTTTTTGCTTGAATTTCGTTATGTTCGTAATCGGCTTTCATTTTGTTATATTTTTCTTGAATATTCTTCAGTTTCTCGTCATTTTCTTTTATTGTCTTTTGCCACATAGTTTTTTGTTCTTTTATTTCCTCTAATTCGGCAAAAAGAGCTTCTCTTTTACGTTTAAGTAAAACGTATTTCCCTTGTATTTCTTTTTGTACGGATTCTATTTCGTTGAGCTCTTTTTTAAGTTTTTTAATAATATCTTCTATCTCGTTTATTTTTTTCTTGAGGATTTCTTCTTCCTTTTTCAAATTGATTAATTCCGTTTCAATGATGGCTTTTTTTTCTGAAAGATCTTTCAGATTCTTACTGATCTCTTTGAGCAAGTTTTTCCTTTCGAGGATGCCAAAAGTTCTCTTCGGCCAGATGAAACCACGACGGTCTAAGAATACTCCTTCTGGGGTAACGTACTCCTTTTCGGCTTCTAAATTTGAGGGTAGTTCTTTTACCAATTCCACATTCTGAAAGAGTCCGCTTAAAATTTCCTCTTTTTCTTTGGCCTTTATCCCTTTTAAGATTTCCTTTCCCTCGGAGAGGTTTTGGCGAGGTAAAAGGAGAGGTATCTCTCCTCGGGTTTTTTCGATTACCTCAAAGGCTTCCTTTAAGTTTTCCACCACTAAAGCCTTTATTCCTTCTCCGAGGACCGCTTCTACCGCCTTTTCGTATCCGGGTTCAGCTTCTAAAAGATCTCCTAAGCTTTTAACGGGTTTAAGGCCAAAACGTTGAGGGTTTTCTAAGACGGCTTTTACCTCTTCAGAGTATCCTGTGAAAGGGGTTTGGAGGTTTTTTAAAGTTTCTTCTTGAAATTTAAGGGCCTTTATTTCCCCTAAGATTTGTGAAAGCTGTTGATTTTTTAAATGAGTCTTCTCTTGCAATTCTTTTTGATTCTCATAAAGCGAATGAATCAGATGCTCCTCATTTTTTAATTGGGTAAGAAGCATTTCTCTTTTTGATTCAATTTGAACGGATTCCTTTTCCCATTTATCTATATTTTGTGACAGTTCTGCGATTTCCTTTGTCAGTTTTGATTCTTTTATGTGCAACAAGAAATTTTTTTCTTCTGCTTCCTTTAAGTAGTTGGATAAACGCACTTTTAAAGCTTCAAGTTCAAGAATTTCTTTTCTTAAAAGGTTTCTTTTTTCATGAAATTCCCTCCGTTTTGGTTCTAATTCCTTTAAGCGTTTTTCGTTTTCGATCAAAAGGCTTTCTTTGTCCCTTAATGCGTCTTCAATCTGATGGATTTCAGTTAGGATTTTCTCTTTACGCTCTTTGAAATCGATGAGGCTTTTTTCAGTTTCTTCTAAGTGTTTTTTAAGAGTTGCGATTTGTCCTCTTTTGTTTTCCTTTTCGGAAAGGATGGATTTTAATTTTTCTTCCTCTCTTTCCCTTTTTCCTTCCAAAATGAGGATCTGTTTTTCTAAGGTTTGAACTTCTTCAGTCAGGGAAAGTAGGTTTTCGCGAGCTTGATTGACTTCAATTTCAAGCTGGGCCTTTTGTTTTTCAATTTCAAAAAGCCCAGCATCTAAGGCTTTTTTGGTCTCTAAAATAAGAGTAATTTCCTCTTTGAGTTTTATCAAATTTAAAGTAATTTCTTTGATTTCTATTTCCCTGAGCCTTTCTCTCAAAACTTTAAAACGTTGAGCTTTTGAAGCTTCTTCCTTAAGGGATTCGGCTTCTCTTTGGACTTCTTCCAAAAGGGGCAAAAGTCTGTCTAGGTTTCTTTGGGTTTCTTCGATTTTTTTCAAGGTTTCTTTTTCCCTTTCGTGGACTCGGCTTATTCCTGCTGCTTCTTCGATTAAAAGCCTGATCTGTTGGGGAGGTGCGGTTATAAGGGCTTCTATTTCGCCTTGGGGTATTACCGCATAGGTGTTAGTACCTAGTCCTGTCCCTAAGAAAATGTCCCTTATATCCTTTAAGCGACATGGTTTTCGGTTGAGAAGGTATTCGCTTACTCCAGAGCGATAAAGCCTTCGTGTAATCCTCAATTCTTCTTGGTCCTGGGTTTCAAAAACCAAAGAGACCTCGGCCATGTTTGAAGGTTTTATGGCTTCGGTTCCGTTGAAAATGACGTCTTCCATCTGTTTGGACCGTAAAAGAGAAGGTCTCATTTCGCCAAGTGCCCAAAGGATAGCTTCCACGATGTTTGATTTACCACAACCGTTAGGGCCGACGATCACGCTTAAACCAGAAGACGGGAAAATGAGGGTACAGCGGTCATGAAAGGACTTGAAACCGAAAAGCTCGACGGCCTTAAGGTACATCCTTTTTCTTTGCCCATTCAACGGCCCTTTGGATTCGCTCCGTGCATTCATCTTTCCCCAATATTTGCATTATCTCAAATAGACCAGGACTTACTGTTTTGCCCGTTAATGCAAGCCTTATGGCTTGGCCGGCTTCTCGTGTTTTGATGCCCACCGAGGTGCTCACCTTTCTGAAGATCTCTTCTAAGGTTGAGGGTGTGAAAGGTTGGAGGTTTTTTAGATCTTTAAGAAAAGCCTCAAGGAAGGCGATGCCCTGGGAGGTGAAGAACTTTTTGCTCCCTTCTTCGTCATACGAGGATGGTTTTACAAAATAAAATGTGGCCTGTTCAGCCATTTCTTTAAGGGTACGGGACCGGGGTTGTAGGGTTTTAACAATCTCCACCAGAGTTTGATCCAACTGCACCTTTATCCCCAATTTTTCCAAAAAGGGCAAAAGCCTTTTGGCTATCTCTTCTGAGGGAAGTGTTTTTAGGTAATGAGAATTGAGCCAAAGAAGCTTTTCTATGTCAAATACAGCAGGTGAAAGGCTTACATTATCCAAGGAGAACTTTTCGATCAACTCTTGCAATGAAAAGATCTCTTGGTCGCCGAAAGACCATCCTAAACGCGCGAGGTAATTGACCATCGCTTCCGGCAGAAAGCCCATCTCTTTATAAGCATTAAGGGCCGTTGCCCCATGGCGTTTGCTAAGTCGAGTTCTATCGCTTCCAAGTATAAGAGGCACGTGAGCGAATTTCGGGGGTTCGAAGCCTAAGGCCTCGTAAAGAAGGAGCTGTTTCGGGGTATTGTTAAGGTGATCATCTCCTCTTATTACGTGGGTTATGCCCATAGATATATCATCCACCACTACCGAAAAATTATAGGTGGGAGTTCCGTCCGATCGGAGGATTATGAGGTCGTCAAGTTCCTCGTTTTTAAAGATAACCTTTCCCCTTAGAAGATCTTCCACTACTGTAACTCCCTCATGAGGGGCCTTAAACCTTATGACAAAAGGCCTGTTTAAAGGTTCCTTCCTTTCCCGGCACCGACCATCGTATTTGGGTTTTTGCCCCTCTTGTAAGGCCTTCTTTCTCATCTCTTCCAATTCTTCAGGGGCGCAATAGCACCTGTAGGCCTTTCCTTCTTCAAGGAGTCGAAAGGCATATTGCCGGTAAATCTCCATTCTTTCGCTTTGAAAATAAGGTCCCTCGTCCCATTTAAGTCCAAGCCAAAGGAGTCCTTCCAAGATGTCCTTCAGGTATTCTTCTTTTGACCTCTCTCTGTCGGTGTCTTCAATCCTCAGGATGAATTTCCCCCCGTGATGTTTGGCGAAAAGCCAGTTAAAAAGGGCAGTTCGAGCTCCTCCTACGTGTAAATAACCGGTTGGACTTGGAGCAAAACGGGTTCTTACCTCGCTTATGCCCATATGAAGATGAAGCCTCCTATCGGTAATGTGATGATGAAAAACACTATAAAACTCAAAGCCACCGCCACCAGGGCTTGGATTTTACTTACTCCGTAAACGGTTTCAAGTCCCACCAATTTTATCCATAATCCATAAAGCGAAAACAGAAACCCTATAAGGGGGATCCAGGAAAGAAGATTTACGGCAGCACTGTAAGCGGTAATCCGAAAAACCCCTTCGTAAGTGGCAGGTACCTCAAAAACCTTCTTTAAAATAAAAAGCAGAATAGCCGATCCCAAGAAAGAGAAAAAGAAACTTAACAAAGCCACCAAAAAGAAAAAGGGATTGAAAAAGGTCACTGACTTTAAAACCCCCCAGATTAAAAAACAAAGGCCAAGATATAAAACAGGCCCTCCATATCCTCCACTTGGGGGCATGATCTTGAAGAATCCCTTGGGCCAAATGAGAATGTCTTTGGTTATACCGAAGAAGCTCTTTAAGAAATTTCGAAGACCAAGTTCTTTAAAAATTTTCTTCATTTTACCTCCTGATCTTTATCTCTTTAAGGATATCACCTTTTAAATTTAAAAGCTTAAGTGAAGCGATGGAAGTATCAAGTAAACCCACCGTAGAAGGTCCTTCCTTGGGAAGAGAGGGTGATCCTGGGTTAAAGAGGATGTTTTTTTCTTCTTTTAAGTCGGGTTTGTGAGTATGACCGTAAATTAAGATGAGAGGATTATAGGCGTTTATAAATTTGGAGGAGTTTTTGTCAAGTTCATGAACTACAAAAATAGTCAGACCTTCAACGAAAAGAACCACGAAGGGATTCATCAAAGGAAACCTTATTAAAAGTTGATCCACTTCAGCATCACAATTGCCTTTTGCGAAAAAGATGGGGATTTTTTCTTCGTTTAAAGCTCGAGCCAACCCCTTGGGATCATATCCCTCGGGCAAAGGGTTTCTTGGTCCGTGGTAAAGCACATCTCCCGCATGCAGGATAAGGTCCACTTCTTTGAACACTTTTTCCCGCACAAGCTCCCAAGCACTTAGGGAGCCATGGGTATCGCTGAGGATGCCGATTTTCATTTCTTTAATAACTCCAGAACAGCCTTCGCAAACTCTTGAGCCGCCTGAGGACCATTGGCAGTTACGATTAATCCATCCACCTCGACTGCTTTTCCCGTGTAAATGGCCCCCTTTTCTTTTAAGGTCTTTTCTTCCGAAGGCCAAACGGTTGACCTTTTACCTTTAAGTACGTCAGCTTTCGCCAAAATACTCGGGGCCAAACAAATGGCTCCAATAACCTTGCTTTTTGCCTGAGCTTCCTTGGCAATCCTTAATGCCTCTTGATCATCGAAGTACACAGGGGTCCCAATTCCACCTACAAAAACTACGGCTTTATATTCCTCGACTCTTACTTCCCTCAAGGTAAGATGGGGTTTAACCTTGGTCCCGAACATCCCTATAGCTTCTTTATAGGTTTTTGAGGCCAATTCCACCTTAAAGCCCTTTTCCTCAAAGGCCTTCTTGGGGATCAAAAGCTCCTCATCTCGAAAATCCTTAGGCGCTATGATCATTAGGATCTTGTCTTCAGCCCAGGCCAAAATCGGGATAAAAAGTATCAAAAGGATTAAAAGCCTTTTCATGGAGCCTTTACCTCCAGGATGAAATACCTCTTTTGCCCTTTAGGAACCTTTACCTCCACTTCATCCCCCTCTCTCTTTCCTATAAGGGCCCTTCCTACAGGAGAATGAACCGAAATCTTACCCTTTGAGGGATCGGCTTCCTCACCTCCCACAAGCTGATATTCCAAGATATCACCGGTCTCAAGGTCCTCCAGCTTTACGCAACAGCCAAAAACGACCCTCCCGTCCTCGGGAATCCCTTCGACTACAAAGGCCCTGGCTAATTTATCTTCAAGCTCCTTTATCTTCGCTTCGATAAAGGCTTGCTTTTCCTTTGCTGCATGATACTCGGCATTCTCAGAAAGATCACCAAAAGCTCTGGCCCTTTCTATTTCCGCTATTATCTTTGGCCTTTCTTGCCTCTTTAACCTTTCAAGTTCCCTCTTCAAGGCCTCATAGCCTTCCCTGGTCATGGGAATCTGATCTTTCACCATATCACCTCCTGTTCCCTAGCTCTATTTTAAAAATAATTTTAACATTTTCCCCCTTTTCTTTCAAAATTCTTCACATCCTTGGAGTTTTGGGCTATAATATTTAAACGATGGTTAAAAAATTCCTGATAGGGTGGGTTTGCTTATTTACTTCTATTTTTACCATATATCCTTTTAAGGCCTTTTTACAAGAGGAGCTGAAAGGGCCCTTTAAAGTGGAGGGAGAGGTTCTGTTTACTCAGAAAGGGAGGTTTATCCTCTCAAAAGAAGTAAAGGTAAAAAGCCTCGAAGGAAAAGAGTTAACTATCGAAGGCCTTCAAGCAGCAAGGCTAATTAAGATTTACTTGGATAACCAAGGTAAAATAAGGGAGGTAATAATCTTAGGATGGGAGATATAAAGTTAAAAAAAACATTTCTTAAAGGCGTCCTTTTGAGCCTTCTTGTTTTCGCGCTCTTTTCTTTTAAAACAGAATCTACAATGTCGCAGCAAATGTCAGACTATTGTTATGTTCCTCCTTCTACCCCAGCTCAAGAGGTAAAACCAAACGTCCTCTTTGTGGTAGATTTTTCAGGTTCAATGCAATTTCCGACCTATGTGCCTTGTACTTTTAATGGATATACTCAACAAAAAGTAGCCAAGTGCGGGACAAACACTGCTTCTTACAATAGCACTCAGACCTATTGGGGATATTTCGACCCTGATAAATGTTATCAGCCAACAAATCAAGGTTTTGTAGAGACCTCTTGCAATTGCTCAAGAAACATACAAAATATGACTTCTTCTTGTATTTCGGGAAATCTCCTTAATTGGGTTACTACCACAAGGATAGATGCGGCAAGAAAGGTATTGACAGGAGGAAAAGCACCACAAGAAGGTGCTGATAGAGGGAAATTAATCAGTGAAGGATCAATATATACAATTGAATATGAATATACAATTAACGATTCCACAAAAAAATGTATATTTACCATCACAGCCACTCAGCCTGATTCAAGGAAAATAACGATTCAGGGACAAAATTGTCAGATTAAGCTCAATAACATAGATATAAAAATAAACCTTCCTTCAAATGCTCAAGTTAAGGGTATAATTCATGATATATGCGATACTTCGGACTTGAATGGGCAAATAAACGAGAAATGTAAAGCAATTATTGAGTTTATGATATTTGCGTCTGACGATAGAGAAGGGGAAATTTTAGTTGGCAAAAATGCAACCATTTCCAATTTGATAAGCGCCATTAATAATGCTCAACCTTATTGGGGAACTCCAACTGGTGAAGCTTTATGGGAGGCTTATGATTATTATAAACAGCGTAATGATCACCCCTATGAAGCTAATACGCAGCATATAGGTCGAGCCAATGTGAATAAAGATCCTTATTATGACAGAATTGGAAATAAAGACGTTCCTGTATGGTGTAGAAAAGGTTTTGTCCTTTTGATTTCAGATGGAGCGTGGAATGGGGATGTTGATCCGGTTATCCCGGCAAGGGTAATGGCGACAACGGATTTAAGGGAGGATTTGGAAAGTACACAATCGGTAATAACTTATGTGATTTATGCGTGGGGTGATTTAGATAATACAGCAAGGCTTGAAGGACAGCGGGCAATGATCACAACCGCTATTTTTGGAGGTTTTGAAGATTATGATAATAACAAATGGCCTTATCCATTTGTCTCTTATAATGAAAATGCTCAAGGAACATGTAATTATGGTGGAGATTCAACCCGGCGTTCGAATATAAGTGACAATACTACTACATATTGTAATAGCAGAGGTGTTTCTTATCCACTTTCGAAATGTAACCCTAACGGGAATTGGGATAACCTTTGTGCGGAATGGGATACTGTATCTAATTCACCGAAAGACGGGTTACCTTACAATTATTATGAAGCAAATGATATAGAAGGTCTTAGAGCAGCAATTCTTAACGCCCTTTATGACATACTGCGAAGGGCTTCTTCACAAGCAGCAGTTGCCTGCCTTACTTCAAGAAGCGGCCTTTCAAGTATCGTAATTCAGCCCTATTATTTCCCCAAGTTTCAGAGTCAAAAAGGAGAAAGGTCATGGTTAGGGTTTCTTAAGGCCCTCTGGATCGATGCGAAACTTCAATTAAGAGAAGATACACTTTCCAATAAAATTCTTAACCTATTAGGAGAAGCGTTTGATAAAATTATACAATTTATAACTGGAGCTCAAGGAACAAAGGTGGCAGTTCTTCAAGGTAATGAGCTAACAGATAATAATTCTTGTTCTGTTTATCAGTTAAAAGATATAAATGAAGTCATTTCAGTTTTTGATAGTGGTTGTATACTTGCTGAAAGTAATCCCAATGAAAGGCGAATATTCTTTAATAGTGGTAATGAAACACTGGATTTTATAAGTAGTGATAATAATGTGGTAAATTTATTAAGTGGAATATGGGGAACTACTCCCGAAGAAGCACGATGTGTAATTCGCTATCTTAGAGGAGAGAACTTAAGTAATGATCTTCAATGTAACATATATGATTCCGTTAGAAGGCCAAGGGAGGTTTTGAAAAAAGAAGTATGTATAAGTGGAGATAATGAAATAACTTGGAGACTTGGTGACATTATTTCTTCAACTCCTTCTCTTGTAAGTGAGCAACCGGTTAATATTTATCATTTAAAGTATTGGGATAAGTCTTATCGAGCATTTATAAGTTCTCAGGAGTATAAAAGGAGGCCGACTTTTGTGTTTGTCAGTTCTAATGATGGTATGCTTCATGCTTTTAGGGTGGGTTATCTTAAGCCTGGAGAAAATGCGGGAAGTCCGGTTAAACTTGTTAATGCTCCTGGGACAGAGGAGTCTGATTTAGTTGGGAAAGAGGAGTGGGCCTTTATTCCTAAAAATGCCCTTCCTTATATGAAGTGGTATGGGAATCCGAATTATTGTCATATTCCAACGGTAGATTATAGAACGCTGGTGGTGGATGCTAAACTTAACGGTTCTTGGAAGACTTTGCTTATTGGGGCTATGGGATTTGGTGGAAAGGAAATGGGAAGTTTTTCCTCATCGTTATTTGTTCTTGATGTTACTGATCCTTTAAATCCTCGGCTTTTATGGGAAAGAAGTCTCGATGACAAGACCTTGACTTTATCCATGCCTGCGGTGGTGAAAGTCAAAGAAAATTGGTATGTGGCCTTAGGTAGTGGGCCAAAGGAGCCGGAAGGGAAGAATTTCGTCGGAGCAAAAATTTATTTCTTTGACCTTGGAACGGGGAATAAGGTTGTGGAAATTCCGTTAAAAGAAAATAACCAGGCACTTATTGGAGCAGTGGGTGACCTTATGCCGGTTGATGTGGACGGGGATTATAGCGATGATGCCATTTACTTTGGAGTTTATACCCAGACTTCAGGGGATTTTTACAGGTTGAGGTTGAGAAGTGGAGAAAGTTATAAGGAAATAAGTAGTCTTGTTTCCTCGGATATTACAAAAGCGGTAAGCATTTCGAGGCCTATATTTGCCGCTTCGGCTTTTGCTAAAGGGCCTGATGGTAAGTTATGGGTTTATTTTGGAACGGGAAGGTTCCTTTCGGGAGACGATAAGTTGATAAATTATTCAAATTATCTTGTTGGATTTAAAGATGGAGCCTGGGATACCAAATATGAGCAGAGTTCTTTATATCGATTATTGACCGATTTTCAAAAAACAAACCCTATGGAAATCATTTCCACTGTTTTGGGATATCAAAATGTTTGTATCTGTAACGAATCAGGCTGTAGTCTTCAAAGTGTCGTAAGGGACACTTCTCCCATAAACCCTCAAGTTTCGCCTGTTCAAGGATGGTATTTTGAGCTTCCCAAGGAGGTCATCATCTCTCAACCGGCTATTTTGGGGAAGACGGTCGAAGCTGTTTCTTATAAGCCCTCTGATGATATTTGTGCATACCTTGGTGAAAGTAATCTCATAAGCCTTTATTACCTTACAGGCACAGCTAATCCAAGGCCTGTTGTGCTTTCTCCTTTGGCTACTTCTCCTGCGGGAGAAGGGAGAGTTAAAGTAAATCCCAAAATTTCCCTTGGCCTAGGGAGTCCGCCTCTTGGTAATCCTTTCCAGGTGCTAGGAGGAAGTATAGGAAGAAAATATGCGAAATTGGTTCAGATTTCAGGAACCCTCCTTAAGATTGAGCAACAGATAGCAGAACCACTTCGAGGTAGAATCATCCATTGGGTAGAGCGATAAAGGGCATCACCATTTTAGAGCTTATGATAGTAGTCATAATCCTTGGGATTCTGGCGGCACTTGGGATTCCTGGGTTTATAGAGTGGAAAAGAAAGATCGATGTGGAGAATGCTACAAAAGAGCTTTACTCCCTTCTTCAAGAGGCCAAGGCAAAGGCCTTTTCGGAAAAAAGGGTTTGCGGGTTAAGCTGGGAGAGTGAAGGCGTAATTCAAAGTTTTAGTTTTATTTGTGATGGCAATGAAGATGGAGATATTAATAAGGAGGATGATGAACTTGTTTTAGTTAAAAACTTTACCGTTTCTTTTAATGAGAACTTTAACGAAAAAATATGCGCTTTTGATGAAAAGGGATTTTTTCAGGGTTTAGAGGGGATCTTTTGGGTAAATAATGAAAGGGCCGATTATAATTGTGTATCTGTTTCCCGAACGAGGATAAAATTGGGGAAATACCAAAATGGGCAGTGTCAACCGAAATAGAAAAGGTTTTACCCTTCTTGAAGTTTTAGTTTCCCTTGTTCTTTTGGCCATAATCCTTATCGGAAGCCTTTTGGCTTTAAATCTGGTTCAAAGGCTTACTTTAAAGAACATCCTTCGAGATGAGGCCTTAGCTATAGGCCAAAGGGTTTTAAAAGGAGAGGAGAGTCCGGGTTCTTTTGAAGCTAATGTAAGAAACTTCAAGGTTTCATATAATGTGATGTTAGAAAGTTGCCCCAATTCTTCAGATCTTTTAACCAGTTTGAACCTCACCTGTAAAAAGGTTCGAGTAAGGTGGAATGATCCATATGGGGAGGAGCATGAGCTTGAGATTAACTCCTTTAGATGATCAAAAAGGGCTCACTTTGCTTGAACTTCTTGTGGCCATCGTGATAATGGTGGTGATTACTGCGGCTGCTTTCGCCCTTTATGTTTCGGCCTTTAAGCGTTATAAAGAAGAAGCTCGTTCAGCCGAGTCCTTTCTTTCGGCAGAAGTGGCTCTGGAGATAATAAGGCGCGATATAGAACATGCGGGGTGTGGATTGCTGTGGGAATTGGATAACGTAACTTATAACGAAGCAGAGAACACGACCTTTAACGACGCTCCTTCAAATCCACCTCGGGCTTTGATAGTTCAAAGAAATGCGGAAGGAGGGGATTACCTTGTGATTAAATCGGTTAGAGCCAAGGATAACAGGGCCACAAGAAAATGGATGATCTTCGATCCAGAAAGCCAAAACCTCACTTACCTTGGAGAAGAAGCGAGTAATTTTGAAAGTGATGAATGCTTTATTGCTCTTGAAGTTTCCAGTAGCTCCATAAAGCTCTCAAAACTCGGATCAAATTGGTATGGATGCGGAAGCTTTAACCCTGACTCTTTAGATTTACCCGGTGCTTTATATCTTGTTTTTGGAGTTTCGGATAATACTCCCCAACTGAGAATGCCCTTTAACCGGGTTGATTATTTTTTAAAAAGACCGAGCAGAAATTTTCCACAAAAATGCGCTCCCACTACCTTTATCCTTTATAGGGCTGAACTAAATCATGAAGATGGTAATTTTACAGAACAACCCCTCCTTGACTGCGTTAAGGAATTTAAGGTAGTGACAAAAAGAGATAACCAATGGAACGACGGAAATTGGACTCTAACTTCTTCAGCCCAAACAATAAGAAATGAACTCAAAGAGGTAAGGGTTTTTATTTTGTTTCAAGAGGGGCAGAGACTCGATCACATAGCCTCTCCTGAAAGTATCGAGCTCGGTGATAGTGAAACGGGAACAGTAAAAACGGTCACTTTAAGTGAGGAGGAACGGTATTACCGATGGAGGGTTTTAAAAGTTATCGCACGACCTTATCTACTTGGAGGATATTAATGGATATAAGGGATAAAAAAGGGATTTCCTTAGTTATAGTTCTTATTTTAGGCCTTATTGCTACGCTATTTGTGGCTTTAATTTATAAATTAACTGCCTCTGGAGCGAAGGTTTCAGGAAATATCATTCGATATGAAACTGCTCTTGAATCAGCAAAAAGTCATTCTTTAATTGTTCAAAGATTGATCCTTGCTTATTTAAATGGAAATATTAATGAACTTTCAAATAATGATACTATGATAAGTTTGCGGAGTGATGTAGCTTGCTTAAGAGCTAAAATAGAAAGACCAACTGAAGAATGGACTAATCAGGCGTATTCTTATAAGTGCAATAGTTTGAATAATGAAATTTCAGGTGAAAAATTTGGCGATGTTGAAAATCACTGGGATATAAAGCTTAATGCAGGTAATTATGAGGCGTTTGCTAAAATAGTTAATACCAAAGTGATACCTGTTTCAGGGAGGAGCGGAGTTGCATTAACTGGAGTTGCTTATTCTAAGGCGAGTCAAGTGGACGTGGAAAGAATTTATACCATTCATGTGGTTAGTAAAAGTACGAAGTTTTTTAGCCAGGAGAGGGCTTGGATCACTTTTGTTTATGCGGTTGGTCCTTCTGATTGATCCGATTGAAGGGTTTTTGATTTTCTTTCGGCCATTTTAGCAAGAATTATGCTTACTTCGTAAAGGGCCAGTAAAGGTCCTGCCATTAGCAGTTGTGTTAATACATCTGGTGGAGTGAGGATTGCGGCCGCTATGAAGATTATTAAAATGGCGAAACGGCGGTTTCGGGTTAGGGTTTGGTGATTTATCACCCCCATTTTGGTTAAAAAGAAAACGAAGACCGGTAGTTCGAAAACGGCTCCAAAGGCTAAAAGAAGGGTAAGAGTGAAAGTAAGGTAGTCTTGGATCTTAACCATTGGTTTAATGAATTCGGTGGAGAAGCTCATCAAAAACTTTAAGCCGAAAGGAAACACCACAAAATAGGCGAAGGCCATACCCGTTAAAAAGAGGCCGATGGCGGTTATCATAAAAGGGAGAACGTAACGTTTTTCATGGGCATAAAGAGCAGGGGCTATAAACATCCAGGCCTGATAGAGTATGTAAGGAGATGAGAAGAACAAAGCGCAATAAAAAGCGAGTTTCATGTAAACCACAAATGCCTCAGCTGGGCTGGTGTAGATCATACTGGATCCTTTTGGAAGGGTCTCAATGAGGGGATGGGATAAAAACCTAAAAAGGTCTTTAGAAAAATACCAACAAACAACAAAAGCCACACCTACTATAATTAGGCATCTGATGAGCCTTTGCCTTAGTTCCTCCAGGTGTTCAAGAAAAGGTCTCCTTTCCTCCGTCTCCACTTGGTTCATTTTCCTCCTTTTTATCTTCGATCAAACGAGATGGTTTTAATTCCTCTTTAACGCTTTCTTCAAGCTCAGTTTTTACTTTCTCCATTTCCTTCACCGCTTTACCCAGGGATTTGGCTATTTCGGGTATCCTCTTTGGGCCCAAAAGAATAAGGGCTAAGAGTAAAATCACCAGAAGTTCCCCTGTCCCTATACCGAACATCTTTTCCTCCTCATACACTGAGGACCATCATGTCCTCGGCTAATATGAGTTCTCCCGAAAATTCCTCTCGGCATTGGCTTATTATGTCGGTCTCGTCACAGGGAGGATAAAAATGGGTAAGAACAAGCCTTTTCGTTTCGGTTTCCTTTGCCACTTTGCCAGCAAGACTGGGCGTCAAGTGTCCTTGGATCTTTCTTTCGTTGGGGAAAGAACATTCAAGGACAAGGAGATTTGCTTCTTTTCCCATTTCTATTAATTCTGGACAATAGTCCGTATCTCCCGAATAGGCCAAAACTTTACCTTCGTATTCAAACCTTAAACCGATACTTGAGCGAGTGTGTCGGAGGGGAAAGGTGATAAAACATATTCCCAAAAGATCCCTTTTTCCATGAGGCGCTTCTTGGATATGAAGTTTGAAGGAATCAGGTTTAACCCAATGACCGTAAACCTCTTTCAGCCTCTCGTAAAATTCCCTCATCCCCTTACCCCCTATCAAGTAAAGCTCTTTTGTACGTGGGGCAAGGCTATATTTGCAAGCAAAAAAGAAAGGGACAAGATCCGAGATATGATCGGGGTGAAGGTGAGTCAAAATGATGGCATCAAGGTTCAGGTGACTTACCCCAAATTGCAGCATCTTTTGAAGAGTACCCGATCCTATATCAATTAATAAGTTTTTATCTCCAATCCTCAGAAGGGCTCCTGGTGCCCCTCTTTTTAAGGAAGGAACGCCTGTCCCAGAACCTAAGATTATGAGCTCCATTTAAAGGCCCTTGCTAAAGGATAAAGATGGATTTATTATAAGACGTCGGTAAGGAGTTATCCAATAGGAAAAACGAATGGATTTTTCGGAAAAGGGTTCTTATGTTTTTTGTAATTTCCTTCTTAAAGAATTAATTCCCATTATTCAAAAACAATCCGATCCTAAGGACATTTTTGAGTGTATATCCAAATTCCTAGTGGAAGAATTTCGGGCAAAAGGTAGCCTTTGGCTAGGAATAGATAGTAAGAAGGGATTTTTTATAAAAGGGGTTTATGGAGAAAGGCTTAAAGAAGTTAAAGGAGCTCCCTGGGATCCCTTTGAGGAGATTAAAGCGAGGCTAATGGTAGGGGAGACCGTAATTTTTTCTTCCTTGGCCTCCGATCCCGTTTTCTCCAAAACCAAGACCAATGGTTTTTTGCTCTTAACGCCCCTTATAGCGGGCGGTCATTTGAAAGGTGCCTTAGGAGCCCTTTACTCGGAGCCTACACTGCCTATTGAGTTTCTGGAAGATATGATGGGACTTATAGGAAAAACCATGGGACCAGCTCTTATTTTGTCTTCCTTATGGGATGACTTAAGTATCGATGAGATCCTGGAGAGGAAAATCGAACAAACTTTAAAGAGCATTCCTTTAAAAGGTGAGGGGGTTTTAAAAGAAATAATGAACATTGTAGAAAAAAGCCTTATAAAATGCGTAATGGAAAAGGTGAAAAACAACCAAAGCAAAGCCTCCAGAATCCTCGGGCTTAATCGGAATACTTTGAGAAAAAAACTTAAAGAATACGAGCTCGGGATTTAAACTTCACCCACATACTTGGCTACAAGATCGCCCACTTCAGAAGTAGAAAGGCCCATTTTCCCCGCATCCATGCTTTTCATGTGTTTGGTCGTGACCTCCATTACTGCCTTTTCTATCCACTCGGAAGCTTTTTCTTCTCCCAAGTGTTCAAGCATCATCTTACCCGCCAAGATGGCAGCCAAGGGATTGACCACGTTTTTCCCTGCGTATTTGGGAGCAGAACCGCCTATTGGTTCAAACATGGATACTCCTTCTGGATTGATGTTCCCCCCGGCAGCGATGCCCATTCCTCCTTGAATGATGGCTCCAAGGTCGGTGATGATATCTCCAAACATATTGTCGGTTACTATCACGTCAAATCTTTCGGGATTTTTCACCATCCACATACATAACGCATCCACATGGGCATAATCCCTTTGGATGTCTGGGTATTCTTCTCCGACCTCGTGAAAAGTCCTTTCCCAAAGGTCAAAGGCATAAGTTAACACATTGGTCTTACCGCAAAGGGTGAGCTTTTTCTGTTTATTTCGCTTTCTACAATATTCGAAGGCAAACCTTATACAACGTTCAACCCCCATCCGCGTGTTAACGGAAGTCTGAATGGCTACTTCGTAAGGGGTGCCTTTCCGTAAGAACCCCCCTACACCAGCGTAAAGCCCTTCGGTGTTTTCCCTCACCACCACAAAATCTATGTCCTCTGGTCCTTTATCCTTCAAAGGGGTCTCGACCCCGGGATAAAGCTTAACGGGTCTTAGGTTGATGTATTGATCCAGCTCAAACCTTAACCTCAAAAGTATCTCTCTTTCCAATATGCCCGGTTTCACATCGGGATGGCCTATGGCCCCAAGGTAAATGGCATCCACTTTTTTGACTTCCTCAAGGACACTTGATGGAAGGGTTTCACCAGTCCGGAGATACCTTTCTCCTCCAAGATCATAATGGATCCATTCGAAAGAGAAACCGCCCCTTGAAGCCGCGGCTTCGAGAACTTTTATGCCTTCTCTTATTACTTCGGGTCCAATCCCATCGCCTGGTATGACCGCAACTTTGTAAATTTTCTTTGCCATTTCGCCTCCTTATCCTATAGGTGAATTTGTGCGGATAGAGTATATTATAAAAACCGTGAAAGTTGTAGAGTTAAAAGGGGTTTGGGTTAAGTTAGGTAATCTAGTGGTTTTAGAGGACATAAGTTTTGACGTATTTGAAGGGGATTATATTGGCATAATAGGCCCTAATGGAGCTGGCAAGACCACCCTTCTTAAGGTTATCCTCGGTTTAATAAAGCCCTTCAGAGGAAAAGTGAGTGTGTTTGGTTTAAAGCCCGAAGAGGGAAAGAAGTTTATAGGCTATGTCCCACAAGAAAGACCTTTTAATAAGGATTTCCCCATAAAAGTCATGGATGTGGTTTTAATGGGATGCCTTAAAGATAAAGGGCTTTTTAGAAATTTTACCCCAGAGGACTTAAAAAGGGCCGAAGAGGCCCTTGAGCTTGTAGAGATGCTTCCCTTAAGGGATAGGGAAATAAGCGGTTTATCAGGAGGAGAGCTTCAAAGGGTTTTAATCGCCAGGGCCCTTGTCTCCAAGCCAAAGCTCCTTCTTCTGGATGAACCCACGGCTCATGTGGATCTTCCGGTACAAACGGAATTTTTTGATTTACTTAAACGTTTAAACGAAGAAGGCTTAACTATAATCATGGTCACCCACGATGTAGGCGTCCTTTCAAGTTATGTGGGGAAAATAGCCTGTTTGAACCGTAAAATTTATTATCATGGGACAAAGGAGATACGCCCTGAGGATCTTGAAGCCGTTTACGGTTGTCCAGTTGACCTTATCGCTCACGGGATACCTCACCGAGTGTTAAAGGAGCACGATTGATGACGCTTCTTCAATACGAGTTTCTAAGAAACGCCTTCCTTGCGGGCCTTCTTATCTCATTAGCTTGTGCCCTGGTGGGAACGCTCATAGTTATGAGGAAAATGGTCTATTTGGCCGGAGGAATTGCCCATATCGCTTTCGGAGGGGTAGGGATAGGGATATTCATGGGGGTTAATCCGGTTTATTCGGCTTTGGCCTTCAGCCTGCTTTCAGCCTTTGGAATGGGATTGGGCCTTAAAAGGTTAAAGATATCCGAGGATTCCGCTATAGGGGTTCTTTGGGCCACGGGAATGGCTATAGGGGCTCTTTTTGTGGGTTTGACCAAAAGTTATGTGCCTGACCTCATGGTTTACTTGTTTGGTAATATACTCATGGTTTCTTCCAGTGAAGTAAAAACCATGTTGGTTTTGGATGGGATAATATTCCTATTAACCTGGGGCCTTTGGAAGGAACTTTTAGCTGTTTCCTTTGATCCTGATTTTGCGTGGGTTTGTGGTGTTAGAGTAAGACTTATAGAGACAATTTTTCTCATAATGGTTGCGGCAAGTTGTGTAATTTTAATACATGCTGTTGGGATAGTTTTGGTTTTAGCACTTTTAACGATTCCCACCCTGATTTCGAGGCATTTTTATCGAGGGCTCAAAAATATGATGATATTAAGCGGTTTATTTAGCTTTGGACTCATTATGGCAGGATTGGTCCTTTCTTATTTTCTCAATCTGCCGTCGGGAGCTACAATTGTATTACTTTCGGGAATCGTTTTTGGAATTGTGGAAATATTGAAAAGGCCCTAATTCCTTTTGAGAAAAGAAACGGACTCTATATGAAAAGTTTGAGGGAAGAAATCCAAAGGAATTACTTCTTCTAAGGTATAGCCATTGTCGATCAAAAACCTTAGGTCTCTTGCCAAAGTCGAAGGGTTACAGGAGATATAAACGATCCTTTTTGGATTAAGGGATAAAGCTTGTTTTAATTCCTCAAGTGCCCCTTGCCTTGGAGGGTCAAGGAGAAGAATATCGCATTTTTTTCCTTCTTTATTCCAGTTTTCAAGAACCCTAATGGCCTCGTCATTTATGAAAGTGAGCTTTATGCCATTTTTTTGAGCATTATAGTTACCGTTTTTAACCGCAAGTCTGTTTTTTTCAACGGCTGTCCAAGAAGAAAAGAACTTCGCCAGTGGAAGGGATAGATTGCCCATTCCGGCATATAGTTCTAAAACTTCTCCACTTTCACCTTTGAGTTTTTCTTTGAGGATTGAGATCAAATATTTGTTTTGATCCAGGTTCGATTGCATAAAAACCCCTGGGTAAAGTAGGAATTCAATATCTTCATAGAAAAACCTCAAAGCTGATTGGGTTCTTCCTAAACCCATCAGAGAATGTGGAAACACCAACGCCCTGGTCTTGAGGAGAACGTCCTTAAGGTTGGGAGAGCCATTTATCAATTCTTCGGCCAATTTTCGCATGTGATCCTCTTTGTGATGGATCAAACTGTAAATGATCAAAAAGCCCTTTTCTTCATCAGGGCTTACGAAGATCTCCAAGTGCCTTATTGAGGGAGCCAAAACCAAGTGCCGTTCTAAGGCCTCTTTAAATAAAAGTAGCAATTCCTCAGCTAAAGGATGGGCTACGGGACAGGTTGAAATAGAAACTACTTCTCTGGTATTTCGACGATAAAAGCCGATATGAAGACTTTCCTTCATTTCAATAGCTAAATCAAGCTTTATTCTCCACCCGAAAGATGAAGGAGAGGGTACAATGGGCCTTACCGCCTCTTGGGCGATTTTTCCTATTCTCTTGAGTTCCTCTTTAAAGATCTCCTCTTTATAAAAAAGCTGGAGCTCATAGGGGATATGTTGGTAATCGCATCCTCCACATTGTAAAAAATGGGGGCACTTAGGTTCTATCCTTTGAGGAGAAGCTTTAAGGATCATCAATGGTTTTGCGATCATGTAATCCGTTGACTCTTTCTGTACTTCGATCTCCACTACTTCCGAAGGCATAACGCCGGGGATTAGCACCACTTTCTCCTCATACCTACCCAGGCCCCAGCCTCCATATATCAATTTCTCTATCGTCACTTTCATCAGACGTTCCAATCGAGAATTTTCTCCTTTTTGCCATTTTGTTTCAACTGTTGCCAAAGTTTTATTTTTTATGTTAAAAATACGCCAATGGGAGGTTGGCTCAAATTTAGATTGATAATCGTTTTACTTGCGTGGGTTTTTGCTATTTTGTTTTTATTGCCGACTCTTAGCGGTAAATCCCTCGGTTTTTTGACAAAAGATAAAGTACGATTGGGTTTGGATCTGCAAGGAGGAACTCATTTGCTTTTAGAGGTTAAGACAAAAGAGGCTCTTTCGAACTTTTTGACAAGGTTAAAAAATGAAATAATGGATAGCCTCAAATCAAAGCGCATATTTGCCCTCGGAGGAGAGGTACTTAACACTAAGATAGAGCTTCTCTTATTAAATGAGGAGATGATCCCGCCTTTTGAAAAGTTTTTGGCTGATGAATATCCCAATTTGAAGATCGAAGACATAAAAAGGGTAGGTGATAGAGTAAAGATAACGCTTAACCTCGATTCTAAGGAGAAACAAAACATAGAAAATTCGGCTGTGGATCAGGCTTTGGAAACCATCAGAAATCGTATCGATCAGTTGGGGGTGACCGAACCTGAGATCGCCCGTCAAGGAGAAAGACGCATTTTAGTGCAATTGCCAGGGATAAAAGATCCGGAAAGGGCCAAAACCATAATTGGGAAAACGGCCCTTTTGGAATTTAAGCTTGTTGACGAGGAACACGACATTCAAGAGGCCCTTAGTGGTAACGTGCCTGAGGGTAGTATCATCCTATATGGTATAAGGAGAGATAAAACCACCGGAAGGGTCGTAAAAATCCCTTATTTATTGAAGGAAAAAACACTTCTTACAGGTGATGCCGTAAAAGATGCTCGCGTGGCCTTCGGTGAGTTCAATAGGCCTTACATCTCCCTTTCCTTTACTTCTTGGGGAGCAAAGGAGTTTGAACGTATAACCGGGGAGAACGTGGGAAAGAGGCTTGCCATCATACTTGATGGGACGGTCTATTCGGCTCCCGTGATAAGGGAAAAAATAAGCGGAGGAAAAGCCGTTATAGAGGGCGACTTTACCCTAGAGGAAGCCCGCGATCTCGCAATAGTCCTAAGAGCTGGGGCACTTCCGGCCTCTTTAGGAATTCTGGAGGAACGAACAGTAGGTCCCTCCTTAGGAAAGGACCTGGTGGAAAAAGGAATAAAGGCTGTAATAATCGGTGGGCTTTTAGTACTTGTATTTATGATCATTTACTACCGCTTTTTTGGCGTTGTGGCCGATTTGGCCCTCGTATTGAACTTATTGTTGATTTTAGCCGTAATGGTAATGCTTAAAGCTACCTTAACGCTTCCAGGTATAGCAGGTCTTGTCCTTACAGTAGGTATGGGAGTTGATGCCAATATACTGATATTTGAAAGAATCAAAGAAGAGTTGAGAGAAGGTAAGCCTTACAAAGCAGCTCTTGATAATGGTTATTCAAGAGCTCTATTGACAATTCTCGATGCTCAAATAACCACTCTTATAGCGGCTTTAGTGCTTTTTCAATTTGGTACTGGCCCAATAAAAGGATTTGCCGTGACTTTAAGTCTTGGTATATTGATTAATCTGTTTACTGCTATTTTTGTAACAAAAGCTATTTTCGATTGGTTATTCCAAGCACGTGTTGTCAAGGAGTTGAAGCTCTGATGTTTCCATTAAAGCCTTCTAAAGAGATCGATTTTGTGGGGAAGAAGACAATTGCTTTAATCATTTCGTTAATTTGTGTAGCTTTAAGTGTTTTATTGCTTATCATTAAAGGGCCAAATTACGGAATAGACTTCATAGGTGGAACTATAATTGACGTGAAATTTGAAAAGAGCATATCGCTTGAAGGTCTTAGAGTGATTTTGGATTCCATTGGCCTTAAAGATGCGATCATTCAACCTTCTGGAAAGAACGAATACCTTATAAGGACCAAAGCGAGTTCCGAGGCACTTGAAGGTGTAAGGCGTTCCTTAGAGAGTAAAATGGGAGAGATGCTTAAAGAGAAATTTGAGATTCGACAACTCGAAATGGTAGGTCCTAAGGTGGGCAAGGACTTGAAGAACAAAGGTCTTAAAGCGATGATCTTCGTTTTGATCGGACTTCTTATTTACATAAGCTGGAGGTTTGAGTTTAGATTTGCAATTGGAGCTATTTTAGCCTTAATACACGATGTCCTCATAACGCTTGGGGCTTTCACGTTAAGTGGAAGAGAGTTTAACCTTCCTATTGTGGCTGCTTTATTGACGATTCTTGGGTATTCTTTAAATGACACTATAGTTGTTTATGATAGAATTAGAGAAAACATGAAAAAGATAGAAGGAAGTTTAGAGAGATTGATTAACCGTAGTATTAATGAGGTTTTAAGACGAACAATTTTGACTTCTTTCACAACTATCATTGCAGTTTTAATGCTTTTTGTTTTTGGAGCAGGAGTGGTGAAAGATTTTTCCTTTACGCTAATAATAGGGATAATTGTTGGTACTTATTCTTCTATTTATATTGCAAGTCCCATTGTAATATTCCTTGAAAAGGGCAAAAGAAAATAAAAAAGCCCTCTTAATAAAGAAAGGTAGGCTTTTTGATCCGTTAAAGGAGAAGGAAGAGGTATGCGATGTCCTTATCGAAGGGGGTAGGATAAGGAGTTTGGGAATAAATATTGAAGAGTCTTCGGCTTTTGTGATTGATGCTCAAGGGAAATGGGTTTTTCCCGGGCTTGTTGATCTTCATGTTCATTTGAGGGATCTTGGGGAATCTCATAAGGAGACCATTTTCACAGGTAGTGGGGCTGGGGCCTTAGGGGGTTTTACGCTTTTGGTGAACATGCCGAATACGGTTCCTCCTCTGGATTCCTTGGATCCCCTTAGATTATGGAAGCAGAGGGTGGATAGGGAAGCCCTTATTGAAGTGAGGACGATGGTCTGTTTGAGTAAAGGAAGGCAGGGGAGGGAGCTTTCGCCTCTTGAGGAGCTTTGTTCGGATTCTTATGTGGTGGGCGTAACAGATGACGGCAATCCATTTATTTCGGAATCCCTTTTAGAAAAAGCCCTTGAGTTTTCCGAGCAGAGGGGGATCATTGTAGCCTCTCACCCCGAGGATGGGCCTAATGTCGGGGCTTTTGGGAGGGTGACATTTTCTAATGAGCCCCTTTACGTGGAGAGGGACCTGAGGGTTTTGGGAAAAAGGGGAGGGAGGCTTCATCTTCAGCACATCTCTATGGCTGAGAGTTTACTCCTTATAAGGAAAGCTAAAGAAGAAGGGCTTAGGATTAGTTGTGAAGTTACCCCTCATCATCTTCTCCTTTCCCAAGGGGAAATCCCTAATGGGAGGGCCAAAGTTAACCCACCTTTGAGAAGCAGAAGGGATTGTGAGGCTTTAAAAGAAGCACTGGTCGAAGGTTTAATAGATGTCATAGCCACCGATCATGCCCCTCATGCTCCTTGGGAAAAGGAGGGCGAGTGGGAGAATATTCCTTTTGGTGTTTCCGGTCTTGAGACAGCGTTATCGCTCATTTACACCGAATTCGTTCTAACGGGGCTTTTGAGTCCCTTCGAGATGTTAAGAAAAATGTCGATCAATCCTTTGCGGATATTGGGTTTACCTTTGCCGCAAATTAAAGAGGGTGAAGAGATAAATTTTGTCATATTTGACCCGGAAGTGGAATGGGTTGTGAATGAAAAGCTCTTTTTTTCTTGCGGTAAAACGAGTCCCTTTAATGGTAGGAAGCTCAGAGGGAAAGTTTGGGGTACTATTATAAAGGGAGAGTTGATAGTCAAAGAAGGGGAAATCCTTACTGCTTAAGCGATTTCTTAAGCGAAGAGAACGAAAGATGGTAATGCCAAAGGTAAAAAAGCCCCATGAATGTGGTAAAAGAGAAGAACAACGCGTGAA
The DNA here is from genome assembly GCA_964543765.1 of uncultured Thermodesulfobacteriota bacterium. Taxonomy (GTDB): domain Bacteria; phylum Desulfobacterota; class B13-G15; order B13-G15; family B13-G15; genus B73-G16. Next base: position 51,539 of record CAZIZI010000003.1, read on the forward strand.
AGACCAGGGAAATGGCCGCTGCTTCTTCCATTGAAACATCATACAAAACCAATGAATAAGACAAAGCGGCATGATAGGTCCCTATGTAACCCGGTGTAAAAGGTAAGGTGGTCACTACACATATGGCTATCATTCCGAGAAAGGAGGCTATGAAAGGGATATTTACGGAGAAGGCCATCGCTGTCCAGTGGATACCTAAGGCGTAGCTCAACCAGCTAAGATACGAAAGGATAAGCGAAGGGATTAGGTATTGGATTTGGTCAAACCATTTGAGTCCGTCTCTGAAGGCAAAAAGATGAGTTTTGGCTCTTTCACTCCATCCAGAAGGTTTAGTTAACTTCATGAACTTTTCGGGGGCATATTTTATTAACAAGAACGCTAAAAGCGTCAATAAAAACAATATCAAGCTAAAATAACCGCTAAAAACTAGCGTTTTATAAAAAGCCCTGTGGGTCTCTAATTTTCTCAAAGTGAAAGAGAAAACGGCAAAAGAGCTCAAAATCGTAAACCCATCGAGGAATTTCTCCGCAATTAAAACGGCAAAGGAGCTTGTTTTAGAGAAATTTTCCGTTTTACCTATTAAGTAACCCCTTATAACATCTCCCATTCTGGCCGGTAAGAAATTGTTGGCCATAAAACCTATAAAAAATGTTCCGAGAAGCGAGGAAAATCGGGCCTCTTTAACGGGTTTAAGCAGGATTTTCCACCTCCAAGCCCTTAATCCCGTATGTACAAAAAGCAAGATTAACGAGCCCCCTAAGAAGGTTAACTTAGCTCCCTTAAGCGTCTGCCAAAATTCCTGGTAATTTATCCGGCCAAAGACCAAATAAAGCAAAAAAAGGGAAAGAAGGATGCCTAAAAGTAAATATAGGTTTTTTTTCATTTAAAAACCCTCATCTCCTTTAACACCTTTGAGGCATAATCAATGTCTCTTTTTATTTGGTGGTATAAAGCTTGCGGACTTTCGAAGGGCCTTTCTTCCCTTATCTTTTTGATGAACTCTACGAAGAGTTTCTCGCCATAAAGGTTTTCGGAAAAGTTGATCAAGTGAACCTCAACGCTTAACTCTTTACCCCCGAAGGTCGGTCGAGTGCCAATATTTAGCACTCCTCCGTATGGTCCCTTTTTATCCCAAGAAATTTTAACCACAAAAACCCCTTTTGGAAGTATTTGCAAAGGATCTACTTTAAGGTTTGCAGTCGGTAGACCCAAAAGAGAGCCTATCTTTTGACCATGTATTACTTCACCTTTTATGAAAAAGAGGCTTCCGAGAAATCTGGAGGCTCTTTCCACTTCCCCCTGTAGGATTAGGCTTCGGATATAGGAACTGCTCACCACAACGCCCTCAATTTCTAAAGGGGGAAGGACCTCCACTTGAAATCCAAAGGCATCGCCAAGATCCCTTAAAGTTTCGGCGTTTCCTCCACGGTTTTTCCCGAAAGTAAAGTTATAGCCCACAATTACTTTCACCGGCTTTATGGATTTATACACAACTTCTTCCACGAAGGCCTCGGGTGATTTTTGGGCTGTTTCATGGGAAAACGGATAGGCGATAACTACATCAACCCCCAAGCTCTCCAGTAGCCGGAGTTTATTTTCATAAGGGGTTAAAAGAAGCAGTTTCTGTTGGGGATTTAACACGTGCATTGGATGGGGCTCGAAGGTAAAAATGACTACCTCACCCCCTCTGATTTTTGCTTCCTCTTGGGCTTTTTTTATAAGAAGCCTATGCCCGAGATGTACTCCGTCAAAACTTCCTATGGTGAGAACCGGTCGAATGAAATCCTTCGGAGAGAATTTATCACTCAATACCCTCATTTATCCCATTTCCTTGACAAGGACAGTTAACAAGTATAGGTTATATGAGGGTGTTTTATCAACTGCCGAAGTGGCGGAATTTGGTAGACGCACTGGACTCAGGATCCAGGGGGTATAAACCCGTGGGGGTTCGAGTCCCCCCTTCGGCACCAAGGTTTTTGGCCTATTCCTAAAAACCTCCCCTTAAATTATATTTAAGGAAAATCGGAGAAATGGGAATGAAAAAGAAGGCTCTTATCGTACTTGAGGATGGGACCGTTTATGAGGGGTGGGCCTTTGGGGCTTTTGGCGAAAAGGTAGGGGAGATAGTCTTTAATACCTCCATGACCGGTTATCAAGAAATCCTCACAGATCCTTCCTATAAAGGTCAGATTGTGACGATGACTTATCCCCTAATCGGTAATTATGGTGCAAACTCGGAGGATCTCGAATCGGATGGGCCGAAGGTGGAAGGGTTTATAGTGAGGGATTACTCAAAGGTGTGGAGTAATTGGAGAGGGGAGGAGAGTTTAGAGGATTTTTTAAAGAGACAAGGGATCATAGGGATAGAGGGGGTAGATACCCGAGCCCTGACCCGTCATATAAGGCTTCAAGGGGCGATGAAAGGGTGCATCTCCACCGAAGACTTAGATCCTCAGAGGCTTCTTCAAAAAGCAAAAGAATGGACTGGGCTCATAGGTCAAGATATGGTGAAATACGTGACCTGTCAGAAACCCTATAAGTGGTCTCATGAAGGAAGGTTTAAAGTTGTAGCTTATGATTTTGGCATCAAGCGGAACATATTGAGGATTCTTTCTCGTTTGGGATGCCAGATAACAGTAGTTCCCGCCTGGACAAAGGCAGAAGAAGTGATGGCGTTAGATCCAGATGGCATCTTTTTGTCAAATGGGCCAGGAGATCCACAGGGTGTGTCTTATGCAGTTGAGGAGATAAAAAAGCTTTTAGAAAAAAGGCCTATTTTTGGCATATGTTTGGGGCATCAGCTTTTATGTCTCGCTTTTGGTGGTAAAACTTATAAGCTCAAATTTGGCCATCGAGGGGGAAATCACCCGGTCAAAGACCTTATAACGGGTAGGATCTCCATAACCTCTCAAAATCATGGGTTCTGTGTGGATCCAGAAAGCCTTCCTTCTGATGTGGAGATCACCCATATTAACCTTTATGATCACACTCTAGAAGGTGTAAGGCATAAGAAACTTCCCATTTTCAGCGTCCAATTTCACCCAGAAGCTTCTCCTGGGCCTCACGACGCAGAGTATCTTTTCCATGAGTTCATTCGTTTGATGGAGCAAAGGAGGCGTTAATGCCGAAAAGACAAGATATCAAGAAGGTCCTGATAATAGGATCAGGTCCCATTGTGATAGGACAAGCCTGTGAATTTGACTATTCGGGAACTCAAGCTTGTAAAGCTCTGAAGGAGGAAGGGTTTTTTGTAACTTTGGTGAATTCGAACCCCGCTACCATAATGACCGATCCGGAGATGGCCCATCGGGTTTATATCGAGCCCTTAACGGTTGAAGCCCTGACGAAAGTGATCGAGAAGGAAAGGCCTGATGCCCTTCTTCCAACCTTGGGAGGACAGACTGCCCTTAATTTGGCGGTAAAGCTGGATGAGGAGGGAATTTTAGAGAAGTACGGCGTCAAGCTTATCGGAGCGAATGTGGAGGCTATAAGAAAGGCGGAAGATAGGGAACTTTTCCGTAAAGCGATGGAACGGATAGGTCTCAAGATGCCAAAAAGCGGGTATGCCTATTCGGTTGAAGAGGCTTTGAAGATAGCTTCCGAGATCGGGTACCCCGTTATCGTTAGACCCAGCTTTACCTTGGGCGGTACAGGGGGAGGTATTGCTTACAATCAGGAAGAACTCAAGGAGTTGGCTGAGAGGGGAATTCAAGCTTCGATGATCGGAGAAATTTCCATCGAAGAGTCCGTTATAGGGTGGAAGGAGTTTGAACTTGAAGTGATGAGAGATTTAAAGGATAACGTGGTTATCATCTGTTCTATCGAGAATTTTGATCCTATGGGTATTCACACAGGCGATTCCATCACGGTGGCTCCTGCCCAGACGCTTTCCGATAAGGAATATCAAAGGATGAGGGATGCGGCTATTGAGGTGATAAGGGAGATAGGCGTTGAGACAGGGGGATCCAATATTCAATTCGCTGTAAACCCCGAAAACGGCGAGATGTACGTTATCGAGATGAACCCCCGAGTTTCCCGGTCTTCGGCTTTAGCCTCAAAGGCAACGGGTTTCCCCATAGCGAAAATAGCTGCAAAGCTCGCAATAGGTTATACTCTGGACGAGATTCCTAACGATATAACTCGGGAAACCCCCGCTTCTTTTGAACCTACCATTGATTACTGTGTGGTGAAGATCCCAAGATTTGCCTTTGAAAAATTTCCAGGGGCCGATGATACCTTAGGGACCTCCATGAAATCGGTAGGGGAGACCATGGCCATAGGTCGAACCTTCCCCGAGGCTCTTCAGAAGGCCATTCGTTCGTTGGAGATCGGGCGTTATGGGCTTGGAGGGGATGGGAAGGATCCGCATCCCCTTTGGTTGCCTAATAAAAGGGAAGGATTTTGTGAGCTTGTAAGGCAAAAATTAAGGATGCCCAAACCAGATAGGCTCTTTTGGATACGTTATGGCCTTGAGGCGGGTCTTTCAGTGGAAGAGATCTATGAGTTAACCAAAATCGACCCTTGGTTTTTGTGGCAGATAAAAAGGATACTCGATTTCGAAAAGGTTTTGAAATCTTACCGAATGAACGAAGTAACTCGAGAGGTACTTTTTGAGGCAAAAAGGTTGGGCTTTTCTGACAGGCAATTGGCCTATTTGTGGGGAATTAAGGAGGAGGAGGTAAGAAATTATAGAAAATCAAAGGGTGTTGAGGCTACTTTTAAACTTGTTGATACTTGTGCGGCCGAATTTGAGGCATATACGCCTTATTTTTATTCCACTTATGAATTTGAAGACGAGAGCCGTCCCAGTAATCGTAAAAAGGTGATGATCTTAGGGGGTGGGCCAAACAGGATAGGGCAGGGTATCGAGTTTGATTATTGTTGTGTCCATGCGGTATTCGCGTTAAAGGAAGAAGGGTACGAAACCATTATGGTTAATTCCAACCCCGAAACGGTTTCGACCGATTACGATACGGCCGATAAACTTTATTTTGAACCGCTTACAACCGAAGACGTTCTTAACATTTATGATCGTGAAAAGCCCGAAGGGGTAATTCTACAGTTTGGAGGTCAGACCCCACTGAATTTGGCCTTAGACCTTCAAAAGGCCGGAGTGAGGATCTTAGGCACCTCACCAGATTCGATAGATAGGGCTGAAGATAGGAAACGCTTTAAGGAACTTTTGGAAAAACTCGGTCTAAGGCAACCCCCTAATGGTATCGCTGTTACTTTAGAAGAGGCAAAGGAAGTGGCCTCAAGAATAGGGTACCCTGTTTTGGTAAGGCCCTCTTATGTCCTCGGTGGGAGGGCTATGGAAATAGTCTATGACGAGAGGGATCTTGAGGATTTCACAAAAAAAGCGGTTGAGGCTTCTCCTGAAAGGCCAATCCTCATAGACAAATTTCTCGAAGACGCCATCGAGGTTGATGTTGATGCGGTAGCCGATGGGAAGAAATGCCTGATTGCGGGTATAATGGAGCACATAGAGGAGGCGGGCATTCATTCGGGTGATAGCGCTATGGCGATTCCTCCTTTCAGCCTTTCCGAAACGCAGATAAAGGAGATCAAGGCTCAGACCTATTCATTGGCAAAAGAACTTGAGGTAATAGGTCTGTTGAACATTCAATTTGCTGTTAAAGGAAATGACATTTATGTGCTTGAGGTAAACCCAAGGGCTTCAAGGACCGTGCCATTTGTGTCTAAAGCTACAGGAGTCCCTTGGGCAAAAATCGCTGCTAAAGTGATGGTTGGAAGGACATTGGATGAGCTTGGCATAAGGGAAGTAGAGATTCCCTATGTGGCGGTCAAAGAGTCCGTTTTTCCTTTTAATCGTTTTCCTGGGGTTGACATTCTTCTGGGCCCGGAGATGAAATCTACGGGTGAAGTGATGGGAATAGACGAGGATTTCGGTTTGGCCTATGCCAAAAGTCAAATAGCAGCAGGACAATTTTTGCCTTTGAAAGGAAGGGTATTTATAAGTGTGAAGGACCGGGATAAAAGGCAAGCCGTATTGATAGCGAGAGAACTTGAGGATCTGGGGTTTGAGATATTGGCCACCAGAGGAACTTGTTCCGTCTTGAGGCGCAATGGCATAAAGGCAAAAGAAGTCCTGAAGGTCAGCGAAGGAAGGCCCCATGTGGTTGATCTTATGAAAAACCGGGAGATTCATCTAGTGATAAATACCCCAAGCGGTAAACGCCCAAAAGAGGACGAGGTTTTGATCAGAACCACCGCCCTTCGTTATGGTATCCCGGTTGTTACCACCATGGCGGGGGCTCAAGCCACCGTTGAGGGGATAAGGGCCTTAAAGATGGGTGGATTTAAGGTAAAGGCCCTTCAGGATTACCATAAAATCGTAGAGGAGTTAATGAGAAGAAAATGGGCTCAATAATAGTACTTACGGGTGAGGGAAAAGGGAAAACCACCTCGGCCTTAGGAATGGCTTTAAGGGCTATAGGACACGGTTTTAAAGTTGCCTTTGTGCAGTTCATAAAAGGTGGATGGATATATGGGGAACTTGAGGCGGCAAAGAGGTTGGAACCCGAATTTGAGATTTGGCCAATGGGAAAGGGTTTTGTCCACGTTGATCCTCAGAACCCCGATCCTCAAGATGTAGAAGCTGCCCGAAAGGCCTGGCAATTCGCCAAAAGCAAGATAATGAGCGGCGAATATTTCATGGTAGTTCTTGATGAGATAAACTACGCTATTTCCTTTGGACTACTTGACTTAAAAGACGTAATAGAAACCCTCCGACAAAAGCCTCCACAGGTTCATGTGGTTTTAACCGGAAGAGACGCTCATCCCCGCATTTTGGAAATAGCGGACTTAGTAACCGAGATGAAAGAGGTAAAACATCCCTTTTATCAAGGTGTCGTTTCAAGGAAGGGCATTGAATACTGATTTCAAATCAACCCCCTCTATTATCTTAACCCCCTTTTCTTTGAGCTCCTGAACGGCGTTTTCGGTAGTTTCCGCGGAGACTCCCCGGCAAAAATCTTTGATCAACAAAACCTCATAACCCAAATCTACAGCGTCTAAAGCAGTAGCTTTAACACAATAATCGGTAGCAAGACCATAAATAATGAGGGTTTTTATCCCATTTAGTTTCAAAACAGTATCAAGCTCCGTTAAATTACCCCCTTCATCCCGAAAACCTGAGTAACTTTCAAATCTGCGATCGCGCCCTTTTTGGATTACGGCCCAAAAAAGATTATTGTCAATCAAGATCCTAGCCCCTCGAGTCCCTTGTATACAATGGGGAGGCCATAAGACCTGTTTGCGTCCTTTGATCTCTATTACTTCAAAGGGCTTTCTGCCCGGATGGTTGGTGTAAAAAGAAACATGATCAGGAGGATGCCAATCCTGAGTGGCAAATATTAAGTAATTCTTCTCCTTAAATTTTTGTGTCAATTCTTCAACTCTTTCCACATATTCTTTATCGGTTCCAGGAACCACAAGAGATCCCTTTTCGCACTCAAGAAAATCCACTTGCAAATCAATAACTAATACTCCCTTCATGTGGAACCTCCTTTAACTTTTTCTTATACTACCTCTTCCTAACGAGGCAAAGATTCCGAAAATACATAAAAAAGCTAAAACCCAAAAAGAAACCCTTAATCCTTGAAGAAAAGAAGAAGGAAATACGGAAAGGATCAAGGTTATAAGTGCCATACTGGTCATTTGACCTATTAAACGCATGGTTGAGACCATAGCTGAAGCAAGACCATAAAATTCCCTATCAACGGAGCTCATTATGGCATTTGTATTGGGCGAACTGAATAAAGCAAGCCCTAATCCTAGAATAAAAAGACAAGCCATAATAAAATGTGTTCTTGTGTTTTCTCTAAGTGTCGAAAGCATTATTAAGCTTACTGTCGTTAATAACATTCCAAAAGAAGCAACGACTCTTGGTTCAATTCTATCGGATAACATTCCCGCTATTGGAGCTAAAAGCGCCATAGTTATTGGTTGAATGATGAGGATTAAGCCTGCATTTTGAGGAGAGAGTCCTTTTACTTGTTGTAAAAACAAACTCATTAAAAATCCTACACCAAAAGTTGCCGAATAGTTTAATAAAGCCGCAAGATTCGAAAGAGAAAAAGTCAAATTGTTGCGGAAAAGTCGAATATTTATCAAAGGAGAAGGGTGCTGCTGTTCGATAAAGAAAAATAAAAACAATGAAAATGTGCCACCTAAGAGCATCCACAAGTTTGCCTTGCTTAAACCAACAATAAGCAAAGAAAGAGTCAATGTATAAATTGCCGTTCCAAGTCCATCAAACATTTTTTCGGTGTTTCTTATTGGTTCTTCTTTAATGGTTTTCAAAGCTATAAAGAAGGTTAAAATGGAAAGGATCACATTGAGGAAAAACAGACTTCTCCAGGTGAAATTCTCAGTAAGGATACCACCTAAAAAAGGCCCCGTGCTTAGTCCGATATAGGTGCAACTCACATTAATCCCGAGGGCTTGTCCTCTTTTTTCAAGAGGAAAGGAAGCAGTGAGGATTGCCACTGAAGTGGCGAAGATCATGGATGCTCCTATTCCTTGTATAAACCGGAAGATGAACAGTTCTGGGGCATTTGAGGCAATACCCGAGAGGAGGGATCCCACCGCGTAAAAAAATATTCCCCAAAGAAAAACCTTTTTTCTTCCTTTTAAATCTCCTAATTTGCCTGCAGGTACGGTGAAAATACCAGCTGAAAGAAGGTACATCAAAGCTATCCATCCGAGAGTAGGAGCGTTCAACCAAAATTGGCGTCCTATAGAAGGCAAAGCTATGTTAAAGGAGGAACCCATGAAGGCTACAAGAAATACTGCCATACCCGTTGATAAAAGGACCATTTTCATCTTTTGTGGATAACTTGATTTAATTTGACAAAAATATAACAATTTTACTGTAAGAATGAAAGGATTGTGTGGGAAAATACTAGAAAAGCTTAACCTAGGGGAAAAGGTAGGTTTTGCGGAGGTTATTCGACAAGCTGGTTCTTCCCCTCGAGGCGTCGGGGCGAAAATGGTGATTTTTAGGGATGGAACTGCGGGCAGTATTGGAGGAGGAAGGGTTGAAGCGGAGATAATAGAAGCAGCTAAGGAAGTAATGGAAAAGGGCGGGAGCAAAAGGTTTTTCTTCCGTTTGACCGGTTCGGATGTAAAGGAAATGGATATGCTTTGTGGTGGTGAGATGGAGGTATTGGTAAAAAGGTTTGATGAGGAGGATATCCCGGTTTTTGAAAAGATCCTTTCCGTTTTGGAGGCTAATAAAAAGGGGTTGTTTGTTCATGGTCTTCCTCCTTTATTGGAGGGGCATCTTTTTATACCGGAAGAAGGTGATGTCATCGGTGAAATAAAAGGGCTGCAGAATTGGGAAAGTCTTAAAAACGAACTTAAGGGTTTTTCTTCTTCATCGATGCTTCTAAACCTTGAAAATGGAAAAGAGATATTTGTGGAATTAATAGAAAGAGAGCCCTTCCTTTTTGTTTTTGGAGGGGGACATGTGGCTCAGGAGCTTGTCCCTTTGGCAAAGAGGGTTGGATTTAAAGTGGTGGTGATTGATGATAGGGAGGATTTCGCTAACAAAGAAAGGTTTCCTCTAGCGGATGAGGTGATAGTGGAAGACTTTGAGAAGGTAAGTCAACGAGTTCAAGTTGAAGAAGATTCTTTCCTGGTAATAGTTACGCGAGGTCATCTTCACGATTATACGGTAATCAAACAATTTTTACGTTCACCTGCTCGTTATATAGGGATGATAGGAAGTCGAAAGAAAAGAGACTTGATATTCAAGCAACTTCTTTCCGAAGGCTTTTCGGAAGAGGAATTAAAAAGGGTTCATTCCCCAATTGGCCTTCCTATAGGAGCAGACACGCCCGCGGAGATAGCGGTAAGTATTGTGGCCGAGTTAATAAAGGTCAGAAGAGAGGCGTCTTAAGGCCTAATACCTCCTCCATGTCATAAAGCCCGGGAGGCTTTCCCACAACCCACAAAGCAGCTCGGATGGCTCCTTGGGCAAAGGTCATGCGAGAGGAGGCCTTATGCGTCAATTCGAGCCTTTCACCCTCAGTGGCGAAAATCACCGTATGTTCCCCGATCACATCTCCTCCCCTTAAGGAGAGAATACCTATCTCACCTCCAGACCTTGGGCCCGTAAGGCCCTTGCGCCCAAATACGGCCTTTTCCTCTAAATTTATTCCTAATACGTCCGCTATTTTTTGACCGAGCTTCAAAGCGGTTCCACTTGGAGCATCCCTTTTAAGGCGATGATGGAATTCGAGGATCTCTATATCGTAGCCTTTACCCAGAACCTTAGCCACAAGTTCCACAAGCTTAAAAAGCACATTGACCCCAAGGCTCATATTTGGCGAAAGGACACAAGGTATGTTTTTTGTTAACTCTTTTATCCTTTCCAACTGTTCTTGGCTGAAGCCTGTGGTCCCTATTACCATGGGTTTTTTAAAAGAAGAGGCAATTTCTAAATGAGAAAGGGTCGCTTCAGGGGAAGTAAACTCAATGAGTACTTGGGCGTCTTCCACGATAGGATCCAAAGAATCCCACAAATAAGCGCCTAATTTTCCCATCCCCAGAATCTCACCTAGGTCCTCCCCTATAAAGGGATGATCCTTCCTTTCAACTCCTCCTATGCAGACTATATCTTCCCTTTCGACCATCGCACGGAGTATCATTTGTCCCATTCTACCTGCAGCCCCTATTACGACCGCCTTTACCATATTGCCTCCTTTAAGCGGCCTTCATAAACAAGTCTCACCGGCCCCTCCAAGGCCACTTCCTTTATAAAATTCCCCTCTGACTCATAATAAATCCATAAGGCTTCCCCGCCCAAAGGAATTACTTTAGTGGGAGAAAAAGCGATACCCTTCAAATGGGCTATCAAAGCGGAAGCGGTAGCTCCAGTCCCACAAGAAAAGGTCTCATCTTCGACGCCTCTTTCATAAGTTCTCATCCTTAAGGATTCTCCGTCCCATTTAACGAAGTCCACGTTTGTCCCAGCGGGCATGAAAAGCGGATGGAATCGTAAGGCCCTTCCCAAATTTTTGACGTCAATCCTTTCCAAGTCTTCCACAAAAACCACAAGATGTGGAACCCCCGTGTTAATGAAATCAGCCTGAAGCTTTTTACCTTCCACTTCTATCTCCAAGCCTAACCTTAAATCACAAGGAAGAGGCAAGGTTATTTTAACGGTTTTCCCTTTAATCCATCCCTTTATCAATCCCACTTTCGTTTCAAATATGAGTTCCGGAGGTGCCTTTTTAAGCAGATGAGCCAAAAAGGCGGCACATCTACCGCCATTTCCGCACATTTCGGCTTCACTCCCATCAGCGTTAAAAAACAACCATCTGAAATGTGCCCTTTGGGAGGGCTTAAGTACGATCAAACCATCTGCTCCTACGGAAAACTGCCTGTGACAAAGCTTTTTGGAGAGATCACCCACGAGTTTTTCTTCTATTCGGTTTTCGAAATCGGGAATGAGGATGAAATCGTTTCCTCCAGCAGTCATTTTGTAAAAAAGCGTATCTTCAATCATTAAGGAACTCCGGAATGGATTCACCTCTTATAAGGTCCTCATAGGTCTCCCGTTTCCTTATGATCCACATTTGATCTTCCTTGACCAAAACTTCCGCTGCCCTTACTCGCGAATTGTAATTAGAAGACATGGAAAAACCATAAGCGCCCGCTCCCATAATGGCTAGAAGTTCTCCCGGTTTAACTTCTTGTATTTCCCTTTCTTGAGCAAAGAAGTCCGTAGTTTCGCATACAGGTCCTACTATATTGGCTTTTATGAGGGGGCGTTCCTCACGTTTTACGGGTAAAATCTCGTGGTAAGCTCGATAAAGGGAAGGCCTTATAAGATCGTTCATTCCAGCATCCACTATTACAAATTCCTTTCCTCCGTTTTGCTTCCGATAAAGGACCTTAGTGACAAGTATACCCGCATTTCCAACAAGAACCCTTCCAGGTTCAAATATAAAGGTGCAATCCATATTTTTTGCCCTTTCTACTAAAGACCGTGAATACTCACGTGGATGAGGAGGAATTTCATCTTTATAGGTGATCCCCAGTCCCCCTCCTAAATCAATAAAGTGAATCTCACAGCCTTTTTTTATCAAAATTTCGTAAAGTTCTTTGATCCTCTCAAAAGCTTCGATAAAAGGCCCAAGTTCAGTTATCTGAGAGCCAATATGACAGCTTATACCGAGGACTTGGACCTCTTTACACGCTTTTGCTTCCATATAAAGCCGAAGCGCTTCCTCAGGTTCTATGCCGAATTTGGAGGTCTTAAGCCCAGTGGATATGTAAGGATGAGTACGGGGGTCTATATCGGGGTTTACCCTAAAGGAAATAGGGGCCTTTTTGCCCAGTTTTTTGGCCAAACTTTTTATAACCTCAAATTCGTTGCTTGACTCCACGTTAAACATCAATATGCCTTCTTGAAGCCCATAAAGGATCTCTTCCTCGGTTTTTCCCACCCCACTAAAGACTATCTTTTGAGAGTCAACCCCAGCTTTTTTGGCTCTAAAAATTTCCCCTCCTGACACTACATCGGCACCTGCCCCTTCTTTGGCAAATATCCTCAAAATGGCTAAATTGGAGTTTGCTTTAACTGAATAACAGATCAAATGATTCAATTCCGAAAGGGCCTCATCAAAGACCCTGTAATGTCTCCTTAGCGTTTGATAACTATAAAGATAAAAGGGGGTCCCGATCTTTTGAGCAATTTCCTCAATGGGTAGATCTTCGGCGTAAAGCATTCCATTACGGTAATGAAAGTGATGCATGTTTTATCTCCTCAAAGTAGCCTTATGTCTTAAGGGTTTAAGAATGAAATCCAAAGCCGAAAGCGGATCCGTAACAACTACATCGGCATTGAGGATCGCTTCCTTACAAGCTCCTTCTGGTCCTATTACGGCAATGCCCAACAGTGCTTCTTTGAGCATCAGATGGTCATTGTACCCGTTACCCACCGCGATGGTCTTTTCGGGTCCTATCTGCTTTAAGAAATTCAATTTTTGGATGGCTTCATCTCCATTTTCAAGCCTCACCACTTGAACTGGTAGTTTTTTTATTTTTTCCTCCACATTACACCTTGTGTCAGCAGTAAGGACATATACCTTCACCTTTTTGCCCAATAAGGAGATACGATCCTTGACTTTATTGTGAATGTGCCCATCCTTCGCGATAGTGCCATTAAAATCTAGGATTACGTTTTCAACCACGTATAAACCCTTTCCCGGTATCTCAAGTTTTATCATTCCCCACACACCTCTTCAGGATCCGCAATCCTCCCCAAAATGGCACTAGCAGCAGCAACTGCAGGGTTACTCAAATAAACCTCACTTTTGGGATGTCCCATTCTACCCACAAAATTCCTGTTCGTTGTGGCCAAAGCCCTTTCTCCTTCGGCTAAAACCCCCATATGTCCACCTAAACAAGGCCCACAAGTAGGAGTGCTCACTGCTCCACCTGCTTCAATAAAGATTTCTATAAGACCCTCCCTCAAGGCCTGAAGGTAAACGCCTTGAGTAGCAGGTATTACTATAAGCCTCACCCACGGGGCAACTTTTTTGCCCTTTAAAATTTGAGCCGCAATTCTCAAATCCTCGATCCTTCCATTGGTACAAGACCCTATGACTACTTGATCTATCTCGATATGGGACAATTCCTTTGCCGGTTTTACATTAGCTGGTGAAGGAGGATAGGCCACAAGAGGTTCTATTTTGGAGACGTCAAACTCAAAAATGTCACTATACCGGGCGTCAGGATCACTTTTCAAAATTCTTATATTCTTAATGCCCTTTTCGCGAAAATACTTAACAGTAAGATCATCCGGTATAATAATGCCATTTTTTGCCCCAGCCTCAACTACCATGTTGGTAATGGTAAGCCGATGGTCCATGGGAAGATAACTCAAAGTCTCCCCTTCAAATTCCATAGCCTTATATCTCGCCCCTTCAGTCCCTATCTGGGAGATCACAAAAAGTATCAGATCCTTCCCCCCAACCCACTTTTGCGGCTTTCCAAAAAAAATAAACTTCATGCTTTCAGGAACCCTAAGCCATATCTCTCCGGTAGCCCAACAAGCGGCAAGATCCGTACTTCCAACTCCAGTCGAAAAAGCCCCCAATGCTCCATAAGTACAAGTATGACTGTCCGCTCCAATGACAAGATCACCCGGTTTCACAAGGCCTAACTCAGGCAAAAGCGCATGTTCTATTCCCATTCTTCCCACTTCAAAATAATGCCTTATGCCCTGTTCCTTAGCAAATTGCCTCATCATCTTACATTGTTGAGCCGATTGAATGTCCTTATTAGGAGTAAAATGATCAGGGACAAGAACCACTTTTTCAGGATCAAATACCCTTTTTGCTCCCATTTGGTGAAAAGATTCAATGGCTAAAGGAGCCGTAATGTCATTAGCAAGAGCCAAATCTACTTTACAATATACTATTTCTCCTGGCTCTACATATGATTTTCCGGCATGCTCAGCAAGGATTTTTTCTGTAATTGTCATTGCCATACTATACTCCTTCAAGTTTCCTCTTTTTAAGATATTCAAGTTTATTTAAAGCGTTAACGAAAGCTTTTGCACTTGCTACAAGTATATCCATATCTGCTCCTTGTCCTATTGCTGTTATTCCATTTTCTTCTATTCTTACTCTTACTTCACCTTGAGCATCTGTTCCACCGGTAATTGAAGCGACAGTATAATCGAGCAAATTGCCCTTAAATCCTGTCATTTTAGTTATGGTTTTATATACTGCATCCACAGGTCCTATTCCAAAGCCGGCTTCCATCATTATTTTGCCATCTATCTCCATTTGGACTGTAGCAGTAGGAATGGAGACAGTGCCGCTATGGACACTGAGATTGAGCAACTTGTACTTGTCAGAAACCCTGAAGATCTCTTCTTCTACTAAGGCTATGAGGTCTTCATCGTAAACTACTTTCTTTTGGTCCGCTACCTTTTTAAATTTCTTAAAGACTGTATCTAACTCCTCAGGTGTTAATTCATAACCTAATGCTTTCAAGCGTTCCCTTAAGGCATGACGTCCGGAGTGTTTTCCCAAGACTATATGGCTGGTTGGAATTCCCACGCTTTCAGGGGTCATTATCTCGTAAGTGAGTTTTTGTTTTAAAACCCCATCTTGATGGATGCCCGATTCATGGGCGAAGGCGTTAGCCCCTACTATGGCCTTATTAGGTTGGACAGGAAGACCTGTTATAGCCGAGACCAATCGGCTTGTTGGGTAAATCTCTTGAGTGTTAACGTTTGTATAGAAGGGGAAAAGGTCTTTTCTTACCTTGAGTATCATCACAATTTCCTCAAGGGCTGCGTTTCCTGCCCTTTCGCCTATGCCGTTTATGGTGCATTCAACTTGACGCGCACCGTTTTTTATAGCGGCTATGGAATTCGCAACGGCCAGCCCTAAATCATTATGACAGTGAACGCTGATTATCGCCTTATCGATATTTGGAACGCGTTCTTTAAGGGTACGAATTAGGTTTCCGAACTCCTCCGGAACAGAATATCCCACTGTATCGGGTATATTGACCGTAGTGGCTCCTGCTTCGATCGCGGTTTCGACTGCTTTGCATAAGAAGTCCACGTCCGTTCTTGTGGCATCTTCAGGGGAGAATTCCACATCATCAGTGTATCTTTTCGCATATGATACTGCCTTTTTTATCCTTTCTAAAACTTCCTGCCGGGACATACTGAGCTTGTACTTAAGGTGGATATCACTTGTAGCAATAAAAGTGTGTATCCTGGGCCTTTCAGCGTATTTTATCGCTTCCCATGCCCTATCGATGTCTTCTTCGTTAGCTCGTGCCAGGGCACATATAATAGGCCCCTTTATTTCTTGAGCGATAAGCTTAACGGCTTCAAATTCCCCATCCGAAGACATGGGGAAGCCAGCTTCTATAATATCCACACCCAGTCTGGCCAATTGTTTGGCCACCCTTAATTTTTCTTCTTTTGTCATAGAAGCCCCAGGTGACTGTTCACCGTCCCTTAAGGTGGTGTCGAAAATAAAAATACGCTCACCCATTTTCCTTCCTCCGGGATTTTAAGTATATATTAGCTTGCACAAAACTGGTATATTTTAAATCAAAAATGCCTCGTCTTTATGTGCCTAAAGAGGAGATAAAAGAGGTAATATCTCTTAAAACTCGAGATCTAAGGTATTTGATACGCGTATTACGACTCGAAGAAGGGGATGAAGTTGAAATCTTTGATGGGTATGGAGGACGTTACCTTTCACGGCTTTTTCAAGAAGAGGGGAAATGGTTTCTGAAAATATACGAAAAACTCGAACCAGATCCCCCTCCTTCCCTTAAGGTGATCCTTGGGCAATCCCTTCTTAAAGGCGATAAGATGAGTTTTGTAATTCAAAAGGCCACTGAACTTGGGGTGTGGGATATTATACCCATCTTAAGCCTTCGTTCGGTATCCATTCTGGAGGAAGAAGAGAGCATTCTCCTTAAACAAAAAAGATGGCAGAGGATCGCCGAAGAAGCTTCAAGGCAGTCAAACCGAGCAACGGTTCCTTCAATTAGAGGACCCTTGAGGCTTGAGGAATTTCTTTCTCAATCCAAGGGTTTAAAAATCGCCTTTTGGGAAAAATCCCAACTCCCTCTCAGAAGGGTTTTGAACGAAATAAAAACCATCCCCCAAGCAGTTACGCTTTTAATAGGCCCAGAAGGCGGTTTCTCTGAAAGAGAAGCGGTTAAAATCGTAGAAAATGGCTTTCATCTCTGTTCCCTTGGACGAAGAATATTAAGAGCTGAAACAGCTTCTCTTTCCGCCATAACGCTTATCCAATACCATTTTGGCGATATAGGATAATAAAACACAATTTTTATTTTTCTCTCTAAAAGCGCTATTGACTTTTTGTTAAGTTAAGCTATACTAAAAAAAAATGGATATAGGTAAAAAAATAAGGGAGCTAAGGAAGGAAAGGGGGCTTACCATTAAGGAAGTAGCGGAAAGGGCGGGGTGTACTGCCTCATTTCTCTCGCAGTTGGAAAGGGGTAAAACGGAGCCCTCCATCGCTATGCTAAAGAAAATTGCTGACGTTTTGAACGTGAATATAGTGGACTTTTTTATGGATGGGATTAATGATGACAATATCGTCACCAGACCTGATGAAAGGGTTTTGATTACTTTAAAAAGATGGGATGCGGAGATTTACTCCTTGGTGAAAACCTTGGGTGGTAAAAAAATGCAGCCTTTTTACACTATCATAAAGCCCAAAGGGGGCTCTGAAGGGATGTATCAGCATGAGGGGGAAGAATTTGGTTTTGTATTAGAAGGGGAAATAGATTTGATCTTAAATGGTAAAACGATCAAGGTTAAAAAGGGGGAATGTTTTTATTTTTCCTCCAGAATACCTCATTGCTGGAAAAATAACAGCAAAAGTACGGCCGTGGTGTTATGGGTTATCACTCCACCGACTTTTTGAAAAAAATACAAGGGGGTGAGAAATGGGAGAAAGAATCTTTAAGAGACATTATGGGAAACTGAAGTTTTTTATAAACGGTGAATGGGTAGAATCAAAATCGAAGGAATTTTTTGAAGATACTGATCCTGGCACCGGAGAGGTTATAGCTGATGTCCCAATTGCTACCGATGAAGAGATCGAGATGGCTATAGAGGCTGCTTTTGAAGCATTTAAAACATGGAAAGAAATACCTTTTAGGGACAGAGCGAAACTCATTCATCGTTTAAGGGCAAAATTCGAGCAATATCATGAAGAACTTTCAAGGATATTGTCTCAAGATCACGGAAGAGCCATAAGTGATTCAAGACCCACCATTGATAGGTGTATAGAGAACATAGAAGCTGCTGCTGGTGCAATGTATAGCGTCTATAAAGGGGAGCATGTGGATCAATTAGCCAGAGGGATCGATTGTTACATGATATGGGAGCCGGTTGGTGTCTTTTTGATAATTACCCCCGGAAATATACCGATGCATGCTTGGTCTTCGTTTGTACCGTATGCTTTAGCAGCAGGTTGTACGGTTATCGTTTCTCCCAGTTGGCAATGTCCTGTAGCCTCCGACGCTTTATTTAAGGTATCTGAAGAAGTAGGTTTCCCGAAGGGTGTTTTGAACTTAATTCACATAGGCAAAAAGTACGAATTAAATCAGCGAATACTTTTAAATCCAAAAATATCAGGACTAGGTTTTATAGGATCAAGTAGAGTTGGTAAACGACTTTTTGAACTATGCGGTAGGTTAGGCAAAAGAGCATCAGTAAATGGTAACGGTAAGAATTTTATAGTAGTTGCAGAGGATGCTGATATTAACATTGCAATAAATAGCATTTTACGAGGATGTTTCGGAATGTCAGGACAAAGGTGTTTGGGTTCCGATAACGTGGTAGTGATAGGGAGTATATACCATGAATTGAAGGAAAAATTATTAGAAGCAGCAAAAAGCATGAAAGTGGGATATGGTCTCAATGAAGACACTGAGATGGGGCCAATGACCACCATTGAGAATAAAGAAAAAGTGGAAAGGTTTATCGAAAAAGGTATTGAGGAAGGTGCTAAACTTATACTTGACGGAAGAGGATTAAAAGTGCCAGGTTACGAAAGGGGTTATTATTTGGGTCCAACCATATTTGATAACGTTTCCTTACAAATGCAAATAGCCCTTGAAGAATCTTTTGGTCCGATATGTAATCTTATAAGGGCTAAAAGTTTAGATGAGGCAATAGAGTGGATTAACCATGCTACCCCATATGGACATTCAGCCTGTGTCATTACTCAAAGCGGGAAAACAGCCCGTAAATTCATAAGGGAATGCGAGGTTGGTAACGTTGGAGTCAATGTGGGTATACCCCAACCTTATGCCTTCTTTCCTCTTGGTTCGAAAAAGGAATCTCATTTTGGGATAATAAAATCAAGGTTTGATTCTATAAGACTTTTTTTGGATCCGAAGACCGTTACGTTAAGATGGGAATAAAATTTAAACAATATGAATAAAAGGAGGTGTAAGATGTGTGAAGCGTGTGTCACTAGGAGGGAGTTTTTAAAGACGTTATTTATAGGAGGTACGGCCTTTGGGCTTGGTTTAATGGAAGGGGGGATACGCGTCCTTCATGCTGAGGTCATCAATTTGAAGTTTAGCACATGGCATCCGCCAGCCGGAAGGGAAGTTCAGACTGTTTGGATTCCCATGATGGAGGAGTTGAAGAAAAGAAGCAAAGGAGAGATTACCTATACCATGTATGCAGGAGGGGCTTTGGGTAAGGGGCCTGAGCATTTTGATATTGTTGCCAATGGGCTTTCGGACATGGGATATTTTACAGCCACCTGGACACCAGGGCGTTTTCCGCTTACGGATGTGCTTTCGATGGCGGCGTGGATTGATGGCAAGGACTTAGCGGTGGATATTGGGAATGCAGTTTATGAGAGAATTTTGAAAGATGAGTTCAAAAACGTTAAAGTTATAGAACTAAACCCATGCATCCAATCATTTATATGGACTAAGAAAAAACCCGTTACGAAACTTTCAGATGTTGAAGGCTTAAAGTTGAGAACCCCTGGAGGATTTCAGACGCTTTATATAAAAGCACTTGGAGCAGAACCTGTTTTTATGCCCCTGGCCGATGTTTATATGGCTATAGAAACGGGAACTGTAGACGGATTGGTTACCTGTCCGCCACTTATTGATGGTTTCAAACTTTATGAGGTTGTCAAGTATTGTACGGTACTTACTTTTGGATGCGTGTCTGAAGGAGTGGTGATGAACTTAAAAACCTGGGAGAAATTGCCCACGCCTTATAAGAAACTCGTAGAGGAAGTTTGTTCTAATCCCTTTAAAACCACGGGGGGATTAACCAGAAAGGTATACAAAGAAGAACTGCTTCCCAAAATTGCCAAAGCAGGTGTTCAATTTGTGGAACTGCCAAAAGGAGAGGCCGAGAATTGGTATAAGAGGTTTCAAGATGTGACCAGAAAATGGGTTAAAGACCTTGAAGAAAAAGGTCTACCCGCAAGAAAAGCCGTAGCCATAATGAACGAGGAATGTGAGAAAAGAGGCGTCCAGGTGGTGGCTTGTCCACCCGAATTTGCCAAGATTTAAACGCACTCGGAATGAACGATGAACGAAAAGATCAGAACGATCAGCCGATGGCTATGCATCGTCGGTATGAGCTTCATCTTCCCGTTGATCTTCCTCACCATAATAGATGTGTCGGGGAGGGGTTTGCTCAATAAGCCCCTCCCTGGCACCTTCGAATTGTCGGAATACCTTTTATCCACAATAATCTTACTGGGTGCAGGATATACTCAACAAATGAAAGGACATGTTAGAGTTGACTTTTTGATAAAGAGATTCCCGAGACGGAGAAACGCTATAATAAACCTTATTACAATTTCCGCATCGCTGTTTATAATTGGATTGTTAATATACAAAGGGGTACTAGAGGCATTACAAGAAAAAGCAGTTTCTGATACATTACGTATACCACAAAAGCCTTTCAAATTCTTGGTTCCTATAGGTTGTTTTGCCCTGTTTTCTGAACTACTTCTAGATTTCATAGAGCATTTACAAAATATTAAAAGAAAACAGGAGAATTCTAGATGAGTCCGATTACAATGGGTATCTTAGGATTTCTGTTAGTTATCGTATTGCTAATATTAGGGATGCCGATTGCTTTTCTGATGATGTTAGTGGGATTTTTAGGTATATGGAAACTTACTTCTTTTGAAACGGCTCTTTCTGTAATTGCAAAAAACCTTTATGGAGTAGTTTCACATTACCCTTACACGATAATTCCTCTTTTTGTATTGATGGGAGGATTAGCCGGTGTGGGTGGAATAACAGCTCAATTGTACGATACGTTTGACAAATGGTTTCGAAGATTACCAGGTGGACTTGCTTTAGCTACTATTGGAGCTTGTGCGGGTTTTGCGGCTATAAGTGGTTCTTCTGTAGCCGCAGCTGCTACGATGGGTAATATCGCTCTTCCTGAGATGAGAAGGTTTAATTACCACCCCAAATTAGCCACAGGTGTAATAGCTGCTGGAGGGACCTTAAGTTTCTTAATACCTCCGAGTTTGGGGTTTGTAGTTTATGGTATGTTGACCGAACAATCCATTGGTAAACTCCTTATAGCCGGGATAATTCCCGGATTAATTTTGACGTTGTCTTATATGTTAATAACAGTGGTTCAAGTCCTATTAAATCCCTCTTTGGCCCCTAAAGTAGCAAGTGGCACTTCTTGGAAAGAAAAGCTTTATGCGTTAAAGGGGGTCTGGGAAACACTCCTTGTTTTTTTTGTCGTAATAGGTGGGATTTACTCAGGATTTATTACCCCTACCGAAGCCGGGGCCGCGGGGGCTTTTTTATTGTTTCTAATAGTTATTTTTAAAAGAAAAGTTGATATGAAAGGTTTATTAAATGCTTTATTTGATACAATAAAAATTTCGGTAATGGTTTTATTCCTTGTTGCGGGGGCTAACGTTTTTAGTTATTTTCTTGCTCTTTCAACAATTCCTATCGTCATTTCTAATTGGATTGTGAGTTTAGAACTGTCACGTTATACCATATTTTCTATCATAATCATTATTTATCTTATACTTGGTTGTTTTTTAGATGCTATTTCTATGATGGTACTAACATTACCGGTAGTATTTCCCCTAATTTTAGCGCTTGGGTTTGATCCAATATGGTTTGGGGTTATAGCTGTTCTTATGATGGAAGCTGGGTTGATTACACCTCCCGTTGGTCTGAATGTATATACCTTAGCTGGAATAGTAAAAGATGTTCCTATGGAAGAAATTTTTAAGGGAGTGCTTCCTTATTTAGTCTCTATCTTTATTACTCTACTTATTTTGCTTATTTTCCCCCAATTAGCTCTTATTTTACCTAAGTCCATGATGAGGTGAGGATTATGATAAAAGTCAATTTTTTACTAAACGGAGATGCAGTTGAAGTTAATGTTGAAAAAGGTGAAACGCTTTTATTTACGTTGAGAGAGCGTTTAAAACTGAGAAGTGTCAAAGAAGGTTGTGGCATAGGAGAATGCGGAGCTTGTACGGTTCTCATAAATGATCGTCCAGTATATTCTTGTCTCACCCCTACCATCAAAGTTCACGGTAAGGAAATAAAGACAGTTGAGTTTTTGGGCACACAAGAAAAACTACATCCCCTTCAAGAAAATTTCGTCAAGATGGGAGCAGTACAATGTGGATACTGCACCCCTGGAATGCTCCTTGCTTCTTACGCATTGCTCATTAGAAATACAAATCCAACCGAAGGAGAAATACGCGAAGCTATAAGCGGTAATCTTTGTAGATGTACCGGTTATTTACCTATAATAGAAGCTATCAAAAACAGTATTCCTTATTTCTTAAATATAGAACTTAAGGAAACTCCTAGTGAAGAACATTCTATAACTCTTACTAAAGATGAAATCTTAGAAAAACTATATAAGGAAAAAGTTGAAATAATAGCAGGAGGAACTGATATTTTGGTTTCTAAAAGAAAACAAGACGAGAAAATAGAGAATTTTGTGGATCTTACTTTGGTTAAAGAGCTAAAAGGAATAAACAAAAGGGAAAATGAAATCAGTATAGGTTCAGTAACTACACACGTAGATATTCAAAATGATTTATTAATAAAAAATTCTGTTACTTCTCTTTCTATTGCGTGTGGTTTAATAGGTAGTCCTCAAATAAGAAATATGGCAACAATAGGTGGCAATATAATAAATGCCTCACCAGCAGCTGATACTATTCCTCCTCTTTTAATTCATGACGCGATTTGCGTATTAGAATCAAAGAAAGGGAAGAGAGAGATACCATTAATTGAATTAATAACAGGTCCCTATAAAACAGTCAAAGAACCCGAAGAAGTTCTCACCGAAATAAGGGTGTTGCCGTTGTATGGATACAGAGAAGGTTACGTTAAAGTTGGTAAAAGAAGAGCTTTGGCTATATCCAGGTTATCGATAGCATTTGCCATAAAGGAAAAAGACGGGATTTACGAAGATGTGAGAATCTCCGTAGGTTCTTGTACTCCTATTCCTTTCAGAGCCTATCTAGCTGAGGATATTTTAAAAGGCAATAAAAGAAACAAAAGGATAATTCAAAGGGCAATAAAAGCCACCATTGGAGAAATAATAAAGAAAAGCGGGGGGAGAACTTCATATGCTTATAAACTTCCTGTAATCCGTGATTTGCTTAAAGAGATTTTGGAGGAAAAAAGATGCCAATAAGAACTCAAATACTGAGAGTTGATGCTTTAGAGAAAGTTACAGGAAAAGCCACATATGCAGGGGATTTTTACAGTGATGATATGCTTTTTGGAGTTATTGTTAGAAGTACTCGTCCCCATGCTTGGATTACGAAAATTGATTTAAGGGAAGCGCTTGAGTTAGAAGGTATTGTAAAAATTCTTACTTATAAAGATATTCCTGGTGAAAACATTTATGGAATAATAAAGAAAGACCAACCCCTTCTTGCAGTAAATAAAGTTCGATATATAGGTGAACCTATTGCCATTGTGATTGGTGTTAATGAAGCTATTACAAGAAAAGGAGCTAAATTGGTGAAAATTGAATACGAAAATATTGAAGTAATTTCGGATCCTTTTATGGCAATGGATTCGCCTGTATGGGTTCATGAAAATGGTAATCTCTTATGTTGTAAAAGGGTAATAAAAGGTGACATAGAGAGAGGATTGGCTGAATCTGATGTTGTGGTAGAAAATGAATATAAAACTACATGGCTCGATCATGCATTTTTGGAAACTGAAGCAGGGTTCGGTTATATCGACGAAAATGGGAAAATCGTTATCATTTCTTCTACCCAAAATGTGCATTATAAAAGAAAAGAAGTTGCTCGTCTTTTAGGTTTACCCGAGGATAAAATCAGAATCGTTCAAGCTACCACCGGAGGGGGATTTGGCGGTAAACTTGATATGACCGTAGAAGGATACGTAGCACTTTCAGTTTATCACACAAAAAAACCAGTTCTTATACGCTTAAATAGAGAAGAAAGTTTTTTGTCTAATACCAAAAGGCATCCTCTTTATATTAGATACGCTACCGGGATTAAGAAAGATGGTTCTCTTTCTGCTATTAGAGTACACATTGTAGGTGATACAGGCGCCTATGCCTCTTATGGTGAGACGGTGGCTTTAAGAGCTGCAATTCACGCTCCCGGACCTTACGAAGTACCAAATGTATATGTAGAAAGTAGAATGTACTACACCAATAATCCCATATGTGGCGCCATGAGAGGTTTTGGTGTCCCTCAAGTGGCTTTTGCTCATGAGTCACAAATGGACATAGTGGCTAAGGAGATAGGCCTTGATCCTTGGGTGATCAGGTTTAAGAACGCTTTGAAAGAAGGTTCGCTTACTTCCACTTCTCAACGCTTAGAAAAAGGAGTGGGATTTATAGAGACGCTTAAAGCCATTGAGCCGTTCTGGAGAGAGAGGAAATATGAAGGGGAAAATGGTTTTGGTTTAGGGTGTATGTTATATGGAATTGGTAACACCGGTGTCCCTAATCCCTCACGTGCTCAAATAAGGCTCACCGAAAAGGGTGAAATTTGCCTTCATATAGGAGCTTGTGAAATAGGCCAAGGATCAGACACGGTGTTTGTTCAAGTAATGTGTGAAGTGCTTGAGGTCGAGCCGAAGGACATAGTTTTAATAAGAGCAGATACCGATCTTACGGAAGACGCGGGTTCCACTTCCGCAAGCAGGCAAACCTACATTTCGGGCAAAGCAGTTTATGAGGCAGCCATTAAATTAAGGGAATTTTTGGAAAGAGAAGGGTTCTACCGGAATAAAAGTTTAAAAGACATCGTTCTCAAATATAAAGAACTTGGATATCCCGTGTTTGAAGGTTTCTTTGATCCTCCGGTTACTAAATTGGATCCTGATACCTCACAAGGCATCCCTTACGCCACTTACGCTTTTGCAACTCATATGACAGAAGTAGAAGTTGATACTGCTATTGGAAGTGTAAGGGTAAAAAGAATATATGCAGCTCATGATGTGGGTAAAGCTATTAATGTAATAAATATAAAAAGTCAAATATACGGCGGAATTGCCATGGGGATAGGTTTTGCTTTAATGGAAAAATTTGAACCTGAAAAAGTGAAATCATTAGATAAATATTACATTCCAACTTCTATGGATATGCCTGAAGAGGTTCAAATAATGTTAATAGAAAATGAAGAACCTACTGGACCTTTTGGAGCAAAAGGGGTGGGAGAACCCGCTTTAATCCCAGTAGCACCAAGTATCATTAATGCAATAGCCGACGCTGTAGGAATAAGAGTATTTGAATTACCATGTGATATAGAAAAATTAAAAACAGCTTTAGAGAAGAAAGGAGGGAATAAATGCAAGTAACTGTTATAAAAAATATTGGCATTATATTAACAGGAGATATTATTAATCCTATAATAGAAGGACCTATATCTATTGTTATTAAGAATGGAAAAATTGAAAGCATTACAAAAGAAGACGTTCGTAATGATGGGTTAATAATAGATGCGAGTGGAATGACTGTTTTACCAGGACTTATAGATTCTCATGTACATCCTGTTTTTGGTGACTTTACACCTCGGCAAAATCAGATTGGGTTTATAGAAAGTAGTACTCATGGAGGGGTTACCGCGATGATCTCTGCGGGGGAAGTCCATTTACCAGGCAGGCCCTCTGATCCCGTTGGTTCAAAGGCGTTGGCTGTTTTAGCTCGCAAGGCGTTTTCCTCCTTTAGGCCAAATGGTGCAAAGGTATACGCGGGGGCTTTAATACTTGAAAAGGGTATTACTGAAGAGGATATAAAAGAGGTTGCAAGGGAAGGAGTATGGCTTGTAGGGGAGATCGGTCTTGGTACCGTAAAGACAGCCGAAGAAGCGAAAGAGATGGTGAAATGGGCCAAAAAATACGGTATGAAAGTGTTGATGCATGTAGGAGGAACTTCCATTCCCGGGAGTTCAACAGTAACGTGTGAAGATGTCCTTAAAGTTGATCCTACGGTAGCGTGTCATTTGAACGGAGGCCCTACGAGTGTTCCGATCAGAGAAGCTTTTAAAATAATCGATTCTACAGAATGTGCTATAGAAGTAGTTCATTGTGGAAATTTATATTCAGCTTTTGAAATAGTTAACTATATGAAAGAAAAATCGATGTTGAATAGACTTATAATAGGAAATGATGCTCCTTCTGGAACAGGAGTCATTCCCCTTGGAATATGGAGAATGATAAGCTTTATTTCTTCCATGTGTAAAATTCCGGCTGAAATTGCAGTTTGTTGTGCTACAGGTAATACAAAGAGGATTTTTGGGTTGAGTCACGGAATCATAAAAGAAGGCGAGGATGCTGATATTCAAATTATAGATGCACCTATGGGATCGGCAGGAAAAGACGCCAAGTCTGCAATTGAAATAGGAGATATTCCTGCTGTGGCGATGGTATTGATAGACGGTATGGTTAGGGTCTATCCAAGCCGGAATACGCCTCCACCAGTCCGAAAGATCACCTTGTAGGAGAAGAAACGTGCGCGTAGACAAAGACAAATGTAAAGGTTGTGGGTTATGTGAGGAAGTATGTCCATTAGAGGTTATCAAGGTTATTGAGAAAAAAGCAAATATAGAAGGGGAATGCGTAGAGTGTAAAGCGTGTCTAAGGGTTTGTCCACATGAGGCATTGATACCTGAAGCTAAAGAGGAGTATCCCAAATGTGAGGCTTGCCCTATTATGTGTAGAATTCCGGAAGGTGCTTATGGAGCATGCAAAAGATATTTTAATGAAAAAGGCAAAATAATAAGAAAAGGAAGGGTTTATACCTATGAAGAGATTGTTAAAATAATAAATTACAAAAAAGATCCTATAATTGAAGAACCGATTATTACAGGTATAGGAGTAGGAACTACCTATCCAGATTTCAGACCTTCTCCAATTATTGTTAGTGCTTTAAAAGATGGGGTAGAAGTGATAACTGCTGTTACAGAAGCACCACTCAGTTATTCAGCGCTTAATCTCAAAATAGATACTGATCTTTATATAGGTTCAGAAGGCAAAAGAGTTTTTATTAGAAGAAAAGGAAAAAGAACTATTGGCCATGTATGTACAGAACAATATGGTTCTAAAATAATTTCCATTGGTGGAGTGAACATTTTAACATCCAAAGATGGACTTTTTGCTGCGAAAGTTATGTTAGAACTCATTCAAAGGAAAAAAGTAATTATGGAAGTTGAGGACGGACCGCAGTTGGAAATTTGTATAGGTGAAGCTCCTATAATAAATGGTGTTCGAGAGGAATTGATGAGGGTGGGATGTGGAAGTGCTACAATAGGGCTTTTTGCTCCATATATGTTAAAAATAGCTGATGAGATAATCATACTTGATGGTCATATTACGGGACTTTTTAGTGAACACCCTGCTGCTAGATACCTGGGAAAGGAAAGGTCTGGAATTTACATAAAGGGCGATAAGAGTACCGAAGGGAGGTATTTCCTGCCTAAAGGAAAAGGTTGGGGAGGTACTAATATAGAGGATCCCCTTGAGGTCATAAGTTCAGTAGATCCTAATAAATTTAAAGAGGGAATGACCCTCCTCATCACGGAAACGACGGGGAGGAAATTTGCTTTTTATAAATTCAAAAACGGTAAATTTGAAAAGGAACAACCACCTCCTTCGGTTATGCAATTTATCGAGTTATTAAGACAAAATTGTGAAGAGTCACGAGTAAGTGCAGTATTTATAGGAGGAATTGGGGGATCTGCAAGGGGAGGCGTTACTAAAAACCCCATTAAATTAACTAACGCAGTACATGAAGGAAAGGTTACAATTACAATTGGAGGAGTTAAGCCTTTTATATTTCCAGGAGGGGGTATTAATTTTATAGTAGATGTGACTAAAATGAAAAAAGATAGCATTTATATGGCTCCCACACCTTCATTTATTATTCCTATAGAATACACTATGAGAAGAGAAACATTCGAAGAAATAGGAGGGCATATAGAAGTTATAAAAAAACTTGATGAGGTGTTAAATCGAAATGTTGATTGATATTGGACCGGTAACTATGGTTATAAAAGCCGAAAAAGATGGTAAAGAATATGAACTTGAAGAAAAAAAGATAAAAGCTTATGTGAGGGAATTACTTCATCAGTTGAGTAGCGTGTTACCTATTTTAAAACAACCAGCCTTTAAGATCAAAAGGATTTCTGGTCTTCCCCAAGTCGCGAAGAGAATGGTAGAAGCTGTGAAAGAAGTAAATGAAAAAAAATTAACGCCTATGGCAGCAGTAGCTGGTGCTATTGCTGAGGTAGTTGTTGAAGAGTTCGACAACGAAAAAATTGATTTTATTTTCGCCAATAACGGTGGGGATATTGCTTTGATAAACAGGATAGATTTGCCTTTTGACATTAAAATAGGTGATATTAATAAAAATTATATCCTTCCATATTTTTTAAAAATAAAAGGCAAAGGTAAAAGGGGAATAGCTACAAGTGGACTTGGTGGGAGAAGTTTTACCTTAGGCATCGCCGACGTGGTGACCGTATGTGCAAATAAAGCTTCAGTGGCTGATGCAGCTGCTACTTATATAGCGAGTAGTACGTTTGTAGAAAGCGATAAAATAGTTAGAAGAAAGGCAATAGAGATTGATCCTTTAACTGATATTCCAAATGAATTAGTTGTTGTTAAAAGATTCAAATTAAGTGAGGATGAAATTATTAAAGCTATGGAAAGAGGTATAGAAGTAGCTGATAGATTATTGGCTTTGAATGTTATTGATGGTTTTTTGATTGTAATCGAAGACTGCTTGCATTTTGAAAGTAACGGAAATTTAACAATGGAGGTAAAAAAATGGAAGTAAAAGGGGTCAGGATAAGGAAAATTGTGACTATAATTGAAGAAATATTTGCAGATGGAGAGAAGGAAACTGAGCGTCCTTTAAGAAAGGTGGCGGTTCTTGGTGTTATAAAGAATCCTTACGCGGGAGTATATCAAGAAGACCTCACTCTGCTTATAGAGTTGGGTGAAGAAAT
Organism: uncultured Thermodesulfobacteriota bacterium; assembly: GCA_964543765.1. Taxonomy (GTDB): domain Bacteria; phylum Desulfobacterota; class B13-G15; order B13-G15; family B13-G15; genus B73-G16. Next base: position 80,578 of record CAZIZI010000003.1, read on the forward strand.
GGGAAGGATATTGGCTAATAAAGCAGTTGCAGCTTTGGATAGAGAAGTGGAAAGTTATGGTAAAGCGGCGATAGTGGGTGAAAAGGGGGAACTCGAACATGCGGCTGCGTTGCTCCATCCAAAATTAGGTACTCCGTTGAGGGAGGCGGTAGGTGGAGGAAAGGCCATAATACCTTCTGCTAAGAAAATAGGTGGAATGGGGGTTACAATTGATATTCCCTTGCACTATAAAGATGCTGCTTTTGTGCGATCTCATTTTGATGCGATGACCGTATGTATTCCGGATGCTCCTAAATCTGATGAGATAGTGGTAGGAATAGCTATAACTGATGGGGGAAGGCCTCACCCTCGAGTAGGTGGTTTAACGAAGGAAGAAGCCAAAAAGGAAGACGGTTTAAGATAAAGCTGATTAAAAATTGAATGCTTTTAAACGTTAAAAACTTAGAAGTTAATTTAAGCATTAAAAAAGCCAAATTTTCAATACTCCGAGAAATAGAAATTGTATTAAAACGAGGGGAAACCTTAGCTCTTGTAGGGGAATCTGGGTGTGGTAAGACATTAACTGCTCTTTCCATATTGAGATTACTTCCGCCTCGGATGAGGATAGAAAAAGGAGAGATAATTTATGAAGGTGTTAATCTGCTCAATCTAAAGGAAGAGGAAATAAGGAGGATAAGAGGAAAAGAAATAGCTATGATTTTCCAGGAACCCTCCGTGGCTTTAAATCCCGTTTTTACAATAGGGGAACAAGTAGCTGAAGTATTAAGAGTTCATCAAGGGCTTAATAAAAGAGAAGCTCAAGAACGAACGATTGAATTACTAAAACAAGTGAGAATTCCCGATCCTCATTTAAGGTATAAAAGTTATCCTCACCAATTAAGTGGGGGTATGAAACAAAGAGTGGTTATAGCTATGGCACTTGCGGCTGAACCGAAGGTCTTAATAGCAGATGAGCCGACTACGGCTTTAGATGTTACCGTACAAGCTCAGATTTTGGATTTGCTTCTTCAATTAAAAGAAGACAAAGGTCTTTCATTAATTTTTATCACTCATAATTTAGCTTTGACAAAATCGTTTGCTGATGCAATGGCCGTTATGTATTTTGGCCAGATAGTAGAATACGGGAACAGCGATTCTCTTCTCAAAGATCCTTATCACCCTTACACCAAAGGGCTTATCTCCTCTTTACCCCAAGACCCATCTTCTCCACTGCGACCGATTCCAGGTACAGTGCCTAATATTAATGCCAAAATAAGCGGATGCCCCTTTCATAATAGATGTTCCTATAAGACACAGAAATGCTCGTTACTTTGTCCTCCCTTTTTTGAGACAAAAGAACGAAAGGTGAGGTGTTGGCTTTATGAAAATAATTGAGGGGATTAACTTAAAGAAGAGTTACACCTTAAAAAGGGGGCTATTTGAAAAAAAGGTACAGATTAACGCACTTGATGGAGTCACTCTATCCATTTTAAAAGGAGAAACTTTCGGACTTGTTGGAGAGTCTGGATGCGGAAAATCGACTTTAGGAAAAGTGCTTTTAAGATTAGAAGAACCAACTGAAGGAAAAATCTTTTTCGAAAATAAAGACATTACCAATCTTCCTTTGAAGGAGATGAAAATCTTAAGAAGAAAAATGCAGATAGTATTTCAAGATCCTTATGCTTCATTAAATCCAAGAAAATCCATATTCGACACACTTGCGGAACCTTTTGTTGTTCATTATCAACTTTCTAAAAAAGAAATTTTGGAAAAAATCAAATTTATTCTGGAAATAGTTGGACTTTCTTTAGATTCTATTTATAAATATCCTCACGAATTCAGCGGTGGGCAACGTCAAAGGATTGCTATTGCTAGGGCTATTGCGTTAGAGCCTTCTTTTATCGTAGCTGATGAACCTTTGAGTGCGCTTGATATTTCTGTTCAGGCGCAGATTATTGAACTTTTTTTAAAATTACAAGAAAATTTAGAGCTTACATATCTTTTTATTTCGCATGACATTCACGTAGTAGCCTATATGGCTCAAAGAGTAGGAGTAATGTATAGAGGAAAATTAGTGGAAGTGGGGCCAACCAAAGAAATATTAAAGAGACCTTTGCATCCATATACAAAGCTACTTCTGGAAGCAGCGAATTTACAAAAAGAGGGTAGGGGATTTTCCCGATTTAGAATTTTTTCGAATGAAGAAAATGGCGAAATTCAAGGTTGTGCTTTCTTTTCAAGATGTGAGAAGGCCAAACCGATATGTAAAGAGAATACCCCGGAATTAAAAGATGTAGATAAGGAACGTAAAATAGCTTGCTTTTTATAAGTTGAAGATATAAAATCTTTTTTCCTATTTGGCGGAGGAGGGAAAAGGATGAAAAAGTGGGTATATCTTTTTGGAAAAGGAATAACCGAAGGGAATGCTAAGATGAGGGATTTACTGGGGGGAAAGGGAGCAAACCTTGCAGAGATGACCTTATTGGGGATACCTGTACCTCCGGGTTTTACCATTTCAACCGAAGCTTGTCGTTATTATTATGAGACTGGAGGTGAATATCCTCCGGAGTTAAAAGAACAGGTGGAAGAGGGGATAAGAAAAATAGAGGAATTGACGGGGAAAAAATTTGGTGATGCTGCTAATCCTCTTCTTTTTTCGGTAAGATCAGGAGCTCCCATTAGCATGCCTGGAATGATGGATACCGTTCTTAATTTAGGGCTCAATGACGAAACGGTAGAAGGTTTGGCTTCACAGACTGATGATCCTCGTTTTGCTTATGATTGCTATAGACGTTTCATAGCCATGTACGGTGATGTGGTTTTGGGTTTGAAACCCCAAGAGAAAGAGGAAAGGGATCCATTTGAGGTTATTCTTGAAGAAGTAAAGGAAAAGAAGAAAGTAAAATACGATAGCGAGTTAGATGTCGAAGCGTTAAAAGAGCTTATAGCTCTTTATAAAGCGGAGATAAAAAGACGTATTGGCGTGGAATTTCCTCAAGATCCTCACGAACAACTTTGGGGGGCAATTGCTGCGGTTTTTCGATCTTGGAATAATCCACGCGCTATAGCTTATAGGCGTTTGAATAATATCCCGGATGATCTCGGTACTGCGGTAAATGTTCAAAGCATGGTGTTTGGAAACATGGGTTGGGATTCTGGAACAGGAGTAGTTTTCACTCGGAATCCCGCTACCGGCGAAAATTATATTTATGGGGAATATCTTTTGAATGCACAAGGTGAAGATGTAGTAGCTGGGATAAGAACCCCGCAACCTATTAATAAACGTCAAAAATCTTCTCCTGATGAAATCTCTTTAGAAGAAGCCATGCCTGAGGTTTATCAGGAACTTGAACGTTATTGTAAACTTTTAGAACGGCACTTCCGTGACATACAAGATGTGGAATTCACCATAGAGAAAAGAAAGCTTTATATCTTACAAACGCGTTCGGGTAAGAGGACGGGATTTGCAGCCTTGAAGATCGCTGTGGATATGGTTGAGGAAGGGTTGATAGATGAGGATGAAGCCCTTTTGAGGGTTGATCCAGAACAACTCAACCAATTATTGAGGCCTATCTTTGATCCTGAGGAGAAGAAAAGGGCCGAACGCGAAGGCAGAATAGTGGCTCGAGGTTTACCAGCTGGACCTGGGGCTGCCAGTGGCCGAGTGGTCTTTTTCCCCACGGATGCTGAAGAATGGGCGGCAAAGGGTGAGGAAGTGCTTCTAGTTCGAATTGAGACATCTCCCGAGGACATACGGGGTATGAGCGTGGCTCAGGGAATCCTTACAGCAAGAGGAGGGATGACTTCTCATGCCGCTTTGGTAGCGAGACAAATGGGGAAGGTGTGTGTGGTAGGGTGTGAAGCACTAAAGATCGACTATGTGACAAGGCAGATGGAGGTGAACGGTAAGTTAATAAAAGAAGGGGATTATCTTTCCATTGATGGAAGCACAGGTGAGGTGATCATCGGGAGGTTAAAGACTCAACCTTCGGATGTGCTTAGAGCCTTAATGGAAGGTGAAGAAAAGGTCGAGAGTGAAACTTTCAAAATTTATAAAAAACTTATGCAGTGGGCAGATAAGCGCCGAAGGTTAAAGATAATGGTAAACGCTGATAGGCCAGATCAAGCCCGTTTAGCTTTAGTCTTTGGAGCAGAAGGAATAGGACTATGCCGGACGGAGCATATGTTCTTTGAAGGTGAAAGGATTTATGCGATGAGGGAGATGATAATCGCTGAGGATTCTGAGTCCAGAAAAAGAGCGCTTGAAAAGCTTTTACCCATGCAAAAAGAAGACTTTAAGGCCCTTTTCCGGGTCATGAAAGGGCTTCCTGTAACTATTCGGACCTTAGATCCACCTTTACACGAGTTTTTGCCTCATGGAGAACGCGAAATAGAAGAAGTGGCTCGGAAATTGGGAATTGCGCCAGAGGAATTAAAGGCTAAAGTCGAAAGTTTAAAAGAAGCTAACCCTATGCTCGGTCATCGAGGGTGTCGTTTAGGAATAACCTACCCTGAGATCACCAGGATGCAAGCTCAAGCTATTTTTGAAGCGGCCTGTGAGGTGAAAAAGGAAGGCATTGAGGTTTACCCTGAAGTGATGATTCCTTTGGTTGGTCATGTTAAGGAGCTCAGGGATCAGAGAAGAATTATAGAAGAAGTGGCCGAAGAAGTATTTACGAGATATGGGGTCAGGGTACCTTATAAAGTGGGAACCATGATCGAAATAGCCCGAGCAGCGATTACCGCGGATGAGATTGCTCAAGAGGCCGAATTTTTCTCTTTTGGGACAAACGACTTGACCCAAACTACCTATGGGATAAGCCGGGATGATATAGGAAAATTCTTAAAGATCTATATCGAAAAGGGCATCTGGGATTTTGATCCATTTGTGCGTCTGGATACAAAAGGAGTAGGACAACTTATGGAAATAGCGGTGAAAAAGGGTAGGGGAGCAAGACCCGATATCAAACTTGGAATTTGTGGAGAACACGGGGGAGAGCCCTCTTCAGTGGAGTTTTGTCATAGAATAGGCCTGGATTACGTAAGTTGTTCTCCTTTGAGGATACCCATTGCCAAATTAGCTGCGGCACAAGCGGTGGTGAAAGAATCAAGAAAAGTGGAGGTGGATTAAGAGACCGAATTAGATGAAAGTATTGCTTCATATTTGTTGTGCCAACTGTTTAATATATCCCTTCCGAGTGTTAAAAAAGGAAGGAAGGGATATAAGTGGATTTTTTTATAATCCCAATATTCACCCTTATCAGGAATACATAAAGAGAAAGGAGTGTTTAAAAAACTATGCCCAGATGATAGACCTTCCGATAATTTGGGGTAAGGACTATGAATTAGAGAAATTTATTCAAGCTGTAGTATTTCGGGAGCATAAGCGTTGTGAGATTTGTTATTACTTAAGGCTTGAAGAAACAGCAAAAGTTGCAAAGGAGAACAACATTGATGCTTTTACCACTACGCTTCTTTATAGTAAATATCAAAAATTCAATTCTATAATAGAAATTGGACGTTCCTTGGGAGAAAAATATAACTTGATGTTTTTGGAAAAAGACTTTAGAGAAGGTTGGAAAGAAGGTATTCAAGAATCTAAACGATTAGGTCTTTATAGGCAACAGTATTGTGGATGTATATATAGCGAAAAAGAACGATACATGGGGAGGGAAGTTAAAAATGGGGACGTTTGAATGGTTTGGCAAATTTATAATACTTTTTGGAGTTTTATTGATAATTATTGGACTCGGTGTTTTGTTTGTGCCTAAAATACCCTTTATAGGAAAACTTCCGGGCGATATTTATATAAGAAAAGGGAACTTCCACTTTTATTTTCCTATAGTAACTTGCATTTTATTGAGCATCCTCCTCACCATTCTCTTTTCCATTTTTTCAAAAAGATAAAAACCAACCTGCCAAAAAGCATAAAAACATCAAATTTCTCAAAAAGTTTACATAATATTTCTTATACGAACTTTTATTATTTCCCCACTAATGGAACCTTGGTGGATGGTAAGGATTCCTACGGTGTTTTCTTGGGCGTAAATTCTATCGGTTGGGGAGCCAGGATTGAAGAAAAGGATCCCCCATCTTTTCTCATTATTCCAATGATGAGTGTGCCCATGGACGATGCAGTGAACCTCTTCTCCGAGGAAGGCTTCATATAACCTTTCCTCAATTCCCGAAGGAGGTCCCCATCCGTGAATAAGGCCTATCTTTACTCCTTCAAACTCTAAGATTTCCTTTTTGGGTAAAATCTCCCTTATTTTCCCATAGTCCATATTCCCACATACGGCTTTTACGTTATTTTTCATAAATTTCTTTAAATATTCGTAAATTTCTATATTAACGAAATCCCCTGCATGAAGGATCCAATCGCAATTTTTAAAGTAATTTCTTAAAATTTCTTCAAATTCCGGGGTGACCTTTTCGAGGTGTGTATCTGCCAAGACCCCTATTTTCACCATCTTTGTCCTCCTTTAGGGCAAGTTGAATGGCAATTTTGGTTTAGTGGAGAGTATTTTTGAGCCGAGCTTTTGGTATTGATTTTTGAGATTTTGTAATTCTTCTTCTCTTCCGTTTAGAAATAGCCATCTATAAAGTTTAAGATGGCATTTTTCTAACTTATAAGGTTTCTCATCTAAGAGTTCTTCTGCGTCTTTTAAAAACTGAAGAGCCCTTTCGGTGTTCCCCTTGAGTTTTTCGATTTCGCCTAACGTTAATTTTGTGAGGATGAGTCCGCGGATGTCTTTGGTTTCGGAGAATAACGTTAAAGCCTTTTCGAGTTTCTTTCTCGCCTCTTCTAACTCGTTTATCATTTTGTAAGCATTACCTTCGGCCCAAACCGTCCAAGCATAAGAAACCTTGTCGCCTATTTGAGCGTATAAATCGGTGGCCTTTTTAAAATTTTCGAATGCTTCTTTAAACTTCCCCTTCATCCTATAAGCATTTCCTATCCCACAAAAGGAATAAGCCATTCCAAAAATATCGTTTATTTCTGAAAATAACGAGTTGGCTTTGCTGTAATGTTTAAAGGATAATTCATATTCCCCCATTACCCGAGTAGTACCTCCTAAGCCGCAATGGCAATAACCTTGTCCCTTAAGATCTTCAAGTTGTTCATATATAAAAAGGGCATCTTCGAAGGTTTCTTTTGTCTTTTTCAACTCGCCTTGAACTCTATATAACCCTCCCAACGCCCATAAACAAAAGGCTTCTCCCTCGGGATCATCATATTCTTCATAAATGGTAAGGGCTTCCATGAAGTTACGCTCGGCCTCTTTAAGTTTTCCTAACCCCCGTTGGGCAAGACCTAATCCGAGTTTGCAATCGGCGATCTCCAATTCGTCCTTTAACTTTTCAGCCACTTTTAGAGCTTCAAGATAGGCATTTTCAGCCCTAAAGAAGTCTCCCACCATTCGGTAGCAGTCCCCTACCCTTTTGTTTATCTCTAATCTCCCAAATGGATCTTCCCTTCCTTGTGTTTTTCGGGAATTCAACAAACTTAAGGCTTTTTCATAAATTTCAAGGGCTTCTTTAAATCGAGACGAAGCTCTAAGTTCTTCAGCCTTTTCATAAAGTTCGTCGGGACGCATAGTATCATTTTACCTAGAGGATTGACTTCATTTCAACTTATCGGCAATCTTCAAAAGATGATGAGATTTTTGGCCTTATCTTTTGTTTTATATGGCAAATTCACCCGAAAATTTCCCTGGATCTCCAAGGGGATTTTAAAGGTATGTGCTTTCATTTTGAGTTTTACCAAATTAGGTCGAAATATTCGGAAAGGCCTTTTGGTTTTTGGTTTTGATGATCCTAAACTAGTAAGAAGAAACATTTATTATTTGCTTTTTTTATTTGACCGCTTCCTTTACGGACGATATGACCCTCATTTTTCTTCGAGCTTAAAAGAATGTTTAGAGATAAATGGGCTTGAAAGTTTAAAACAAGACCTCTCTCCATCTAAAGGGGCGATTCTTTTGACCATCCATAAGGGTAATTTCCCTTGGAGTATTGCAAGAGTGGCTCAGGAAGTGAAGGTTAACGTAGTTTTGAGGAATTTCAAAAACAAGGCGATTGGAAATTTTATAGAAGAAGCTTTTAAATACGCTGGAATAAAAATGATAGAGCAAAAAGGAAGCCTTTTCAAAGTGAGAGAGGCTTTAAAGAGGGGGGAGTTAGTTGTTTATCTTGTAGATCAATATTTTTTTAACCTTTCTCGTAGTGAGCGTTCTCAGGTTCTTAAGGAATGGTTGCATTTTTTGCGGGTTCGGTTTGGGGTTCCTCTTTTTTACGGCCGGATTTCCGAAGAGGTGGGAAAAGTGAAGGTGGAGATTTTTCCTCTTAAGGACTTGAACGCCTTGAATTCCTTAATATTTGAGGATATTTACAAGGAACCCCATAATTGGTTATGGTGGTACAGGATAGGCAAAAAAGATGGAATTTCGGAGCTGGTTGATTTCCCATTTGGAAAAAAGACTTAGTAAGGATTATAAAGATATAAAGGTTAATAAGGAAGATAAAGTCCACGAATTTAAAGGGTTTTATCCTGACATAATTCTCGCAAGTTACGGGATTACAGTGGGACTCATGCAGGTAGAAACTGAAGAGACATTGGAGGACAAGGAAAGAATAACATTATGGAAAAAGCTTGCTGGTTTAGGTCCCCGTTTAATCCTGATGGTTCCTCATCATATGAAAGCTAAAGTTACTGAAATACTTTGGAATGAAGGACTAGCAGGTAAGGTTTCAATCGCTACTTATGAGTTGGTAATACATTTGTGATGGGGGAGTATGAAAAATATAAAGAGGCCTTTTTGGGATCAATCATGGGAGTGGCGATAGGTGATGCTTTTGGAAGACCCTTTGAGGGTTGGACGCACGAACTAATCCTTAAACGAATTGGTTTGATAGAAGAAATGTACCAAGGGATATATTCGGACGACACCGAAATGACCATAGGGATAATAGAGGCAATAATAGAAGACCCCTCTCTTCCACCTGAGGGGATGGCCCGTAGATTTGTGGAAAACTATAACGCTTGGAGGGGTTACGGTCCCCGGACGCATTTGGCCATTCGGAACCTCAAAAAAGGTGTATCTTGGGACCGAGTCGGCAGTGACAGTTGGGGTAATGGGGCAGCCATGAGGGTTTCTCCAGTTGGTTTGTTTTATTATGATGATCTGGAGAAGGTAAAGGAGAAGGCCGTTTTAAGTGCCATTATCACCCATAAACATCCCGAGGCAATAGCCGGAAGTGTTGCTCAAGCGATGGGAGTCGCCCTTCTTACCCGAAAGGTGGCGAATGAGGATGATTTTTCTTTTCAAGAAATGATAGATCTCATAATCGAAACAACCTTAAATATTTCTCCAGTTTTTTCACAGGAAATGGAAAAACTGAAAAATATTCCCTTTTGCAATACCTTGCGTGAAAAAGCGGCTTTTTTAGCTAGTAAATTCCCCTGTGATGTAAGTGCCAAGGGAAGCGTCCCGGTGGCTTTTGCTTCTTTTTTGATGTCTTCGAGCTTCAAGGAGGCGCTTCTCATAAGCGTTAACGCAGGAGGCGATACCGATACAATTTGTTCAATGACCGGTGCTTTGGCAGGTGCCTATTACGGCTTCTCATCTATTCCTTCGGATTGGTTGGAAAAACTCGAAGACGGACCAAAAGGGAGAAGGCATATTTTGAGCCTTGCCCAAAAACTTTATGAGACAAAGTTCCATGAAAAGGGCCGTTTTTCTTGACCGGGATGGGACGCTTATAGAAGAGATCGAATTTTTGAGCGATCCCGCTCAAGTAAGGGTTTTGGAGGGAGTTCCGCAAGCCCTTAAGCTTTTTCGAGAAATGGGATTTTTGATCATTGTGATAAGCAATCAATCGGGGGTGGGAAGGGGTTATTTTGACTTAAAAGCGGTTGAAATGGTTAATGAAAAAATAAGGGAGCTTTTACGCCGAGAAGGAACCGATGTGGACGACATCCTTTTTTGTCCTCATGCTCCAGAGGAAGATTGCATGTGCCGAAAGCCAAGGCCCGGACTATTGTTGGAGGCCGCGTTGAGGTATGGTATCGATCTAAAAAGGTCTTATATGATAGGCGATCGAGATAGCGATGTAGGGGCTATAGCTTCGGTAGGAGGAAAGGGCATATTGGTGCTTACGGGGTATGGAGAGGAGACCTGGCGTAAATGGCGATGGGGACACAGACCCAATTTCGTTGCTCGGGATCTTTTGGAAGGGGCTTATTGGATATTAGCTAAAGAAATAAAGGAAGGTCTAAGGATGTTAGACGAAAAGATCATAGAGGTAATGGTTTGCCCGATTTGTAAAGGTAAGGTTTTTTTGAAAGAAAAAGGCCTCTTTTGTGAGGTTTGTAAGCTTCTTTACCCTATTGAAGAGGGGATTCCCATTATGATTCCCGAAGAGGCCATTAGGATGGAGGAAGAGGATGAGCGAAAGGCCCGTTAACTTCCACGCTGAAGATGGGGTACTCCTTGAGGGGCTTCTGGATGAAGAGGGTGAAAAGGGTACCTTGATCCTCCTTCATCCTCACCCTCTTTATGGGGGTGAGATGCATAATCCGGTCATTAAGATGATGAAAAAGACGGCCACAGAAGAAGGATTTTGTAGCTTAAGGTTCAACTTCCGAGGAGTAGGAAGGAGTCAGGGAAGTTACGGAGAAGGAGTGAAGGAAAAGGAGGATCTTGAAGGCGCTTTGAATTTCCTTCTTTCTTTAAATCTTAAAAGGCCTTACATAGTAGGAGGATATTCTTTTGGAAGCATCATAGGAACGGAGGTCAGTTTGGAAGATGAGCGCATCGATGGGCTCATTTTGGTCTCCCCTCCCCTTTTGATGTACAATTTTTCCCCACTTTTGAGTTTTAAAAAGCCGAAACTTATAATTGCGGGAGACAGAGATTACATATGTCCCATTGAGAATTTGAAAGGCCTTTACGAAAAACTACCAGAACCCAAAATGCTTCACATCATTGAGGCCTGCGATCACTTCTATTCTTGGGGTATGCATGTAGCGGTTTCTAAACCCTTAAGGGATTTTCTAAGGAATTATTTTTAAATGGGATGCCTATTGAAATTCCGGGTCCGAGGGTAATTGTAGTAGAGAAAGAACTTAAATTAAATGAGGAATTTTTTATAAAAGGTCCTTCCTTTCGAGCTTTGCTTTTACGAGAGCCAAGAAGAGGCGAGGCGATAACGGTTGTTGACCTTAAAGGAAGGGAATTTAGAGCGCGTTTATTAGAAATAACTCCTGAGAAGGCAAAGGCCGTAGTTTTTGAGGAACAATTACGTACGGAACCCTCCTTTGAACTTTGGCTACTTCAAGCACTCCCTGACAAAGAGAGGATGGAGCTCATCATTCAAAAAACGACCGAATTGGGCGTTCATGTGATCATACCCTTTAAATCCTCTCGATCTATAAGTCTTGAAGAAAGAGAAGCCCGTCAAAAGAAAGCCCATCGGTGGCCTCATGTAGCCTTAAGAGCCACCAAACAATGTCGAAGGGCTTTTTTACCTTATGTGGCTCCTTATTGTAATTTTCAAGAAGCTTTAGAAAGCGTAGATCCCTCTTTTTTAAAGATTATGCTTTACGAAAATGCCCAAGCGAAGTTTCGCGAAGCCTTATCCACCCTTTCCAAAGCCAAGGGAATCGCCATTTTGGTCGGCCCTGAAGGAGGATGGAGCGAAGAAGAAGTGGATTGTGCTAAGAGAGTGGGGTTTCTTCCCTGTAAGATAGGAAATAGAATTTTACGGACGGAAACGGCTGCCATTTTGGCTTGTGCGTTGAGTCTTTTTCAATTCAATGAGTTATGAGAACTCACATTGCCTTACACCGGGGGAATAAAGCCGATCCGTACAAGTAAAAAGTTCCATCTCCGCTTCTTGGGCGCTTTCCCAAATGGGCAGAAGAAGTTCCTCTTTTATGTGATCTTTCAAAACATAATAAGTACCGCACCATACCCCTTCCTTTTTGTAGAAAGGAAGGAGGGTCTCGTAAAATTTGGGTCTAATTCTTTTAAACCCGGTCATGAGCCGTAAGACCTTTGCGTAAATTTTCTTAACCCCTGCTTCTTTCGCCCTAAAGATAAGTTCTTTGAGTTCTTGAACATCTTGTCCTATTTGGCCGGGTATCACCGGATCAATCCTTATGCTTACATCTAAGCCTTCCTTCACCAGTTCTTTTATCGAGAGAAACCTCTCTTCAGAAGGAGGGGCTCCTCCTTCAAGGGGTGTTTTTAAAAATGGAATGCTCACCTGGATTTTTGATGGGCCTTTCGACAAGGCCTCCATATAACCTTTGACAAGAAGAAGTTTTGGGTTTTTTGTGATTAAAAGCAGAGGGAAACCACTTTCGGAAAGTTTATTCAAAGCAAAAAGGGTATCCCCTACCCTTTCCTCTAAGGGCTGTAAAGGATCACAACTGTTGGAAATGGAGATCCACACCCTTTCTTCTTTTTCTCGAAGCCTCTTTATGTCAGTTATAAGCCCTTTTCGGAAATTGGGTTTTACCCTTGGCGTGTGAAAGTTAGGTACGTAAGTTTGAGCGTAACAATAAACGCACCCAAAGGCGCAACCCACATAAACGTTCAAAGTGAATCGCTCTGGACACGGAAAATCCTTTCGCGATTTGAAGGGATTAAAAGGAGCGATAACAGAAAACCCTTTTCTCACTTTTTTAAATAAATTGGTGGGCCGTGCAGGACTCGAACCTGCGACTCCCGGCTTAAAAGGCCGGTACTCTGCCGCCTGAGTTAACGGCCCCTTGTGGTAAAAATCTAAACTACCCTTGCCCTCTTGTCAATAAAACTTTGGTCTCTTTAAAATTAAAACATGAAGATCCTCAGACGAGTAGAGGTTTGGATTCATACCCATTTTGTAACCGATTCAAGAGGAATGGATTTAAAGGACAGGGAAAGGATTAAACTGGAAATGGAGGGTTTTTTAAGGAGCTTAGGCATTGTATTTGGCATTCATTTTAAAGAAGGTGATAATCTTAAAATTGTGCTTGAATGTATACCCGAACCGAGGAAAATGGAACTGATTCACCAAAAGCTCACGGAGTTATTGGAACCAATAAAACCCAAAGCTTTAACAAAAAAGATCACAATTGAGGGAAGTGAAAATGGAGAAAATAAAGGAGTTTGCCAATCTAATCCGTGAGGCCCAAAAAATTGTGGTTTTCACTGGAGCGGGTGTAAGCACCGAATCGGGAATTCCCGATTTTCGGTCTCCTGGGGGCTTATGGTCCAAATATGATCCCAGTGAGTTTTATTTTCAGCGATTCCTAAGCGACGAGAATGCTAGAAGGACCTATTGGAAAATGTATCGTGAATTTTACGCCACTTTACATCGTGCAGAACCTAACGAAGCACATTATGCTTGTAAGCGATTGTGGAATAGGGGGAAATTATTGGCCGTTGTTACTCAGAATATAGATGGCCTTCATCAAAAAGCTGGCGTTCCTGATGAATTGGTTTTGGAACTACATGGAAACGCTTGGACAGTAAAGTGCCTTTCTTGCGGAAACAGTTATCCCAGTAAAGAGATCGAAAAATGGCTTAATGAGGGAGTAGAGATCCCACGGTGTGAAAAATGCAATGGATTGCTTAAACCAGCTACCGTGTCTTTTGGACAATCTTTACCACCCGATGTCTTGCGAAAAGCTGAGAAGTGCGCCAGGGAGTGCGATCTTATGATAGCTGCTGGTTCTTCTTTAGTAGTTTTTCCAGCAGCAATGATACCCATCCTGGCTAAAGACTCAGGGGCTCGATTGGTAATAGTGAACCTCGATCCCACCCCTTACGATGACCGGGCCGATTTGGTTATAAGAGGAAGTGCCGGAAAAATTTTGCTGACTGCAGTAGAAGAAACGGCGGCCTCTTGAGAAAGCCATCTTCTCTTTGAAGAAAGGAAAGAACGTGAAAATTTGAAAGTCAGGATGTTTTGAAGAATGTTGAGAATTTACACCGTAAGTGAACTCACAGACCGCATCCAAGAATTACTCGAAGGGGAATTTCCAGAGGTAATAGTTGAAGGCGAAATCTCTAACTTAAGACCTTCTGCTTCGGGACATCTTTACTTTACCCTAAAGGACGAAAAGGCACAGATAAAGGCCATTCTTTTTCAAGGGAGCCTCCGGTTCCTTAAATTTCATCCTGAAAACGGACACCATGTGTTATGTTGGGGAAGAATAAGCTTATACAAGCCCCGGGGAGAGTACCGGTTAATAGTGGAATACCTGGAACCAAAAGGAATAGGGGCTCTCCAACTTGCGTTCGAACAATTGAAAAGAAAACTGGAACAAGAGGGATTATTTGACCCTTCTCGAAAACGCCCTCTTCCGCTTTTGCCGAGGAGAATAGGCATAGTCACCTCGCCCACTGGGGCAGTTATAAGGGATATGTTAAAGATTTTGAAAAGGCGATTTGAAAACCTCGAAATTTTAATATATCCCGTAAGGGTACAAGGAGAGGGAGCGGCTCAAGAAATAGCTGAGGGGATTGAGTACCTTGGGAAATATGGAAGAGTAGACGTGATAATAGTGGCCAGAGGGGGTGGGTCTTTGGAGGATCTTTGGGCTTTTAACGAGGAAATCGTCGCTAGATGTATTTACAATAGTCCTGTACCAGTCATTTCGGCAATAGGCCATGAAACCGATTACACCATCTCCGATTTTGTAGCTGATTTAAGAGCCCCTACCCCTTCGGCTGCTGCCGAAATGGTGGTGAAACAAAAAGAAGAGTTAATCGGGAAAATAACGCAATTACAAAAACGCCTCGAAAATAGGATAATTTCCTTAATATTGCTTAAAGAAGAGTCACTAAAACGATTATCAGAAAGGCTAAAAGATCCAAGAAAAAAACTTATGGAAAATAATCAAAGACTCGAAGACCTTACAAAAAGGTTGATCAGGAACATCTCAAAACTGCTCCATCTTTACCGTAATCGATTAGAAGGGATAAATAGACTTCTTATAACCCATTCACCCGAGAAACGATTGACTTTTTTGGAGAGACAATTATCCCAATTGTCATCAAGCTTAAAAACCGCGATGTCCAACACTTTGCGTCAGAAGGAAGAAAAATTAAAGATTTTTATGGGTAAACTTGATGCTTTAAGCCCTTTGTCAATTCTTAAGAGAGGATATTCCATTACGTGGCTTTTACCTAAAAATATAATTGTAAAAGATTCTTTACAAGTTATGAAAGGTGATTTAGTGCGCATCACTTTATCGCAAGGTGAACTTAAATGCGAAGTAAAAGAAAAGAGTTGATCACTATTTTATTTTTGGTTTTCATATTCATATTCCAAGCTTATGCACATGAAGAGTGGATTGTACCTCAGGAAATTTTCCAGGGTGATTTAAAAACTATAAGTATAGGTTCTGCAGGCCCTATTTCTGCTTACTTTGAAGGAGAACCGCTTTTTTTGTGGAAAGAAAACGAAAATTGGAAAGGTATTATAGGGATTGATTTGTTTTCTCCGGTGGGAAGGAAAAGGCTTATTGTAAAGTCAGAAACAGCTGAAAAGGTCTTTTTTGTGGAAGTGAAACATCGCGAACTTCCCATTAGATTTATCACTTTGCCAGAAAAATGGTTAAAGTTATCCAAGGAAGATCTTGAGAGGATTAAAATGGAAAAAGAAAGGCTAAAATTCATTTTGATGAAAGATTGGGAGAATCCTCCTTTATGGAAAGGTCCTTTTCGGTGGCCTGTTGAGGGAAAAGTTATCGATGGCTTTGGGACGAAGCGGTTAATAAATGGTCAATATGTAAGTTATCACACGGGTATTGACATCTCGGCTCCCCGAGGTCGGGAGGTTTATCCCTCTAATAGAGGAAAGGTGTTCTTTGTGGGGCCTTTGGTGCTTGAGGGAAATACAGTTATAATAAACCATGGAATTGGGCTTTATTCTTTATATTGCCATCTGCAGGAGATTCGAGTAAGGGAGGGAGAGGTGGTGGAGGAGGGTTTTCCTCTTGGGACAATAGGTTCGAGTGGAAGAGCGCAAGGACCCCACTTACATTTTTCCGTTATATTTCGTAATAAAAAGGTTGATCCTCTGAGTTTATTGGACGTTTTGGGTGATAAAAATGGAAGAAAAGTCTTTTGAAACCTCTCTTAAGGAGCTCGAAGAGATCGTGGAGGAATTGGAAAAGGGGGATTTACCTCTTGATGAGGCTCTTAAACTTTTTGCCCGAGGAGTTGAGCTTTCCCGTTTTTGTTATACGAAACTAGAGGAAGCCCGAAGAAAAGTGGAGATACTGGTGAAGGAAGGCAACCGATTATTTACAAGACCTTTTGAGGAGGAAAAAAACGAGGATGCTTGAAAATTGGCTCAAAATGATAGAAGAAAAGCTAACGGAATTTCTTCCAAAAGAAGGAAGCATCCCCTGCCGGCTTCCAGAGGCGATGCGGTATAGCGTACTTTCAAGTGGGAAAAGGATAAGGCCTCTTTTAGTTATGGGTTCGGCCTACTTAGTAGGCGGAGATCCGGAAAAGGTCCTCCCTTTTGCTTGCGCAGTAGAGATGATTCACACCTATTCGCTAATACATGACGACCTTCCGGCTATGGATAACGATGATTTCCGGCGAGGACAGGCTACAAGTCATAGGGTCTTCGGTGAAGCTATGGCCATTTTGGCAGGTGATGCTCTTTTAACGGATGCTTTTTCGGTTATGAGTGATCCCCAATCCGGTTTCAAAGCGGAAGCAGTGCTTCGAGCGATTAACCTGTTATCTAAGGCAATAGGATCTCAAGGAATGGTGGGAGGACAAGCAGTTGATATTGAAGTTTCGAATAAGGCTATAAGCGAAGATCTCATCCGATGGGTTCATCTTCGTAAAACAGCTCTCTTTTTAAAAACATCTGCTATGATCGGAGCTATTCTTTACGAAGCAGATGTGAGGAGTGTTTCGCTATTAGATGATTTCGGAAGTGCCTTCGGGATGGCCTTTCAAATTGTAGATGACATTTTGGATTACCATAAGTCCGAAACAGTGAATTTGGCAAAATTGATCGGTTTAGAGAAGGCAAAACAAGAGGCTTTGGAGTTGTTAAATAGATCTTTGAAGGCAATTGAACCCTTTGGTTCTCGGAATAAACCCTTGAAAGAGATCGTACTTATGATTGGAAAACAGCTGGAGAATGGGTAAACTTTTAGAAAAAATCCAATCACCGCAAGACCTCAAAAAACTTCCGAAAGAATCTTTACCTCTTTTAGCCCAAGAGATAAGGGAGGAGATCATTCAAGTAGTGGCGCAGAGGGGTGGTCATTTAGCCTCAAGTTTGGGGGCGGTGGAACTTGCCATAGCGGTTCATTATTGCTTCGATACTCCGAAGGATAAAGTGCTCTGGGATGTAGGGCATCAAGCCTATGCTCATAAGATTCTTACGGGTCGAAGAGACCGTTTTGGGACTTTGCGGCAATACGGAGGTATAAGCGGTTTTTTACGAAGGGAGGAAAGCCCTTATGATGTATATGACAGTGGGCACTCTGGAAGTGCGCTTCCAATTGCTTTAGGAATTGCTGAGGCGAGGGAATTAAAAAAGGAGGATTACAAGCTTATCGCCATAATAGGCGATGGTACATTGAGCACAGGTGTGGCCTTTGAGGCCTTAAATTGTGCAGGAGCGTGGAAGACGGACTTAATAGTGATTCTTAACGACAACGAAATGTCAATTTCTAAAACCGTAGGAGCTATTTCGAGTTATTTAAGCCGAATAATGACTGGACAATGGGTTACTAAAACTAAGGAGAATTTAAAGCAATTATTAAATGAGATACCAGGAGGGAAGCGACTTTTCCGGTTAATGAAACTGGCTGAGGAAGTGCTCAAGGGGCTTATAAGTCCGGGGTTGTTGTTTGAGGAATTGGGGTTCAAGTACTTAGGTCCTTTAGAAGGTCATAATTTAGATCATCTCATCGAGACCTTTAAAAATGTTAAAAACTTAAAGGGGCCTGTATTGATTCACGTAGTCACCAGAAAGGGGAAAGGATACCCCTTGGCGGAAAAAGATCCCATAACCTTTCACGGCGTAGGGCCTTTTGATAATCAAAACGGAAGCCTGGAGCTAAAAAATCCGCGTTCTACCTATTCCGAAGTTTTGGGGAAAACGTTGGTGGAGTTAGGCGAAAAAGTTCCAGAACTCGTGGCCATAACTGCGGCTATGCCTCATGGAACGGGCTTATATGAATTTGCCAAGAGGTTTCCGGAACGGTTCTTTGATGTAGGGATAGCTGAACAAGCGGCAGTAAGTTTAGCTGCGGGTTTTGCTCTTTCAGGATTAAAGCCGGTGGTGGCTATCTATAGTGTTTTCTTACAGAGGGCTTATGATCAAATAGTAGAAGAAGTGGCTTTACAAAACCTTCCGGTGATTTTCTGTATTGACCGCGCTGGAATTGTAGGAGAAGATGGTCCAACTCATCACGGGCTTTTAGACCTTTCTTATCTCAGATGCATACCTAATATGACCATTATGGCACCTAAGGACGAGGTCGAATTGAGAAGCATGATTTATGCCGCTCTTCAATACGCAAACGGTCCTTGTGCCATAAGGTACCCCAAAGGGTCCACGAGAGGGACCTTTTCCGCCGAGGAGTTTTCTCCCATTGAATGGGGCAAAGCGGAGATATTGAAAAAAGGAGAAAAAGTTGCCCTTTTTGCAGTTGGTTCTATGGTGGAAGAGGCCTTTGAATCTTCACAAATATTGGAAAAAGAAGGGTTATCCATTACCGTAGTTAATGCGAGGTTCGTGAAGCCTTTAGACGAGGAGAGCATCTTAAAGTTAATTACGGAACACGAAATTGTCTTCACCCTTGAGGAGAACGTACTTGAAGGAGGATTCGGGAGTGCAATTTTAGAATTGCTTTCGGAAAAAAACGTAAAAAAGGAAGTGATACGCATAGGTTTGCCTTCTGTTTTTGTGGAACAGGGAAAAAGAGAAGAGTTATTAGAGCTCTATGGACTAAAGGCGCACCAAATAGCCAAAAGGGTTCGAAAAGCCTTATGGGGTGAGAAAGGAGAGGCTTGACAAGTTGATGGTCGAAAAAGGACTTGTACCCTCTAGGGAAAAGGCACAAGCGCTCATCATAATCGGAGGGGTGAAGGTAAACGGTCAAATAATGAGAAAACCCGGTCAAAAAATAAGAGAAGACGCCCTTATTGAGATCATCACCCCCTCCTGCCCTTACGTCAGTCGGGGAGGGATAAAATTAGAAGGGGCGATTAAAGGGTTTGGTATAAATGTGGAAGGCAAGGTATGTCTTGATGTAGGAGCTTCAACAGGAGGTTTTACGGACTGTTTATTACAACATGGTGCCAAAAAAGTTTATGCAGTAGATGTGGGATGGGGACAGCTGCATTGGAAATTGCGAAATGATCCAAGGGTCATTTGCCTCGAAAGAAGAAACATAAGATATTTACCAAAGGAAGAAGTACCTGAGGAAGTAGATCTTGTTACCATAGACACTGCTTTTATCTCCCTTAAACTCGTTATACCTGTCGTTCTTAAATTCCTGAAGGAAAAATCAGAGATTTTGGCGCTTATCAAACCTCAATTTGAAGTAGGAAGAGGGGAAGTGGGAAAAGGAGGGGTCGTAAGGGACCCTGAGAAGCACAAACGCGTAATAGAAGAAATATGGACCTTCTCACAAAACCTGGGACTTCATCCAGTGGGCGTTATGGAATCCCCCATCTTAGGACCTAAGGGGAATAAAGAATTTTTCATTTACATTATTAAAAATGGGGAAAACCAAGAACCCTAAACCGGTAAAGATCATCTCAAGCTTAATAAGTCAAAAAGACGAGTGGATAGAGATGGGAATAGAAATCCTCATGGAGAAACTGGGTGAGCTGGATTTCAAAAGTCAACTTTTACCCTTTGAGTTTACCGATTACTACTACAAAGAAATGGGTTACCCCCTTATAAGGAGAATAGTTGCTTTTTTGCCTCTTTTCTCACGCGAAGAACTTGTTGAGATAAAACTTTGGACAAATGAAGTTGAAGAATTGTTAAGTCAAAATGGAAAAAGACGTGTCAATATTGATCCGGGATATATAAGTCAACATAATTTAATCCTTGCTACAACTAAAGAAGCTCCTCATCGGCCTTACCTCTCAAAGGGAATATTTGCGGATCTTACTCTTATTTATGAATATGGTGAATTTAAGCCCCTTAAATGGACATATCCTGATTATGCATCTTTAACTTTGCGAGGCATTTTAAAAGAAATCAGAAGTCGTTACCTCAAACAGCTTAAGGAGTGGAAATGTTAAAATCGATGACTGGTTATGGAAGAGGGGAAGGTCTGACTTCTTTGGGTAAAATTCAAGTGGAAATACGATCATTGAACCACAGATTTTTGGATTTGAATATTAAAATTCCTCGGTTTTTAATGGTTTTCGAATCAAAAATAAGAGAACTTATAGCTCAATATGTTAAAAGAGGAAAAGTGGATTTGTACCTCCGTATCGATCAGTCCGAAAGAGGTCCTTTTAAGCTTAAAATAGATTGGAAACTTTTAGAGTCTTATTTTAACGCATTGAAAGAGCTAAAAGCCCGCTACAAGATAAAAGGAGAGATCAACTTTTCGGATTTGATAAATATAGGTCTTATTTCTCTTGAAGAACCTGAGATAAAGGAAGAAATGTGGGAAGAAGTTGAACCTATAATCAAAAAGGCCTTAGCAGAACTTGTTGGGAGGCGTATCCTGGAAGGTGAGAGGATTTTACAGGAGATAAAAGAAAGGTTAAAAATCATAGAAAGTCTTATCGGAGAAGTTGAAGATCGAGCCTTAGAGTTTCCGGAATATCATCGTCAAAAACTTTTGGAACGTCTCTCAAATTTGTGTAGGGGATTAGAATTGGACGAAAAAAGACTTGAACAAGAAGTGGCCTTTTTTGTGGAAAAAAGTGACATAAGAGAAGAAATTGTAAGGCTCAAAAGCCATCTGCAAAGCTTTATAGAGGAATTACAGAAAGAAGAACCCATAGGGAAAGCTTTGGATTTTTTATTACAAGAGATGAACAGAGAAGCCAATACTATAGCTTCAAAAAGTCCGGATCTTGCAGTTATAAAAAATGCTTTAAAGATAAGGGAAGAAGTGGAAAAATTGAGGGAACAGGTTCAAAATGTGGAGTGAAAGATGGAAGGAAAAGGCATTTTATTCGTGATTTCCGCTCCTTCAGGGACGGGGAAGACCACTTTGATAAAAGAACTTTTGAAAAGGGTTCCGGGGCTTTCATTCTCTGTCTCTTACACTACTCGTCCACCTCGCGAGGGGGAGATTGACGGTGTAGATTACCGCTTCGTTAGCGAAAGTGAATTTTTTAAATTGGTTCAAGAGGGGAAATTTGCCGAGTGGGCTCAAGTTCATGGGGCTTTTTACGGTACTCCCAAAGAAAATCTTTTTCCTAAACCTGGAACGGATGTAATTTTAGACCTGGACCCTCAAGGAGCGAGGAAAATAAAGGAGATACGACCTAATGCGGTGCTCATTTTTATAATTCCTCCTTCCTTAAAGGAAATAGAAAAAAGATTAAGGGAACGAGGCAAAGACTCGGAAGAAGCCATACAAAAACGTTTGACCGACGCTAAGATGGAACTTGATCAAGTTAAACGGTACGAGTATACTGTTTTAAACGATGAGATGGAAAAAGCTTTGGATTGTCTTAAAGCTATAATTTTAGCTGAAAGGTGTAAGACTCAGAGGGTTTTTATGGAGGATGTAAATGGCGAGGATAACCGTTGAGGATTGTTTAAAACGAGTCCCGAGTCGATTTGCCTTGGCCATAATAGCTTTTAAAAGGGCCAAAATGCTTTTGCAAGGAAGTCCGCCATTGGTTAAATGCGACAATAAGGCAATTGTAACTGCCTTGCGAGAAGTAGCCGCAGGTAAGGTCATACCTATAAGAAGAGAAGAAAAAGCCCAACTTGAAGAAGCTAAAGTAAAAATATTGGAAGCAATGCCGGAAGTGGAAAGAGAAGAAATTTATGAGGCCCCCGAGCTCGTTTATGAACCAGAAGAGGGGCAAATTTGGGAGGAGGGTGAGGATGAAAGTCGGGATTAATGGGTTTGGAAGGATAGGAAGGTCAATTATAAGGGCAGCATTTAGAAAAGGAGCAGAGGATTTAGAATTTGTAGCCGTAAACGACGTGGCTGATGCTAAAATACTGGCTCACTTGTTGAAATATGATTCGGTTCATGGCCGTTTTGAACAGGAGGTGAAAGTAGAAGGCGATGATATTATTGTAGGCGACAAAAGGATCAAGGTTTTGAACGTTAAAGATCCGGCAGAACTTCCTTGGAATCAATTAGGGGTGGAATATGTGGTTGAATCTACAGGGTTATTTACCGAGAGGGAAAAGGCAGCACTTCACTTAAAAGCAGGGGCTAAAAAGGTTATCATTTCGGCACCGGCAAAAAATCCGGATATTACCATTGTAATGGGGGTTAATCACGACAAATACGATCCACAGCTTCACCATATAGTCTCCAATGCTTCTTGTACCACAAACTGCTTGGCCCCCGTGGTAAAGGTCCTCCATTCCAAGTTTGGTGTCAAAAGGGGCCTTATGACTACTATACATGCTTATACCAATGACCAAAGGGTCTTGGATTTACCTCACAAGGATTTAAGAAGAGCAAGGGCAGCGGCTTTATCCATGATACCCACGACCACTGGAGCCGCCGTGGCTATAGGGGAGGTGATTCCTGAACTTAAGGGTAAGCTTAACGGAATGGCAATAAGGGTTCCTACCCCAAATGTTTCTTTGGTAGATTTAGTGGTAGAACTCGAAAAAGAGGCAACAGTGGAAGAGATTAACCAAAGTTTTAAAAAATCTTCTGAGGGTGAACTTAAAGGCATTTTAGCTTATACGGAAGAGCCCTTGGTTTCGATTGATTTTAATGGTACCTTCTTTTCTTCCATAGTTGATGGGTTAAGTACGATGGTAATTGAAAAAAGGATGGCAAAAGTTTTGGCTTGGTATGACAATGAGATGGGATATGCCATGCGGATCGTTGATTTGCTTCAATACATGAAAGAAAAGGAGAAGTAAGATGCCCATTCGAGGAATAGATGAAATCCCTATCGAAAGTAAGAGAGTTTTTTTGAGGGTTGATTTGAACGTTCCCTTAAAAGGGAGTGAAGTTGAAGATGTCGAGAAAATAAAAGCAGTTTTACCCACTATTAATTATGCTCTTGATAAGAAAGCAAAAGTTATTATAGCTTCCCATTTAGGAAGGCCCAAAGGGAAGGTTATACCGGAATTAAGTCTTAAACCTGTGGCTAAGGTATTAGAAAATTTAATAGGTAAAAAGGTACTTATGGCTCCTAATTGTGTGGGACCTCAAGTGGAGGAGATGGCGAGAGGTCTCAAAAAAAGTGAGGTGTTGTTATTGGAGAATCTGAGATTTCATCCTGAGGAAGAGAAGAACGATAGGGATTTTGCTCGGGCTTTGGCCAAATTGGCTGAAGTTTACATAAATGACGCCTTTGCGGCTTCTCATAGGGCACATGCTTCCGTGGTTGCGATTACCGAGTTTTTTGATGAAAAAGGATGTGGGTTTTTGATAAAAAAAGAGCTTGAAGTTTTGGGAAAAGTTTTATCTAATCCCGAAAGGCCTTTTGTTCTCATTTTAGGAGGTGCTAAGGTTTCGGACAAGATAGGCTTTATAAAAGGATTGTTGGATAAGGTTGATTCGATTCTTATTGGGGGAGCAATGGCCTATACTTTTCTTAAAGCCTTAGGATATGAAGTTGGAAAATCTCCAATTGAAATGGACAAAATTGAAGAAGCAAAATTCATATTAAATGAGGCTTCCAAACAAGGAGTAAAAGTGATTTTACCCAGTGATCACAAGGTGGTTAAAAATATGGATGAAAAGGAATCATTTTCGATAGTGGATAATGAACATTTTTCCTCGGAGATGATAGGTGTAGATATTGGACCTTCTACTGTTGAAGTATTTGTGAAAGAATTAACAAAAGCGAACACCATTTTATGGAATGGGCCTTTGGGGGTTTTTGAATACGAAGCCTTTTCTGAGGGTACCAAGAGAATAGCAGAGACGGTGGCTTTTTCTAAAGGATTTACGATTGTAGGCGGTGGGGATACAGTAAGTGCAGTGAATAAGTTCGGTCTTGCTCAAAAAATTGGCCATCTCTCTACAGGGGGAGGAGCTACTTTGGAGTTTTTAGAGGGTAAAGTTTTACCTGGCATTAAGGCTTTGGAGAGATGAATATGAAGCGTAAAGCGTTAATTGTGGGAAATTGGAAAATGCACAAAGGGCCAGCGGAAGCGAGGGAATTTGCGAAGGAGTTGCTCAAAGAGATAGGTGATCCCGAGGCAGAAGTAGGTGTTGCTCCTCCTTTTGTTTCCCTTTTTCCAGTATGGGAGGTGATAAGAGGGTCTTTTGTTAAGCTTTGTGCTCAGAATGTATTTTGGGAAAAAGAAGGGGCTTACACCGGGGAAATCTCGCCTTTGATGCTGAAAGATGTGGGGTGTAGTTATGTGATTATAGGTCATTCGGAGAGGCGCATTTACTTTGGAGAGACGGATCAAATGGTTAATAAAAAGCTTAAGGCCGTTATAAAAGAGGGATTAAAAGGCATAATTTGTGTGGGAGAGAATCTCCAAGAGCGAGAGGAAGGGAAAACATTGGAGGTTATTACTCGTCAACTCAATGGGGCTCTTGAAACTCTAACGGAAGAAGAAATGGAGCAAGTTGTAATAGCCTATGAACCTGTGTGGGCCATTGGTACGGGAAAAAATGCTACTCCATCACAGATTGAAGAGGTCCATGCAAAAATACGAGAATTAATAGCCGGACGTTTTAATTCGGTTTTGGCCTCTTCTTTGAGGATCCTTTATGGGGGAAGCGTTAAACCGGATAACATTGATGAGTTAATGGCTATTCCTGATGTAGATGGGGTTTTAGTAGGAGGGGCGAGTTTAAGGGTAGATTCTTTTGTTAGAATTGTTAATTTTAGGAGAAAAGAATGATAGGGGTTATTATTGGTATTCATATCTTTGTGTGTATCTTGTTAATAGCGATAATATTGTTGCAAACGGGTAAAGGAGCAGAAGTGGGAGCGGTGTTTGGAGGAGGCGCTTCCACTACATTGTTTGGTCCAGCAGGACCTACTGGGCTCTTTACGAAGATAACAGTAGTGTTAGCTGCGGTTTTTATGCTTACTTCTATTTTCTTCACCCTATTTTCGGCTAAGCCCTCTAGTAAAAGTGTTATAGAAGAAAGACCTCCTATAGAATCTCCTTTTTCAAGATGAAAGGCGGAGTCTTAATAAGACCATTAAAACCCGAAGATCTTGAGGCAATAGCAGAAATCGATCAAAAGATTTTAGGGACTCGAAGGCCCGATTTTTATCTGAAGAAAATCTCGAAAAATTCAAAGAAACAAAATACCATCGCCCTTGTTGCAGAAGTTGAAAGTAAAGTGGTGGGGTTTATCTTAGGAGCTATAAGCGGCTGGGAATTCGGGGTTCCGAGCACTTTTGGTTGGATTGATACCGTGGGCGTAGATCCTGAGTTTCAAGGTCGAGGCATAGGTACCCTTCTTTTTAAAAATATTGTGAAAGAATTCTTAAAGTTTGGCATAAAACGGATATATACTTTGGTCAGTTGGGACGATTGGGATCTATTGGCCTTTTTCAAGAAAATGGGTTTCCGAAGGGGTGAGTTGATAAATTTGGAATACGAGATTAAGGATTCTTCTTTAGATACTCAAGATACTCTGCCAAGCTTTTAAAATCCTTTATCGTCTTTTTCTTCTGATATTCTTGGCCCTTAGTGATTTTAAAGGTTTCCTTTTTAACGGCTTCTTTTTTTCCTAAAGCTTCGGAACGAATCTGATCTTCACAACTTTTACAAATTAAATCCTCGCCTTCTTTTAAAAGAACCCCACATACTATGCATTTCATGAATTTATTTTGTCAAATTATTCCTTTTGAAGCAATAGCCATAGGTTTTCCACGCCTTCAACGAAACTGATGGGGGTTGGACTACAATAAAGATTAGAGTTCAATACGTAGATTCTATTTTTTTTAACCGCCTCCATCTCTTTAAACCTTTTCCAAATGTTGGTAATTTCCTTTCCCTTTAATCCCATATCCATTATAAATATTACCTCCGGATTTTCCTTAAGAACCCATTCCTCGCTAACAGGCCCTCCCCTACCTTTAAAGATGTTCTCTCCGCCTGCGATCTTCAGGGCTTCACCTATAAAGGTTTTTTCCCCTGCAGCCCAAATAGGATTAATGCCTACTTGAATAAATACTCGAATCTCCTTTTTTTTTGGCCTTTTTGCGATTTCTTCTATTTTCTTTCTCGCATATTCTACTATCTTTTGCCCTTTCTCATACGCTCCAAGAATTTCACTAATGGTTAAAAACTGATCACAAAGTTCTTGAAAGGTCTCGGGCGTTTTAAAAACAATTACTTTTACTCCTATTTCTTCTAACTTTTTCAAAAGCAAAGGAGAGGTCAAAGGGGTAGCGAAAACAAGTTCAGGCGAGAGCTTAATGACCTTTTCTATGTTAAATTCCGTAATACTTCCTACTTTTGGAAGCCTTCTCGCTTCAGGTGGCTCTACACAATATCGAGTAACCCCCACAAGCCTTCTTCCTTCGCCTAAAAGGAAAATGGCCTTGGTAAAGGAAGGAGCAAGAGAAATGATGCTTTTCGGTGGTTTTTTCAAAAAAATTCTTTCTCCCCTGGAGTCTCGAATCTCTATCCCCAAAGAGGTACTCGAAAATAAAAGGAAAAAAATTAATAAAAAAACCTTAAAAAGCTTACTTTTTCCTAATAACAAATTCCTCTATCTCCAACCGAAGAATTTCTTTTAGTTTCACTACCTTACTTTTACGAATTTCAAGTTTTTTCTTAAAAATAGGCCCGTCAAGTACAGCTGTATGATATTCTCCCCTTTCGCCGCAGGGGTCTATTTGCAGCTGGTCAAAGGTTTTTAGCATATATAGATTTAACTCTTTACCTATGAAGTTTTTGGGTATTGGGGATTGAAGGGATATTATTATGGCTTTAAATCCGGACCGAACAAAATCCTCAAACACATCCTTAGGATCTTTTCCCCATAAGGGCAAAAAGGGAAGAAGGCCCGTCTCGGAGCATACTCTTTCAACCCATTCCTTATGTTCTTCTAAGTAAACATCACCAAAGATACCTCCTTCGATCCCCTTTCTTTTCAGTCTTTTCAAAATGCTTTTAAAGACCTTTTCATAGGAATTCCAGGAACTTTTGCCCATAATAAGGGGGAGACCCAAGGCTTCTGCTTGGGCTTTTAGGAAGTCAGCTTTCAAGGCGTGCCCACGAGTTCTTAATCCCGTTGTGTTAAACATGGTGAGTAAAGCCTCAATTTCGAGTCCTTCCTTTAACCCTTGATAAAGGGCAAAAACGCTTTCCTTTCCTCCGCTAAAGGAAACAAATGCCTTCAAGCTATTACTCCGCAGACTTGACAGTGTTTTCGGCCTTGAGGTTTACCGGCTCCGCAGTTAGAGCAGGCCACCTCATGAGCTTTGGGAGGTGGGATTTGGCCTATTTCTTTGAGATAAACCTCATAAAAATAAAGGTGCTCTTTACATAAAAAGGTCAAACCATAAAGTTTTTTCTTCTTTTCAAACTCATCATCGGAGATAGTCTTTGCTATCTCCTTCCTTAAAATTTCCATCCCTGATCCTACTTCAAGTGGCCTTTTATTTTGCCAAACGAATTCCGGAGGCAGATATTCTGCAAGTATTTTTCTCAAAATCCATTTTCCAAAGGCTTTCCCATTTATTTGCTTTATCTTTTCATCCCGAGGCACCATAAAGGACAATTCTACAACCTTAGGCGACAAAAAAGGATAAAAGACCTCAAGACCCAGAAATTCCCCTAATTTTTTGGAAGAAAAGGAAAGATGAGGGATGATTGCCTTTTGATAAGCTTCCAGATTTTCAAGCTCAGCCATAAAGGGATAACCCCCAAAAAGCTCATCACCCCCATCACCAGTTATAACTTTACTCACTCCCCTTTCTTTCAATGTTCTTAATCCAAAATACACCGCCAAATCGTTAGGAAGAGCAGGATCGAAGCTGTGAAGGATCCTTATAAGAAGAGGGATAGCCTCAAGGGCTTCTTTTTTGGAAATAGAAATGACCTCTATTTTCACTCCAAGCTCCTTTTCCAAGATCCTTAAATAAGGCCTCTCTCTCCCCTCATTTTCGAGCTCAACACTTACTGCAAAAAGGTCCCTTTTAAGACACAAAAGAAGCCCCGAGTCTATCCCTCCTGAAAGCAAAATCCCTTCCGCTTCGTATTCCTCAATGGCCTTTCTTAAGGCCTTTTCAATGGCTTTTAGCAAACCCATTAGAAACTAAGTTTCACCCCCCCATAAACTGAAAACCTCGGTGTACTGTAGCCATAGGCTTCTTGGTACTTTTCATCAAGCAAGTTTTCTATTCGAGCAAAAAACTCCAAATTTTTGGTGATTTTAAAAGTTGAGTTTAAATTCAAAAGGAAATAATCGTCAAGTTTAACATCTCTATAGGTTGACCAATCGTAATCTCTTCTTTCGTCCACCCAAATTAGACTTAACGATAAACTTCCGCGCTGATTCAAAAAGCTATAGTTCAAACTTGAACTTAATTTATTCAGAGGCCTTCTACGAAGTCTTTTCCCTTTGTCATCTTCGGTATGGCAGTAAGTGTAATTTAAATTGAGCGATAAATCTTTATGAGGAATTATCTGTATGAAGGATTCAATCCCATGGCTTTTTGCTTTAGCAATATTTATGTAACCTCTTCCCCATTCATACTCAATAAGGTTTTTCAACCTGTTATCGAAGTAAGTAAGGCCAAAGTTTATTTCCCCATCTAAAATCCCTTGTTCAAATCCTAAATCCCAGCCAAGGCTTTTTTCGGGCTTAAGATCCCGGTTACCCACCGGGCTTCCCCAAAAAGGAGGGGCATAAAGTTCATAAAGGCTTGGAGCGCGGAATCCTGTTCCAAGGCTTCCTTTTATGCGGGTGTTTGTCTTCTGGATAAGTATGGATTCGGTTCCTCTGAAGGTGAAATGATCTCCAAACTCCTTATGATGATCCCAACGGACTCCTATGGTGGTAAGGAAAATGTCTTTTATGTTTATCAAATCTTGAGCAAAAATGTTAAAGGAATAACTTGATTTTTCCATATCGGGTATTTGAGCTTCTTCGGTTTTATATTCGACTCCGAAAGACAAAAGGTTTGATTTAGATAAAAGGAAGTTATTTTGCCAGGAGGCTTTATAAAAACGGCCCAAATAGTGATCTTCTGCAGATGAGGGATAATGGTATTTTCTTTTGTGATTACTTACTCCAAAGGAAAGCTCTTGTTCCCACTTGTTATCAAATAGCTTTATCTTTAAGTAAGGTTTAAAGAAAAACTCTTCTTTTTCCACGTAATAGTTTTTAACATCATTAAAAGGCCAATAATAATCCAAATCGGTTTTTCCGTTGTTTAATCTCACGATCATTCCCGTAGAGAGTTTCGGGGTTGGTTCCAAATCAAACCTTCCAGAGAAGCTCAAATTTTCCCATCCATCCTCCTCTTTACCCTTGTAGGCAGCAGAAAACCCGTGGGTTTTTGTATGAGCCAGACTCAAAGAAAAGGCCCCTTTTCCTATCTCGCCCGAAGTGCCGAGGAACTGCCTGAAGGTATCGTACGAACCACCTTCGAGTCCAAAATAAAGAGAAGGTTTTCCCTCGCCCTTTTTGGTTATTATGTTTATTACTCCTCCTATGGCCTCGGAACCATAAAGGATACTCTGAGGTCCTCTAACTATTTCGATCCGCTGGATATTATCGAGAGTTAAATTAGAAAAATCATATTGTTTTCGCATTAAGCTTGGATCCCCCATCTCCAAGCCGTCTATAAGTACAAGGGTGTGATAACTCTCTAACCCCCTTAAAAAAACCGAAGTCTGTGCTCCAGGTCCACCAGTTGAGACCACATCAAGTCCAAGTTCACCCTTAAGGACATCCTTAACGGTACTGTAACCTTTCTTTTTCATGTCCTCTTCCTTTATAACAGTTACCGAACTTCCAACCTCTTCTTCCGGTAACGGAACCCTTGTGGCCGTTACAACCACTTCTTTGAGTTCAACCTGAGCTTTTGCGTTTTGGAAGAATCCAAAAATTCCTGAAACCACCAACGTTAATACTAAAAACCCCGCCTTCCTCATATTACACCTCCTCCTGAGTTTTCTCACCCCCACCTTTCCCGCCCCAAAAGCGCCAGAACAAAAAAGCCCTCATGACCTTAAGGGCCATGAGGGCTGCACCCGTTTTCTTCGCCCTCCCCTATCCCCTAACCCTCGAGGGGTATAGGGCCTATAAAAGGGGCAGGTCTTCCGGCTCCCGGATCATCCTACACCCCGCGCCTTCCCAGGGTTTTTTTAAACCCCAGTGGCCTTTTGCGGGGTTCGTCCCCGGTCACGGCGGCGGGACCGCGGGGGATTCTCACCCCACTTCCCTTTTAAGCCCTTTCGGGCACCCCTTGGATCTTAATTACTCCAAAGTTCGACCTTCTGTCAATACCTCAGAGAGAGGCTGTTCCAAAAATATCTCCCCTTGCCAGATTGCTTAC
>CAZIZI010000004.1:0-83734 GCA_964543765.1 uncultured Thermodesulfobacteriota bacterium
AAATATGTTAAACCGAGTAAGCAATCTGGCAAGGGGAGATTTTTTGGAACAGCCTCAATACCCCATTGACATAAGTGGGGGTTGTGTTTAAAATTTCTTTGCCCACGAAGGGCAAAGATCGGTCCTGAAGGCCGTGTCTGAAGACATGGCTTTTTTTATTTCGGATTAGGCTCAAGAATAGTCAAAATTCCTCCCTGAAGGGAACTTTTTACTTTCCAAAAGGAGGTGGGGAATGTGGCGTTTGAGCCTATATGCGGTGATTTTACTTATGGGGTTTGCTTTTCCGGTTTTTGCGGAAGGACTTAAAAAAGCTGAGGAGCTTCCTGAAGTTACAGTCACCGCAACGAGGGTTGAGACCCCTGTTGAATCCGCCCCAGCGAGCGTCGATGTGGTTACTAAAAAAGAGTGGGAAAAAAGGAATGTGAAAACTTTGGATGATGCAGTCAATGAACTCCCTGGGGTTTATGTTCATAGGACAAGAATAGTCTTAGATACTCCCACAGATGCTATATCTCTCAGAGGAATCCCAGGGTATAGAAGGAACTTAGTAATGGTAGACGGTATTCCTTTGAATGGTCCTCAAGGTGGAGAACTTAAACTTGGTGGTTTCAGGTTTGAAGATATAGAAAGGATCGAAGTAGTCAAGGGTCCTTTCTCCGCCCTTTACGGTGGGCTTGCCATGGGGGGAGTGGTCAACATCATTTCTGCGCTTCCGAAAAAACGCCAACTCACCTTTAAAGCGGGATATGGCTCAAGCTTTGAGAGAAACGAGGCCTTAGACGATTTGATAAAGATCTATCTCTCTTACGGAGACAAAATAAAGAATTTTAGCTTTTTTGTAAGTTACGGCCACGAGGCTACTGATGGCTTTCCCAGCAATTTGGTAAGGGTTATGGCTCAACCGCCCAATGGGGTTTCAGGATGGACATATACCACTACCCCAGAAGGCGAACCGAGATGGATAGTCGGAGATTCTGGAGACCATCAAGGATGGGACCAGAGTTTTACTATAAGAATGGGCTATAAGTTTGACGAAAACACAAACCTTAGGTTCTCTTTAATGAAAATCTGGGGAAGCTCCAGTTACGATGACCCCCATACATATCTAAGAGACTCCCAAGGTAACCCTGTATGGGAGTATGGAGTGTTTCTTCCTAATGTTTTAAGAGAATCCATGTTTTTGGCTGGAAAAATTTCGAAAGACTACACAATTTATAGCCTTAATTTTGAAACCAAAATAAAAGAGGCAAAAGTTAAACTTACATTGGGTCTATTTGACCAAGATGATTATTTATTTACAACTCCTTGTGTAGGAACTTTGACAGGATGTAACCTTTATGAATACGCCACAAAAACAGGTGGTCCTGGGACTAGTCATAACACTCCTGCCAAGAACTATATTGCAGATCTTCAAATTACTTTGCCCATTTCTTTAAAATTGCCTTATTTTAACAATCATATCTTTACCTTTGGAACTTCTTACAGAAGAGCTGAAGCCGAAACTAAGCAATATAAATTGTCAAATTGGAAAGATGAGGATTCCAAAACTTATCTGATGTACGAATCAAAGGGAAAAGACAGAATTTTTGCTTTATTCATTCAAGACGAAATACCAGTCACTCAAAAACTCACCATTTATTTAGGGGCAAGACAAGATTGGTGGAAAACTTTTGATGGTTATGAGAATTATGTAGCACAAACAGGGTACCCAAAAGAATACGGTGAGCGTAGCGAATCCTCTTTTAATCCCAAATTTTCCTTTGTTTACAACCTTTCTGAAAGAACTACTTTGAGGGGGTCTGTTGGAAGAGCCTTTCGTCCTCCTATGCTTATAGAGCTTTACAGAAGCTTCATGACACCCGGTTCCTTTGTTTATGGGAATCCTAACCTAAAAACTGAGAAATGTTGGAGTTGGGATCTAGGAATAAGGCATAGTTTTTGGAAAGGAAATAAAGTAGAAATCACTTATTTTGAAAATTATTTGGAAGATTTGATATACCAACGATCTACAGGACAATATATAGGACCAAGACAAATTGTGGAAATGGTAAATGCGGGAAAGGCTGAGGTAAAAGGAGTAGAATTTTCTTTAGAACAAAAATTTGGAAAATACATAAGAAGTTTTGCTAATCTTACTTGGAATGACGCGCGAATAAAAGAAAACCCAGCCAATCCTCGTTCCGAAGGGAAAAGGATTACCGGAATCCCCGAAACTATGCTTAATGTGGGAATAGAAGTTGAGAAAGGCCCATTTTCCGGGTCCTTAGTGGGAAGGTATAGAAGCAAGGTATATGGAAATGATGAAAACAGGGATAAGAAAGAAGGGGTTTTCGGTTCATATGATTCTTATTTCCTAGCTGATGTAAAACTTACTTACAAGATCTTTAAAAATGCCTCTTTGTCCTTAAGCATAGATAACCTTTTTGACAACAAATACTACTATTATTATTTGGAACCCAGAAGATCCTGGTTTTTGGAATTTTCCTACAAATTTTAAGAGCATGAGGCAATGAACGAAGGAATAAAAATTTTACTCATATCTACAGTTGTAAATAAAAGTTTAAAAGAAGCAATTAAAAGTGTTTCCAATTTTTGTGAAGTAAAGCTCATATATTCGTATGATCTTGGAAAATTTAAAAAAGATGACTTAAACACCTTAATCGAGTGGGCTGATGTAATTTTAGTTGATGCCCGAGGAGATCCTGGTATTTTGAATGAAGTTGAGTTGAAAGAAAAAGATCTTATAGCCTTAGTAGGGGGTAGTAGTCTTATTTCGAAGGCGAAGCTTGGAAAATTCAGAATGCCTGCAAAATTCGGTGCTTCTTTTGTTTCTGATCCAGCTTCCTTGAAGAAGAGGATAGAAAACATCCAAAAGGCTATAGAGACAACCGGGAAGATTTTACCATTTGGAGTTCTTAGAGACGCGAGAAACTACGTTAAAACACTGAGATACTGGGCAAATGGGGGGTATGAGAATTACAGAAACATGTTCCTTCATCTTTGCAAAATAAAAGGATTAGATGTGAAAATAAGGAATCCGTTAGAGTTTCCTGATTTTGGATTTTATCATCCCCTGTATGGGTTTGATTACACACCAAATAATAAAAAGCCCCAAATTGGGATTCTCTTTTATGGAGGGATGCATTTTGAGCAATGTCAAAAAACACTTGAGAAAATGACAAGTTGGTTCGAAGAAAAGAACCTAAATGTAATCCCAGTTTACAGCGATGGGATTTTGAATCTTAATGCCTTAGAGCTTTTGAAAGATGTTGACGCTATATTGAGCCTTATGTGGTTTAGGCTCAATGGGGGGCCGATCGGAGGGGATCCGAAAAGTACTATAGAGCTTTTGAAGAAAAAGAAAGCGAAGCTTTTTTGGCCGGCTTTAATGTTTAACCAGAAACTCTCCGATTGGGAGGAAGCAGAAAAGGGATTAAATATGATTACCCTTTTTGCCAGTGTGACCTTGCCGGAAATGGATGGTGCTACGGAACCGATTCCAGTTTGTGGAGTTTATGAGGACGAAGCAATTCCAATTGAAGAAGGGGTCGAAAGGTTCTGCGAAAGGGTGAGAAGGTGGGTAAATTTAAGATATAAGCCAAACTCGGAGAAAAAAATCGCCATAATAATTTACGACTATCCACCTGGGGAAGAAAATCTCGGAAATGCAGCATACCTTGATACTTTTGAAAGCTTAAAGGTGATACTTACAAGACTTAAGGACGAGGGTTATAAAGTTGAAATAGCTGATGTAGGAGAAATTTTGCTCGAGAAAAGACTTTTTAATCCAAAGCTCTTCTCAGAAAAAGCCATAGATTGTCCGAGATTAAGCAAAGACGATTACCTCAAATTTTTTAATGAACTTCCTGAAGACCTCAAAAGGGATGTAATAGAAAACTTTGGCGATCCTCCTGGGGACATAATGGCAGATGAAAATGGAATCTTAATCCCTGTGATCTTGTTTGAAAATGTGGCACTTGGAATCCAACCTTCAAGAAGAAAGGTTCTCGAAAACGACGAGGATTTACTTTCTGCAATTCATGATAAAACAAAACCTCCTCATCATCAGTATTTGGCCTTTTATTTTTGGCTCAAAAATATCTTTAAAGCTGACGTAGTAATTCACCTTGGCACTCATGGAACACTTGAATTTATGAAAGGTAAAGAATGCGGGTTAAGTTCAAGATGTTGGCCGGATGTATTAATATCTTCAATACCTCATCTTTATGTTTATCATGTTATTAATGTTTCTGAAGGAACAATTGCTAAACGCAGAAGCTATGCCACTCTTTTGAGTTACAATTCTCCTCCATATACAACTGCAGATCTATACGATGAATATGCAAGACTTGAAGAGTTGATTGATGAATTAAGAGCTGAAAAAAATCCAGCAAGGGCTGAGACTGCGAAAGTAAAAGTTTTCGAACTGGCAGAAAAGCTTGGAATGGAAAAGGATTTGGAGAAGATTGAGGGCAAAATTTACGAGTACAAACGTTCAATAATTCCCAAAGGGCTTCATGTTATTGGAAAAAAGTATGACTTTCAAGAGTTAAAGGACTTCGTTCTTTTACTCAGTCGTTATGATAGAGCTGGTCTAAAATCGCTCCACAGGCTTATAGCTGAGAAAATAGGGCTTGATTTTGAAAAAGTATTAGAAGACTCAAGGATGCTGAAAGTCGTAGATGAGGAGGCGAAGAAGATCGTTGAGGAATATTTTTCGGGAAAGCCGAAAAAGGAATTTGAGGAGATTTTGAATTATTGCAAAAAGGTCGCTGAAAGCTTTTCAGAAAATACAATGGAACTGGAGAATCTTCTTAAGGCCCTTAAGGGAGAATATGTGGAGCCGTCTGTGGGGGGAGATGTGATAAGAAATCCCGAGGTTTTGCCAACGGGAAGGAATCTTTATCAATTTGATCCCTTGAGGATTCCCACTGAGGCTGCGACTGAAAGAGGGAAAAAGGCCACAAAGAAGATAATCGAGAGATATTTGAAAAGTTACGGAAGATATCCGGAGAGTATAGCCTTAGTGCTTTGGGGATTTGAGACAGCTCAAACCTTTGGAGAGACAGTGGCTCAGATATTCGAATTTTTGGGGATTGAAATTGTTCATAAAACTGCGTGGGAAAAGGAAATTAAGGTTAAAAGCCTTGAAGAACTTGGAAGACCCAGGATTGATGTAGTAGTTACAATCTGTGGGTTTTTTAGAGATATGTTTCCAAATCTAATCGAGTTAATCGATAGGGGTGTTAAGCTTGTATCAGAGCTTGAGGAGCCTGAGGAGTTTAATTTCGTTAAAAAGCATAAAAAGGAACTAAAAAGTCACTTGAGGCTCTTTGGTCCGGTGGCTACGGAGTATGGGACAAGGATGCTTCAGCTTGTGGAAGATAGTGTATGGGAAAGCGAGAAAGATCTAGCAAATGCATACCTTACTTCTATGTGCTATGCCTACAGTAAGGATCTACATGGTGTTGAAGCAAGGGAGGTATTTGAAAGTCTTTTAAAGACGGTTGAGATCGTCTCTCAGACGAGAAGTTCCGTGGATTATGAGATAACGGATTTGGATCACTATTACGAGTTTTTTGGAGGCCTTTCAAAGGCGGTGGAGGTTATAAAAGGGGGAAAGGCCGAAATGGTGATTGTGGATTCCACACAAGAAATGGCCAAAGTCGAAAGCATTAAGGATTCCATCGAAAGAGGGACAATCACAAGGACCCTTAATCCCAAATGGATAGAAGAGATGCTTAAGCACGGGTTTAATGGAGTGCAGAAAATAGCTGATAAAATAGAGTATCTACTGGGCCTTTCGGCAACGACAAATGCTGTAAAAAACAGACTTTGGGATAAGGTAGTGGAAAGGTTCGTTCTCGATGAGAAGCTCTTCAATAGGTTAAGACAACTTAACATTTATGCGCTTCGGGAGATGTTGGAAAAGCTTCTTGAAGCCGAAAAGAGGGGATATTGGAGGGCTCAAGAAGATTTAAAGAAAAAAGTCCAAGAAAAGTACCTTGAAATCGATGGGATTTTGGAGGAGGGGATAAGATGAGGTTCTTTCCCTTCACGGCCATAGTTGGGCAAGAAAAAGCGAAACTAGCTTTGATTTGTAACGCCATAGATCCAACAATTGGTGGGGTTCTACTCAGTGGGGATAAGGGGACGGGGAAGTCGACGATGGTAAGGGCTTTTTCGCAAGTATTACCCGAAATAGAGGTCTTTGACGGTTGTCCCTTTAATTGCAATCCCTATAACGTGGCCGAGATGTGTGAAGTGTGTAAGGAAAGGGCTGAGAAAGGAGATTTAAGGGTTGCCAAAAGGCCCATGAGGGTAATAGACCTTCCGCTTAGCGTAAGTATTGACAGGCTGGTGGGAACGATAGATTTAGGAATGGCTTTAAAAGAAGGAATAAGGGCACTTCAACCGGGGATACTGGCGGAGGCGAATAGAAACATCCTTTACATTGATGAGGTAAATCTGCTTGAGGATTACGTTGCGGATGTCTTACTTGATTCAGCCGCTTTAGGGTGGAATGTGGTCGAAAGGGAGGGAATATCGCTGAAACATCCTGCGAAGTTCATCCTCATAGGGTCGATGAATCCTGAAGAGGGTGAACTAAGGCCACAGTTGCTTGACCGTTTCGGGATGTTCGTTTCCATTGAGTCCTCCACTGATGTGGAGGAAAGGGTTGAGATTGTCAGAAGGGTTACGGAATTTCAAAAAGACCCGCTTTCCTTTTATGAAAAATACAAAAGCCAAGATGAAAAATTGAGGGATTCGATTATAAATGGGAGAAAGATCCTCCAAGAAGTTGAGGTCCAGGAGGAACTGATAAAACTTCTTGCCGAAACCATAATCCAAATGGGAATAAAGACACACCGAGCGGAGATAACAACCGTAAAAGCCGCAAGGGCCATTGCTGCATTTGAGGGAAGAAAAAGCGTGAGCATTGAGGATCTAAAAAGAGCAATGGAACTTACGTTACCCCACCGAATAAAATCAAAGCCATTCGAGAAACCACACATACCCGAATTAAAGCTTCCAGGAGGAGGGGAAACGAAAGAAAAGAAAGAACCCAAAGAAAGTTCGAAAATAATGGAAAAAGAAAATTACCCTGGAGATTCCGAAAAAATGTTTAATTCAAGCCAAGTAAAAATGGGCCTGAAAAATTCGAGGGATCACTCAGAAAATTATGGTAACAGAACCTCAAGGGACTGCAAAATTACCTTAATCGGGGAAAAGCAAGGAATCCCTATTTCTTTTGTTCCTCCGACTAATGGGTTTCACGATGTAAACATTTTGGCCACTTTGAACTCGGCGGCTCTTCGGGGATTTCCTATAAAAATAAAGGATGAGGATATTAAGATAAACGTCCGCAAAGCTCGGGCTCCGAGGTTAACGGCGATAATCCTGGATTCAAGCGGCAGCATGGGCTTACAAAAAAGGATAAGTATTGCCAAAGGAATTGCAAAGAAACTCGTCGAAAACTCTTACAAGCGCAGGGACTGGCTTTCCTTGATCGTTTTCCGAGGCAACGAGGCGGAAGTTCTTGTAAAGCCTACAAAAAGATATGAACACATATTTGAAGTTATCGATTCAGTTCCCACAGGAGGAAGGACTCCACTGCCTTCAGCACTTTTGAAGTTTATTTCCATGACCAATAGCATGAAAAATGTCCATTTTAAAGGAATCCTTATCACTGATGGAAAAGCAAACGTTCCCATTTTTAAGGATGTTGAAGAAGATCTTATCACAATATGTAACTTGATTCTTAAAAAAGGGATAAAACTTGAGATATTTGATACAAGAACAAAACTTTTCGATCCTTCACCGAGTTACATAGACCTAATTTCAAAAATCACGAAAGCTAATGTATATAAAAGTTAAAAATTTGGTAAAAATATTAGGGTTATTGCTATTTTTGTGTTTTTCTATATTAGCTAAAACATCCACTTTTATCGACGTCTATGGAAGAAAAGTTAATGTAGACCTCCCCGTTAAAAGGGCTTGTCTTTTGGTTACTTATGAACTTATTCCTGCTTTAAAAATAAGGGATCAGGTGGTGGCCATTGGCAGTTGGGCTTATGATGACCCTATAATGAAAATTACGATTCCCGACTTGAATCAAATGGTCTCTCCTGGTGTAGGAGGGCCAGGGATAAATGTGGAGCTTTTGAAAAAATTAGATGTGGATTTGGTCGTTACTTTTAGAGTGCCTCCGGAAGAACTTGATTTTTTGGAATCTAAGGGCATAAAGGCCTTTGCCATTTATCCTAATAGTTTAAAAGAGCTTGTGGAAGTTATCAGATGGCATGGTGTGGTTTTCGGAAAGGAGAGAGAGGCGGAAGAAGTTATAAAGGAAATGGGAAAGGTAATGAAGTTAATTGAGGGGAAAGTTCATAAAATCCCCTTTTCACAAAGAAAAAAGGCCATTTGGCTTCATAGCGATCTGACTGCCGTTGCTGGAGGGGAGGGAATTGTGAATGATACCCTTTTAAAAATAGGGGCGATAAATCCTACCGCTTCTCTTTTCCCTCAATCAAGTGTAGCAAAGGTCTCTTTAGAAATTTTGATAAAATTAAACCCCGATGTGATATTCATATGGGGCCGAGCTCCTTTTAATCCCTCGGATTTGATAGATAATCCTCAATGGGATTACATCAAAGCGATAAAAGAAAAGCAGGTCTACAAAGTTGAAGCTTTGACGACTTTTTCCCCTCGTCATGTGATAGACATGCTTTATATGGCGATTAAGCTTTATCCGGAGCAGTTTAAGGATGTAAACTTTAAAAAAATAGCAAATAATTTTTATAAGAAAGTTTTTGGGATTTCTTATTTTCAAGTGAAGTCATATGA
Organism: uncultured Thermodesulfobacteriota bacterium; assembly: GCA_964543765.1. Classification (GTDB taxonomy): domain Bacteria; phylum Desulfobacterota; class B13-G15; order B13-G15; family B13-G15; genus B73-G16. The sequence continues at coordinate 8,848 of CAZIZI010000004.1, forward strand.
GAAGTATTAAGATTTTAACGATTCTAATTTCTCCGATTTTTATTGGATGGATTTCCCTTTTTCTCGGTGCCTATGAAGTTACGCCTTTAATGGTTTTAAAGATTTTGTTGAATGAGAAGTTTCATGTCTTTAACATTGGTGATATTCCAGAAAAAGCAATTGTGGTTGATATAAGGCTTCCGAGGGTTTTATTGGCTGGGATTGTTGGGGCCTGTCTTTCTGGTTCGGGTGTTACTCTTCAAGGGATATTTAGAAACCCGCTTGTCGATCCCTTTATCCTTGGAATTTCAGCTGGAGCTGCTTTTGGTTGTGCTATAACGATCGGGTTTTTGAGTTATCTTCCTATTCAGTTCATGGCTTTTATTTTTGGGATAATGGCAGTAGTGATTGCTTATACTGTGGCCAGAACCCAAGGTGAGGTGAGTAGGCTTCCGCTTATCCTTTCGGGGGTTATTGTTTCGGCCTTTTTTACGGCTTTGGTTTCTATCGTTAAGTTTTTGGTGGATCCTCATAAACTTCAAAGCATCGTTTATTGGCTTATGGGGAGTTTTTCCCTTGCCGATTGGAAAGGGGTAAAGATTTCACTTTTAGGGGTTACTTTTGGATTACTTCCCATTTTTCTTATGCGTTGGAGGCTAAATGTGATGAGCCTTGGGGAAGAGGAGGCAAAGGCCCTTGGGATAAATGTTTCAAGGGATAGACTTTTATTTATCGGTTTTTCGACGTTTTCGGTATCGATAGCCACCTCTCTTTGTGGGATAATCGGATGGGTGGGCTTGATGGTTCCCCATCTTGTGAGGATGCTTGTAGGGCCCGACCACAAGGTCCTTGTTCCCTTGAGCTTTGCGGGAGGGGCTTCTTTTATGATTGTGGCAGATACCTTATCGCGTACCATTACGAATTTTGACATTCCCGTGGGCATCATTACTGCCCTAACGGGTGCACCATTTTTCATCTACTTGATGAGACAAGGCGGTAAAGAAGCTTGGGGTAAGTGATGCTTGAGGTAAAGGAAATTTATTTTAGACACAAGCTCGGGGAAAGGGACATTTTAAAGGGGATAAGCTTTACCGCGAAAAAAGGTTCTATAACGGCCATTTTAGGTCCCAATGGTTCGGGGAAGACCACACTTTTTAAATGCATTTTGGGTTTATGGAAGCCTTACAAGGGAGAAATCAAGGTAAACGGCATTTCCGTTGAAGGACTTTCTTTGAGGAAAAGGGCGAGGTTTTTTTCGGTCGTTTTACAGGATCATGAACCCGCCTTTCCTTATTCGGTTTTTGAAGTGGTCCTTATGGGAAGGGCAAGCTATGTGGGAATTTTCTCATTGCCTGGGAAAAAGGATTATGAAAAAGCCGAAGCCGCATTAAAGATGGTGGGAATCGAACATTTAAGAAACCTCCCTTATACAAAGATAAGCGGTGGTGAAAGACAGCTCGCTCTTATCGCGAGATCAATTGCTCAAGAAGCTCCGGTTATGCTTCTTGACGAGCCCACAAGCCACCTTGATTTTAAAAATCAGATAAATGTTCTAAAGAAAATAAAAGAGATTGCAATTTCTGAGGGGTTTACCGTTCTAATGACCTTACATGACCCAAACCTTGCTTCCTTTTTTTCAGACAAGTTAATAATGATCCATTCAGGAAATAAAGTGGCAGAAGGAACTCCCAAAGAAGTATTAAATGAGGATTTAATTAAAAAAGTTTACGAAGTTGAAGTGATAAAACTCAGTATTAATGGCCAAAGTGTGATCTGTCCCCAAATTTAACAAACCTTATGAATAAAAAGTAGCCGCACAGTTTTTAAAGGATTGACAAAGAAGAAAAAGGTGTTTAAAAATATGCTTTTGTAAAGCGAAAAATTTAAATTAAAAAGGAGGGCAGGGGATGAAGGAAGTAAAAAGTAAAAGAGGATTTACCCTTGTGGAACTTGCCATTGTGTTAGTTATTATTGGGATTATTTTAGGGGCGGTGTTAAAGGGGCAGGAATTGGTTAACAATGCGAGAATGAAGAGGTTATATAACCAGTATCGAGAAATTCTTGCTGCTTTTTATACATATTATGATAGATTTGGAAAATTCCCTGGCGATGACAACGCAAACCATCCAGGATGGACAGGTTATCAACCTGGCGATGGAGATGGTTTAATTGACCCATCTTTTAATTACGCTTGCACAGGTAATGAAGTGGGTATGCAGGAAAGTTGTAATGCATGGAGTCATTTAAGATGGGCAAACATAATTACAGGCGCAGGAGGAGATAGAACAAATCCCCAAAATCCATACGGAGGTGCGATATCTGTTGCCTACGCAGGAATAAACGGTATTTATGCAAACTGGATTGCTTTTCAGAATGTTCCTCGTGATGTGGCTTATTCGATAGATAAACAGTATGATGATGGCGCCTGGAACACTGGTTCTATTCAGGCAAGTGCTGATTTTACTCAAACAGGTGGGCCAGTTAGTTTATATTTTAGATTTTAGATTTTATTAACTCCACCACCTATTGGAAATGGAACAACGAAGAGGTTTTACTCTTATAGAGCTTGCAATTGTTCTCGTGATAATTGGGTTGCTTATTGGGCTGGGGGTAGGGCTCATAGGTCCATTGACAAAAAGAGCAAAGGTCATTGAAAGCAGAGAGATCGTTGATGCTGCTGTTTTCTCTTTAATAAGTTATGCAGCAGGGAACAAATGTTTAAGTGATAACCTGACTCAAGCTAATGTGAGAAGTACCAATGATGCGTGGGGTTCACCTTTATTTTTAAGAGTTGCACCAGAGTTATACGGAGGAAATTGCAATCCCTTTAGCGGAAATATATGCAATAGAAAAACTACAAGCTTAATTGTAAAACTATGCGAGGATACGGCTTGCACAAATTATCAAACCGTTTCAAATGTTGCTTTTGTAGTGGCAAGTAAAGGTTCAAATTATAACTTGCAGATAGCAAACAAAACTAATGAGGTATGGGTATATATAGCTGGGTTAAATGTCGATTCTTATTCAGGGACTTATGGAGGGATAATTGACCCAAATAGGATTGAGGAATTTGATGACATAGTGAAGTGGGTAACTTTAGATGAATTGAGAGCAAAAATGGGTTGTCTGATGCAAATTAGGATTGTCAATAATGAACTTCCTTATGGTTTTGAGGGAGGTTCTTATATTGCGACCGTTTATGCTGAAGGTGGGGTATCTTTTCCAAGCGGGGGAAAATACAAATGGTGTAGAGAAGGCAATCTACCAAGCGGGCTTATTGCTAATCCTTCTCCTTCATCAACTGATTGTTTAAATCTTCAAGAAGATCAGTGGGGCCAAGCTGATAACCTTGTGATCTCTGGTACTCCAGCCAAGGGTACAGCAGGAACCTATCATCTTACCTTTTTTGTAAGGGATAATAATGACCCCACCGGGCCCAATGACAATATTGCTAAAAGAACGCTAGTTTTAACTATAAATCCAGCCACTTTTACAACTCCGCCATCCTTGAGTTGTGCATATTGTGGAATGTATGATACAAAAGGAGAATGTGAAAGCAAATGTACTGGACCCAGGAAATGCATACAAGATTATTGTGGTTCTCTTCTTTGTTGGAAGTGTTCAGATTAAAAATGATAAAGAAAGTTTTGGTTTTTCTTTTGTTTCTTTTTCTTATTTATTTTCAAGGTTTCTCTCAAGACCTTAAGGTCTTGGTAAGTATTCCGCCTCAAAAAGAGTGGGTTGAATCAATTGGGGGATCGTGGGTGAAGGTTGAGGTTCTTATTCCTCAAGGGATGGATCCTCATACTTATGAGATTACTCCTCGAAAGCTTCAAGAGGTAAAAAGAGCAGGGGTTTACTTTTACTTGGGATCAGGGCTTGAGTTTGAAGTTTTGTGGTTGAATAAGATAAAAAAGCTTAATCCCCAGCTCGAAATGGTCAATTGTTCGAAAGAGATTGAACTTCTGAAGGGAGATCCTCATGTGTGGCTTTCGTTGAAAAATGCTGAAAAAAGCCTTTTAGTTATCAAGGAAACTCTTAAAAAGCATCTGCTTTCTTTTTCTGGAAAAATAGAGGAGAACTATGAGATTTACCAAAAAAAGCTAAAGGACCTGGATCAATCAATAACGGAATGGACAAAGCCCTATCGAGTAAAGGCCTTTATGTGTTATCACCCGAGTTTAGGGTACTTTGCCCGCGATTACGGCCTTAAACAAATAGCTGTAGAAGAGGGCCATAAAGAGCCAAGTCCTAAAACGTTGATGAGGAAAATCGAAGAGGCAAAAAAGGAAAACGTAAAGGTGATCTTTCTTTCTCCTTTCGAAAATAGAAAAAAGGCCGAAAGAATAGCCAAAGAGATAAAGGCCGAAATAAGGATCATAGATCCCCTTAATGAGGCTTACCTTTTAAATATGGAAAAGATAGCCAAAGAGGTAATAAGGGCTTTACAATAAAATAAATGGCGTCCCCAGGGGGATTTGAACCCCCGTCGCCGGCGTGAAAGGCCGGTATCCTAGGCCTGGCTAGACGATGGGGACTAGTTTTAAAAAGTTTAATGAATTTTAGTTGGCGAGTCAAGTATGGGAAGCATAAAGTTGATAAACGTCAGGCAGAATAACCTTAAGGGGTTCGATTTAGAGATACCTCTAAAAAAACTCATAGTAATCACTGGGGTTTCAGGAGCAGGGAAGTCGTCTTTGGCCTTTGATACGCTTTATGCTGAAGGTCAAAGGAGGTATGTGGAGACCTTTTCCACTTATGCCCGACAATTTATGGAACGAATGGACCCACCAAAGGTTGACCGCATCGAGAACATACCGCCTGCAATTGCTATAGAGCAAGGAGATCCTCCTAAGACCTCTCGCTCCACAGTGGCTACTATGACAGAAATAGCGGATTATTTAAAACTTCTTTTCGCAAGACTTGCCCTTTTACATTGTGAAAGATGCGAAAGACCTGTAAGGAAGGCAAGCCCAAGGGATGCTTTTAAGGTCATTAAGGACTTTATCGGTCAAGGTCCGGAGATCATCGTGACCTTTTCCTTTGATGGTGAAATTGAAGAACTTTTAAGGCGAGGTTTTTATCGAGCTTATTACAAGGGAGGAGTTTTTTCTTTAAAGGAAACATCAGAAAGGCCTTTTGAGGTTGTAGTTGACAGGATTAAACCTGAGGAAGCCGATGAAGAGAGGCTCATCGATTCACTGGAGATGGCCCAAAGGTGGGGAAGGGGTAGGTTTGGCGTTCATATCGGAGAGTATGAGTTTCGCTTCTCCAGCGAGTTCGAATGTCCGTACTGCGGGATAAAGTATCGGGAAAGTGTGCCTAATAATTTCAGCTTCAACTCGCCACTTGGAGCCTGTGATACATGCCGGGGGTTTGGAAGGATCATAGATATCGACTGGGACTTGGTAGTTCCCAATCCCAACAAATCCATAAAAGAAGGAGCAGTTAAACCCTTTAGTCCGGGGAGCGAGGAGTTTTATGACCTTTTGGACTTTTGCAAAAGAAGGGGAATCCCTATCGATAAGCCTTGGAAGGAGCTTTCAGAAGAACAAAAAAGGCTCATCATGAAAGGAGATTCGACCTATTATGGGATCAGGGGCTTTTTCGAGTGGCTTGAGACAAAAAGATACAAGATTCATGTGAGGGTCTTCCTTTCCAGATACAGGGCCTATATCCCTTGTCCTTCTTGCGGAGGGACCAGGTTTAAGCGCGAAAGCCTTCTTTGGCGCCTGGATGGTAAAAACATAGCCCAAATTTACAGCATGAGGGTGGAAGAGGCTTTGAGTTTCTTTGAAAACCTCGGGAAAAGGGAACTTGATGAGGCTTCTTTCCTTTTGGTTGAGGAGATTAAAAAAAGGCTCAAATATCTCGTTGACGTTGGGCTCCCTTATTTGACGTTGGATCGTCAGTCGAGAACCCTTTCAGGTGGAGAGGTTCAAAGGATAAGCCTAACTAAGGCCTTAGGTTCCTCTTTAGTTAATACCCTTTATGTGCTTGATGAACCCACTCGGGGCCTTCATCCTCGAGATAGCCGGAAACTTTTAGAACTTCTTTATTCCCTCAGGGATCAAGGAAATACGGTCATTGTGGTGGAACATGACCCTGAAATCATCCGAGGGGCCGATCGGATAATAGACCTTGGTCCTGGGGCAGGTGAAAGGGGAGGAGACCTTATCTATGCGGGACCTCCCCGAGGCCTTCTTGAAAAAGAGGAGTCTTTAACGGGGAAATATCTCAAAGGGGAGATCCAGATCCCTCTACCTGAAAAAAGAAGATCCCCCAAGGGTTGGATTTTAATAAAAGGGGCAAAACAACATAATCTCAAGGCAATAGATGTAAAGATACCCCTTGGGGTGATGGTGGGTGTAACCGGTGTTTCAGGCTCGGGGAAATCTACCTTGGTGATAGATGTACTTTACAAGGGGATAAAGTGGCTTAAAGGAGAACCCGAAGAAAAGCCCGGGCGTTTTGAGTCTATAGAGGGAATAGAGCAAATAGAAGAGGTAATTTTAGTAGACCAAACCTTACCTTCGAGTACTCCAAGGGCCACTCTTCTGACTTTTCTTAAAATATACGAACCTATAAGGAAACTTTTTGCTTCCCAGAGTTTATCGAAGCAAAGGGGATATACTGCCGCTCATTTTTCTTACAACTCCTCCGAGGGCCAATGCCCAGAATGTAAAGGTGAGGGTTTTCAAAAGATCGAGATGCAGTTTCTCTCAGACGTTTATATCAAATGCCCCGTCTGTGATGGTAAAAGGTTCCGAAGCGATATTTTGGAAGTCACTTATCGAGGCAAAAACATAGCGGAAATTTTGGAGATGACCGTAGAAGAGGCCATCTCGTTTTTTGGAGATTGGAAAATTAAAGAAGAACTCGAAATTTTAAGAAAAGTAGGTCTCGGGTATCTCCAGCTTGGCCAGTCCTTATCGACTCTTTCTGGTGGAGAAGCTCAGAGGCTGAAGCTTGCTGCGTGTATAAAGGAGAAGGGGAGGGGACATAACCTTTATATCTTCGATGAACCCACAGTGGGACTTCACCCTTATGATGTTAAGATGATCCTTGAGGTGTTTCAGGATTTAGTTGAAAAGGGGCATACCGTTTTAATAGTGGAACATAACCCGGAAGTGATAAAGGTTTGCGATTGGATTATAGATCTTGGACCTGAAGGAGGAGAAGGGGGAGGGTGGGTTGTGGGAAGCGGAAGGCCTGAAGAGATTGCCAAATTGGAGACCCATACGGGCAGGGTTTTAAGGGAATATTTAAACGGATGGAAACCGATTTTTCTCCCTGAAGAGGAAGAAAACCTTAAGGTGAGGTCTTCAGTTCCTCATATAATCATCAAGGGGGCAAATGAACATAATTTAAAGAACATAAGCCTAAAAATACCTCGTGAAAAATTCGTGGTCATTACGGGCATTTCGGGATCGGGTAAATCCACTTTGGCCTTTGACATCCTTTTTACCGAAGGACAAAGAAGATATCTTGAATGTCTTCCGGCTTATATAAGGCAATACCTTAAAATTCGGGAACGTCCCAATGTGGATTATGTTGAGGGAATACCTCCTTCAGTTGCCATTGAACAGAGAACAAGCCAGGGAAGTAGGCGTTCAACCGTAGGCACCATTACCGAGATTTATCATTATTTGAGGCTTCTTTGGTCAAAACTTGGCGTTCAACATTGTCCAAGTTGTGGTGATCCTATAAGGTCATATACAGCTGAGAGTATTCTTTCCGAAATACTCGAACGTTTCTGGGGAAAAAGAGTTAAACTTTTTTCGCCCCTTGTTTTTGGGCGAAAGGGACATTATCGGGAACTTTTGGAAAGACTAAAGAAGCAAGGGATAGAGGAGGTCTTAATAGATGGAAAAATCCTCCGCCTGGATCCCTTGCCTCAACTTGAACGCTTTAAAGAACATTGGATCGAGGCCTCCCTGGGATGTTGGGAGGTCAATTTTTCCCTTAAAGAGGTAATAAAAAGAGGGCTTCACCTTGGGGGAGGAAGCCTAAGGGTTGTGGATGATGAAAGAGGTGAGAGCGCTTTTTTCAGCGCCAAGTTATATTGTTCCAAGTGTCATCGAGGATTTGAACCGCTTGATCCGAGGCTATTTTCCTTTAACAGCAAAAAGGGTGCTTGCCCCCAATGTGAAGGGCTTGGAGGTTTTGATGACTTTTTACCCGAATTAATTGCTCCACATGAAAGCCTCCCATTAAAAGAAGCCCTTTTACCCTTCAATGACCCGAGGCTCAAAAGGGAAAGGGAACGTCTGTTTTCAGACCTAAAAGAAAAACTCTGCCTTGATTTAAACACCCCTCTTTCACTTTTGAAACAGGAGGAAAAACAAATCCTGTTTTACGGAGGAAAGGGCTTTAAAGGGGTGATTCCCATTTTGAAGGAGCTTTATGTCTACCTGGAGGATGAATTGGGGGATTTTTTGAATGAGTTTATGGGACTTAGAGTCTGTAATGCCTGTCAAGGGAAAAGGCTTAAAGAAGAGGCACTTTGGGTGAAACTCAAAGGGTGGAACATCGCGGACTTTGCCAATTTAAGTGTAGAGGAGGCGTTTCAAGTGATCGAAAGTTGGAAATTCTCCGAGGAAGAAAGGGCCATTGCGGATCCCATAATAAAGGAAATAACACAAAGGCTTTCGTTTTTAAAAGAGGTGGGGCTCGATTATCTTCAACTTAACCGTAGTGGTAATACCCTTTCGGGCGGAGAGGCTCAGAGGGTTAGATTAGCAGCCCAGCTTGGTTCTAATTTGAGCGGGGTATGTTATATCCTTGACGAACCCACTATAGGGCTCCATCCAAGGGATAACGAACGGCTTCTTAAAGCTCTAAAGAAGCTAAAAGAACGGGGAAATACGGTGATTGTGGTGGAACATGATCCAGAAACCATTAAAAGTGCCGATTGGATAATAGATCTTGGGCCAGGGGCAGGCCCCAAAGGAGGAGAGATAGTTGCAGAAGGGAAAGTGGAAGACATTATGGTTTCTCCTCTTTCAATTACCGGTAGATGGTTAAAAGAAAGAGAAAGAAGTATAGCTTCTCGCCTGCGAAAACCTAAGGACTGGGTTGAAATAATTGGGGCCAAAAAGTTCAATTTGAAAAACATAAACGTGAAGATCCCCCTTGGCACTTTGATTTGCGTCACAGGGGTCTCGGGATCAGGAAAATCCAGCTTAGTAATAGAAGTCCTTTATCGAGGACTCAAAAACTTTCTAAGCGGGAATCGCCATTTAAGAGACGGCTTCGAGGATATAAAAGGATGGGAAAAGATAAGAAGAATAGTCCAAGTCGATCATTCCCCCATCGGAAGAAACCCCAATTCCACTCCTGCCACTTATGTGGGGGTTTTTGATGAGATAAGGCGTCTCTTCAGCCAATTGCCCGAGTCAAGGAAGATGGGATATACCCAGAGCCGATTTTCCTTTAACCTCAAAGGTGGAAGGTGTGAGACATGTCAAGGTAAAGGAAGGATAAAAGTGGAAATGGAGTTTTTACCGGATGTTTACATCTTATGTGAGAATTGCCAGGGAAAAAGGTATAACCAAGATACCCTTTCAGTCCTATACAAGGGGAAGAGTATCTCGGATGTTTTGGAGATGACCTTTGGTGAAGGGTTGGAATTTTTTTCCAATATACCCTCCATTAAGAGGGTACTTGAATTAATGGTTCGTATAGGACTTGATTACCTGACCTTCGGTCAGCCGAGCCCCACTTTAAGTGGAGGAGAGGCGCAGAGGATAAAATTGATCAAGGAACTCTCAAGCCAATCTAAAGGAACCCTTTATATCCTGGATGAGCCCACCACGGGCTTACACATGGCCGATGTCTCCAAGCTTTTGGATATATTGCACTTATTGGTGAACAGGGGAGATACAGTCCTTGTAATCGAACATAACCTCGACGTGATAAAGGAAGCCGATTGGATAATAGACCTTGGTCCGGAAGGAGGTAAAGAAGGAGGATACCTTCTTTTCCAAGGCACCCCCCTTGAACTGCTTAAATGTGAGAGTTCTTACACCGCGCAAGCCCTTAGGCGTTATCTTCAAGAAGGTTAGAACCTATTTCGAGGAGCTGTACCTCAAATATAAGATCTTCCCCCGCTAAGGGATGGTTAGCATCAAGTGTGACCGTATCGTCAGTGATATCAATTACCGTTACACGAAAAGCTTGACCATTCGGATCTCTCAGTAACAGCTGTTGCCCAATCTCCAGTTCCATATTCTGAGGCAACCTAGTCCTTTCTATCTCTATAACCAACTCATCCCGATATGGCCCAAAGGCGTCTTCCGCCGGTATCTCAAAGGTCTTCGATTCTCCAGGGCTCATACCGATTATGGCCTCTTCAAAAGCGGGAAGAAGTTGATTGAATCCGAGCGTGAATTCCAACGGCTCGCCTCCCATAGAACTATCAAAGACCGTACCGTCCCTAAGTTTACCCGTGTAATGAACCTTTACCACATCACCTACTTTTGCCTTTAACATTCTATACTCCTTTCTCCCCTAAGGGGAAATTTTATACAATCACTATAACATCAAAACAAAATCTAATCAAAATTTCGGAATCAGGCAAGGGGAACTTTGAGTTGGCCAAAGAGACAATTGTTGATGTTTTTCACTAAATCTTCGGGTAATTCTAAAAGAGAAGAGGCGATTTTTATAACAGCCAAGTAGATATCAATTTCGCTAAGAAATTCCTTCATAGTGATGTGTTTTTTGAAAGTTTCTTTAAACAAGAGTCCAAGTTCTTCATTGCTTAAATTTGTATATTTATCCAAGTTTTTCTTAACAATTCGAATTTCTTCCGAAGAAAGTGAAGCTTTTAAACCTTCGTAAAACTCAGTTAGCCCCAATTTTATTAGTTTACCAATAAAAACTTCGTCCTCGAAGAATTTTTCATCCATTTTGGCTAATTTCTCTTGTTTGTATAATTTGTGAATAAAGATATCTTAGCAGCTTCTGATAGTCTTCCTTCGAATTTTCGACTTCATCCATTAAATATTCAAGCTCACGGGTAAATTCTTCGCTCAAAAATGAACGGATTTCTTCACGACTTTGGAGATAATAATAAACTTCTTTGCCGAGTTTTGTAGGTATTAAAAAGCCTTTTCGGTCTATCACATATCCTCTTTCTAAAAGTTTTTCTAAGATTGTGGCGTAGGTGGAAGGTCTTCCTATGCCTTTTGTTTTCATCTCTTCCACTAACTCCCCTTGAGTGTAGAGGTAGGCTCTTGGTTGGATTTTTATTTTTTTATTTTCTTCAGTTATTTTCCATTTACCCTCAACGATAGGGTGAAGTTCCAAGGGAAGGAGCTTGTTCCATCCTTCCTGTAAGATCTCCCAATTGAAGGTGAGTCTTTTTTCTTCTTCGTTTGCCTTAAGGATCACTTGAGCCACTTTTAACTTGACTTCCCTCATCTGACTTGCCATGAAGCGACGGAATACAAGATCGTAAAGAAGAACATGGTTTCTGTTTAACCCCTCTACCTGACCGCTTAAAATTAAGGTGTTTAACTCCTCGGGGTCGATGTTCTTTGTGGGCCTTATACATTCATGGGCTCCCTTTTCGCCCCAAGTCCTCGGGGCGAAGAAATCGCTTCCAAATTCCTCTTTTATATATTCTTTTGCCACGTTAATTCCCACATCCGAGACCCGAGTGGAGTCAGTTCGGTGATAGGTTATGTAACCTAATTCGAACAGCGTTTGGGCAAGTTCCATCGTTAAGGGGAGGGTGAAGCGATATTTATCGTGGGCCTCTTTTAGGAGGGTATCGGTTGAAAACGGAGGAGGGGGGAAACGGGATTCCTCGCTTATGTTGAGGATTTCTATTTTTATTTCTTTTAAGCTTTCGAAAAATTTCAGCGCCTTTTCTTTTTCTTCGAACGTAAAATCGATCCAAAGCCTTCTTCCGTCTCTTTCTATGCTCAAAAGTACCTTGTAGATTTTTTTTCTATATTCGCTTTCTCTGGTTATGATCCAACCTAAAACGGGAGTCTGTACCCTTCCTGCTGACAATAACTGATTTTTAAAGGCACCCCATAATAACTGGGAGAATTCGAATCCCACCCATCTATCAGCCACCCGACGCACGATTTGGGCTTTGACGAGGTTCTCATTAAAGTCACGGGGCGCTTTTAATGCATTTAGGATTGCCTTTTTGGTTACCTCATGGAATTCCATCCGTTTAATGTTACTAACAAATGGCCGAAGCAGTTCCCTTATGTCCCATCCTATTTTCTCACCTTCCGTATCGGGGTCAGTACCGATAAGCACCTCAAAACTTTCCTGGGCCATACGTTTTAAACTCTCTATAATTCGCTCTTTACCGTGTATAGGTTCATATATGGGGACGATATTTCCATTTATCAAAACGCCATAATATCCATTTTCTTTGGTCGTGAGATCTAATATGTGTCCCAAAGAAGCACTTATCATAAGATAACGGTCCTCAACGGAGGTTTCCAAAAGTTCATGTTCGCCTATTTTTCGGCGAATGGCTTTGCCGAAGAAATTTGCAATAGTCCTCGCTTTGTTTGGAGATTCCACCACGATCAAAACGGGTTTCAATAGCTCCTTTTCTTCAGCTCGAGCCTTTCCTTGGCGAACCTCTTTCACTCTCTCTCGATCTTGATCGATCTCCCGGAGAATTTCTTCTAAATTAATCTCATCAAAATTTACGAATTTTATCTCCTCACTAAACCATCGGATCTTTTTCTGCAAGTGATTGAAGGCTATTTTATCGTCAACGATTATAATACTTAGACCTTTTGTTATCCCACCCGCATACATTCGGGAAGTACGGCCACTTGCTTGAAGATAACCAGTGGCATCGGATACTACGAGCGAAAATCCTTCTTCCGTCTTGCGTAAAGTGACTTCGTCAGATTCTTGTAATATCTTTAAAACCTCAACCGAAGTGAAGAACAAATTAAGCTCATCTTTGAGCCTTTCTATTGTCTTAAGTAATAAAGGGTTCTCCAAGATGAAGTCCTCCGTTAAATACTGATATCGTTTGACCTGAGCTATCCAGCGATCAAGTTTGGAAATGCGTGAAGGAAGTTTTTTGGCTATTAAAGGCCTTAGGGAAATCAAAGCCCACAAGAGATGCGATAAGTTTTTCTCAAATTTAAGAGAAATCACTATCTTGGGAACCCCATAAAAGACGGAATAACGCACCACATGAGGTAAATCAAAACCCCTGGCCAACGGATTTCTATAGGAAGCTATTCCTACTATCACCCAAATTTTCCCTTCTTCAAATTGTTTTATTTCTTCTTCACCGAGGTCTTCATAAGAAATCGCTTCAATACCCTGACTGTTTAACATATTGACTACTTCCGTAACCCTTTCCTTACCCTCATTAGAAGATACAAACACCAACCCTCCCTTGCCAAGCCTCCGAATAAGATCATGGATACTGATATTATGATCACAAAAGGTATCAACGATATTCCTCAGATAAAAAATAGGTACCCCTACTTCAAATCCTAAAAGTTCTCGAAATAGCTTAACCCTATTTGAACGTGGATTTGATGTCGCTGAAGATACAACCAAAATGCCTTTTATGTCTTTTGAAGAATTTTTTAATAATTCCGACAATTCTTTTACCTTTTGCCAATCTTGATCAGTTTTGTCATGTTTTTCTTTTATTCTAATCAATTCCATTGCTAATTGAATATCTTTTTCGGAAAATCCTAACAAATATAATGCTTTGTCTATATTTTTTGCTGTTTTAAGAAATGAATCTACATCATCTACGAAAATAAAAGAAAAATCGCGGGGAATTATTTCGTAATTTTTATACAAGAACATGGAAGTGCTAATCAGGATTTTGAAATTGGCTTTTTCAAGGAGTTCTTTTTTTTCTTTTTTATACTTATTTTCCTCTCCGAAAACTAACATCTCGTCTTCTTTGACACCAAAGTTTAAAAGTCTGTGTTTCACTTGTTCTACAAGCAATTTGGTGGGAAGAATTATGTAGGAGCGCTTCTTTTCGCGGACCAAAAAGCTCGCGATCGATAGTCCAAAAGAGGTTTTTCCGACCCCTGTAGGGGCTAAAAGGGCAAAAGATCTACCGAGAAACACCCTTCTAGCCCAGGCGATTTGCAAGCTCCAAGGTTGAGCCCCTACGCATTTGTGAAAATGTTCAATCCAAGCTTTTTCCTTTTGGTTTACCTCTTTAAGGGATGACAAAAAGCCTTCCTTTACCAAGGGGCCGTTGGGATCGGGCATGCAGGATTCGCAAGGAATACCTAATTCGAGCCTTTCGGAAGTGATGTCGCCTCCACAATTGGGACATAGTGCTTTGAATATAGTAGGTATCATAAAGACCTCCACTTTTTAAGTTTACACCATTTCAGAGACTTCACCGATAGGAAAGGATATTTCTCCATCGCCGATGCCACCACCACCATTGTTCTGGAAAGGACGAAATATAACGCTGAATAATCGCATTGAGAGCCTCCAGGTCTTTAAAGGGATCTTTAGAAAGGTTAAACGGTTCTAAAACCTCTAAGTAATGCTTTCCCTCTTTTTGATATATAAAAACTGGCAAAAGGGGTAATCGCGTTTTTTGAGCTAATAAAAGAGGGGTTCGATAAGTAGGTGTGGGTAAACCCCAAAAGGGTACGATCACACCTCTGGATCGTGGATTTTGGTCCAACATCAATAACAAAACTCCTCCTTCCTTCAGGAATTTTTGGACTCTCAAAACGGTTTCGTATCGGTCATTTATTTCAATAAAGATTAACCCCCATTTTTCTCCCCTTTGTTTCACCATTTTAGCCAAAAAAGGATCACGGGGTAATTTGATTACCACGCCTATCCTTAAACCTTCTAAGGAAAGTCTAAAACAAATTAAAGGGAAATTGCCTAAATGGCAACTTACCAATATTCCCCCTTCTTTAATTCTCTCCAGGTTTTCTTTGCCCTTTAAAAACACCCTTTCCAATATTTCTTCCCTCGAAGCTTTGGAAAGCTTAAGTGTTTCAAGAGCAAAAAATAAAAAATTTCCCATCGCTATTCTAAGGATCTTCCGCGATTCGTTCTCAGAAAAAATTAGTCTTAAATTAGCCATTGCAATCCTCTTTCTGCGCGAAGGCGCTATCCACCATAAGAGACTGAAGAATTTTGCCATTTTTCTTAAAACTGAAATTGGAAACGATTCCAATACGTATAAAAATGGCGAAAAAATCGGTGTTAAGGAGAATAAAATTTTTTGAAGGAATCTTCTTTGCGATTTATTAAGGTAAAACATCCTTATAAGGCATTAATTGCAGATTTTCAAAATTTTCGAAATTCTTAATAAAGTGCTGACTGTTGCCTATAATAAGCACTTGCATTTTTTGCTTCTGCAAGATTTCCTGAGCAATTGATTTTATCTCCTCGATATTTATTTTCTTTAATTTCTCGATTTCCTCAAACAAGTCTTGAAATTTTAAATCGTAAGTTTCTTGCAAGATGATTTCATTAAGAAGTTGTTTCGGCGTTTCTATGCGCAAGGGGAAACTTTTTTCGAAAAACCTTTTGGCCTCTTCCAATTCTTTTTCTGTTGGCCCTTGTTTTGTGAAGTCCTCTATTGTTGAAAGTATTTCCTCAAAAGTAGCATAAGTGGTGTCGGTGGGGGTAAATGTGGAGATAATAAGTGTGCCACAGGTCTTCAAAGAACTAAAGGAACTCCGAATGCTGTAAGTATATCCTTTTTGTGACCTTACTCTTTCCATAAGTCTCGACGAAAAACCGCCTCCGCCTAATAGGTAATTCATTAATTTTAAAATGTAATAACGGTCATCCTTTCTTGAGAGGCTCGGAAAAGCTATACGGATTTGGCTTTGGGTAAGATCGGGTCGGTCTAAGATCAAAATTTGCGATTGTGGGGTACTGGGGGTAGTTTCAGGTGTTTTTTCTTCTCCTTTCCACGTTATTAGCTTTGATAAAGTATCCTTTGTTTTTTCCAAGAGTACTTCTTTTACCTCTTTACTTAAGATAAAGAGGGTGGAGCGTTGTTGGGGGTAAATTTCGTTATGAAAATGTACTATATCCTCCAGGGTTATGTTTTTTATTGAGGCAAGGCTTCCGCTTATAGGGTGAGCATAAGGGGTTCCTTCCATGGCCATATTCCATATGAGGCGATCGGCCATTTTTGAAGGGTCATCCTTAAGTTGGAGCAGATTGGAGAGCCTTCTTTCCTTTGTCTTCTCTATTTCCTGGAAAGGAAAATCGGGTTCGTAAAAGATCTCGGAAAGTATCTCTAGTAAGTTATTTAATTTTTCTTCTAAACCCGAGATGAGAAGAAGTGAAAAATCCCATCCCGCTGAGCCTTCAAGGTATCCGCCCAATTTCTCCACTTCGAAAATTAACTCCTCTAAGCTTTTCTTTTTGGTTCCCAATGTCAAACCTTCAGCCCATAGATCCGTGAGGCCCTCTTTCCCCTTTGGGTCTTTTTCGGAACCGGCTTTAATTAACATTACCAAGTAGGACAAAGGCGCTTTCCCGTAGGAGAGGGCAAATATTTTGTGGTTTGAATCCAAGTGTATTTCGATTGGGTTAAGGTTTAATTCTCTCATTCTATAAGTCCAAATTTGGCATTCTCTTCAATGGAGATGGATTTCACCATGATGCAGGTCCTATTATCCTCATGAAGGTATTTTTCCGCTACTTGGATCATATCCTCGGCTTTTAAGGATTCGTATTTTTCAAGTATTTCCCAAGATTTTTCAAATCCGTCAAGTTTTATCTCGTAAATTCCTCCCACTAGGCCTCTAAAGAAAAGGCTTTCGAGACTTCTCAAAAAGGAAGCTTTAAGCCTATTTTTTATTTTCTCTAATTCGTTTTCAGTAGGGCCTTTTTCTTTAAAAAGGCGTATCTCCTCTTCTATTTCATTTTCCAAAGAGGAAATGGGAATTCCGGGTTTTTCTATAGCATAAAGGATGAGAAGACCGGGATCCTTGGGCCAAAAAGGAGGAGGATCGGCCACCAGACGCACCTCGGTAGCTTTGCCAGCACGTACAAACTTTTGCCAGAACCTCGAACTTTTTCCTCCCGAAAGGCATTCACATATGCCTAATAAAGGAAAGATGACATCCGAATCTATACCCGGTACATGATACGCCCAAAAGATGGCTTCAAGTTCCACCGGTTTTTTAAACACACTTCTTCTCTCCCCCCTTTGTGGAGGTTCGGGTTCTATTTTGTGAAAGCATTCTTGAGGGGTAAGGTCACCATAGTGTTTGCAAATTAAATCGAGAGCCTTTTCAGGTACCACATCCCCGCATATCACAATGATCATGTTATTAGGAGCATAATGCAGGCGAAAGTATTCTTCACAGTCTTTAAGGCTTAAGTTTCGAAGGTCGTTATCCCATCCGATGATAGGCCAACGATAGGGATGTCTTAAATAGGCTAAGGAAAAAAGTTCTTCTAGAGCTGCTCCATAGGGGGTTGTGGAGATGCGCATCTTTCTTTCGCTTCTCACCACCTCTCTCTCGGTGGAAAAACTCTCTTCATCCAGTTTGAGTTCCTTTAGGCGGTGAGCCTCAAGTTCTATGACCAATTCCAATTGATCACTCGGAACGTTTTCCCAATAGGTGGTGTGGTCTTGAGTGGTGAAGGCATTGACAATCCCACCTCTGGATTGAATAATCTTTGAAAACTCTTCAGGTCCAAGTTTGGAAGTCCCCCTAAACATCATGTGTTCGAAAAGATGGGAGATACCTGTAATTCCAGGTCTTTCGAAGCGTGATCCAGCTTTTACGTGAACCTGATAAGAGAGTATGGGAAGACCGTGATCTTCAAGTATAAGGACTTTTAAACCGTTATCCAGTATGTATCGTCTAAAATTTAAAAGCTCGCGCATGGGATTGAAAGGATATCAAGAAAGGGGTTTGTTGCGCAATGTTCGATTTAAGGCTATTGTAAAATTAAATTTAAGAGGGAGGTAGAAGATGATACCGAAATTTAAAAAAACTGTTTTTTGTATCTTTTTGGCGGTTTTTTGGACTACCTTGGGGTTTTCCCAAAAGACAAATTCCGTTCTTCCTTCTTTAGCCGATCTTGTAGATCAGTTGAAGCCAGTTGTAGTCAACATAAGCACCACTAAAGTGGTGAGGAGTCCCCTTGAGGATTTCTTCAAAGACTTCAGGCGTTTCTTCGGAGATGAATTTGAGAGGTTTTTTCCGCCTACCCCCCAATTTAGAACGAGGAGCTTGGGTTCGGGGTTTATCGTCGACAAGGAGGGGTATATTTTAACAAATAATCACGTGATAGAAGGGGCCGAAGACATTAAGATCAAGCTTTATAACGGCAGAACGTTTGATGCGAAGGTAGTAGGGAGAGATCCTAAAAGTGACATCGCTTTATTGAAGATAAATCCAAAAGGTGAAACCTTGCCCGTAGCTAAACTTGGGGATTCAGATAAATTAAAGGTTGGTGATTGGGTCATAGCCATCGGTAATCCCTTTGGTCTTGAACATACGGTTACCGCGGGCATTGTTAGCGCTAAAGGAAGAGTGATAGGTATGGGGCCTTATGACGATTTTATTCAAACGGATGCCTCCATTAATCCGGGAAATAGTGGTGGTCCACTTTTTAACCTGCAAGGGGAAGTAGTTGGTATCAATACAGCTATTGTAGCAGGTGGCCAGGGCATAGGGTTTGCCATCCCAATAAACATGGCCAAAAACCTCTTACCTCAACTTAAAAAAGGAAAAGTAACTCACGGTTTTTTGGGGGTTTATATTCAGGATCTGACGCCCGAATTGGCAAAACGCTTCGGCTTGAAAGAACCAAAAGGAGTTCTTATAAGTGACATAATGCCCAATTCTCCTGCGGCCAAGGCCGGCTTGAAGAAGGGCGATGTGATCATAAGGTTTAACGATAAGGAGGTGTCCGATAGTTGGGCTTTAAGACGCTTGGTAGCTTCTACACCCCCAAGAGAAAGGGTCAAAATAGAGATCATGAGACAGGGCAAAAATTACACAATTTGGGTGACCTTAGGGGAGTACGAAAAACAGGCCATGTCGATGGAGCAATGGGGGTTTAAGGTCCAGAAAATCCCCCCAGAGGTGAGTAAAGCCGCGGGTACTAACGAAGGAGTTATGATAACGGAAGTTATTACAAATTCGCCTGCGGATCGAGCTGGTTTAAATGCAGGAGATATAATCGTAGAAATCGAACATGAAGAAGTGAATGACCTAAACGATTTCGAACGCTTAATGGAAAAATACGGAAATGACACCACTTTGCTTTTGGGGGTTAAGATCCAAAGAGAAGGATATAGAACCGTCTATGTTTTGCTTGAACGTTAAAGAACTTTGTTTAAAGGATACTCTATTATTCCCACTGCCCCTGCTTCTAACAGTTTTGGGATGAGTTCCCTTACTTGTTTTTCGGATATTACCGTCTCTACTGCCACCCATTCTTTATCGTAAAGATCAGAAATAGTAGGAGCAGTAATACTCGGAAGGATGGCCGTAATTTTCTCTAAATCTTTTTTCTTTACATTCATCTTTAAACCTACCATCGTGCTTGCTTGAAGTGCGCCTTTTAAAAGTCTGGCTATTGCTAAAATCTTGTTTTTTTTCCACGGATCTTCCCAAGCTTTCTGGTTGGCAATTAATTGAGGATAGGTCACCAATATTTCTTCAACTATCCTTAGCCCATTGGCCCTCAAAGTGGCACCTGTTTCGGTGACATCTACGACCGCATCTGCTAACCCCTCTAAAACCTTAGCCTCCGTGGCCCCCCAGGAAAACTCCACTTCAACCTTTATATTTCTTTCGGAAAAATAGCGTTTCGTATAATTCACCAATTCGGTGTATATCTTTTTTCCCTCCAAATCTTCCAAACGTTTGATAGGGGAGTTTTCCGGTACGATCACCACCCATCTTGCTGGCTGTTGGGTTTCCTTGGAATATATGAGATCCTCCACCATTACCACTTTAGAGTCATTTTCCAATATCCAATCCCTTCCAGTAATCCCTGCATCGAGCGTACCGATTTCCACGAACCTTGACATCTCTTGGGGACGAGCTAAAGAGCATCTTATCTCATCATCATCGATATGAGGAAAATAACTCCGGGAGCTGGTAGTTATGTTCCATCCCGCTTTTCGAAATAATTCTATGGTGGATTTTTCAAGGCTTCCTTTAGGAATACCCAATTTTAGATACTTCATCTCATACCTCCTTAACCTTTTGCCCTACTGTTTTTAGCTCTCCGTTTTCTAGTTTACGATAAAAGCAACTCCGATAACCTGTATGGCAAGCACAGCCTCCATGTTGGATCACTTTTAAAAGGAGCGTGTCATTGTCACAATCGACATAAATCTCCTTAACTTCCTGAAAATCACCCGAAGTTTCGCCTTTCACCCATAGCTTTTGTCTGGACCGAGACCAATAAGTCGCTTTACCTGTTTCGAGCGTTTTTTGCCAAGCCTCTTCATTCATAAAGGCTACCATCAGGACTTCCCCTGTATGGTAATCTTGAACCACCACTGGTATAAGTCCTCCTAATTTTTCGAAATCTAATTCTACCGCCATCCTAAACCCTCCATAACGATCGTGATTTCGCCTTTTATTTTTTTCTGTTTTAATTTTTCTATTACCTCTGAAAGTTCGCCTCGGATAAATTCTTCGTGTAACTTGGTCAATTCCCTTGCCAGGGAGACCTTTCTGTCTCCGCAATATTGTAAGAGCTCTTCGAGAGTTTTCAAAAGCCTTCGTGGAGATTCGTAAATAATAATAGTGCCTCTACAACGGGATATCTCTTCTAAACGTTTTTTTCTTTTGCTTCCTTTTGGGGGTAAAAAACCGAAGAAGTAAAAACTGTCTGTTGGGAGTCCTGAAGCGCTAAGAGCTGTGATGGCCGCATTAGGGCCAGGAATGGGGATAATTCGGATGTTTTTTCCGGATGCTGCTTTTACCAATTTGTATCCCGGATCGGAAATGGTGGGGGTTCCTGCCTCAGAAAGAAGAGCAATATGCTTTCCTTTCTCGAGTAGTTTCAGAAGTTCCTGGGTTCGTTTTTCCTCGTTTCCTTCGAAAAAACTCACCGTAGGTTTTTCTATTCCATAGCGGTTAAGCAGTATTTTAACTTTTCTAGTATCTTCCGAAGCAATAAGATCTACTTCTTTTAAAACCCTTATGGCCCTCAACGTTATATCCTCCACGTTTCCTATAGGAGTTGCTACCACATAAAGGATCCCTCTATTTTCCTTTGGCTTCATTCCATAATCGATCCATCTCGTTTAAAGATGCTTTTCGGAGATCTTTTCCTTGTTCTTTTAATTTTTTCTCTATGTAAGAAAAACGCTCAACAAATCGATCGCACGCCTTATGAAGAGCCTCCTCGGCTTGAATGCCGACCAACCTACACAAGTTTACAGTGCTCAAAAGTAGATCCCCGATTTCATGTTCAAGGTTTTCGCCTTTTTCAAAAGCCTCTTTCAACTCCCGAAGTTCCTCTTCGATTTTTTCTAACGCTCCTATGGCCTCTTCCCAGTCAAACCCCACGCTTTGAGCTCGTCGGGTGATCTTTTGAGCCCTTAAAAGAGCCGGCAGTTTCTTTGGAATTCCCGATAACAAGCCTCCTTTTTCCTGTTCCTTTATCTTGTGCCAGTTGTTTTCCACCTCTTGAGAATCCTTCACCTTTAAATCCCCAAACACGTGGGAATGACGCCTAATTATCTTTTGGGCCGTTCCTTTTGCCATCTCTTCCAGATCGAAGATTCCCTTTTCTTGGGCTATATGAGTAAAAAAGAGAATTAGAAACATGAGATCCCCAAGCTCTTCCTTAAGTTCATTCCAGTCTCTTTTATCAATAGCTTCAGCCACTTCATAAGCTTCCTCGATTATAAAGGGCTTCAAGCTTTCAAAGGTTTGCTTCCTATCCCAGGGGCAACCCCCTTCTCCTCTCAAACGATCCAATATGCGCATTAATTCCTCTATAGGCTTCTCCATCAAGAAAATTATACCAAATAATTAAGGAGTTGAGCCTATGGAAGGATTTGGGTATAATAGGTTTTCACATAAATAGGGGAGGGTAGGAATGGCTTATGAACATGACGAACTTGAGAGGATGTTGAAGAGGCTTAAGAGAGATTTCCAACAAAACGTACAACCTGAGTTAAAGAAGCACGCCCATTTTATAAGCAAAAGCGAAAAAGAAAGGATGAAACGCGCGAAAGCGATACGTAAACTCAGAAGGAAAATGAAAAAGATCATTCAAGCGGCTTAGCCACTTTTTCTCTAGAGATGGAAAAGCCAAATAAAAAGGCTTTTTTATTTTTTTCTCCCAAAAAGGAAGGAGAGCATTTTTCTATTGCTTCAAGAAAAGGCTTTTCCTCGAATCCCATCTTATTAATGGCAAAGCCTAAAAGTATCAAATTTGCACCTTTGGGATGATTTATCTTTTGAGCTAATCCAGAAGCATCCACGTGAAATGGCGAGGGATCGGGTGAATTTACGACGGAGATTCCATCTGGTTTAAGGTAAATCTTATTTCTCTCTCCTTCTTCTTTTGAGGTGGCGATAAGAAAATCCGCGCTTCCATAAGGGATAAAGGGGCTGTAAAACTCACCGAGTTTTACTTGTGATATGACTGATCCCCCTCTTTGGGCCATTCCGTGAATTTCACTGGATATTACCGGAATCCCTATAGAGAAAGCCCCTTCGGCTAATATGCGCGTCATAAATATGATTCCCTCTCCTCCTTTGCCGGCGATTACGATCTTGAATTCCATTCAGACCTCCGTGAACGTCAACGCTTGGTTGGGGCATATAAAAGCACATAGACCACAGCCTCTACACAAATCTTGGTGTATAATAGGCCCCTGTTGACCTTTTTCTAAAGCAGGGCACCTACTTTCCGAAACGCAAATCATACAACTTTTGCAATTTTCTTTCCTCAAGAGTTTTAAAATAAAGGTCCGCTTGTGTGTTTCCTTTTCAAAAAGAGGACAAGGCCTTCTTGAGATGACCACTGCAGGAGCTTCCTTTTCTTGACTGAAAGCATAAGCCTCTTTTAAACTCCTTTCCATTTCTGGAAAATCGAAGGGATCGACCACCTTGATAAACTCCACTCCACAACCTTTTATAACTTCTTCCAATTCCACCTTTCTAAGATTCTTTGGAGGGTTAGAAGGCGTAGGTTGCCCCCCTGTCATGGCAGTTGTAGCATTATCTAAAATCACAAGGACGAAGGCTGCTTTTTTATTGACAGCGTCTATCAAAGCGGGGATACAAGCGTGAAAGAAGGTGGAATCCCCTACCGTGGCACAAATTGGAGGTATTTTTTGCCCGGCGTTCTTAAGAGCAAGGTAAAATCCCTCGGCCAAAGAAACACCAGCTCCCATGCAAAGGAAGGCATCCACCGCCTCCATTTCAAGCCCCAAGCTGTAACATCCTATATCACTTGGAAAAAATCCCTGAGGAAAAGCTTTTTTGATGGCCCAAAAGGCAGCCCTATGGGGACAACCAGAACATAACCTTGGTGGTGAACCCTCCTTAAGGTCGTTTATCTTCTCGAAGGGAAAGTTTCCTAACAGAAGATGAAGGGCTCTAAGGATACTCTCCGGCTTCAATTCCCCTTGAGAAGGCACTGTTCCGTCAAGTCGACCTCTTGTCTTTTCTCTATGCGAAATCTGTAATTCTATTACTGGATAGGTCTCCTCCAAAACGAGTATTTCCTCATAAGATGATAACTCATCATTAAGCGAAGGCGATAAAGGGAAAGGGCGGTCCACTTTGTAAATGTCAAGAGAACCTTTAAGCCCCAATGATTTTAAAACGTCCATCAAAAGGGCAAAGGGAAAACCAGAAGAAACTACAGCTTTTTTTGCTCCATTAAAACTTATCCTTTTGAAACCATTTTCTTTTTGGATGGATCGAAGCTTTTCGTTAAGTTCTTTGTGTAAAACGTAACGCCGTCTTGGAAGAGCTGCCCAATGGCAGAGGTCTTTTTCGAAAGAAAGCTTTTTAAGGTTTGGTTTCAATTCTTCTTCCAAGAGAATCCCCTGACGAGCATGACAAACCCAAGAAGTAGGACGTAACATCACAGGTATCCGGTATCGTTCCGATAGTTCAAGGGCCTCTTTTATCATATCCATCGCCTCTTTGGGGCTTGAGGGATCAAAGACGGGTATTTTGGCGAACATGGCCAGGAATCTACTATCTTGTTCCGTTTGAGAACTATAAGGTCCTGGATCATCGGCACTTATAAGGAGGAACCCGCCTTTAACCCCCGTATAGGCGGCGCTCATGAGAGGGTCAAGCGCCACATTAAGGCCTACCTGCTTCATTGAGACCGCCGACCTTCCCCCAAGCCAACTGTGAGCCAAAGCCAATTCAAAAGCCACCTTCTCGTTAATAGCCCATTGGGCGAAGATGCCGAGTTCGTACTGTTCGTTAAATTTGATCACCGCTTCCAATATCTCAGAAGCAGGCGTCCCCGGATAAGAGGTGACAAAACTAACTCCTTCCTTTAAAAGCCCCCAGGCTATGGCTTCATTCCCTAAAAAAACCCTTCTGATCACTACTCACTTACTCCATATTTCTTCTTCAAAAATTCGAGTCCTACTTGAGGATACAAAGCATAAAGGAGAACATCCCCTCTGTTTTTCGCCAATCCCTTTGTCGCCTCTTTGGCTTTTTCCATTTCCGATTCAAGTATATCAGCAGGCCTACAATCGATGGGGGTTTCTCCTCGAGGATAACCCTTTAAGGCCAGTTTCTGAACCTCAGGGTTTACGGGGGCAGGTGGTCGACCATAAAGCCCATAGAAGTAATCCTTTGTTTGTTGGGTTATCATCTTGTACCTACCAAACAGAACGTTTAAAACCGCTTGAACCCCCACAATTTGGCTTGTGGGCGTTACCAGGGGAGGATACCCCATATCAGCCCTAGTGCGAGGGATCTCCTCAAAAACTTCTGGTAGCCTGTGTAAGGCATTGGCCTCTTTAAGTTGAGCTATAAGGTTTGTGATCATGCCTCCTGGAATCTGATGTTCCAAGGCCTGTACATCAATTACAGCAAATTTTGCCATCTCCAGGAACTCTTTGTATTTTTCTTTCAATACCTCATCCAGATGCTCGCTTATTTCAATTAGACTATGTAAGTCCAAACCGGTATCGCGTTCGGTGCCATAAAGGGTCACAACTATTGGTTCTACTGCAGGTTGAGAAGAACGCAAAGCCAAAGGAGCAAGAGCACAGTCTACTACATCTACACCGGCCTCAGCAGCTTTAAGGTAAGTCATCGATCCAAACCCTGTGGTGTAATGAGTGTGAAGCTGAACAGGTATGTCTAACACTCTTTTTAATCCTTTTACAAGTTCATATGCATCATATGGTGAAAGAAGTCCTGCCATATCCTTTATACAAATACTATCCGCTCCCATTTCTTGAAGAATTTTTGCTTTGTTGAGGTAATAATCGAGATTAAAAATCGGACCTCCAAGTCGTTTTTCCGTAAGTGAGTAGCAAATGACCGCCTGTGCATGCTTACCGCATTTTTTAACCGTCTCAATAGAGGTTTTGAGGTTTCTTTCATCATTCAAAGCATCAAAAATCCTAAAGATATCAATCCCGCTTTCCGCTGCTTCTTCAATAAAGGCTATCACCACATCGTCGGGGTAATTCCTATAACCTACCAAGTTTTGTCCTCTTAAAAGCATTTGCAATTTGGTATTAGGCATGAGCTTTCTCAGCGTCCTCAACCTCTCCCAAGGGTCTTCATTGAGATATCTGATGCACACATCGTAAGTAGCTCCTCCCCACACTTCCATCGAGTGGAAACCGATTTTATCCATTTTGGGGGCTATGGGGATCATATCCTCGGTTTTTAGCCTTGTGGCTATAGTAGATTGATGACCATCCCGAAAGGTAGTGTCCGTTATAAGGAGAGGATTTTTAGCCATTTTTACCTCCTTTGTTTAATTATTTTTAAACTTAAGTCGGCTTGGGAGAATATACCATAAAGGCCTACTGGATAGAAGAACATAAAACCCATTGAAATTTTGCGGTTTTATAAATTATAGTTTTTTTGTAAAAATGGGGATGTAGCTCAGGGGGAGAGCATCACGTTCGCAACGTGAGGGTCGGGGGTTCGAATCCCCCCATCTCCACCATTCTTAAGGAAGTATTCTCCCATATCGTTGTAAACCTTGGGGAACCCACCAGCGGATGAAATTATAAGTGATACCTGCGGGGGCAGGTTCGATCCCACGAAAACGAGCGTGGATGGCTGTAAGAGCATAAGGTATATAGAGGAAGGCGTAAGGTTGGTCTTCGGCAAGGATTTGTTGAAAGCGGTAGTAAAGTTTTTTTCGCTTTTCTTGATCGAAAGTTTTCCTCGCTTCAACAAGGATTCGATCTACTTCTGGATTTTGGTAGGATATAAAATTCAACTCTTTAGGACCAGTCTTAGAAGAATGCCATATGTCGTACTGATCAGGATCGACCCCCGTAGACCATCCCAATATGACTGCCTCAAATCTTCTCTTATCCACATATTCGTTTATAAAGGTAGCCCATTCGAGAACCCGTATGCGCATTTGAATGCCGATCTGCTTAAGACGCCATTGAATCAGTTCGGCTGTTTTTAATCGGGCCAAATTGCCCCAGTTTACAAGCACCGTAAAACGGAAGGGTTCTCCATCTTTATCTAAGATTCCGTCACCATTGCTATCTTTCCATCCTGCCTCTTCCAGTAGTTTTTTGGCCCTTTGCGGATCGTAAGGATAGGGTTTTACATCAGTGTTGTAATACCAAGTACCAGGTTTATAAGGACCATTCGCCACAATCCCGAGGCCAAAAAGTATAACTTTAACGATCTCCTCTCGGTTTATGGCATAACTTATGGCCTGTCTCACCCTTTTGTCCCTAAAGAAAGGATGACGCAAATTGAAGCCCAAATAGGTGTAAGCGAAGGGAAGATATTTGTATTTGTTAAAGTTTTTCTCGAAAAAAGGAGTTGAGGTCTGACGAGCATATTGAAGGGGAGTTAAACTCATCCAATCGAGACTTCCTGCCTTTAGTTCCATGAACATGGTGGACGGATCAGGTATTATCTTGTAGATGACCTGATCTATATAAGGCCTGCCCTCGAAATATTGAGGATTTGCTTGAAGGATAATATGTTGTCCAGTTTTCCATTGAACAAACCTATAGGGACCTGTTCCAATCGGGTTTCGCCCCAAGGAGCTTTGGGTTATATCCTTTCCTTCCAAAAGATGCCTCGGTAATACCACCAGGTTACCCCAACTTGAAAGCCCTGGGGCGAATGGTTCTTTGTAAATTACCCTAAGGGTATAGGCATCTAATACCTGGACTTCCTTTACCTCTTCAAAATCCCCGGAATAGGGAGTGGGGGTTTTAGGATCTATGATGGTTTTGTAACCATACCACACATCCCATGCCGTAAAGGGTTTTCCATCGTGCCATTTCGCGTTTCGCCTGAGGTAAAAAGTGATGGTTTTACCATCAGCACTTATGGTCCATTTTTCGGCTAGGTCTCCGACGATTTGAAGGTCTTTGTCATACTTTACAAGTCCATTGTAAATCAGGCTACAGACCTCATGGGAAGCGCTATCTGAAGCAAGCATGGGAATTAGTATGCTTGCATCACCAATAGATCCAATTACTATCGTATCACCATAGGTGGGTTTTTCTTGACCCGAAGAAAAGAGGGGGAAAAATAGCAAAAAGCACAAAAGAAACAACCTTTTCATATTTCTTTCCAATATATACGATACCTTTTGTAGGGCCTTCCGCCCAGGCTTTCGATGGCCTTTTGCATAAGATGGTTATCCTCAAGGATCCACGAAAGTTCCGCCCTTCGATAGCCCAACTGCCAGCCCCTTTTGAAGACCTCCAGATATAAAAGCGTATCTATACCTTTCAATCGATATTTAGGCCTTATTCCAAAAAGGGGTATCCTTATTTCCTTTATTCTACTCTTTATCCAAAGGGCTCTGAGAATACCCCATGGAGTAAGTCTCCCCTTTAAAACCTTCAGGACGTGGTTATAATTAGGGAGAGCTAAAATGAAACCTGCGGGTTCCCCCTTATACTCGGCAAAAAGGGCTAACGAAGGTACGAGGACGGATTTCAATACTTTTGCGAAATATGAAACCTCCTTTTCCGACATAGGTACAAAACCCCAATTTTGAGCCCACGCTTCATTATAAATCGTTAGAAACTTTCTTATCTCTTTTTGAATGTTTTTAGGATCAATACTTCTTATTCTTACCTCCGGAATCTTCGATCTCACTCTGGAGGCTATTCTCTCGAGTCTTTCTGGAAGCAAACCATCACCCATTAAAAGGTTTGCCAGAAGGTCTTTTGCCTTTTTTAGCCCTACAGCTTCTAAAAGTTCCTGATAAAAAGGTGGGTTATGAGGCATCATGATATAGGGAGGCATAGAAAAGCCCTCTACCAAAAGGCCACATTCGTAATTGGTCGACGGATTCATAGGACCTATGATTTCCTTAATGCCCTTTTTTCGGAGATGATCTTCAACCCTTTCGAAAAGGGCGATCGTTATTTCTTTTGCATTTACAGATTCAAAAAAGCCAAAATACCCAGTGGGTTTTTGATGATAGGCGATAAAGTTCTTATCCACAATGGCTGCAACCCTTCCTAAAATTTTCTTTCCTTCAATTGCCACAAATGCAGCAATTTCCGAATGTTCGCAAAATGGGTGTTTCCCAGTAAAAAAGGAAGCTACCTCACTCTTGAGCGGAGGAACCCAGAGTGGGTCATTTTTATAAAGGCAAAATGGTAAATCCACAAAGGCTTTGAGCCTTTTTTTATCGTCTTTTACTTCCTCTACCCTTAGAGACATTCTATATTACTCCCAATTCTTTACCCGCTTTCTCAAAAGCCCAAAGAATCTTATCGAGATGTTCATCCGTGTGAGTAGCCATGAAACTCGTCCTTATAAGTTCCCTACCCGGAGGCGTGGCTGGAGGAAGCACTGGATTGGCAAATACCCCATATGTCTCCAGCAGTCCGCACATCTTAAAAGTCCTTTCTATACCGCCGATTATGATGGGGATTATGGGGGTTTGGCTGTTTCCCGTATCAAAACCCAGACGTTTGAATCCTTCGAGCATTTTTTTTGTATTTCTCCAAAGTCTTTCTCTTAATTCGGGTTCTTCTTCTATCACATCCAAAGCGGCACTTGCGGCTGCTGCCAAAGGAGGGGCAATGGCGGCGGAAAAGATCAGAGGTCGAGCGAAGTGCTTTATGTACTCTATGACCTTCTTCGGACCCACTACAAACCCTCCAATAGTGGCCAAGCTCTTAGAGTAGGTGCCCATTATGAGATCCACCTCATCTTCGACCCCGAAATGTTCTGCTGTACCTCGCCCACTCTTCCCCAATACGCCTATCCCATGGGCATCATCTACCATAAGCCTCGCACCATAGCGCCTACAGACTCGAATTATTTCGGGCAATGGGGCTATATCGCCCTCCATGCTGAAGACCCCGTCCACAATTACCAATTTTCCCACATCAGGAGGCAGACTTTTTAAAACTCGTTCCAAGTCCTCCACATCGTTGTGTTTAAATCGCTTTACTTGACACATGGCAAGCCTACAAGCATCGATTATTGAAGCGTGATCGTATTTATCCAATATGGCCACATCTCTTCTCCCCAGAAGGGCCGATATTATGCCGAGGTTTGTCTGATAACCGGTGGCGAATACTAAAGCCGCTTCTTTACGGAAAAAGCGGGCAAGTTTTCCCTCTAATTCCTCAATTATGTCCAGATTCCCATTCAGAAACCTTGAACCAGCACATCCTGTTCCGTATTTTTCAATGGCCTTTATAGCGGCTTCTTTTACCCTTGGGTGACTGGTTAAGCCCAAATAATTGTTCGAACCCGCCATGATTAGCTTTCTGCCTTTCACAATAACCTCCGGCCCTTGCGCTGATTCGATTACTCGAAACAGAAAATATAAACCCGCCTTTTTGGCCTCTTCTGCCTCTTTCCAATTGAAACACCTCTCAAAAAGGTCCATCTTTTTCCTCCTTTTAAAGCCATCCTTGTGCTTTATACCAATTTATGGTTAATGAAAGCCCTTCCTTTAAATCATACTTGGGTTCAAATCCTAAAACTTTTTTGGCCTTCGAGATGTCGCATAACCAAGCTTCTTGTAAGGACTCGCTTAGCTTATTCCAGTTAAAAGGCATAGGCTTACCCTTTAATCGTCCCATCATTTCACACAATAAAGCGACGCCTTTCGCTATCACCGGAGGAACCCTAATCTTTATGTAGTTCACCTCCAATATAGAAGCTACTATATCCGCCAATTGGTGCAACGAATAAGTTTCTCCATCCGAAATAAGGAAAACCTCTCCGCTTTTCACCTCTTTCTTAAGGCACAAAAGAAGGGCCTCAACTAGATCTTCTACGTAACACAAACTCAACCACTGTTCATCCCTTAAAAGAGGTAGGAATCTTTTTTGAATCAGTTTGAAAAAATATAACATATACTCGTCCTTGGGCCCATAAACTATACTTGGCCTTAAGATTATTACTCTGAAAAGGGAAGTATATCTTTGAAGCTTTTCTTCGGCTTTGAGCTTGCTTAATCCGTAAGGAGATACAGGATGAGGTGGATCGTCTTCTTTAAGAGGCCGATTTTTTGTAGTAGGTCCTTGAGCAGAGAGACTTGATAGGAAAATGAATTTTCCACAAAAATCGTCTTCTAGAAGCCTTTTTATCAAAAGTTCCGTTCCCTTCTCATTTACCCTGAAATAATCTTCATCACGAACGGCTTTTGTTAAAGCCGCCAGGTGAAATACACTATCAAACCCCTTAAGTTCGGGAAGGTTTCCCTTTAAGTCTCCCCATAAGGGTTTTACCCCGTGGGGCAAGTCTTTTTGAAGATTTCTTAACAATCCAAAAACATCATATCCTTCTTTAAGGAGTCTGTGACACAGATGGAATCCTATAAACCCTGTAGCTCCAGTGACAAGGATTTTTTTCATTTTTGTTTCTTATATGGGTATGTAACCCCTCTTGAAGAGATACTCTGCGTTTAAAACAGCCGCCCCGGCTGCTCCTCGAATGGTATTGTGGCTCAAAAGGAAAAACTTAAAATCCAGAACCTTGCAAGGCCTTAACCGACCCACCACACAGGCCATTCCCCGTTCCACATCTCTATCCTTTAAAGGTTGAGGTCTGTCGGGTTCCGAGCGGTATATTATGGGCCTTTTGGGAGCGCTTGGAAGTTCTAATTCCTTGAGGGGATTAAAGCTTTCCCATACTTTTATGATTTCTTCGAAATTTTTCGGTTTCTTTTCCAGTTCAACGCTTACACTTTCCAGATGACCATCCCTCACGTTTACCCTAGTACATGAAGCACTTACTTTTATTTCTGCAGGTATAAAGTTATTCCCATCAAACTCTCCCAAAATCTTAAGACTCTCGGTCTCGATCTTCTCTTCCTCTCCGGAGATGAAGGGAATCACATTATCAAGAATATCCAAAGAGGCCACGCCTGGGTAACCAGCTCCGCTTAGGGCTTGTAAAGTGGTGAGAATTACCCTTTTTAACCCAAAGGCCTCTTTTAAGGGGGCAAGCGCCATCACCAGACCTATGGTTGAACAATTGGGATTTGTCACTATATACCCACCCTTGGACCACTTTTTTCGTTGTAATGCGATAACCTCTATATGGTCAGGGTTAACCTCCGGGACCAAAAGGGGCACATCGGGATCCATCCGGTGGTTTCTCGCATTGGAAATCACTATATAACCCTCTTCCGCGAACTCCTCTTCGATTGGGCCCGCAACCGAGGCATCAAGAGCGGAAAAAACCACCTTACAATCCAGATTAGGAACGCATTCCTTTACCTCCAACTTTCCTACTGCTTCTGGTATTTCCCCCTCTATTTTCCACCTTCCCGAAACAGCTTCTTTATAGGTCTGTTTAGCGCTTCTTTCCGAAGCCGCAACTTCGGTAATTTCAAACCAAGGGTGGTTAGAAAGAAGTTGAACGAATCTCTGTCCCACAACCCCCGTGGCTCCTAATATGCCAACCTTTATTTTCCCCATGTTTCCTCCTTTACCAAAGGATCTTCCCTATCCTTAGCCATCTTATTTTTTGAAAAATGTTTTCGGCTTTGCCGTTCCATGACCAGTATATGATAAGCGCTTTGCCCAATATGTTTGATTTTGGCACAAACCCCCAATAACGACTATCCATACTGTTGTCTCGGTTATCTCCAAGTACGAAATAATGCCCTTTAGGTACGGTAACAGGTCCGAAGTTACCCCTTAAAAGATCGTTTTCACTCCAGACCCCCCAAGGGTCTTGGAGGGGAGTTCCGTTTATATAAACGGTCCGGCCGGTTATCTGAACAGTTTCACCAGGTAAGGCTATTAACCTTTTTATGAAATCCTTTTTGGGATCACGAGGATATACGAACACTATAATGTCACCCCTTTTAGGAGAGGAGTATTCAAGTAGGTATTTACCCACTAAAGGGATCCTTATTCCATAGGCGCATTTAAGGACTAATAAATGATCACCTACAATAAGGGTAGGTTCCATCGAACCCGAAGGGATTTTATAAGCTTGTACGAAGAAAGCCCTTATAAAAAGGGCTATTAAAACGGCTACGAGAATCCCTTTGAGTTCTTCTTTTGTTCTTCTTTGTATCATCGGTTTTTCTCCTCGTAAGGCCTAATTTCTTTTATCCCTTCATTTTTCAGGAGCTCTTTTATCTTCTGAACTTCTTCATTTTGAGCTCGAATAATTACTCTATACCATAACGTGCCCTTTATCTCTGTTTTTTGGATCTCTGCCTTTATTCCTTTTGAAAGTAGCTTTTGAGCAAACTTTTGGGCATTTTCCATCTCTTTAAAAGAGGCTACTTGAAATGAAAACCCTCCCGTTTTCCCTGTGGGAGAGGGTGCTTCCGAAAGAAGTCGTTGAGTTTCGGGTGTTGGAGCCTCTTTTTTAGGTCCTTCTTTAGATTTTTGCTCGGTTTCTTCTTTGGGTTTTCCTTTAGGTTCTTCTTGTTCTTGAAGACGCTGATAAAAAGTGAGGGGGGCTTCTGCTTGGGTTTGGTTGTCTTGTGGTTTTGAAGGAGGTTGAAGGGTCTCTTCGGGGACTTCTTCAAATAAGGGCCTTTTGGTCATTTCGGGAGGTTTGGAAGTTTCCTTTTTGGACGTGTTGATCCCTAAGAGAAACCCTCCCAAGAAGGCCAAAAAAAGTCCTACGATAAATAATACTCTTTTGCGTTGTCGTTTTTTTTGCAGCTCGCTTCTCTTTAAAAGTTCTTCCATCACATTTCCTCTGGGGCTTGGACCCCCAAAATCTCTAAACCGTTGCGTAGGACTTCTTTAACCCCCCATACCAGGATTAAGCGCGCATTTCTTAAGGGTTCACTTTCGTTTAAGACGCGGTGCTTATTATAGTAACTATGGAAGGTTTTTGCTAAGGAAAGAAGGTAGGTGGAGAGTATATGAGGTTCAAAAGCTGAACTTGCATCATTTAGAATCTCAGGGAAAATCCCCACATTTTTGGCCAAACTCCTCTCCTCCGGTAAAGAAAGTAAAGAAAGATCCGTCTTCCAAGGATCGGGGGGGTTTAATCCCTTTTCTTGGGCTTTTTTGAATATGCTTGAGATTCTCGCGTGCGCATATTGAACGTAATAAACCGGATTCTCCTCACTTTGAGCCTTTGCTAATTCCAGATCGAAATCCAAGGGGCTATCTACCCTTCTTAAAAGCAAGAAGAACCTTGTGGCATCCACACCTACCTCTTTTATCACATCCCTTAACGCGTCAAACTCCCCGGCTCTTGTGGACATTGAAACTCTTTTGCCCTTTCTCAAGAGATTTACAAGTTGAACCAATATGATTTTTAACTTTTCCTTGGGAAAACCCATCGCTTCGATAGCTGCTTCAAGCCGCTTTATATACCCATGGTGATCTGCTCCCCATATGTTTATCAAAAGATCATATCCCCTAAGGATTTTTTGCCGATGGTAAGCTATATCTGAGGCAAAATAAGTCTTAGTTCCTTGGGCTCTTATAACGACCCTGTCCTTTTCATCGCCAAAAAGACTACTTTTAAACCATATGGCTCCATCCTTTTCGTAAAGCAGTCCCTTTTTCTCCAGTTCCTTTAATGCGTTTTCCACTTGACCTTCCCGGTAAAGAAAAGCCTCACTTACAAAGTTGTCAAACTTCACCCGGAAGGCCTCCAGTTCTTCCTTTATCCATTGCATGATTATATTTTGGGCCTCAAAAGAGGAGATCTTTAAAGCTTCTTCTCTTGGGAGTTTTAAAAGTTCTCCATTATATTTTTCGATCAGCTTCTTAGCTACATCAAAAATATATTCTCCCCTATACCCGTCTTCTGGAAAATCTGTTCTGACCCCTAAAAGCTCTCCATAGCGAGCAAAAACCGACTCTCCTAAAAGTTCCATCTGCTTACCTACGTCATTTATGTAAAATTCTCTTTCCACCTGCCAGCCCGTCCATTCGAGGAGCCTCGAAAGGGAATCGCCAAAAGCCGCTATTCTTCCATGGCCTATATGAAGAGGACCAGTAGGGTTTGCGCTTACAAACTCCACAAGAACCCTTCTTCCAGAGGGGGCCTTGCGGCCATATTCGCGTCCTTTAATACAAGCTTCCTTTACGGTTTCAAACCACACTTCATTCTTCACATAAAAGTTTAAGAAACCGCCTCCCGCTACCTCCACCTTTTCTAAGGCTTCTTCTTGCGGGAGGTTTTCCAAAATTTTTTGGGCCAAATTTAACGGATTGTTCTTAAAGAGCGTTCCCAAAACAAAGGCCGCATTTGTGGCGTAATCCCCAAATCTTTCGTTAGTTGGATATTCCACTGAAAACGAAACCTCTTCTTTGGTGATCTTCCCGAGTGCTTCCTTTATCAGTGCACTTATCCTCTCCCTCATCTTACAAGCTCCCCGTAAAGGTTAGGTTTTCGATCCATTAAAAGGTACCAATCCCTTTTGGCCCTTTTGGCTTCGTCAAGGTTCAACTCGGCCAAAAGGATTCCCTCCTCAAGGCCTGCTGGTTCGCCTATGAGTTCTCCTTCTGGATCCAAAAAGAAGCTCATCCCATAAAAATGTTGAAACTCCTCTTTACCCACCCGGTTAACCCTGACCACAAAAAAGCCATTACAGATGGCATGCCCGGCCATGAGTTTAAGCCATCTCTGTTGAGTTCGAAAGGCACAAGCTGTGGGAGCAAAAAGGATCTCCGCTCCTTTTAAAGCCAAAATCCGTGGTCCTTCAGGGAACAAATTATCCCACGAAAGTTGTATGCCGAATTTTAAACCCTCTGTTTCAAACACGGGAAAATCAGTGCCTGAGGCAAAATAACTTTTTTCTTCCCATAAGGGGATATCGGGAAGGTGAACCTTACGATAAACCCCTACTAGTGAACCTCGAGAGGATATAACGGCCACCGAATTGAAATACCCTTTTTCTCCTTTTTCAAAAAAGGGAACCAAAAGGATGACTCCTTCTTCCTTGGCAAAAGAACACATTTCTCCTATCAATTGCCCTTCCAAAGGTTCTGCTAATTGAAAGGCATTTTCGTCCACCTTAGCGGGAAACCAGGGATAAGGGAAAAGCTCGGGGAAACAGAGGATCTGAGCTCCCTTTTCTACGGCGCTTTTTGCAAACTTTAAGGCCTTCTCTAATGTTTCATCCCTTTTTAAAGAAGGACTGATCTGGATTGCACTGATTTTTACCTTCATGGCCTTAGTGTTAAAATTTTCTCAAAAAATTTGAGGATGGAAAAGTGATAAAGGGCGTGGGGATCGATTTGGTTATGACAAAACGCATAAGGAAGCTTGTAAAAAGATGGGGCGATAGGTTCTTAAGAAGGGTTTTTACCCCTAACGAGAGAAAAGAATTAAAGACCTCACCTTATCCTTATGAGAGCCTAGCGGGAAAATTTGCTGCGAAAGAGGCCTTCCTTAAGGCCTTAGGGAAGGGTCTTTTTGAAATTCCCTTTTTGGAGATTGAAGTCCTAAAGGAGGAAAAGGGCAAACCCTTCATCTCCTTGTATGGAAAGGCCAAGCAAATGGCTCAGGAAATAAATATAAAAAATATACATCTCTCCATCTCCCACGATGGAGGAATAGCAGTAGCCTTTGTCATTTTGGAGGTAAGCGATGAAGCTCGTTACTCGAGAAGAAATGAGGGAACTTGATCGAAGGACTATAGAGGAGATTGGTATTTTAGGGCTCGTTCTTATGGAGAATGCGGGAAGGGGTACAGCTCAAATCATAAAGAAAAAATTTGAACCAGAAAAAAAGAAGGTGGCCATTTTTTGTGGAAAGGGCAACAATGGAGGGGATGGTCTTGTGGTTGCCAGATACCTTAAAAACTGGGGATGGTCGGTGAAGGTTTATCTTCTCTCCGAAAAGGAGAAAATCACCGGAGATGCCAAGGTCAATCTGGAAGTCTGGCTTAAAATGGGAGGAGAATTAAAAGAGATAATAAGTGCAGAAGACCTTCACTCGATTAAAGAAGAAATTGAAAGATTTGACCTAATAGTTGATGCCCTTTTGGGGACCGGACTTAAGGATGAGGTCAAGGGAATCTCAAAAGAAGCAATACAATTAATAAACGCTTTGGGGAAACCCGTTATTGCACTCGATGTCCCTTCAGGGATTGATGCCACAAGCGGAAGGGTCCTCGGAGTAGCGGTTAAAGCCACTTTAACGGCTACTTTTGGTCTTCCCAAGATAGGACTGCTTATTCATCCCGGCCTCGAATATACAGGTGAGCTTTTTGTGGTTGACATTTCCATACCCCAGGTTCTTGTAGAAGAGATGAACTTAAAACACACCTTGCTCGATCCTCAGGAGCTTGACCTTTCGCCTTTAAAGCCAAGACCTCTCGATACGCACAAAATGACTTATGGTCATCTTTTAATAATCGCTGGTTCAGTGGGAAAAACGGGAGCAGCCGCCATGGCAGGTGAAGCGGCCTTAAAAATGGGAACGGGGCTTGTGACTTTAGGTGTTCCTAAAAGCCTTAACCCCATCTTGGAGGTTAAACTCACCGAAGTTATGACCTATCCCTTATCGGATAAGGAAGGGGTATTTTCAGAAGAAGCTTTGAAAGAGGTATTAGAGATCCTTCCTGGAAAGAGTGCCCTTGCCATTGGTCCTGGTATAGGAACGGAAGGCGGAGCGAAGAGGCTCACTTTAGAACTCTTAAAACTTTCCCAAGTTCCGATCCTAATAGATGCCGATGGGATAAACTGTTTGGTAGGAGAACTTGAAGTTTTAAAATCAAAAAAGGCCCCAGTGATATTGACCCCACATCCAGGAGAGATGGCGAGGCTTCTCGGGATAACTTCTAAGGAGGTTCAGACTCAAAGGATTGAACTTTCAAGGGAATTTGCCGAAAAATATGGGGTCATCCTTGTCCTTAAGGGATCAAGGACGGTAATAGCTGAGCCCGGGGGGCGTGTGTTTATAAACCCCACCGGCAATCCTGGCATGGCTTCCGGAGGAACCGGGGACATACTGACGGGTATGATAGGAGGGCTTTTGGCCCAAGGGATGAATCCCCTTGAGGCAGCCAAGCTTGGGGTTTACCTTCATGGGCTATCAGGGGATCTTGCCAAGGAGGAAAGAGGGGAAGTTTGTCTTGTGGCAACAGATCTATTGAAATACCTTCCTCAAGCCATAAGAGAGGTCCTAAAGGGAGATGTTGCGCATATTAAGCAAGAGCCCCAGTGAGACGAAAAATTGGGGAAAGAGGCTTTCAGAATTATTAAGAGGGGATGAGGTAATAGCCCTTTCGGGGGATTTGGGTTCGGGAAAGACCACCTTTGTTAAGGGATTGGCTTTGGGATTAGGGGTGAGTGAGGAATATATTGGAAGCCCAAGCTTTACGATCCTCAACGAATATCAAGGCCGTTTGCCTCTTTTTCATTTTGATTTTTATAGACTCGAAGACCTTCAGGATCTTGAGGGGGTGGGTTTTTGGGATTATTTAGGGCAAGGGGTTGTGGTAGTGGAATGGGCTTCAAAAATCCCCATGGCTATACCCGAAGAGGCCCTGTGGATACATTTCGATTTTTGGGATTCCGAAAAAAGATATTTGAGCTTTGAAGGTAAAAAGGGAAGGGGAAAAGAACTCGTTGAAGGATTGTCCCTTAGGTCTTATAATCAATCCCAATTCTGAGGGGGGAAACAAAATGGCTTTAATCGTTCAAAAATACGGGGGTACGTCAGTGGCCAATTTGGAAAGGTTGAAAAATGTGGCCCGAAGGGTCATTAAAACCCGCGAGCAGGGTAACGATGTGGTGGTAGTTGTTTCGGCCATGGCGGGTCATACCGACCAGCTGCTCCAACTGGCCTATCAAGCTTCTTCTAATCCCTCAGAAAGGGAAGTGGATGTAATTTTAGCCACTGGTGAACAGATAAGTTCGGCCCTTTTGGCCATAATCTTGAGGGATATGGGGTTCCGAGCCAAAAGCTATTTAGGGCATCAAGTTAGAATTGTTACCGATAACGTCTTTGGGAAAGCCAGGATAAAAACGGTAGAATCGTGGCGTTTGTTAAAGGATTTGAAAGAAGGCATCATACCGGTAGTCGCTGGATTTCAAGGGGTTGATGAGGAAGGTAATATCACCACCTTGGGAAGAGGAGGATCAGACACCACTGCAGTAGCCTTGGCGGTGGCTTTAAGGGCGGATATGTGTGAAATTTACACAGATGTGGATGGGGTATATACTACGGATCCCAACATTTGTGAGAAGGCGCGTAAGTTAAAAAGAATAAGTTATGAAGAGATGCTCGAAATGGCAAGTTTGGGAGCTAAAGTGCTTCAATTTCGCTCGGTGGAATTTGCGGCCAAATACAAAATACCTATTCACGTAAGGTCCTCTTTTACCGAGGATGAAGGTACTATAGTATGTGAGGAGGCAAGTGATATGGAAAAGGCTTTAGTCTCAGGGATAACCTACGATCGAAACCAATCACGGATCGAATTGGTAAAAGTCCCTGATAAACCAGGGGTAGCAGCCCGGCTTTTTGAAGCCTTAAGCGATGCTTCTATCATCGTTGACATGATCATACAGACCTCAAGTTACGAAGGACCTTATGCTAATTTGGCTTTTACGGTATCAAGAAGCGATTTTAACAAGGCTTTGGAGATAAGCAAAAAAATAGCTCAAGAATTGGGAGCACAGGATGTGCTTTATGAGGAACACGTGGCCAAAGTTTCAATCGTGGGGTTAGGCATGCGGAGCCAACCTGGTGTGGCCTTTAAGGCCTTTAAAGCTTTAGCCGATGAGGGAATCAACATAAAGATGATTTCAACCTCAGAGATTAAGATCTCCTGCATCATCGATCCGAAATATACTGAGTTGGCGGTAAGGGCCTTACACGATGCTTTTGGTTTGGAGAAGGAAGCGTGAGGGAAGTAAGATTATACGATACTACCCTAAGAGATGGGGCTCAAGCGGAGGATGTCTCCTTTTCGTTGGAGGACAAACTTAGGATAACCCAAAAATTGGATGAACTGGGCATCCATTATTTAGAAGGAGGATGGCCGGCTTCAAATCCTAAAGATCTTTATTACTTTAAAGAGGTTAAAAAGCTTAACTTGAAAAGGACAAAAGTTGTAGCTTTTGGTTCAACCGCTCGTAAGGGATTACATCCTTCCGAGGACCAAAACATAATACAACTTCTTGAGGCCCAAACCGAAGTGGTTACCCTATTTGGAAAGTCGTGGGATAAACACGTACTTGAAGCCTTAGAGACTACGCTCGATGAGAACATAGAGTTGATAAAGAATTCGGTAGCCTATCTGAAGGAAAAGGGGAAAGAAGTAATCTATGACGCAGAACACTTCTTCGACGGTTTTAAAAACAATAAGGAGTACGCCCTAGCTACCCTTAGAGCAGCCGAAGAGGCAGGAGCTGATGTTTTGGTACTCTGCGATACCAATGGGGGGACTTTGCCTTATGAACTTGTGGAGATAATAAGAGAAACCAAAAAATTCGTTAAAAAGCCTTTGGGCATTCACTGTCATAATGATTCTGGGGTAGCAGTAGCCAATTCTCTTCTGGCAGTGAAAGAAGGAATTGTTCACGTACAGGGGACAATAAACGGCTATGGCGAAAGGTGTGGTAATGCTGATTTATGTGCCGTAATACCCAATTTAGAACTCAAGATGGGGATAAAATGTTTGCCCGAGGGCAATTTAAGGAAATTAAAGGAGATCTCGAGGTTTGTGAGTGAACTCGC
This sequence comes from uncultured Thermodesulfobacteriota bacterium, assembly GCA_964543765.1. Classification (GTDB taxonomy): domain Bacteria; phylum Desulfobacterota; class B13-G15; order B13-G15; family B13-G15; genus B73-G16. The sequence continues at coordinate 49,098 of CAZIZI010000004.1, forward strand.
CAATTTAGCTCCCGACAAAAAACAACCCTATGTGGGGGAGAGCGCTTTTGCCCATAAGGCGGGGGTTCATGTAAGTGCCGTTTTGAAATCACCCTCCACTTATGAGCACGTTGACCCTTCTTTAGTCGGAAACAGGCGGAAGGTTTTGGTGTCTGACCTCTCGGGAGAGAGCAACATCTTCGCTAAGGCCAAGGAATTGGGGATTGATTTAAAGAAGGGTGACCCCTCTACTAAGAAAATTTTGAAAAAATTAAAAGAGTTGGAGTTTATGGGGTATCAATTTGAAGCGGCGGAGGCGAGCTTCGAACTACTGGTAAAAAAAGAATTAGGGCTTCACAAGAGGTTTTTCGAGCTTTTGGGATTTCGGGTTATAGTTTCAAAAGATAGCGACGAAGAAGAACCCCTTTCCGAAGCCACCATAAGGGTTAGGGTTGGGGATAAAGTGGAACATACGGCAGCTCTTGGAAATGGCCCTGTTAACGCCCTGGACAACGCCCTTAGAAAAGCCCTTGAAAAATTTTACCCCGAACTTAAAGAAGTGGAGCTTGTGGATTATAAAGTTAGGGTACTTGAAGGCACAAAAGGGACAGCCGCGGTAACCCGAGTATTGATAGAATCAACGGACGGTACTTTTAAATGGAGTACAGTGGGGGTTTCCGAAAACATCATTGAGGCAAGCTGGAGGGCTTTGGTGGACAGCATTGATTATAAACTTCTTAAAGAAGAAGAAAGGGGGAAAAGATGAGGCATGAAAGGATGCTAAAAGGTATAGAAAGGGCTCCTCATAGGTCTCTTTTTAAGGCCATAGGATACACCGATGAGGAACTTTCAAGGCCCATAATAGGAATTGTGAATTCCTGGAACGAGCTCATTCCTGGGCATATCCACTTACAGCGAATAGCTCAAGCGGTAAAAGAAGGCGTCCGGATGGCAGGTGGAACCCCTATGGAGTTCTGCGTTATCGGCATATGTGATGGCATCGCCATGGGTCATGAAGGGATGAAGTACTCCCTTCCTTCGAGAGAATTAATAGCGGATAGCATAGAAGTCATGGCTATGGCTTATGCTTTTGACGGGTTGGTCTTTATACCTAATTGCGACAAGATAATCCCGGGCATGATCATGGCAATGGCTAGACTCGATCTTCCTTCTATCTTAATAAGTGGCGGCCCTATGCTAAGTGGCAATTACCAAGGTAAAAGGGTGGATTTAATCTCCGTTTTCGAAGCAGTAGGAGAAGTGGCCTCCGGTAGGATGAAAGAGGAAGAACTTCTGGAGCTTGAATCCTGCGCTTGTCCCGGACCAGGTTCGTGTGCGGGGATGTTCACTGCTAATAGCATGAACTGTCTAAGTGAAGCCCTGGGAATAGCCCTACCAGGAAATGGGACAATTCCCGCGGTTGATTCGAGAAGGATACGCTTGGCAAAACTCACGGGAATTAGAATTGTCGAGATGGTCAAAGAAAACCTTAAGCCTTCCCAGATCCTCACCAAGGAGGCTTTTGAAAACGCCATCTCCGTCGATATGGCCTTCGGTGGTTCAACTAACACAGTCCTTCATCTTACAGCCATAGCGAAAGAGGCGAAGATTTCCTTACCCTTGGATACCTTTAACAAAATAAGCGAGAAAGTTCCACACATATGTAATTTGCGCCCTGGTGGTCCTCATTTCCTTGAGGATCTCGATAGAGCCGGAGGCGTTATGGGTATTATGGCCACCTTGTGGAGGGGTGGCTTACTTCACGATGAGGTTTTAACAAGTTTAGGAAAACCCCTTAGGGAAATTTTGAAAGACGCCAAGGTTAAAGATCCAACGGTGATAAGACCTTTAGAAAACCCCTATCACCCCCAGGGAGGGCTTAGAATACTTTTTGGAACTCTTGCTCCTGAAGGAGCAGTAGTCAAGGCTTCCGCGGTAGCTCCAGAGATGTTAAAACACGAAGGCCCCGCCCGAGTCTTTGAAAGCGAAGAAGAAGCCATGGAAGCCATCCTTTACCGTAACCTCAAAAAGGGAGAAGTCTTGGTTATTCGATATGAGGGACCAAAAGGAGGGCCGGGAATGAGAGAAATGTTGGGCCCAACATCGGCCATTGTAGGAATAGGGATGGACAAAGACGTGGCCCTTGTGACAGATGGTCGTTTTTCTGGAGGAACAAGAGGCGCTGCTATAGGACACGTTTCACCTGAGGCTGCCGAAGGAGGTCCTATAGGCTTAGTAAAAGACGGAGACCTCATAAGGATCGACATTCCTTCAAAAAGACTAGACCTTTTGGTACCTGAGGAAGAACTTAAAAGACGTCTTTCCGTTTGGAAAAGAAAAAGCATTGAATTAGGAGGATACCTAAAACGCTACTCCAATTTCGTAAGATCCGCTTCCGAAGGAGCCACCTTTAGCGAGCCATGAACGCTTATCCCGAATGCTTTTCCTGTCAACTCAGAACGGCTCTTAATGCCCTTAATAAGGCAACAAAGGATGAAAACACAAAAAAAGAAGTAATGCTTGAAGTGTTAAAAATACTTTTGGACCACGGATACGAGTATCCCCCTCCGAGGGTTTTCAAAGAGATTATGAAAACGATCAAAAACAACACTTACAATCACGATCCTTATAAAGAGGAAAAAAAATTACAAAATAGAAATATGTTAAAACTTTATGCGCAATTTAAAAAGGAAGTGTTAAAAAGTCAAAAACTTATTTTGAACGCTTTGCTTCTTTCAGGTGCAGGAAATTTAATAGATGCAGTTATTAATAATAATACTCTTACAACGGATTTGAATTCAATTTTTAAAAAAGGTTTTTTGATAGATGAGTTTTGTGATTTTAAAAAAGCGCTTTCAAAGGCTAATACTTTACTGTTAATTGCTGACAATTCTGGAGAGGTTGTTTTAGATAAACTTTTGGTTGAAATATTGAAGGAATATTATCCACACCTCCAAATTTTTTTAGCTGTGAGGGGAGCTCCTGTTCTTAACGATGTAACGCTTGATGATCTTAAGGAAATGGGATTCGATGATATTTGTTCGATAATTTCTACAGGTGATGATACACCTGGCATAATTTTGGAGTTTGTATCTAGCGAGTTTAAGAAAATCTTTGAAGTCTCAGATTTGATCGTTGCAAAAGGGCAGGGCAATTTTGAGACTTTAGAATCGTTGGGGGATCCGAGGATCTTCTTTTTATTCTGGGCCAAATGCGAAGTGATTAAGAATTATTTGGGGTTAAGAGAAAGTGGACCTTTGCTTTTTCGTTCTCGTTTATGCGCAAAATCGTAATTAAAGGGGCTAAGGAGAGGAATTTAAAGGGTATTGATCTCGAGTTGCCCCAGGGGATGTTTGTGTGTTTTGTGGGGCCTTCAGGTTCGGGAAAGTCAACTCTTCTTTTTGATGTGATCGGAAAAGAAGCCGAAAGAAGGTTTATTGAATCGCTTTCTCCTCAACTGAGGCAATTTTTCTCCCCCACAAACAAACCCAACGTGGAACGTGTAGATGGTCTTTGCCCACCCATATTTTTGACAAGGGAAGTCCGGAATTATGGCCCCAGGTCTACCGTGGGGACCTTCACGGAGATTTACGATTACCTTCGCGTCCTCTTTGCCAAGCTTGGTCTTCCCTTCTGTCCCTGTTGCCAGAGGCCTTTGAGGGCCTTAACTCGGGAACAAATGGTAGAGGAACTTCTGAGGCTTGAAGGGAAAGGAATTTTGATGCTTGTACCCATAAAAAAAAGAAACCCTCAAGAACTTCTAAAGGAGGGCTTCCTTAAGGCTTATTTTGAAGGTCAATTGGTCGAACTGGAATCCTTAAATGCGACCATATTTGACCTGGTAATAGATAGGTTAACGGTTAGAAAGGACGAAATCCAGAGAATTAGAGAATCGCTCGAACTCGCTTTGAGGTTTTCGCCGGTGGTGAAGGTCTTGGGTGAAAATGAGGAGTTGCTACTTACCCTTAATCCCTTTTGCCCCGAATGTGAGCTCGAGTTTCCCCTCCTTACCCCCTCCCTTTTTTCTTTCAACACACCCGAAGGAGCCTGTCCGAAATGTAAAGGCCTTGGTGAAATTGATGGGAAAACCTGCGATGAATGTGGAGGAAAAAGGCTTAATAAATGGGCCCTTTCGGTCAGGATAGAAGGATGGGATATAGCTTCCCTTTCGGAACTTACACTGGAGGAGTTTCAGAAAGTACTAAATGGGTTTTCCGTTCCTCAATATCTGGAAGATCTTTTGGAGGTGATAAACGAAAAACTCACTCTCCTTTTTCGGGTAGGATTAAGCTATTTGAACCTTGGACGATTAATGGATGATCTCTCCCGAGGAGAGGCTCAGAGGTTAAGAATGGCAAATGAAATCGGCATGGGGTTGAGTGGAGTTATGTATCTTCTTGACGAACCTACTGCTTCTCTTCACCCAGAGGATCAGAAGAAGGTTTTAATGATTCTAAAGGAGTTAAAAGAAAAGGGGAATACACTGCTTGTGGTCGAACATAATCCGGATACGATCCTTCAAGCCGATTGGATCGTCGAACTTGGTCCAGGTGGAGGCGAAGAAGGAGGAAGGGTAGTTTTTACCGGCAAACCTATCCAGATACTTTCGGCCAATACTGTTACGGGTAAATACTTAAAAGAACGTTCTTTTAGGTTAAAAAACAACCCAAGAGCCCCTAAGGGTTGGATTAAATTGAAGGGGGTTAGAAAAAATAATCTGCAAAATATAGACGTAAATCTGCCATTGGGAGTTCTTTGCGGACTTATCGGTGTTTCGGGGGCCGGGAAGAGTACCTTGCTGCTTGAGGTATTGGCTCAAGATCTCAAAAGGGTCAAAGAAGGCTTTACCCCCCTGTTTTGTGAAAGTCTCCTCATAAAAGGAGAAATTGAAAGAGTTCTGGTTGTTGAACAAAAACCCTTCGCCAAAGATCGTAGGGCCATTGTGGCCACCTATAGCGGAATATTTGACATCATAAGGGATCTTTTTTCCCAAACTAAAGCCTCGCGCATTAAGGGATGGGGACCAGAAAGGTTTAGTTTTAACCTGCCTTACGGTCGCTGTGAATTTTGTAAGGGAGAAGGAGAAATTAAGGTAGAGCTTGGAGGATTTCTACCTGAAGTAAGGCTTATTTGTGAATATTGCGGAGGTGCACGGTATCAAAAAGAAGTACTGGAGGTTAAATATAAAGGACTCCATATAGGCCAAGTTCTCGATTTAACAGTCGAAGAGGCTTTAAGGTTTTTCCAAAACGTTCCTTCCATCAAGGAGAGATTAGAACCTTTAAAACGCGTTGGACTCTCCTATTTAAAATTAGGCCAACCCCTTTTTACGCTCTCCGGAGGCGAAGGCCAAAGGTTAAGAATAGCCAGAGAACTCACAAAAAACCCCCGCAATACCCTTTACCTTCTTGATGAACCAACAGGAGGCCTTCATCCACAAGAAGTTAAGATGTTACTTGAAATTTTTAATGATCTGATAGAGCGAGGTGCCAGTATTATTTTTATCGACCACAATTTTGAACTTTTATCTGGAACCGATTATTTAATAGAGCTCGGACCAAAGGGCGGAAGGGAAGGGGGAAAGATATTAAAAGAAGGTATGCCCCATCAGGTGCTCACCAAAGGTTTCCTTTTGGCTAAATAAGCGGCAAGTTTTATGGCCTCGATCATACTCCTCGGGTCGGCTTTTCTCTTTCCTGCAATATCGTAAGCTGTGCCATGATCCGGGGATGTGCGAATGAAAGGAAGTCCTATCGTTAAATTTACACCTTTATGAAAATGATGGATTTTAAAGGGTATTAAACCTTGATCATGATAAAGGGCAATAACCGCATCCCATTTCCCTTTATAAGCCCAAAAGAATAGACTATCGGAAGGGAAAGGACCCTGAAGATTAATTCCCTCTTCCACGGCCTTCCGAACAGTTGGAAGTAGGATTTTTACTTCCTCTTTCCCCATCTGGCCTTCCTCCCCCGCGTGAGGGTTAAGACCACACAGGGCGAGTTTAGGATTTATTATTCCAAAAAGATCCTCTAAAGCCCTTTTGGTAAGTAGGACTTTTTTGAAGACCTCTTCCACACTTAAGGCTCGAGGGACTTCTTTATATGGGATATGTGTGGTTACAAGGGATACTTTTAGCTTTTCGCCCACAAACATCATAGCAAAGTCCTTTGTTCCGGAAAGTTCCGCCAAAAGTTCCGTATGTCCCCTAAAGGGTCGTCCTGAAAGGGCAACGACAGCTTTACTCAAAGGAGCTGTCACCAGGGCATTAGCTTTTCCTTGAAGGATTAATCCGGTGGCGTAAACCACGTATTCAAAGGCCGCTTTCCCACCTTCGGAAGTGGGATAACCGGGTTTAATACTTTGAGAAAGGTCACTTAAATTTATCACTTTCAAGGACTCGTTTTCCCTAAGGCCTTCAAGAGAGGATATCTCCTCAAATTCTACGGGCAACTTAAGGGTTTTGGCGGTAAGTTTTAAGATGCCCAAATCTCCCACTATGACGGGCAAAAAGGCCTTATTTTGAATCTCTCCGCGTAGCTTATAAAGTGCTTTAAGGATCACTTCCGGACCTATACCCGCTGGATCTCCCATACTTATAAGGAGAACTGGGATCATAGGAAATTCCTCACCTTATACTTCCGCTTCATTTCTTCAAGCCATTTCGCATATTCCTGTTCTATTGTTTCTCTCCACCAATCTTCAAGGACCCTGGACCTCACTTCATTAAATGGAATCACCTCTTCCTCTTCCCTATCGGTAACTTGGAAAATGTGAACCCCCTGTTTTGAACGAACGGGAAGACTTATCTCACCAATTCGCAGATCTTTTATCTCTTCCCAGATAAAGGGGTCCACCTCCTCACTGGTTATATAACCGATATCTCCGCCAAATCGGGCTGAAGGATCTTCAGAATATTGTTTGGCCACTTCCTCAAAAGGTTTCCCCTCCTTAAGTTCGTAGAAAACCCTCTCTATCAATTTAAGGATCTCTTCCTCATTTCTTTCTGAAAAGGATATGAAAATTTGAGAAACCCTCATCCTCAAAGGATTTTTATATCGATCCCTATGCGCTTCATAAAAAGCCATAAGCTCACTATCTGAGGGTTTAATCCTCGAACTTAAAAAAACCTCTATAATCCTGGCTTTTTGGAGTTGAGCCCTTAAATATCGTTTATATCCTTCAAGGGTAAAATTTTGTTTCTTTAATTCATTCTCCATTTCTTCGTTACTTAAACCATAACGTCTTCTTATATCTTCATAAAGCTTTTGAACCTCTTCATTTTTGGGCCCCAAACCTAAACGTTGAGCTTCTTTTTCCAATATTTCCCGTTCCACAATTTTCGACCAAATTTCCTTTAAAAAAGTCTCCCTCTTCAATTCATCTTCAAATGGATTACTACCCTTTTCTAATTTCAAACCGAAATCAGAAGCCAAAGTATCAATATCCCTTACAGTATATACCTTTTCGCCTATTGCACCTATTATTTTTTCAACAATTTCAGCTTTTAAAATTATCGGGTTAAAGATTAAAATAACCAAACACACGATAATTTTTGTCATTTTTGAAAAGTTCATTTTTTCCCCTCAAGCAATTTTTCATTTATGACAATTTGATATTGTTTTTTTACTTTCTTTAAATAATCCTCCAATGCTTTCTGTTTTTTCTGCTCTTTCAGTTTCTCCATAATTTTCTCTCGGACCTCTTCAAAAGAAAGTTGTCTTGGTGGTTTTCTGTCCTCCAGACGGATAATGTGATATCCGAAGGTGGTTTTGACTATGTCGCTTATGTCTCCTGGCTTTTTTAAGGAAAAAGCTGCGTTTTCGAATTCTTTTCCCACTTGTCCCCTTTGGATATAACCGAGGTCACCCCCCCATTTACCAGAAGGACTAATGGAGTAACGTTTAGCAAGCTCGACGAAATCCTCACCCCGTTCAAGTCTCTTTTTGATCTCCTTTGCTTCTTCTAAAGTTCTTACCACGATATGCCTTACCCTTATGCTTTCGTTCATGAAAAATTCCTCCTTGTGTTCATCATAATATCTTTTGGCTTCTTCTTCGGTGACCTCCTCCTTCCCCGTCAATATCTGAGATAAAAATGCATCCAGAACTACCCCTTTTTCGCATTCCTCGATCTTCTTCCGCACATCCTCTCTCTCGTATACTCCCGCTTTACGAGCTTCCAAAAGCAAAATTTCTCTATCTATTAACTTTTCCAAAAATTCCTTCTTCGCTTTAGGTTCTAAAAGGAGCGGCTTATAGAAATCAGGCAAAGATTCGATTTCCCTTTCGAACTCTTCAAGCGTTATAGCTTTATCACCGATCTTTGCCACAACTTTTGCTTCTTCCTTTTTCTCACAAGCGAAAAAGACCAATGCCATTAACCCGAGTATAAAATAAAAGGGCTTCATAAATTGCCTCCTGAGAGTAAATTTATAATCTCCCCTAATGTTTTACGCCAATTTTCTCTAACTTTAACCACCAATTCCATAGAAGGGGTTAATCTTATGTCTTTTTTCATAAGGTTATAGATTAAAACATTGGGATCTATTTGAGAAGTCATTTTAACTCTTAATTCGCTATCCCTTAATTGCAATTTAGTAATACCGAGTTTTTGAAGCTTAATCTTGAGATCTATTACTTCAAAAAGCCCGAGCACTTCTTCAGGTAGAGGTCCAAAGCGATCGTGGAATTCCTCTTTTATATCTATTAATTCCTCTTCGGTTTTTATCTTTGCGAGTCTATGATAAAGAAGCAAACGTTGTGTATCATCTTCTACATATTCTTCGGGGATAAAAGCCCTTATTGGTAATTGTATTTCGGGCGTTATTTCTTCTTTAATTTCTTCTCCTTTCAATTCCTTTAGTGCTTCTTCTAACATTTGGTTATAAAGTTCTAATCCTATATCTAAAATATGCCCCGACTGGCGATGGCCGAAGATGGTACCTGCTCCCCTTATCTCTAAGTCCCTTAAAGCGAGCTTAAAACCAGATCCAAAGGTACTTAGTTCTTCGATTGCCCTTAGTCTTTTCCGAGCTTCTTTGTTCAATTTTTCCGGTGAAGGTACGATGAGATAAGCGTAAGCCTTTTTCCAAGATCTTCCTACTCTTCCTCTAAGTTGGTAAAGGTCTGAGAGGCCAAAAGTATGGGCATCGTCGATGATAATGGTGTTAACGTTTGGAATATCGAGTCCCAGTTCGACAATGCTGGTGGATACCAACACATCTATTTCGCCTTTTACGAATCGCATCATGACCTTTTCCAATTGTTTGGATTGCATCTGACCATGAGCCACTTCGATGCGCAATTGGGGCAGAAGTTCCTTCAAAAATTTTGCCCTTTGGTAAATGCTAGCTACCCTATTGTGTACGAAAAAGACCTGCCCTCCTCGGTCAATCTCTTCCTGAATAGCTTGTTTAATAAGCTTAGGATCAAAAGGTATGACGCGCGTTTTGACCGTTTGCCTTCCAGGGGGTGGAGTATTTATCAAACTTATTTCTTTTAAACCAATAAGGGCCATTTGAAGAGTTCGAGGAATAGGGGTTGCTGTAAGGGTTAAACAGTCGACGGTTTTTTTAAGTTCTTTCAATCGCTCTTTATGGACTACCCCAAAGCGTTGTTCTTCATCGATGATCAGAAGACCGAGATCCTTAAACACCACATCCTTGCTAAGTAATCGATGGGTGCCTATTACGATATCAATTGAACCGCTACGAAGCCCTTTTAGTATTCTTTGCTGTTCTTGAGCCGTTTTAAAGCGGCTCAACACTTCAACTATGATGGGGTATCCCTTAAAACGCTCGCAAAAAGTTCGATAATGTTGTTCAGCTAATACGGTCGTTGGGACGAGCATGGCCACCTGTTTCCCATCCATCACGGCCTTAAAAGCTGCTCTTATGGCCACTTCCGTTTTACCAAAGCCCACATCTCCACATATTAAGCGATCCATAGGAGTAGGGGAGCACATGTCTTTGATGACTGCCTCTATTGCTTCCAATTGATCGGGGGTCTCTTCATAGGGGAAAGAAGCTTCGAATTCTTTAAAAAGCGCATCAGGAGGGCTAAAGGCATATCCTGGTCTGGTTTTCCGTACGGCATAAAGTTCAAGAAGTTCCCTTGCCACTTCTTGAACGGCTTTCTTCGCTCTTTTCTTCGCCCTTTGCCAATGGGGGCCGCCCAATTTGGAAAGTTTGGGAGGCGTGTCAGAGGGACCTATCCAACGGTGAACCAAGTTCATCCTTTCGATAGGCACGTAAAGCTTATCACCGCCTTCGTATTCTATAAGGAGGAATTCTTTTTCTCCGTTTACATTGAGTCTCCTTAACCCTCGAAAGATACCAATTCCGTAATCCACATGCACTACAGGGTCGCCCGGTTTTAATTCGTCAAGTTCAAACGTTAAAGGTTTCCTCGGGGATTTTTGGACTTTTACGGTCTGTTTTCTTCCGAAGATATCCCATTCTGTAAGGAAAACGAGTTTTTCCTCCTCAAGTAAAAAGCCTTCAGAAAGATTACCGACCTTAAAATTAAGGAGGGCCTTCGAGGTGTCTTTCGAAAAGAAGCTTTGAAGCCCGTAGTTTTCCAGTAGCTCCGAAAACCTTTGAGCTTGATAAAGTGAAGGAAAGACAACGGTGATGTGATAGCCCTCTTCAAGCCATTGTTTTAAATAATGGACTAGGCCTTTAAGCCCTCGAGCTTTTATCTCATCTTTTAAAGTGGTAAAGGTTTGCGACTTTAAGTGTATAGCATCTTCAAAAAAGCCGTTCAGTAAAAGCTTGGGCCTTTTTTCAATTAAGTGCCTCAAATGCTCATCGTAAGAAGAAAGCCCGTAAGTGGGTTCTATTTCCCTAAACCTGTTCTCTACTTGACCAGGGTCGAAAATTATCAAAGGGTCGCCAAATTCTTCAAGAAAAGGCCTGAAGCCATCAAAAGCAACGGGGATTATCTCCGCTTCTTGAAGTTTTTCGACCGATCTTTGAGTCAAGGGGTCAAATAAACGTATGGATTCGATGAGGTTATCGGTGAATTCGATTCTAAGGGGGTTATTGTAATTGGGGGAAAAAACATCCAAAATTCCCCCTCTAACGCTCATCTCCCCGCGGTTTTCTACCGTGAAAACCCTTTCATATCCCATGTCGATCAATTTTTCGATGAGAGAGTTACGGTTTAACTGTTGGGAGGTTCTTAGTTTAATAAGGGAGTCCTCAAAGAATTTCCTCTCCGGTATCTTCACCAAAAGGCCTTCTGGGGTGGTCAAAATAGCTTTGGCCTCACCCTTATGAAATTTAAGCATGGCGTTTGATAACGCCTTTTGAGGCGATTCAAGACCGAACGGGTCCCAAAACATTGGTACAGCTACTTCCTTTTGAGAGAAGAACAGGATATCCTCGACTAATTTCTCAACTCCTTCTTCACTGGGGTAAACCACTACGGCCTTAATTCCTTCCTGTAAAAGGTGAGCCAAAAAAAACCCCTTAGCTCCTCCTTGAAGACCTTTTATCCTAAGGTCTCTTCCTTCCTCCAAAGCCCTTTTGGCAAGATAAATGGTCTCCTTAATTCCCTTCTCTTCCATTTGCTCTTGGATGATATAAACATTCCTCAGGAAAGAGACAATCCGAACAGAGGGGGGTTCGAGCTTTACATACCTTTTGTCCATATCGAATTAAAAGCACGTGAAGCTCCCTGGCTATTTCTCTAGGAACCAATTGAGAAAGCACTTCATGGGCCTTTTGAAGATCTACCTTAGGAGGCAATAAGCCTAGGCGTTTGCATATCCTTAAAATATGGGTGTCCACCGGGAAAACATCATGCCCACAGCCAAAGGCTAGAACACAATGGGCTGTTTTCATGCCAATTCCCTTTATACCTAAAAGCCACTTCAGAGCTTCTTCCTTCCCCATCTCACACAAACCCCTGAGGTCCAAACGCCCGAATTTATCCTTTATCCTCTCTAATATCCCCTTTATCCACCTAGCTTTTTGCCGATTTAGGCCGGCTGGTTTTAGGCATTCGGAAAGCTCTTCTTCGGAAGCCTCTAAAAGGGCCTCCCAGTTCGGAAAGAGCCTTTTCAAACGTTCAAAGGCGAGATCCCTGTTCCTGTCATTTGTGTTCTGTGAGAGAACCGTTTTTATCAAAACTTCTAATGGATCACCTTCCGGTAAGGAAGGCGATCCATAATTCATTAAAAGCATTTCATAAATTTTACGCAATTTGTCCTGCATAAAAAAAATAATATCAAAAACTAAAGGGCTTGACATGGTGGATATTTTTTTGCTATGTAAACCGCTGTGAAATATTCCATTTGGATTTTTAGCAAAGACTTTCAAGTCCTTCGTCTTTATTTAAAGCGTCCTTTGTTTCTTTTAGCAATCGGTGTTTTGATTTCCTCCTTCGTCTGTCTTGTGCTTTTTCCTTTTTTGCTCTGGCAGTATTGGAAAAAACATAAAGAGTTACAAACAGTCCAAGGGAAACTCGCTTATCAGAGCCAAATTTATGGGGAAAAGTTAGAAGAATTAACCAAAGAGGTGTTGGCCCTAAAGGAAGTCGAACGGAGGTTGAAGGAAGCTTTAAATATCAAAACCTTAGGGGAGAAAAAAAAGAAGGATGGGGTAGCTCAAGGAGGGGAAGGCGGTTTTGAGAATGTGTTAGAAGAAGAAGCGCTGGAGAACTTGATAGCTGAAGTGAAAATGAGGCACAAAGCCTTTAAAGAATTGGAAAGAAGTCTTGCACAGAAGCTTGATCGATTAAGACATACGCCTTCCCTTTGGCCGATGAGAGGGGAAGTGACCTCTAATTACGGTTGGAGGAAAAGTCCTTTTTGCGAGGAAAGACTGGAGTTTCATACGGGCGTGGATATTTCAGCTAAACCAGGGACGCCGATTCGTTCCCCTGCCGAGGGTAAAGTGGATAAAATATGGTATGATAGAGCTTTAGGTTTGACCATTAAGATAAGACATGGTTATGGGATAGAGACTCTTTACGGACATCTTTCGAAGGTTTTGGTTCGCGAAGGAGAGGAGGTAAAAAGGGGGCAAGTTATCGGACTTGTTGGAAACACCGGGAGTCGTTCAACGGGCCCACATCTCCATTATGAAGTCCGGGTGCAAGGAAGAGCCGTTAATCCTTTTCATTACCTTCCTGATTGAGTCCTTTATTTTGTTAAATAAAAAGAAGGAGTGTATATTAATAGGAGGGGAAAGGAAATGATAGGTAAAGTTTTGCACAAAATCTTCGGGACAAAAAACGAAAGAGAGCTCAAGAGATTAATACCAATTGTGGAACGTATAAACTCCCTCGAGCCTAAGATGATAAAAATGCCGGATTACCACTTGAGAAGAAAAACTTACGAGTTCAGGGAAAGGCTCGAAAGAGGCGAGTCTCTGGATCAACTGCTCCCAGAGGCTTACGCGGTAGTAAGAGAGGTTGCCAGAAGAACCTTGGGCGAAAGACCCTTCGACGTTCAATTAATGGGGGCAATCGTACTACATGAGGGGAAAATAGCGGAGATGGCCACCGGAGAAGGTAAAACCTTAGTGGCCACAATGCCCGCTTACCTAAACGCCCTAATGGGAAAAGGCGTTCATATAGTCACTGTAAACGATTATTTAGCCCGCCGCGATGCAGAATGGATGGGGGTCATATACCGGTTCTTGGGATTAGAGGTAGGCGTCATAACCCACGATATGGATGACCAAGAGAGAAAAAAAGCCTACCAAGCAGACATCACTTACGGGACTAATAACGAATTTGGTTTTGATTACTTAAGAGATAATTTAAAATTCTCTCTTGATGATTGTGTTCAACGCGATCATTATTACGCTATAATAGACGAAGTCGATTCTATTTTAATAGATGAGGCAAGAACACCTTTAATAATTTCAGGACCTGCTGAAGAATCTACCGAAAAATATTACCACATCAATCGCATAATTCCATTTTTAAAGAAAGAAATACATTTCACAATTGATGAAAAAACTCGGACAGTTGCTTTAACTGAAGAGGGAGTTGAAAAAGTAGAGGAGTTGCTCGGAGTGGATAATTTATACGATCCAAGGAATATTGATTTAATTCATCATGTTCACCAAGCACTAAAAGCACATTATCTCTTTAAAAGAGATCGGGATTATGTAGTTAAGGACGGTAAGGTAATCATAGTTGACGAATTTACCGGAAGATTAATGCCAGGAAGGAGATGGTCTGATGGACTTCATCAGGCTATTGAGGCAAAGGAAGGCGTGAAGATCGAGCGGGAGAATCAGACCTTAGCTACTATAACCTTTCAAAATTATTTTCGTATGTATAAAAAACTCGCTGGTATGACGGGGACAGCTGACACTGAAGCTCTTGAGTTTAAGAAGATTTATAACTTGGATGTGGTTGTTATTCCTACTAATAGACCCTTAATAAGGATCAACTATCCTGATGTGATTTTTAAGACCGAGAGGGAGAAATTTGAAGCGGTGGTTAAGGAAATAGAGGCCCTTCATAAAGTTGGTCGTCCGGTATTAGTGGGTACCACTTCCATAGAAAAATCGGAACGGTTGAGTCAGATGTTGAAAAGAAGGGGCATTCCTCATCACGTTTTGAACGCCAAACATCACGAGAAAGAAGCCGAGATAATCGCTCAGGCTGGAAGGTTTGGAGCAGTGACCATTTCCACAAACATGGCTGGTCGGGGTACGGACATCTTATTGGGGGGAAACCCCAAGTTTTTAGCGAAGAAAATGGTAGGGGATAATGCGGATGAGAAGGCCTTTCAAGAGGCTTATAAGAAGGCCCTTCAGATTACCAAGGAAGAAAAGGAGAAGGTGTTAAGTTTAGGAGGTTTACACGTTATCGGTACTGAAAGGCATGAAAGCCGAAGGATAGACAACCAATTGAGGGGAAGGGCAGGGCGACAAGGTGATCCCGGTTCCTCCAGGTTTTATTTATCTCTTGAAGACGATCTTTTGCGAATATTTGGAGGGGAGAAACTTAAAAAGATTATGGAACGTTTGGGAGTTAAAGATGGAGAACTCCTTGAGCATCCTCTTATAAGTCGGGCCATCGAAAACGCCCAAAAGCGTGTTGAGGCACATAATTTTGAAATAAGAAAATACCTTCTCGAATACGACAATGTGATGAACCACCAACGGGAAGCGGTTTATTCTCTGAGACGCAGAATAATGAAAGGCGAGGAATTAAAGGGAATGATCATGGAGATGGTTCGGAAATTGGTGGAAGATCTAGTGGATACTTATACCGATCCGAAGCTACCTGTTTCAGAATGTGATTGGGAAGGTCTAAAGGAGGCCTTTAAACAGCAATTCTTCTTTCCTTTGGAACTTGAGATCATTCCCAAAGTGAAGCGTGAAGATTTGATTGAAATGCTATTTTCCCAAGCTCGGGAATATTATGAGGAAAAAGAAGCTCGAGTTGGACCTGATCTTATGAGGGAAGTTGAAAAATTCCTACTGCTTCATACATTGGATAGTCATTGGAAAGAGCATTTACTTAATCTCGATCATTTAAAAGAAGGAATAGGACTTTGGGGATATGCTCAGAAGGACCCTTTGGTGCAATACAAAAAAGAAGGATACCAGATGTTTTTGGAGATGCTCGATCGATTCAGAGAAGATGTGGTGAGAAAGTTATTCGCCGTTCAGATTACTCAGGGTGAAGAAATGCCAGCTTTATCGCTTTCTGGACGCTCCTCCTTTGAACTGGTTAGAGGTCCCTTCCCCTCTAAAGGGACTACTCCGGTGCCACCTTCTCCTCAGGTTCAAGGGCCAATCCGAAGGAAAACCCCGAAAGTAGGGCGTAATGATCCGTGCCCTTGTGGCAGTGGTAAGAAATATAAACATTGTTGCGGGAGATGAAATTACCGAAGGGCTTCAAAGCTTCAGCGGTAGCAAGCGGTATAAAACCTCAGGGACTCGATTTGGCTTTGATTTTTTCAGAATCCCCATGTAAAGTAGCCGGGGTATTTACCTCTAATAGAGTTAAAGCTGCCCCTGTCATTTACACCAAAAGAATCTTAAAAAAGGGCATCGCTCAAGCAATAATCGCCAACAGTGGTTGTGCCAATGCTTGTACCGGGAAAGAAGGTTTAAAAGATGCAGAAGAAATGGCAAACGCCGTCGAAAGGGCTCTTAATCTCAAACCCCGCAGTGTCCTTGTGGCTTCTACAGGTGTAATTGGTAAAAAATTACCGTTGGAAAAGATTAAAAGCGCATTGCCTTCCTTAATACAAAGATTGTCCCACGAAGGCTTTCAGGAGGTAGCTTCGGCCATAATGACCACCGACACCCGGCCGAAGATAAAATCCGTTGAAGTGAAATGCGGACGTTTTAAAGGCACTATCCTCGGAATTGCCAAAGGCGCCGGAATGATAAGCCCTAATCTCGCCACCATGTTGTGTTTTTTGCTAACCGATTTTGTCTGTGAACCTCAAATCCTTCAAAGTTGTCTTAAGGAGGCGGTCTCCCTAAGTTTCAACAGAATATCGGTAGATGGCGAACAAAGCACCAATGATACCGTCCTTCTTATGGCAAACGGCCAAGAGGGAACTCTTAATGAAAAAGAGAGGCCAATTTTCAAGGAAGCCCTGATCTCACTCACAATGGATCTTGCCAAAGAGATCGTAAAAGATGCAGAAGGAGCCACTAAATTCGTTAAAATCTCGATAAAAGGAGCCAAAAGCGATTCCGAAGCGAAAAAGGCCGCTTTCAGAATAGCTAACTCTGTTCTGGTTAAAACTGCCCTTTTCGGAGAGGATCCGAATTGGGGAAGAATAATGGTCGCCTTAGGGGATTCGGGAACAAAATTTAACCCCGATAAAGTTTGCATATGGATAAACGGTCTAAAAGTGGCCTCAGAAGGAAAAGGACTCAATATCGACCACGATGAATTAAGAAAAGCGCTAAGAAATAAAGATATCTTCATCGAAATTGACCTAAAAGAAGGAAAAGGTAAGTTTGAGGTCTTTACTTGTGATCTTTCTTACGATTACGTGAGAATTAATGCTGAATATACCACTTAACTGCCTCTTAATATCCTTTCGTCCCCTACTCTTATGGTGACTTTAATTTGATCAAAATATTCAGCAAGTGGAATAACATATTTCCGAGAAGTTCCTATTAAATTCTTGAACTCTTGAATTGAAATACGGCCGTGTTTTTTTAAATATTCGATTAGTTTATTTTTTAACGAGTCAAGGACCTCTTTGTGAAAATAAAGATCTTCCTTAACCCTTATTATGGAACCTTTATGGACCAAAATCGATAACATTTCCTTTATTGTTGAAAGGTCTCTTTTATAAAATTGGGCTATTTCTTTAGGTGTAGGTGGAGAAAGAGAAGCTTTCAATATAAGGTTTTCCAACTCTTTTAATTCCTCTTCACCGAAGGGAATTTTATGAGTTTTAAGCCTTAAAAGATCACCTTCTTTTTGAATTACGTCTTCCTCAAGGAGTCTTTCTATTGTGAAAGCTATTAGCCCTTCGTTTGTGTTTTTTAATTTCCCTTTTATTTCCTCTTGGGTTATACCGAGACGCGAAGGGTTTTGTTGATGGAATTTTGAGAGAATCCCAATAAGTTCCGTTTTTATTCCCTCCAAGGCCTCTTTGGGGAGGAAGGTATTTTTGAGTAATAGGACTTTTCCCCCTTTGGATAATTCACCGAGGGCTTCTTCCACCACCCTTTTTCTTAAACCCGTATGGGCCATTATTTCCTTTAAGGTTAAACCTTGTGAAGCATATTTGTTTAAGTGATAAAGGATAACCTTTTGGGGATCTGACTCTCGAAGTTCCTTAAGCTTTTTTATCACTTCCGTTTTGAACCTTTTGTGCCTAGGGGGATGGGCGTCAAGGACTATTCCCCCGCCCCAGGTTTGGATGGGGCCTGATCCTCGGAGGATAAACCTGTCGAAAGGTTGGGCAACTACTGGCCTTTGAAGCCTCAATTGGGCAAGGCCTTTTTGTCTCGGCTCAAGGGCATCGGTCTCCAAAAGGATAATTTGAGCCAAAAGATGCGAAGTACCTATATGAAGCTGTAAAGTGGTCCCGTTTTTCAAAGCAAAAGGCGCATGGGGAAGGTGGAATATCTCTACGTCCAAAATGGAAGTGGGTGTAAGGGTTTTTGGATGGACTATCACGTCACCCCTTTCAATATGCTCTTTTTCGATCCCCGTCAGGTTAATCGCCGCCCTTTGGCCAGCACGAGCTTGTTTTAAATGCTCTTTATGAACCTGAATTCCCCTCACTTTTCCTCGGATCCCCTCAGGCAGTATCTCAATTTCGTCTCCCACTGAGACCTCCCCGCAGAGAACGGTACCAGTAACCACCGTACCAAAACCCTTAATGGTAAAAACCCTATCAATGGGCAAACGAAAAAGTCCGTCCGAGGGCTTTTCTTCCACTTCATCAACAAGCTTATCTATGGTCTCCACTAGTTCCTTTATTCCCCATCCCTTTACTGCCGAAACCTCAACAATAGGCGCACCTTCCAAAAATGTGCCTTTAAGAAAATCCTTCACCCCTTCTCTGACCAATGTCAAAAGCTCTTCCTCAACAAGGTCAACCTTAGTTATGACCACTAACCCCTTTTTAATCCCTAAAAGCTCACATATTTGAAGATGTTCCTTTGTTTGAGACATAATCCCTTCATCTGCGGCCACAACAAAAGCCACAAGATCCATACCCTGAGCTCCAGCTACCATATGTTTAATGAAACGTTCATGACCTGGAACATCTACAATGCTAAGCCTTTTGCCACTTGGAAGATCCAAATAGGCGAAACCGAGTTCAATGGTCATTCCCCTTTCCTTTTCCTCTTTTAAACGATCCGTATCGATGCCCGTTAGGGCTTTGACAAGGGTGGTCTTACCGTGATCTACATGACCGGCCGTACCGAGGACTACCTGTTTCACATTTTGAAAATTAGCATCTACTTTTATTTAGTACAAGGCAAAAATAAAAGGGCCCCCGCAGGGGCCCGTGGGGGTCTTACAAAGGTGCTTTAGAGAATGGTAACGTTTGCTGCTTGGGGGCCTTTTGGTCCCATTACGATTTCGAACTCCACTTCTTGCCCTTGTCGTAAAGTTCGGAAACCCTTCCCTACAATCGCAGTATAGTGAACAAATATGTCTTCGCCATTTTCCTGTTCGATAAACCCATAGCCTTTCTTTTCATTGAACCACTTAACTCTTCCTCTTGCCATACTGCTTAACCTCCTTAAAATTTTCTCCAGCTTTCCCAAGTCAGAGACCGGACCCCCTTACGGCCTTAACCTGGTAAGCTGTTATTTCAGTGATAACACACATTAAATAAACTTGTCAAAAGAAATTTCCATGCTAAAAAATTAAAAGGGAGGGAAATTCATGCATTATGCATGGGCAATTGCTTTCACAGGTACATTGGTGACAATTTTGGCTCATGGTTTTGGGAGGATGGCTTATTCGGTCCTTTTGCCCCCTATGAAGGATTCCCTTAATTTATCTTACGCTCAACTTGGTCTTATAGCTACGGGAAATTTCGTAGGGTATCTTGCCATGGCTTTAATCGGGGGATTTTTGGCTTCAAGGTTTGGAACGCGCAGATTAATTTTTGTTTCGCTTCTGGTAATGGGCATAAGTTTGTTTTTAACGGGCACAGTAAATTCCTTCCTTTCCGCCTTCTTTTTAAGACTGATAACGGGGATGGGAAATGGAAGCAGTTATGTTCCGATTATGGCCCTTCCTGCAGCATGGTTTTATCGAAAAAAGGGATTTGCCACAGGAATTGTCTCTTCTGGAATTGGAACTGGTCTGTTCCTTTCGGGTCTAATACTTCCTCCTATCATCGCCTTGAATCAAAATGGCTGGCGGTATGCGTGGTATACGTTGGGGGTTTGCGTATTTATAGGTTCGTGGGCCGTTTATTTGTTGTTGAGAGATTCTCCTGCGGAAAAGGGACTATTGCCTTATGGAGTAGAAAAACCCATTGAGAAACACGAAGAAAAAATTTCCTTCTTTTCCGCCTTAAGAGAGGTGTTTAAGAAACCCGAACTTTGGAAGCTCGGGTTTGTGTATTTTATGTATGGTTTTTCATATATAATTTTCCTTACCTTTTTTGTAGCATACCTCAACAAAGAAATTGGGATACCTTTGAAACAAGCAGGGCTGATCTTTGGGGTATTAGGAATCTTGAGCATTTTCTGCGGGGTGATCTTTGGAGGGATTTCTGACCTTTTGGGAAGATCTAAGGGCTCCTGTTTAGCTTATGGGGTTTTGGCCCTTTCATATCTGGTGGCTGCCTTATGGAAAAGCAGTACAGGAGGCCTCCTGGCGGCTATTATCTTCGGCATCTCGGCTTTCTCAATTCCCACCATTATGGCCGCAGCAGCTGGAGATGTGGTGGGCAGTAAACTTGCACCCGGAGCTCTTGGTTTTATAACCCTTTTCTTTGGCATTGGGCAGGCCTTTGGTCCTTATGTGGGAGGGGCTATAAAGGATGTTACCGCAACTTTTGCTACCTCTTTTATGCTAAGCGCTATAATCTCCATTGCGGGAAGCTTTTTATCGTTGTTTTTTATAAAAAAGTAAAATAAGTAAGCAAAATGAAAATGACATTTGTTCAAATGCCGAAAGTTATCGCTATGGTCCTCGCCGGGGGAAGAGGAGAGAGGCTTTTTCCACTAACCCAATATAGGGCTAAACCGGCTGTGCCGTTCGGTGGGAACTATCGAATTATAGATTTCGTCTTGAGTAACCTTTTTAATTCTGGGATCACGAACATCTACGTTCTTGTCCAATACAGAGCCCA
Source organism: uncultured Thermodesulfobacteriota bacterium (assembly GCA_964543765.1). GTDB lineage: Bacteria > Desulfobacterota > B13-G15 > B13-G15 > B13-G15 > B73-G16. The sequence goes on from CAZIZI010000004.1 coordinate 69,855, forward strand.
TGCTCTTATAAAACATTTACAACAGGGTTGGATAGTGATACAGCCGGTGAATGGGGCTTTTATTTTGCCAGTCCCGGCTCAGATGCAAAAGGGAGAGGAATGGTATCAAGGTACTGCTGATGCGGTGTATCAGAACCTAACTCTTATTAAAAGGACAAATCCGGATTTGGTCTTAATCTTCGGAGCAGATCACGTATATTTGATGGATATAAGCCAGATGATTCAATTCCATCTTGAGACAGAAGCAGAAATAACAGTAGCCACTACTAGGTTACCCAAGGAAGAAGCATCAAGATTTGGGGTGGTGGTTATAGATGAGAAAAATCGGGTTTTGGAGTTCAAAGAGAAAGTACCGGATCCTCCCACTATCCCTGGAAGTGATGAGTGTTTGATATCAATGGGAAATTATATATTTAACACGGACGTGCTTTATGAAGAATTAGAACTTGACAGGGAAAGAAAAGGCAGCTCCCATGACTTTGGTAAGGATATTTTACCTCAAGCAGTTAAAAGAAGGGCAGTTTTTGCTTATGATTTCACAAAAAACCGCATAAAAGGAGAAACAGAAGGACCGAATTATTGGAGGGATGTGGGCACTATAAAAGCTTATTACGAAGCGAATATGGAATTAATAGGACCACTTCCAAAACTCAACCTTTACAATCCTAATTGGCCCATTAGATCGGTAAAGTATCATGATCCCCCTGCAAAAGTAGTAATGGGAAGTGGAGGGAGAATGGGCCTTGTAGAAAATAGCCTTTTATCACCAGGGGTTATTATCTCGGGAGCCTTTGTTCGAAACTCCATAATCGGAAGGAACACCCGAATATGGAGCGGTGCAGTGGTGGAAGATAGTATAATATTAGGACATTGCGAGATCGAAGAAGGGGCTCATATTCACAGGGCCATAGTTGACCATGGTAATCGTATAAAGGCGGGTGAAAAAATAGGGTATGACCTCGAAAAGGATCGGGAAAAATATTTCGTTGACTCAGAAACCGGGCTTGTGGTCATTCCCCGCAATCCTTTATATACCTACTAATCAAAACCAAACCTTCTATTTATCAAAACCCTTGCTGGTTTGTTTTTTAAAATTGACTTAAGGTCCTAAAAGGGGGTAAACTGGGATAATCAAAAACAAGGGGAGTTCGGAGATGGAATGGGAAGAGATCAGGTTATTGGAAGAGAAAATAGAGAAGGTATTTGAAGCCTATAACAAGATAAAAGAAGAGAATAAAAGGTTAAAGGAGGAAAATGAGATCCTCAAAGAACAAAGGGAGGAAGTACGTTCGAGGGTAGAGAGGATAATAAACAAACTCGAAGCCTTAGGCCTTGACTGAAGAAATGGTAAAAAAAAGGATCGAGGTGGAGATATTTGGTCAGCGATATCCTTTAAAAAGTGAAGCCCCAGAGGAATATGTGAGAGAAGTGGCACAATTGGTCGACCAGACTATGAGAAGGGTAGCCGAAAGGATAGGGCCTGTGCCTTCGATTCAGATTGCAGTAATGGCAGCACTTTATATAGCGGATGAATATATTAAAAACGAAAGGGAAATGGAGGAGATAAGGAAGAGGCTTAAGGAAAAGGTCGAAAGGGTGGAGAAGTTTTTGAAAGAAGAAGGGATAAACTAAGTTTAAGAAGGGTTTACTTGGCCCTTAAGGATATAAATTTCCTATTAAACAAGTTTAAAGAAAGGCGTTCTCCTTAAACCTTTCGACCTTTCCCTTTGCCTTAATGTAAAGGAGGAGAAAGATGGCATTTACCATAGCAATCTTCTTTATAGCCTGCCTTGTTGGATTAGGTGTAGGGATATGGCTGGGCAAAAGGGCTTCAAAAAGAGAGATTAATTTTGCTCAAAGGAAAGCTCAGGAGATCTTAAAAGAAGCCGAACAACAAGCCGAATTAAAGAGAAAAGAAGCAGCCCTTAAAGCAAGAGAGGAACTTTACAAGTTAAAGGAAGAGTTTAACAAAGAGATTGAAGAAAAGCGTGCAGAGTTATTAGCCCTTGAAAAAAGGCTTCAACAGCGAGAACTAAACCTGGATAAGAGATCGGACTATTTAGACTCAAGGGAAGAAGAGTTAGAGAGAAAGGAGAAGGAGATAAAGGAAAAGGAAAGTTTTTTACTTCAAAAGGAGAGCGAATTATCAAGGATGCTTGAGCAGGAGCGCCTGATGCTCGAAAAGATCTCTCAAATGACCTCCGAAGAAGCGAAGCTTTTGCTCCTTCAAAAGATGGAAGAAGAAGCCAAAGTAGAGTTCGCCAAACGTTTAAAGCAAATGGAAGAGGAATTTAAAGAAGAATCCCAAAAAAAAGCTCAGGAGATCCTTTCCTTGGCCATTCAAAGATATGCAGGTGATTATGTGATAGATAACACGGTGACTTTGGTAAACCTCCCCAACGAGGAGATGAAAGGGCGGATTATCGGTAGAGAGGGGCGCAACATCAGAGCATTTGAAGCAGCTACGGGGGTTGACCTTATAATAGACGACACTCCCGAGGCCGTTATCCTCTCCAGTTTTGACCCAATACGAAGAGAGATAGCCCGTTTAGCCCTTGAAAGGCTTGTGGCTGATGGGAGGATCCATCCCGCTCGGATAGAAGAGGTGGTCAGTCAAGTAAAAGAGGAGTTTGAAAGACATATAAAAGAACTCGGGAATCGAGCGGCTTTCGATTTGGGCCTTCATGATCTTCATCCCGAACTTCTGAAGCTTGTTGGGCGTTTGAGGTATCGGACAAGTTATGGGCAAAACGTTTATCAGCACAGCTTAGAGGTGGCTTTTTTAGCGGGCATAATGGCTTCGGAGCTAAATATGAACGTCAAATTGGCCAAAAGAGCCGGGTTGTTGCATGACATAGGTAAAGCCGTGGATCATGAATTGGAGGGCACTCATTCTTCCATAGGTGCGGAGCTTGCTAAAAAATATGGAGAACCTGATGAAGTGGTAAAGGCTATTGCTACTCATCATGATCCTACTCCGAGTACGCTTCTTTCAGTATTGGTACAGGCTGCGGACGCGTTATCCAGCGCCAGACCTGGAGCCCGAAGGGAGATGTACGAGAGCTACATAAAACGGTTGCAGGAACTTGAAGAGTTGGCGAAGTCCTTTCCTGGAGTAGATAAAGTTTATGCCATTCAGGCAGGAAGAGAGGTTAGGGTAATGGTGCAGAGCGATAAGGTGTCGGATGAACAAGCTATTCTTTTGAGCCACGAAATAGCCAGGAAGATCGAAAAAGAATTGCGTTACCCAGGACAGATAAAGGTCACTGTAATAAGAGAGGTAAGGGCCATAGAATATGCCAAATGATCAGGTAGTAAGGATCCTGTTCGTAGGAGACATAGTGGGCAAAGCGGGTAGAAGAGCGGTAAGGGAGCTTTTGCCCACTTTAAGAAAAGAGTGGAGATTGGACTTTGTGGTGGCTAATGGAGAGAATGCGGCAGGAGGAATTGGAATAACCCCAGAAAAAGCCCAGGAATTATTCCTATTGGGTATTGATGTAATCACCACTGGGAATCACATTTGGAAAAGACGGGAGATTATCCCTTATTTGGATAAAGAATCTCGAATCCTTCGTCCAGCCAATTATCCCTCTGGTACTCCTGGCAGAGGAAGCGGAGTGTTTAAAATAAGAGAAGGCCTTTCCATAGGCGTTTTGAACCTTGAAGGCCGTATCTTCATGAAACCTTTGGAGTCACCTTTCAAAACCGCCAAAGAACATCTGTTTCACCTTAAGGGAAAAACCACCTTGATTTTGGTGGACTTTCATGCCGAAGCTACCTCGGAAAAAATGGCACTCGGATGGTTTTTGGATGGCGAAGTCTCGGCAGTTATAGGGACTCATACCCATGTTCAAACAGCTGATGAAAGAATCCTTCCAAAGGGTACAGCTTACCTAACAGATGCGGGTATGACCGGTCCTGTGGATTCCGTTATCGGTATGAAAAAGGAAACAGCCATAGCCACTTTTATCACTCAGATGCCCAATCGGTTTGAAGTAGCTGGGGGCAAAGTGGAGCTTCAAGGCGTATACCTGGAATTGGACGCAATAACAGGGAAAACCTTAAAGATAAAGCGCCTTAAAGAACCCCTGGGAGGAAACCATGGGTGAAATTAACGTATATCAGGTACTCAAAGAGAGGGGCTTTATTTATCAGGTGACCGATGAGGAAGAACTAGAAGAGCTTTTAGGCAGGGAGAAGATAACCTGTTACATAGGTTTCGATCCCACGGCAAAGAGCTTTCACGTAGGGAATCTTTTGCCAATCCTAGCACTTGTGCACTTTCAGAGATGTGGACATAGACCTATTGCACTTCTTGGAGGAGGCACGGGTTTAATAGGAGACCCAAGTGGAAAGAAAGAGGCTCGTCCTCTTATGAGCCCTCAAGAACTAGAAGAAAATTCCCGTTACCTTCAAAGACAACTCGCTCGGTTTTTGGATTTTGAAAGAGGAAGAGCCCTTTTACTAAACAATGCTGAATGGCTTACAAGATTGAATTATATAGAATTCTTGAGGGATATAGGCCGACATTTCAGCGTTAATAGAATGCTTCAAGCCGAGACCTACAAACTCCGTTACGAAACAACGGGGCTTAATTTTGTAGAATTTAATTATATGCTCCTTCAAGCTTACGATTTCCTTTATTTATGGAAGCATTACGGATGCCTTTTACAAATGGGAGGAAGTGATCAATGGGCTAACATCTGTGCGGGTATAGAGTTAATAAGGAGGGCGGAGGAAGGAAAGGCTTACGGACTAGTATTTCCCCTTCTCACTACCGCCACCGGAGAGAAGATGGGCAAGACCGAAAAGGGAGCCGTATGGCTTGATCCAGAACTCACGTCGCCTTATGAATTTTACCAATATTGGATAAACGTAGACGATAGAGATGTGGAGAGGTTTCTTGCGCTTTTTACCTTTTTACCAATGGATGAGGTGAAAAGATTGGGAAGCCTTCAAGGTGAAGAGATCAGGAAGGCTAAGGAAATATTGGCCTTTGAAGTCACAAAAATAGTACACGGCGAAGAAGAAGCCAAGAAAGCTCGCGAAGTTTCGAGGGCGCTTTTTGGTAAGGAAGGAAAGGTGAAAGAGGGAATTCCTACCACCGAGATAAAGCGTTCCGAATTAGAAGCGGGTATCTTGGCCTATGAGCTTTTGGTCATTACGGGACTGGCTGGCACAAAAAGCGAAGCCCGAAGGTTAATCTCTCAAGGAGGGGCCTATATCAACGATAAAAGGATAGAAAGCTTCGACCAAAAGGTAACCACTGCGGATCTTGAAGAAGGAACCATTATACTTAGGGTTGGCAAGAAGAAATACCACCGGGTGGTGGCGGTATAGAGAATGACTCTATGAGCGATTCGGTTAAAGCCTTTAAAGCCGGCGAAATCTCCAAAGGTGGAGAGGCATTTGATTTAAGGGTTTTTAAATAAGGGGGGAGAGATTTCAAAGACCAAAGACACCTTTCCCTGATTTTTTCAAGAGACGGAAGCTCCTTTTTAAGCTCTCCGTTTTCTATTATGCGAATAAGAAGGGGAACACATTCGTTATCCTCTTTTATGCCTTCTCCTTCAAGGGCGATGATGTCCTTCTTTAAGATGCCATCTTTTCCGTAAATTCTCCATATTTGTTTTTTGCCGGGGTAAGTTAGTTTACCTGAGGATAGCTTAATTCTCGGTCCTGTCTCATCTTGAACCAATTTGTAAATACCACCCAAGGCGGGAGCATCATAACTTGTACCCAGTTCGGTCCCCACTCCAAAAAGGTCGGCCCTTGCCCCTTTTTTCAAAAGCTCATGAATCTTATACTCGTTAAGGTCTCCTGAAAGGAGGATCTTCACATAATGTAAACCATTTTTATCGAGGATCTCCCTAACCTTTTTACTCAACTCCACTAAGTCACCACTATCTATCCTAACGCCCTTAAGCCTATATCCCCTCTTTTCAAGGACTTTAGCTACTTTAACAGCATTCTCGGCCCCTCTCAGTGTGTCGTAAGTGTCAATTAAAAGAAGCACATTATCGGGGAAATCTTCGGCAAAGGCACAAAAGGCTTCAAGTTCATTCGGAAAAGACATCACATAGGAATGGGCCATCGTTCCATAAACGGGAATGCCATAGATCATACCCGCTAAAGCACAAGAAGTACCACTACATCCCCCTACATACGAAGCCCTTGCTACTTTAAGGGCTGCATCAGCTCCGTGAACCCTTCTGGCGGAGAAATCTATAACCGCACGCCCTTCTGCAGCAAGTACGACCCGTGAGGCTTTAGTAGCTATCATGGATTGGAAGTTGATGGTATTAAGGAGAAAGGTCTCGACTATCTGAGCTTCGATCCTCGGAGCAGTGACCCTTAGAATAGGTTCTTGTGGGAAAAAGACCTCTCCCTCGGGCAAAGCCCAAACGCTTCCGGTAAAACGGAAATTTGACAGATATTTGAGAAAATCCTCTGAAAACAGTCCAAGGCTTCTCAGATATTCTACCGCTTCTTGAGAAAATCTCAGATTAAGAAGATAATAAACGGCCTGTTCAAGCCCACAGGCGATAAGGTAAGATCGGTTTGGGGGAAAATTACGCACAAAAAGCTCAAAGGTCGTTAACTCGTTTTTACCTCGACGAAAGTAACTTTGAGCCATCGTGAGTTCGTAAAGATCCACAAGAAGCACCATATTTTCATCATTTACCCATCCGCCTCTTGGCCTCATAGTTGTTTCTCCCTTCTTCACTTTTCTCATACCTATAAAGATAGGTCAAGATCGTTGTTTTTTAAAAATTATCTTGGTAAAAATTTAGAAAAAAGGAGGGAGTCATGAAAGTGGGGGAGAGGGTGATTTTTCCCTTTGCTGGGGGCGAAAAAGAGGGAATAATAGTAAAAGTGACTCCTAAAAAAGTTTACATTAAGGCTGATTTTCCTCGACACAAGGGGAAAATTATCAAACGATCTATCTTCGAGGTCAAAACGAAGTGAAGACCCTTATTGTAAGCGCGGCGCTGATTGAAAACTCAGAAGAGGTACTTTTATCTAAACGAAAAGAGGGACCTTATAAGGGATTCTGGGAATTCCCAGGAGGAAAATTGGAAGAAGCCGAGTCACCCGAAGGGTGTCTCCAAAGAGAGTTAAAGGAAGAGTTAGGCATACAGATCCAAGTAGAAAAAATAGAAGAGGTGGTATGGATGCCTTATGAGCATTTCAATTTACTCCTTTTACTTTATAAATGCAAACTCGAAAAAGGGACACCCGTTCCTTTAGGCTGTGAGGAGGTAAGATGGTTTAAAAAGGGGGAAATATTCAACCTTCCCATGCCTCCCGCGGATTGCGAACTTCGAGAAAGGTTAAAGCACAAATGGGGTTTAAGTGTGGCATAGTAGGTTTACCAAACGTTGGAAAATCCACCATATTTAACGCTTTGACCAATGCGTCTGCTGAAGTAGCTTCTTTCCCTTTTTCTACCATAAACCCTAATATAGGAATCGTCCCGGTTCCCGATGAAAGGCTTAAAGTATTAGAAAAACTCCTTAATCCTAAAAAGGTAACCCCAACGTTTTTAAAATTCGTCGACATAGCGGGTTTAGTAAAAGGAGCAAGTGAAGGGGAAGGGCTTGGCAATGAATTTTTAAGCCATATAAGGGAAGTGGACGTCATAGCGCACGTGGTCCGTTGTTTTGAATCAAAAGACATACCCCACATTTATGGCCATCCTGATCCTGAAAGGGATGTGGAGATCGTAAACCTGGAATTGATCCTCTCTGATCTGCAATTGGTTTCTCGAAGGCTTCAAAAGGTATCAAAACTCACCAAAGCTTCCCCTAAAAAAGAATTACGAGAAGAAGAGCTTTTGAATGAACTGGAAAAATGGCTCTCAAAAGGAAAAAGAGCGAAGGAATACTTAGAGGCTAAAAGTGCTAAACTACCCAAAGATCTCCCTTTGATAACCGCAAAGCCTTACTTTTACATAGCAAATATCAGTGAAGAAAACCATCTTTTGGAAAAACTTTTGAAAGTAGCCGAAAAAGAGAACGTCCCTGTGGTTAAAGTTTTTGGAAAGCTTGAACTTGAGTTACAAGAATTTTCGTCAGAGGAAAGAGAAACTCTCAGAAAAGAGTTAGGAATGGGAACTTCATTGTTCGAAGTGGTAAAAGTGGGTTATAAACTCTTAGAACTTGTAACTTTTTTTACTACCGCCCATGAAGACTTGAGGGCTTGGACAGTTAGAAAGGGCACCAAAGCGCCGGAAGCGGCTGGTAAAATTCACTCTGACATGCAAAGGGGTTTTATTAAAGTGGAGGTGATAAGTTTTGAGGATCTAGTTAAAGCTGGGTCGGAAAAGAGAGCAAGGGAATTAGGTCTTGTGAGGTTTGAAGGAAAAGAGTACGAAGTAAAAGACGGAGATATACTTTATTTCCGTTTCAACGCGTAAGGGAATAAAGATGAGGCTTTTTCTTTTGAGACACGGAAGGACCCAATGGAATAAAGAGGGAATATTCAGGGGAAGAGCGGATATTCCACTTGATGAGGTGGGGAGAAAAGAAGCCGAACTTTTAGGAAAAAGGCTCAAAGATGTCCCTATAAAGGCGATTTTTTCAAGTCCTCTCAAAAGAGCTCAAGAAACGGCTTCTATAATTGCAAGTTTTACCAAAAGCCCTGTTTTCGTAAGGGAAGAACTTATAGACATAAGTTTCGGAAGTTGGGAAGGACTAAGCGTTGAGGAAGTTAGGCTTCGATTCCCTGATCTTTACGAAAAATGGCTTAATGCCCCCCATGAGTTAAGCTTTCCCCAAGGGGAAAGCTTAAAGGTGGTGGAAGAAAGAGCCTTCAATTTCATAGAGGACCTTAAATCTAACCATCAAAAGGATACTATAGCCTTAGTTACCCACAGGGTAGTTTTAAAAGTATTGATCAGTAAACTTTTAGGACTCAATCTTAAAGCCTTTTGGAGGATAGAACAGGGGACCTCAGCTTTAAATGAGTTCGAATGGAAAAACGGAATGTGGGTAATAAAAACAATAAATGACACTTGTCATACTCGTGAACTTAAAGAAGCGGCACTTGAGTTTTGATGAGAAAGTGTGAGTTGTGCAAAAAAACAAGTCCATTTATCTCAAAAATAATAAATATCTGTGGCGATTGTGTCAGAAAAAACTTTGATATAGTTAAGGATAAATTTTTTGAAATTCATCGCACTTTAAGGCGGAAAGACGGATTACCTGAAGAAATACCTTTGGATCCAAAGGGAAGAAAATGCAGGATATGCCTTAATGGATGCTCAATTCCCGAAGGTGAAATGGGTTTTTGTGGTGTTTATGAAAACCGAAATGGGAAACTGGTTCCTAAAAGTGGCGATTGGAAAAAGGCTTACGTTTATTGGTATTACGATCCATTGCCCACAAACTGCTGTGCCACTTGGGTTTGTCCAGGAAAAAAGGAATACGGTTTTTATAACCTGGCGGTGTTTTATTGTTCTTGTAATTTCGATTGTCTTTTTTGTCAAAATTGGATTTTCAGACGAAAGATGAGTCTAACTTCTTTAAACACAGTAGAAGACCTCCTTGAAGCGGTAAACGATAAAGTGAAGTGCATCTGTTTTTTCGGCGGTGATCCGATACCTCAAGTTGTACATGCTTTAATCTTCGCAAAAAGGGCATTAGAGAGATACAAAGTGAGAATATGTTGGGAGACAAACGGAGCCGTTTCAAAACCACTTCTCGCTCAAATGGCCAAACTGTCGCTGGAAAGCGGTGGTTGCATAAAGGTCGACCTCAAATGTTGGACCGAAGAGATGAGCTTTTTCCTCTCGGGCGTTTCCAACAAGGGACAGAAGGAAAATTTCAAGTATCTTGTTAAATTTCACAGGCTTCGTCCGGATCCACCTTTTCTTATAGCCAGTACTTTACTTGTACCAGGTTACGTGGATATGGTGGAGGTAGAGGGTATCGCTCGTTTTATAGCCTCTTTAGATCCTTCCATTCCTTGGACGCTTTTAGGTTTTCATCCCGATTTTTATCTGAGCGATCTTCCTCCAACACCTCGTAATTATGCTTTTTCTTGTTTGGAGATTGCGAAAAACGCAGGGATTAAAGAATTACATATCGGAAATATACATCTACTCTCTTAGCAAGGAGGTTAAAGAGTGAATTATCATATTGAGATCTTTGATAAATTTCCTGATTTTATAAGAGGTGTGGTGGTAGGAAAAGGGGTAAATAACGAATGTAAAATTGAAGAACTTGCTTTACTTATTAGAGAGGTTCAGAACAAAGTAACGAAAGAAATTGATCCCGAAAGATATCGAGAACATCCACGGGTGGCGAGTTGGAGGGAAGCTTATAAAAAGTTCGGAATTAATCCCAATAAGTTTCCGCCCTCGGTGGAAACTTTAATCAAACAAGTTGTAAAAGGAAAAGACATCAAATCAATTAACCCCTTGGTCGATATTTTTAACTATATCTCGCTGAAATATCTTGTCCCAAGTGGTGGAGACGATCTTTCGAAGGTAGTCGGTGATCTTCGTTTGACTTATGCGAAGGGTGATGAGTTATTTATTCCTTTTGGTGAAACTGAGCCTGATCCGCCCAAAATGAACGAAGTGATTTACCGGGATGAAGAGAAGGTATTGTGTCGATGTTGGAATTGGAGGCAAGGGGAACATACGAAGCTCACATTTGAGACAAATTGGGTAGCGATAAATGTGGATTGTTTGCCTCCGGTAGACTCCAATGAAGCTCAAAGGATAACTGAGGAAGTCGCCCAATTGGTCGAAAAATTTTGCGGAGGAAAAGTAAAGATATTTGTAATGGATCGTAAAAATCCAATAATAACCCTTTGAAGGAGGGGATATGAAGCTAAAGACGGCTCTTATAAGCGTTTCCGACAAAAGGGGGATTTCGGAATTGGGAAGGTTTCTTGCCGAAATGGGAGTGGAAATTCTTTCATCGGGGGGTACGGCGCGTTTTTTAAGTTCAGAAGGGATAAAAGTAACCGAAGTCTCTCAATACACCGGGTTTCCGGAAATATTGGACGGGAGAGTAAAAACGCTTCATCCTCTTATCCACGGAGGAATTCTTGCCAAAAGGGACGAACCGAATCATTTAGAAGAGATTAAGCGTCACAATATAAAGCTTATAGACCTAGTGGTGGTAAATCTTTATCCTTTTGTGGAAACGGTCTCCAAAGGTGCAAGCCTTAAAGAGGCCATAGAACAGATCGACATAGGTGGTCCTACTCTTGTTAGAGCGGCAGCTAAAAATTTCCACTACGTGACTGTCCTTGTGGACCCGAAGGATTATCCAAGGGTCATGAAAGAGATTAAAGAAAAGGGTGAGGTTTCTCTCGGAACGCGTTTTGAGCTTGCTAAAAAGGCCTTTTGGCATGTTTATGAGTATGATAAAGCCATAGCTCAATATTTTGAAAAGGTGGAGGTTGAACCTTGAAGGTCTTAGTTGTTGGTGGGGGAGGAAGGGAGCACGCCTTGTGTTGGAAGATCGCCCAGAGTCCTCTTTTGAAAAAGCTTTATTGCGCTCCTGGAAATGGAGGTATTGAAGAGATAGCAGAGACTGTACCAATATCTTCCGAGGATCTTGAAAGTCTTTTGCGCTTTGCCAAAAACGAAGGTATAGATTTAACCGTAGTAGGCCCAGAGGCTCCTCTTGTGAAGGGTATCGTGGACCTTTTTGAAAAGGAAGGACTTAAGATATTCGGCCCCAATAGAGTTGCCGCTGAAATTGAAGGAAGTAAATCCTTTGCCAAAGCCTTTATGAAAAGGTATGGCATTAGAACTGCTCCTTTTCAGGTATTTGATGATCCTCAAAAGGCAAAAAGATATGTGATTGAACATGGAGTACCTGTAGTGATAAAGGCCTCAGGTATAGCTGCTGGGAAGGGTACTTTTGTGTGCGAAACGGAAGAGGAGGCTTTAAATGCTATTGAAGAAATCATGGTAAAAAAGGCCTTTGGAGAGGCGGGATCTGAGGTAGTGGTCGAAGAGAAATTGGAAGGAATAGAGGTCTCATACATGGTATTCTCAGATGGAAAAAACCTTCTTCCCCTTTCCCCTTCACAGGATCACAAAAGGCTTCTTGATGGAGACTTGGGACCTAACACTGGAGGAATGGGAGCCTATAGTCCTGTTCCCTTTGTAACGGCTGAGCTTGAAAAAAGGATACTCGAAGAGATTATGATGCCTACTATAAAGGGCTTAAGGGAAGAGGGAAGACCTTATCGGGGTATTCTTTATGGGGGGCTTATGATTGACAAAGATAAAAACCCTTGGGTTTTAGAGTTCAATTGTAGGTTTGGCGACCCTGAGACTCAGCCTCTTGTAGTGAGAATGGAAGGAGATTTGTTGGAGATTATGCTCTGTTGTGTGGAAGGAAGGTTAAAAGAAGCAAAACTCCGATGGTCTGACAAACCTGCGGTGTGTGTAGTTATGGCTCAAAAGGGATATCCTGGATCTTACGAAAAAGGAAAGGAGATAAAAGGACTCGAAGAGGTACTTCCAATGGAAGATGTATGGGTGTTTCACGCAGGAACTGTTAAAAAGGATGGAAAATTTTATACCAATGGAGGAAGGGTTCTTGGAGTGACTGCCATTGGGAGAGATTTTGAAGAAGCCTTAAAAAGGGCTTATGAGGCCGTTGAGAAAATAAGTTGGGAAGGGGTTTACTACCGAAAAGATATAGGAAGAAATCTCCGAGACTCAATGACATCTAGCATTTTTTAACCTCCACCTTTTTCTACCAAACATTTGTTCTATTAAACAAACCGTAGTTTGAGGAATTTTGGATAGTTATCTGAGTGAGATGGTGGTTATTGAGGATACTTATGAAATATGGAGATGGAGGGATTTTAAAGAAAGCCCTTTCAGAAAAAAGATAAAGGATTTTAAGACCGTTCTTGATCTTGCTATACGGTTCTGTCGTGGTATGGGGTATGCTCCATAGAAAGAAGCTTATTCACAGGGACATAAAGTCTGGGAATTACCTTATAACTAAGGATGGAACACATAAGATAACGGACTTTGGGTTAACAAAAGCACTGGAAGAAGCTATACCAGACCTTGGTATTGTTATATCGGAGGTTCAAAGAAGGAAGCTCAAGCTTTTTGGAAAGAAGAGCAAGAAGGCCGGAGTATAGATCACCTGAGCAGTTTGAGGGAAAAGTAGATTTTTTCCACACATCAATTTCTCTTGAAGTGATGCTCTTGAGATGGTAGTGAAAGAAGTCCTTTGTCATACCAGATATTATGCATCTGAGTAAAAGGAGTTGGTATTATCAAAAAGCCCACAATGAGGTAATACCACCAAATCCAGGGAAACTAAGACCAGATTGCGCAGAGGGAGTAAGCAGACTTATCCTTCAATGTCTTGAGAAAGTAGAAAAGCCCAAATCCTTTAAAGAGTAGTGTCTCATTAATTGTGTAAAGTCTTGAGGAATAATAAAGGATATGGTATTGTTTTCCTTCCTTGGAAGATTAAACTTGTTTCGCCTTTATTTAGCATTAGGAATAAAGATTGATGGAAGGAAGGAGAAATACTTGGATTTTGGTTATTTGGAGCTGAAGGAGAAAGTGTAAAGAACTGGAAAGAAGTTTTAAAAGGGTTAAATCGCAAGCAGAGAAAGGAAGAAACTAAGGAGGGGGATTGAGGTAAAGGAAACAAAATTTATCAAGGTAGTGTAATATTAAAGTAAAAGAAATAAAAAGAAAAGTGAATGTGGTAAAGGTATTTCCAAAAGAAGGAGTTTGAGAGAAATATATACTTGATCTTGAAAGAAATGGATGAGAGATTAAACTCAAGAAAATTAAGGGAATTTAATGGGGACTAAAATAGGGACTACTATGCCTTTTAAAAATATTTACACAATATAATATTTACACAATAAAA